>LNET01000069.1 GCA_001464055.1 Burkholderiales bacterium Ga0077543
GGCGGCCATGTCGACGATCACGCTGCCGGGCTTCATCGCCTTGACCATGTCTTCGGTGACGAGCACCGGCGCGGGGCGACCGGGGATCAGCGCGGTGCTGATGACGATGTCTGCGGCCGCCACTTTCTTGGCCACTTCCACCTTCTGCCGGTCCATCCAGCTTTGTGGCATGGGCTTGGCGTAGCCACCCACGCCCACCGCGGCTTCCTTTTCCTCAGCCGTCTCGTAGGGCACGTCGATGAATTTCGCGCCCAGCGATTCGACCTGTTCCTTCACGCTGGGGCGCACATCAGAAGCTTCGATGACAGCGCCCAGGCGCTTGGCGGTGGCAATGGCCTGCAGACCGGCAACGCCCACGCCCAGGATGACGACACGTGCGGCCTTGATGGTGCCAGCTGCCGTCATCAGCATCGGGAACAGGCGCTGGTAGCTGTCGGCAGCCAGCATCACCGCCTTGTAGCCGGCGATGTTGGCCTGGCTGGACAGCACGTCCATGCTCTGGGCGCGCGTCGTGCGCGGCGCGGCTTCGAGCGCAAAGCTGGTCAGCCCGGCAGCAGCCATGGCCGCGAGGTTGTCGCGGTCGAAGGGGTTGAGCATGCCCACCAGGTTCGTGCCCGGCTTCATCAGCATGCGCTCGTCGGCGTTGGGGCTGCGCACCTTCAGCACCAGGTCGGCGCCAAAAGCCCCGGCAGCGTCGGTGATCTCGGCGCCGACGGCGACATAAGCCTCATCGGTGGCGCTGGCCGCGACGCCGGCGCCTGCCTGAACGCGCACCTGATGGCCCTGTGCCTTGAGCTTCTTGGCCGTTTCGGGGGTGACCGCGACCCGGGTTTCACCGGCCGCAGTCTCAAGCGGAACGCCTATCAGCATCGAGTTCTCCTCGCGAAGTTTCTTGTAAGTGGTTTGGCGGTGAAACTGCTGGCGCCGAAGGGTTGCGAAGCTACCACAAACGCCCATTCCAGCACGGCAGGACTAGCATGCCTGACATGAATACCCCCCGCTGGACCCCGAGCGTCACCGTGGCTGCCATCGTGCAGAGCGAACAGTTGCCACGGCGTTACCTGCTGGTCGAAGAGCACACGCCCGAAGGCCTGAAGCTGAACAATCCGGCCGGCCATCTGGAACCCGGCGAAGGCCCGGAACAGGGCGTCGTGCGCGAGGCGCTGGAAGAGACCGCCTGCGTCTTCAGCCCCAGCGCCCTGCTGGGCGTCTATCTCTCGCGTTTCCAGCGGCCGGCCAGTGGCGAGGACGTGACCTACCTGCGCTTCGCCTACCTGGGCCGCTGCGGCGCACCCGACCCGACAAGGGCTCTGGACAGCGGCATCGTGCGCACGCTGTGGCTGACGCTGGACGAGGTGCGCGAGGCCGCTGCCGCCGGCCGCCTGCGCAGCCCCTTGGTGCTGCGCTGCCTGGAAGATGCCGAGGCCGGGCGCCGACACGGGCTGGACGCGGTCACGGTGGACGCTTCTTTGCTGGCGCCGGAGATCAAGCGCTGAGGTCGGCGCGGGCCGGCCATCATGCGGCAGTCATGCCGCCACGGTCATGCCGCGCCGCCGCGCCATCAGGCCCACACCGGCCAGGCCGGCCAGCAGCAGCGCGTAAGTGCCGGGCTCGGGCACGGCCGTCACCGTCAGGGAAAAGCGGTCGCCAACCGCCAGGCCGCCCAGTGTCCAGTCGGTGGCACCGGCCGTGCTGCCCAGCGCGTCGCCGATCTCGACGTCCAGGAATTCCAGGGTGTCGAAGCCGATGGTGGCGGCCGGGCCGCTGGCCACGACGCTTGCCGTGCCGCCAAACTGGCGCGTCACGCTGCCGATGCTGGCAAAGCTGCCACGGTCCAGCAGGAAGCTGTAAGCGCTCAGGCCGTTGCCCGTGAGATTGCGCAGCACGGCGTCCAGCGCAATCGGGCTGGCCAGATCGCCGGCGTCGACGCGAAACCTCAACACCGCTGGCGCCAGGTTGGCAAAGTCGATGTCGAAGGACAGCTGGCCGGGGCCGCTGAAGTTGGCCACGACGGTACCGCCCTGGGTGACGGCACCTTCGAAGGTGATGGCCGAAGCCGGGGCGCAGCAGGCGGCAGCCAGCGCGGCTGTGGCAAAAAGTTGCTTGATCATGTTGATTCTGTCTTTCCGGGGGTGCCGTTGGCGAACGGGCCGGTGACGGCCTGGGTGACCCATTGCAGTGGCGCAAGGCGACGGGGTATCGGACTCTTGAACGATGTTCCGAATGGTTTGCGGTGCTCTCGGACCATGCCGGACGATGCCCTGCAGATGTGACCCGGCCATGTCAGGCCCGAGGACGGACCTGAAGCTGTCGCGATAATCGAAGCCCTGACAACCCGGAATTCGATGAACTTCCAGCAACTGCGTTCGGTACGGGAAACGGTGCGTCGCGGCTTCAACCTGACCGAGGTGGCGGCGGCACTGCATACCTCGCAACCGGGCGTCAGCCGCCAGATCCGCGAGCTGGAAGACGAACTGGGCATCCGGATCTTCGTGCGCGCCGGCAAGCGGCTGACCGGGCTGACACCACCCGGCGCCGCCGTGCTGCCGCTGGTCGAGCAGTTGCTGCGCGACGCCGACAACCTGCAGCGCGCCGGCGCCGACTTCGCCAACGCCAGCACGGGCACGCTGACCATCGCTGCCACCCATTCGCAGGCACGCTACGCACTGCCGCCGGCGGTGCGCGACTTCAGCGCCGCCCACCCGGGCGTGCTGCTGCGTCTGCATCAGGGGTCACCCCAGCAGATCGCGCGCTGGCTGCTCGATGGTGATGCCGACATCGGCGTGGCCACCGAAGCCCTCACCGAATACCCCGAGCTGGCCGCCCTGCCCTGCTACGCCTGGAGTCATTGCGTGGTGGTGCCCCGTGGCCATGTGCTGGCCACCGGCCAGGCGCTGACGCTGCAGCGGCTGTGCGAATTCCCGATCGTCACCTACGAGCCCGGGTATACCGGCCGGCGCCACATCGATGAAGCCTTCAGGCGCCAGCAGCTGCAACCCAGCGTGGTCCTGGAGGCAATGGACGCCGACGTAGTGAAGACCTATGTCGAACTGGGCATGGGCGTGGGCATCATCGCCGCCATCGCTTTCGACCAGACCCGCGACGCAGGCCTGGTGGCCGTCGACGCGCGCCACCTGTTCGCCACCAACACCACCCGGCTGGCGGTGCGCCGAGGCGCCTGGCTGCGTGGCTATGCCTATGAATTCATCACCCAGTTCGCGCCACCGCTGACGCGTTCGCTGGTGGAGAAGGCCGCACGGGCCCTGCCTGGCGACAGTTTCGACATCTAGCCGGCGCCGGCCGCGGTGCTCAGCTCACCACCGGCAGCAACCAGCGGGCCAGCGTCGAGCGCAGGCGCTCGGCATCGACCGGCTTGGTCAGGAAGTCGTTCATTCCGGCGTCGATGGCAGCGCTGCGCTCGCTGACCAGGGCTGCCGCCGTCAGCGCGATGATGGGTAGATGACAACCGGCCTGGGTGTCACGCAGAGCGCGCGTGGCCTGATGGCCGCTCATGTTGGGCATCTGCACGTCCATCAGCACGGCGTCGAAAGGCTGGCCGGCGTCGAAGGCCTGCTGCACTGCCTGCAGCGCCTGCAGCCCGTCGTGGGCCTGCACCACCTGCAGCCCCCAGCCCTCCATCATGGCCACTGCGATCATCATGTTGACGGGGTTGTCTTCCACCATCAGCACACGGCGGCCCAGCAGCACGCCAGCGGGCGTGGGAATGGGCATGGGCGCCAGCAGCGGCAGTGCCACCGGGCCAGGCGCAGGCGCCGCAGGCAAGGGCAGTTCGGCCCAGAAGCAGCTGCCCTGGCCGGGCACGCTCTCCAGGCCGACGCGGCCGCCCATCAGGACGGCGAGCTCGCGGCAGATCGACAGTCCCAGGCCGGTGCCGCCGTAGCGGCGGGTGGTGGATTCGTCGGCCTGGGTGAAGGGTTCGAACAAGCGCGTCTGGGCATCGGCGGCGATGCCTTCGCCGGTGTCGTGCACTTCCAGCCGCACCACCGGGCCGGGTTCGGCGCTGGCGCCTTCCTCCAGCCGGTGCGCGCGCAGCGTGACACTGCCTGCAGGCGTGAACTTCAAGGCATTGCCCAGGTAGTTGGTGAGGATCTGGCGCACGCGCACGGAGTCACCGAAGACCGGGCCGCGCACCGCGGGGTCGAGGTCGACGGCCAGCACCAGCCCGCGGGCCGTGGCCAGCGTGCCCCAGGTACGCTGCAGCGCCTGCAGCAGTTCGCCCAGGTCGAACGGCGCCGTTTCCAGCTGAAGCTTGCCGGCCTCGATCTTCGACAGGTCGAGAATGTCGGAGATGACGTCGGCCAGCGCCTGGGCGCTGTCGGAAATCTGGTCCAGGTACTGCTGACGGCGGGTGTCATCCAGCGCCGGCTGGCGCGCCAGATGGGCCAGGCCGACGATGCCGTTGAGCGGTGTGCGCAGTTCGTGGCTGGTGTTGGCCAGGAAAGCGCTCTTGGCGCGGCTGGCGGCCTCGGCGGCGTCGCGGGCACGCGCCAGGGCGCGTTCGAACTCGTCGCGCTCGGTGATGTCTTCGACGATCCAGACGGTGCTGCTGCCGGCCGGGCGCGTCGGGTCGACGGCACGCACGCGGATGCGGGCCAGGAAGCTGCTGCCGTCGCGCCGCCGCGCCGGGCGTTCGATCTCCACGGCCTCGCCGCGCTGCAGCGGTTCGCGGACCAGCGCGCCGACCTCGGCGTAGTCGGCTTCGCTGGCCCAGACGACACAGCCGGACTGGCCGATGATCTCGCCAGCCTCCCAGCCGTACAGGGCCTCGAAGTGGCGATTGGCCAGCACGAAGCAGCGGTTCGAGGTGACGGCGATGCCGACCGAGGCGTTGGCCAGGATCGCCTCGCGTTCGAGCCGGGCGCGTTCGTTTTCCGTCACGTCGCGGCCGTTGATGACCATGTATTCGCGTCGGTCCATGGCAAAGCGGGCGGCCGACACCAGCAGCGAGAACTCATCGCCACTGCGCTTGACGAAGCGCACCGGCAGGTCGGACACCGAGCCCTGCTGCTGCATCAGGGTCACGAAGCGCTGGCGTTCCTCGCCGCTGTGCCACACGCCCAGGTCCAGCGAAGTGCGGCCCACGGCGTCGGCCGCGGCATGGCCGGTGACGCGCTCGAAGGCATGGTTGACCATGACGTAGCGGCCCGTGGCCATGTCGGTCAGGGTGATCAGGTCGGGGCTGGTGGCCACCAGGTGCGAGAGCATGGCCTCGCTGCGGCGCACGGCTTCCTCGGCGCTGCGGCGCTCGGTGTCGTCGATGTAGATCGACAGCGTCGCCGGGCCGCCTTCGCTGTCCACGCGCACGCCCGTGGCACGCACCCAGACGAGGCGGTCGCCCACCTGCAGGCGGAAGTCGGTGACCGACAGCGCCGTGCCCACCGGCATGTGGTCCAGGTCTTCGAGCCGGCGGCGGGCACGTTCGCGCGAGTCGCCGGACTCGTAGTGGTCCAGCAGGTTGCCGGCGCGCAGCGTCGTCAGGTCGGGTGCGTTGAACAGGCCCAGGGCTGCCGGATTGGCCTCGATGATCTGGCCCTGGCGGTGCAGCACCAGGGGTGTGGGAATGCGGGCGAAGAGCTCGTGGTAGCGGGTCTCGGTGGCGAGCAGGGCCTCGCGGGTCGCGGTGTCGGCCGTGATGTTGCGGGCCACGCCCCAGTAGCCGGTGAATTGGCCGCGTTCGCCAAAACGCGGTTCGCCACTGACCAGAAAGCGCAATTCACGCCCATCCAGCGCCTGCCAGCCGACGGGCAGGTCGCGGAACGGAGCACGGGCGTCCAGTTCGGCCAGCAGGTGGTCGAGGACCTCGGGATCGCAGACGAAGCGCGGCAGCCGCCAGGGCACCGACCCCAGGCCGCCCTGGGCAGTGAGCTGGGTGGACTCATCGTCGTGCTGCATCGCGGCAGCGATGCGGTAGTCGGCGTCCAGCTCCCAGTAGGCGTCGGCGGCCAGGGCCAGCAAGCCGCGATAGCGCGTTTCTCGCTGGCGCGCGATGGTCAGGTGGCGCTGCTGGCTGTTGTGCAGCAGCAACCCCGCCACCCAGCCCAGGGCCAGCGCAAACAGGTGCAGGGCCAGCACATGGCCAGCCCGCGGTGACGCGCCGGGTGCGTCTGGCAGCGGCGAACCGTGCCAGGCCAGCAACAGCAGACAGGCCGCCGCGACCGCGGCAATGCCGAGCGCCGGGCGCGGGCCCACGGCGGCCACGGTTCCCAGCACCAACAACGGTGGCAGCAGCAGGGCCGGGCTCGCGAGGCCCCAGTCCAGCGCCACGGCGCTGCCGGTGATGACCAGCACCGCAGTGGCTGCCCACAGACAGAACAGGGTGGGCAGCCAGCTTTCGGGTGCACGCAGGCTGGCCAGGCAGGCCAGGCCCAGCGCTGCCATGGCCAGCGCCGATCCCACGGCCCCCGTGTCGGGCGCATGGAAGACCAGCAGCGCCAAGAGGCTGAGCGCGCAGCCTGCGGCCAGCAGTTGCAGGGCACTTCGAAGCAGGCGCCCCGACTGCAGCGCGTAGGGCAATGGCTCGCGCGCGGCCGACAGCCGCGGCACGAAGTCGGTCAGCTGCGAGAGATGGGACGGAGATTCTGAATTCACTGGAGGGGGCGACCGCAGACTTCCCGATTGTTGCGCCGGGCCGCCAAACATGGGTCCCCCCCGGACTCGTCAGGCAGCGGCTTGCGCCAACAAGTCGCGCGTGGCCTCGGCCGCAGCGCGCGCGGCTGCGCCAAAGTCGGCGCCGACGCTGGCGTAGAGCACGGCGCGCGACGAGCTGACGATGACCGGCGACCCAGGGCCCCAGGCCGCACGCACCGTGGCCCGGGCGTCTCCGCCCTGCGCGCCGACGCCTGGAATCAACAGCGGCAGGGTCGGGGCCAGCGCCCGCACCCGCGCCAGTTCCTGCGGGAAGGTGGCGCCCACCACCAGGCCGATCTGCCCGCCGCGATTCCACTCGCCAGCGGCCAGGCGGGCGATGTGCTCGTAGAGCCGTTCGCCACTGGCCAGCGTCTGGGCCTGCAGGTCGCTGCCGCCGGCATTGCTGGTGCGGCACAGCAGGATCAGCCCGCGGCCGCTGTAGTGCATGTAGGGCTCCAGCGAATCCAGGCCCATGAAGGGCGACAGCGTCACCGCATCGGCCCCGTAGCGCACGAAGGCTTCGCGGGCGTACTGTTCGGCGGTGCTGCCGATGTCGCCGCGCTTGGCGTCCAGGATCACTGGCACCTGCGGGGCGCGTTCGCGGATGTGCGCGATCAGGCGTTCGAGCTGGTCTTCGGCGCGCTGCGCGGCGAAGTAGGCGATTTGCGGCTTGAAGGCGCAGACCCGGTCGGCGGTGGCGTCGACGATGGCGGCGCAGAAGTCGAAGATGCGCGCCGGGTCGTCTTTCCAGGCGCCGGGAAAGCGCGCCGGCTCGGGGTCCAGGCCCACGCAGAGCAGCGAGCGCTGGGCGGCCTGCGCGGCCAGCAGCTGGCTGCGGAAGTCGGGGCGGGGCAGGGGGTGGGCCATGCCGCTCAAAGCCAGCGCCGGGCCAGCGACTCGGCCAGGCCGGTATAGCTGCCCGGCGTCATGTCCAGCAGGCGCTGCTTGTCCTCGGCCGGCAGGGCCAGGCCGCGGATGAAGCCCTGCATCAGTTCCCGCGTGATGGGCTTGCCCTGGGTGAAGTCCTTCAGTTGCTGGTAGGGGTCGGGCAGGCCGTGCCGGCGCATCACGGTCTGCACCGGCTCGGCCAGCACTTCCCAGGCGCTGTCCAGGTCGGCGGCCAGCTGCGCCTCGTTGACCTGCAGCTTGCCCAGGCCGCGCGCCAGGCTGTCCAGCGCCAGCACGGTGTAGCCCAGGGCCACGCCCATGTTGCGCAGCACGGTGCTGTCGGTCAGGTCGCGCTGCCAGCGGCTCACCGGCAGCTTGTGCGCCATGTGCGAAAGCAGCGCATTGGCCAGGCCGAAGTTGCCTTCGGCGTTCTCGAAGTCGATCGGGTTCACCTTGTGGGGCATGGTGCTGCTGCCCACTTCGCCAGCCTTCACGCGCTGCTTGAAGTAGCCCACCGAGATGTAGCCCCAGACGTCGCGCGACCAGTCCACCAGGATGGTGTTGGCGCGCGCGATGGCGTCGAACAGCTCGGCCATCCAGTCGTGCGGCTCGATCTGGATGGTGTAGGGGTTGAAAGACAGCCCCAGTTCACGCTCCACCAC
>LNET01000070.1 GCA_001464055.1 Burkholderiales bacterium Ga0077543
GAGGTTTTCCTTCAACTATTCGCGCTGCTCGCCTTCGATGCGCCGGCTGACGCCACCGCCGCGCGGGTTGTTCGGCATCAGCACCAGGTAGCGCCCGGCCAGGCTGACGAAGGTGGTCAGCGCTGCGCCCTTGTTGCCGCGTTCTTCCTTTTCCACCTGCACCAGCAGGCTGTCACCTTCGCGCACGGCATCTTGTATGCGGGCGGTGCGGGCATCGCTGCCTTCACGGAAGTAGTTCTTCGAGATTTCCTTGAACGGCAGGAAGCCGTGCCGGTCTTCGCCATATTCGACGAAGCAGGCTTCCAGGCTGGGCTCGACGCGGGTGATGACCGCCTTGTAGATATTGCCCTTGCGCTGTTCGCGGCCTTCGATCTCGGTTTCGAAGTCGAGCAGTTTCTGCCCGTCGACGATGGCCAGCCGCCGCTCTTCCGGCTGCGTGGCATTGATCAGCATGCGTTTCATTCGAACTCCCCCAGTGCGCGCTGCTGGCAGCACGGCTTGCGTCTTCACACCCATGCACGAGTGACGGGAAAGAACCGGGGTCTCGAAATGCCCTGGACTGCGCTGTTCGACCCCATGCCCCGCAGGCGGGGCGGGGTGTCAGCAGCGCAGCGTTGGCGCGTGCGAGCAGGTGGGCCGGGTGGGGGCTGGCGTCGGGGAAGTCCGGCCCGCACGCCGCATGTTGCGCGGCGATGTTTCGGCAGTGCCTGCTGCCACGCCAGCCACGGGCTGGGGCAAGTCGGGTGCCGAAAGGGCGGTGGACGGGGGCGACATGGGCCTGTTGCGGTGCCTGACGCGGCCCGCCAGGTTCGGGCCGGAGCCCGGGTCTGGCGAACCTGGATTGTTTCGGTGCTTCACTGCTGCCGACGTGTCATTTGCGGGCTTGCAGCTTCGCGGGGTTCTTCTTCGACTCTCTGCCGCCTGCCTGGTGGCGCCGCCGGGTCACTTGGGTGGCCCGGCCTGCGCCGCCTTGACGGGCGTTGCATGACCTTCCTCGAGCCCCGGGCCGTGCGACAAATGCGCAGCAAGGACTTCGATCATCCACGATATGCCGTTTTGTGCCCGGGTAAACTCCGATAAATCAAGCACTTACCGCACAAACGTGGAGCACCGGAGTATAGGGGGCAAAGCAGGGGGCAAAGCGCCGCCGGCCCTGCCCGCGGTGCAACGCCTGACCGTCGACGCCGAATCTGCCGGCCAAAGGCTGGACAACTTCCTGATCCGCATCCTCAAGGGCGTGCCGAAGACGCATGTCTACCGCGTCATCCGCTCGGGTGAGGTGCGCGTCAACAAAGGTCGGGCCGCCGCCGACACCCGAGTGGCCGAAGGCGACGAAATCCGCGTGCCACCGGTGCGCCTGCCCGAGCCCTCGGGGGTGTTGGTACCGGCACGGGAATTCCCGGTGCTGCTGGAAGACGAATACCTGCTGGCGATTGCCAAGCCCGCCGGCGTGGCGGTGCACGGCGGCAGTGGTGTCAGTTCAGGCGTGATCGAGCAACTGCGCAAGAGCCGCCAGCATCCGGGTGAGCCTGTGCGTTTCCTGGAACTGGTGCACCGCCTGGACAAGGAAACCTCGGGCGTGCTGCTGCTGGCCAAGAAACGCAGCGCGCTGGTGGCGCTGCAGGACCAGTTCCGCGCCCGCGACACCGGCAAGACCTACGCCGCGCTGGTGTTCGGCGCCTGGCCGAAGAACCTGAAGGTGATCGACCAGGCCCTGCACAAGACCCTGGACGCCGCCGGCGAACGCCATGTGAACGTCGTGCCGGCCACGCACGAAGACGGCCGGCGTTCGATCACGCTGATCAAGGCGCAGCAGGCCGCGGGCCCCTGCACCCTGCTCGACGTGAGCATCAAGACCGGCCGCACGCACCAGATCCGCGTGCACCTGGCGCATGCGGGTCACCCGATCGTCGGCGACCCGAAATACGGCGACTTCGCCCGCAACAAGGCCTTCGCAAAGGAACAGCGCTTCGGCCGCATGTTCCTGCACGCACGTGAACTGGCCTTCGACCACCCCGCCAGCGGCGAACGCATCACCCTGGCCGCACCCCTGCCGACCGAATGCCAGACACTCCTGAGACAGCTATGACGCGCAAGAGAAGCTTCGACCTGATCGCCTTCGACTGGGACGGCACCCTGTCCGACAGCACCGGCCTCATCGTCCAGTGCATCCAGGCTGCCTGCCGCGATATCGGCGCACCCGTGCCCAGCCAGGCCGACGCGGCCTACGTCATCGGCCTGGGCCTGCAGGACGCGCTGCAGCACGTGGCCCCGGGCCTGCCGGCCGAGCGCTACCCCGAACTGGGCCTGCGCTATCGCCACCACTATCTCGCCAGCCAGGACGCGCTGGTGCTGTTCGACGGTACCCTGCCGATGCTGCAGGCCCTGAAGGGCCGCAACCATCTGCTGGCCGTGGCCACCGGCAAGAACCGGCGCGGCCTGGACCACGCGCTGGCGCATTCCCAGCTGCACGGCCTGTTCGACGCCACCCGCACTGCCGACGAGACCGCGAGCAAGCCGCATCCGCTGATGCTGCACGAACTGATGGCCGAGCTGAGCGTGCCACCTGAGCGCACGCTGATGATCGGTGACACCACCCACGACCTGCTGCTGGCGGCGAACGCCGGTGTGGCCAGCGTTGGCGTCAGTTACGGCGCCCATGAACCCGAGGCCTTTGCGATCCACGCACCGCGTTTCGTGGCCCACAGCACGCGCGAACTGCACGACTGGCTGCTGGCCCATGGCTGAAGCCGAAGCCGAAGCCGATGCCGAAGGCCAGCCGGTGGCGCTGTGCGCCAGCAGTGCGCTCGAAGACGGCGGCTTGGCACATGGCTGGGACGTGCTGGAGTTCGGCCGACCGGCGCGTGCCTTCGTGGTGCGCTTCGACGGCGTGCTGCGGGCCTACATGAACCGCTGCCTGCATGTGCCGGTGGAAATGGACTGGCAGCCCGGCCAGTTCTTCGACAGCGACAAGCGCTTCATCATCTGCAGCATCCATGGCGCTACCTACGATCCGGCCGACGGCCGCTGCGTCGGCGGGCCCTGCGGTCGCGGCCGGCTGAAGGCAGTGGCCGTGCGCGAACAGGGCGGGGTGGTGCATTGGTATCCTTCCCGCGACATCCGGCCCGCACCGCCAGCCCCGTCTGTTTGAAGTCCACACGAGCCGCACGCCATGAATCCCCCTACCGACAACCCGCCCACGCAGCCGATGGACTTTCCGCCCGAGCCTGGTGCCACCCCCAGGCCGGCACCCACGCCTGCCGCCACCGCCGCCATGCCGGCGCTGGCGGCCCCGGCACTTGAAAGTGCGCTCGAACGCGTCGCCATGGAAATGCTGCGCCAGCAACGCACCGATCGACGCTGGCGGCTCTTCTTTCGCCTGGCCTGGCTGGGCTTGGTGCTGGCCATCGTCTGGGGGCTGATGGCGGGCCGCGTTTCGCCCGCTGCGGTCAGCACGCCGCATACCGCCCTGGTGGAAGTGCGCGGCGAAATCTCCACCGACACCGAGGCCAGCGCCGAACTGCTGGTCGGCGCCTTGCGCAGCGCCTTCGAGGACCCGGGCGCGCTGGCCGTGGTGCTGCGCATCAACTCCGGTGGCGGCAGCCCGGTCCAGAGCGGCATCGTCAACGACGAGATCCAGCGGCTGAAGGCCCTGCACAACAAGAAGGTCTACGCCGTCGTCGAGGAAATCTGTGCCTCGGGGGCGTACTACATCGCCGTAGCCGCCGACGAGATCTATGTCGACAAGGCCAGCATCGTGGGCAGCATCGGCGTGCTCATGGACGGTTTCGGCTTCACCGGCCTGATGGACAAGATGGGGGTCGAACGCCGGCTGCTCACCGCCGGGGGCAACAAGGGCATGCTCGACCCGTTCACGCCGCAGGACCCCCAGCAGGTTGCCTTCGCGCAGGCCATGCTCGACCAGATCCACCAGCAGTTCATCGCCACCGTGCGCGCCGGCCGGGGCGACCGCCTGAAGGAAAGCCCCGAAACCTTCAGCGGGCTGTTCTGGAACGGCGAGGAGGCCGTCAAGCTGGGCCTGGCCGACAAGCTGGGCAGCCTGGACTTCGTCGCCCGCGAGGTGGTGAAGGCCGAAGAGATCATCGACTACACGCCGCGCGACAACGTGGCCGAACGCCTGGCCAAGCGCTTCGGCGCCAGCATCGGCGCAGGCGCCGTGCAGGCGCTGCGCGCGATGTCACCGGTGCGCTGAACACCCCCCCCCTGAAATGACCGATGTCGACCCGGCAGCCCGCCGTGCGGTGCTGCCCCAGTATCTGCTGCCCAAGCAGGCCCTGACCCAGTTTGCCGGGCGCGTGGCCGGCGCCCGCGGCGGCGGCCTGACCACGGCACTGGTGCGATGGTTCGTCAAGCGCTACGGCGTCGACATGGCCGAGGCCGCCAACCCCGACCCCGCCGCCTATGCCAGCTTCAACGACTTCTTCACCCGCGCGCTGAAGCCCGGTGCACGACCATTGGCCGAGGTCGGCCCTGGCGGCCTGCTGTGCCCGGTGGACGGTGCCATCAGCCAGTTCGGTGCGGTGCACGACGGGCGCATCTTCCAGGCCAAGGGCCACGAGTACAGCGCCACCGCCCTGCTCGGGGGTGACACCGCGCTGGCAGCGCACTTCCAGGGCGGCCATTTCGCCACGCTCTATCTCAGCCCGAAGGACTACCACCGCATCCACATGCCCTGCGCCGGGCGTCTGTTGCGCATGATTCACGTGCCGGGCGAACTGTTTTCGGTGAACCCGACCACGGCGCGCGGCGTGCCGGGGCTGTTCGCCCGCAACGAGCGCGTGGTCTGCGTCTTCGACGGTGAACATGGCCCCTGGGTCAACGTGTTGGTGGGCGCCACCATCGTCGGCAGCATGGCCACCGTCTGGCATGGCCTGGTGAACCCGCCGCGGCCGGGAACGGTGCGCGACTGGGCCTACGGCGACCGCGACATCCATCTGCCCGCCGGCGCCGAGATGGGCCGCTTCCTTCTGGGCAGCACGGTCGTGATGCTGTTCCCGCCCGGGCCCTTGCAGTGGAACCCGGCCTGGGCGCCGGGTGCGCCCATCCGCATGGGCGAAGCGATGGCACGGCGCGGCTGAGGTGACGCCGGTCCTGGCGCACCCGCGCAGCGCACGCTGGGCGATGGTGTTGTTGTGGGTGGTGCCGGCCTTCTGGGCGTCGAACTACCTGATCGCACGCCTGGCCGTGGACCAGGTCCACCCCCACGCGCTGGCCTTGGGCCGCTGGATGCTGGCCCTGGGGCTGATGCTGCCTTTTGTCGGCCTGACGCTGTGGCGGCAGCGTGCAGCGGTGCGGGCTGAATCGGGCCAGCTGCTGGTGCTGGGCGCATTGGGCATGTGGGTCTGCGGGGCCTGGGTGTATCAGGGTGCGCACACCACGAGCGCGGCCAACATTGCACTCATCTACGCCGCCACCCCCGTGGCAATAGCCGTGGCTGGCGTCAAGCTCTTGCATGAACGCATGCCGCTGGCGCAGCGCCTGGCGGTCGTGACGGCCCTGGCCGGCGTGCTGTTCGTCATCGCGCGTGGCGACATCGGCAACCTGCTGGCGGTGCGTTTCACCCCGGGCGACGGCTGGATCGTCGCCGCGGCGGTGTCCTGGACGGCCTATTCGGTGCTGCTGCGGCGCTGGCCCACGGCGCTGAACCCGGCGGCGCGGCTGGCCGCCATCGCCGCTGGCGGACTGCTGGTGCTGCTGCCCTTCACGGTGCTGGAGGCGATGACGCAGCCGCCGCTGCCCCTGGGCCTGCACGCGCTGGGCCTGATGGCCGTGGCCGCATTGCTGCCCGGGGCGCTGAGCTATGTCGCCCACGCCTACCTGCAGCGGGAACTGGGCACCGCGCGCACGGCCTTGATGCTGTACCTGGCGCCCGTGTACGGCGCCCTGGGCGCCTGGTGGGTGTTGGGCGAGGTGCCGGGCTGGTACCACGCGGTGGGTGCCGCGCTGATCCTGCCCAGCATCTGGCTGGCCACGCGGCGGGCCTGAAGGTCCTGGCGCTCAGCCGAACAGGCCGGGCGCCCGCACGGCATCGTCGTCGTCGCTGTAGAAGCAGCTGGGGCAGACCGCGCGATAGCGCTCGTTGCCGCCGATCACGACCTGTTCGCCTTCCTTCACGCGCCGGCCCTGCGCGTCGATGCGCAGGTTCATCGAGGCCTTGCGCGCGCAGGCGCAGATGGTCTTCATCTCCTCAAGACCGTCGGCCAGGGTCAGCAGCGCGGCAGCGCCTGGAAAGGCCTCACCCCGGAAGTCGCTGCGCAGGCCGTAGCAGATGATGGGCAGGCGATGGCTGTGGGCCAGCCGATGCAGCTGGCGAACCTGCTCGGGTTGCAGGAACTGCGCCTCGTCGATCAGCACGCAGGCCAGCGGCGTTGCGCCCTCCAGCAGATTGGCGTCGAACAACGTGGCCGGGCCGAAGGTCTCGACCGGCCGCTGCAGGCCCAGCCGTGAGCCGACCAGGCCGGTGCCGGTGCGGTCGTCGTGCGCGGCCGTGAACAGCCGCACGCGCATGCCGCGCTCTTCGTAGTTGTGGGCCGCCTGCAGCAGGGCCGTCGACTTGCCGGCATTCATCGCGGCGTAGCGGAAGTAGAGTTTGCTCACGCCGCCACTTTAGCCGCCGCCGGGTGCGTGTACCCGGGGCGGTCGCGCTCTGCTCAGAGCGGCGGGATGCGCAGCAGTTGCCCCGGGTAGATCTTGTCCGGATGCTTGAGCATCGGCTTGTTGGCTTCGAAGATCGCCGGGTACTTGTTGGCGTCGCCGTAGAAGGCCTTGGCGATCTTCGAGAGGTTGTCGCCGCTGACCACGGTGTGGTACTGCGCCTCGGGCGCCGGCGTCGAGACGACCAGCATGTCGTTGACCTTGGCCACGCCCGCCACGTTGCCGCAGCACAGCAGCACTTTTTCCTTGGTCGCCTGGTCGTCGACCGTGCCGGCGACGGTGACGGTGGCCGTCGGTGCGTCGAAACCCACGTCCAGCCCGCCCACCTTGAGGCCTTGGGTGTCGATGTAGCTGGCGATGGCGTCGCCTGCGGCCTTGCTCAGCGCAGCGACGTTCTCGGGGGTGGGCGCGGCGGCCACGGCGGCGGTGGCGGCCTTGGCCTCACCCGTGCCGAACAGCTTCTCGCCGGCTTCCTTCATGAATGACATCAGTCCCATGGTCCTTACCTCTTCAGGGTTGCAAACAGCAGACTTTATGCCCTGCCGAAGGGCTGCGGCCCATCCCGTGGCCGGGCCCGGGGTCGGGGGGTGGGCGAACCGCGGTGGCCCGGCCCTTGCTGGCCCGGGCTCAGCCGACCAGGAGGCCGCGGCGCTCGATGAAGCCCACCACCTCGGCCAAGCCGGCGTGTGTGCGAAGGTTCGTCATCACATAGGGCCGTGCACCCTGCCAGGCCGGGCGCATGCGGCGGGTGTCGGCTTCCATCACTTCCAGGCTGGCGCCCACGTAAGGCGCCAGGTCGGTCTTGTTGATGACGAAGAGGTCGCTCTTGGTGATGCCGGGGCCGCCCTTGCGCGGGATCTTCTCGCCGGCAGCGACGTCGATGACGTAGATCGTCAGGTCGCTCAGTTCGGGGCTGAAGGTGGCGGCCAGGTTGTCGCCACCGCTTTCGATGAAGACGATGTCGGCGTCGGGGAACTTCTCGAGCATGCGGTCCACCGCTTCGAGGTTGATCGACGCGTCTTCGCGGATGGCCGTGTGCGGGCAGCCCCCGGTTTCCACGCCGACGATGCGTTCGGGTGCCAGGGCGCCGGCCACGGTGAGCAGGCGCTGGTCTTCCTTGGTGTAGATGTCGTTGGTGACGACCACCAGGTCCCAGCGGTCGCGCATGGTCTTGCAGAGCATTTCGACCAGGGTCGTCTTGCCCGAGCCGACAGGCCCGCCCACGCCCACGCGCAAGGGAGGAAGTTTCTTCGTGCGGCCGGGTATCGCGTGCAGTGGGGTGTTCATGCCGAAGATGATGCACGAACCGTGCTCGAAACATTCCTTGTCCGCCCACGCTGGCGGGGAACAGTGCGTTCAGGACCTGAACAGGCGCGAATACTGGACTTCGTGCTGTGCGCTCAGGATCGCGAGCATCGGCGCGAAAGCCTGCCGGTCGTCATCCGGCACGGCCAGCGCGTGATCGACGGCGGCGGGCAGCGCCGCCGCCAGCTGCGCCAGCACACGTTGAGCGGCCGCCTGGCCCAAGGGCACCGCCTTCATCGCTGCCTGCACCATGTTCTCGCACCAGCCGAAGCCAAAGGCCAGCAGGGTGTCGCGGGCGCCGGCGCCGGCCAGGGTGCCGGCCAGCGCGAAGGCCAGCGGCCAGGTCGGGGCGGGGCTGAAGGCGGCCAGCCTGGCCAGGCGTGGGTCGGTGGCCTGCTCGCCGTTGCGCAGCCAGTCCAGCAGCGAACGACCCATCTGCTCGGTCTGGGCCCGCAGTTCGCTGCTTTCGCGCGTGTTTCGGACCCAGTCGTTCAGGCCCGTGGCGGCCTGGATGTCGTCGCTGGCCCAGGCCGCGTGGGCCCGGGCCAGCACCGGCAGGTCGCTGCGCGCCAGCGTCAGCTCCAGCTGCTGGACGAGCCAGGCCGCGGCGCTGTTTTCGTTGCCGACGCGACCCGTCTCGACGGCACTCTCCAGCCCCTCGGAATAGCTGAATCCGCCCACCGGCAGGGCCGGCGAGGCCAGCCATATCAGCCGCAGCAGCGTGGCCGCGGGGGTGACGCCTTCAGTGGGAATGGCCGTGGTCATGGTCGTGGTCGTGACCGCAGCCCGGGCCATGCACATGGGGCGCCGGTGCGGCGCGTACCGGGATGGCAATGGCCCGTGGGGCGGAAGCCGGGTTGCCGGCTTCGTGTGCATGGGCGTGCGTGTGGTCGTGCGCGTGCCCCTGCGCAGAACCCGGCTCGGCTTCCTGGCCGTGGCCATGCCCGTGCCCATGCCCGCCCACGGCATAGGCGCCCGCCTCCGGCTCGAAGGGCTGCTGTTCTTCGGTGACGATCAAGTGCATGCCGCGCAGCATCTCGGCCAGCACGTGGTCGGGTTCGAGCTGCAGGCGGTCCGGGCGCAGGTCCAGCGCGACATGTCGGTTGCCCAGGTGGTAGGCCGCACGTGTCAGGTCGAAAGCCGTGCCGTGTTCGGTGCAATGGCGCACCACCAGCACCGGCTGCGGCGCAGCCAGCACCCGCACCAGCGTGCCGTCTTCGGCCACCAGGCAGTCGCCGCCACGCACCACCGTGCCGCGCGGCAGGAACACGCCGAGCAGGCGGCCCTGGCTGTCGGTGGCGTCGAAGCGGCTCTTGCAGCGCACGTCCCAGTCGAGTTCGACCTGCGCGGCGCGCTTGAGCAGCACGCTGGCCAGGCCGCGTGCGCCTGGGATGATTTTGTTGACAGTCAGCATGTTGGGGCACCGGGGTGGTCGTGGCATCTGGCGGCGCGCAGGCGCTTGGCGTCCAGGGCTGGCGCAGTTTGCAAGAGGTCGTTAGTATAACGTTCGTAATAACATCTGAAAGCTCGTCATGACCGCACTGAAGCTCACCCAGATCGGCAACTCCGTCGGCGTGATCCTGCCGAAGGAGATTCTGGCTCGGCTGAAGCTGGAGAAGGGCGACACGGTTTTCGTGACGGACGCTGCCGACGGCATCAAGCTCAGCCCGTACAACGCCGAGTTCGAAGCCCAGATGACGGCGGCGCGCGACGTGATGAAACGGCGTCGCCACGTGCTGCGCGAGCTGGCGAAATGAACGACAGCTGGGTCTGGGTGGACCCGCAGGTCTTGCTGGCGGTGCACGAGGAGCAACTGGCCGAGCATGGCGGCGCGCCAGGCATTCGCGACCTGGGCTTGTTCGAGTCTGCACTGGCGCGTCCTCAGCCGAGCGCCCACTACGGGACGCCCGATGTGGCCGACCTCGCGGCAGCCTACGGTTGCGGCATCGCGCGCAACCTCCCCTTCATCGACGGCAACAAGCGCACCGCCTTCGTCGCGGTAGAGCTCTTCCTGGTTCTCAATGGCCACGAACTCCAGGCAGACGACAGCGCCTGCGTGCTGACGATGCTGAATGTCGCGGCCGGGGTGATCGACGAACCCGCTTTCGCTGCCTGGCTGCGCCAGCACGCCGTCCCGCGCTGAAGGTGGCGCAGGCGTGGTGGCCCCCCGGTCGCTGCGGCCACTGCGGCCGAACCCAGGAGGGCCTGCGGCCGTGCCTCAGCCCAGGGCCTGCTGGCGCCGGCGCAGCCACAGCATCATCGTCAGCCCGGCCAGGCCCAGCGCCCAGCTCTGCGGCTCGGGCACCGGGCTGATGGCCAGGATCTGGCCGGTCTCCGCGAAGCGGATGCCGATGTTGCCGATGCCCGTGAGGCTGCCCCCATTGGCGGCGAAGGCGGTGCTGGGCGTGTAGCTCAGGCTCACCAGGCTGAGCTGGGCGTTCGACAGGGCGCGGTTGGCCGAAAGGCCGCTGGCCCCCATCGTCAGCACACCGCTGCTGGCCCCGTCGTGAAGCAGGCTGAAACTCTGGTCGAAGTTGCCCCACAGGCTGGAATCGCCGGAGAAGGCATATTCGCCGGCGATGTTGCCGGGCACCGGCCCGAAGACGATGGCGGCGTTGCCGCTGGCCTGGCTGACCGGGCCACCGGAAAACACCGCCGCAGACCACTGCACGTTGCCGTTGGACAGTGAAATCGGCTCCACGGCCAGCTGACCCTGCAGGCGGAAGTTGAAGTCGATGTTCAGGCTGCTGGCCAGGGCCGCGGGCAGGGGCTGATTGCCGTCGATGTCCCACAGCCTGTAGTCGGTGCGGTGGCTGGCGCCGCTGTTCAGGTGCAGGCTGGCCGAAGCGCCATGGCCCAGTATCGCGAAGCTCACCTCGGTGCGCACGGCGGTGGCCTGGGCAAAGCCGCCGCCCGCGATCGGGCCCCAGCTGGCGCTGGCCAGGGCGCCATTGTTGACGTCCTGCGTGCTGTCGGGGTTCTGCCCGGCCCGAGCGAGGACGTTGCCAGCCCAGGCGGGTGCAGCGGCCAGAAGGCTGCACAGGGTGATGGCGGTGGCCAGGTGCGCCAGCGCCGGGCGGTGGGAGTGGGGGAATGACTTCATGGTGTTCGGGCTTCCTGTAGGGGGTTGGGGGCTGTGGATGCGCGTGTGCTCTGCCGGGTGAGGGCGGCTTCAGGCCGGCGCGTGTCGACGGCGGCGCACGACGGCACCCACCGCCAGGCCACCGGCCAGCAGCAGCGCCAGGCTGCCCGGCTCCGGCACGGCCGGCGTCACCCCACGCCAGAGCCAGACGGCCTCGTTCGTGGCGTCGACGGACGCAAACCCGCTGTAGCGGAAGTCCACGCTGGTCGGCGTGCCGTTGGCCGGGTTGGGCAGCCTCCTGCCGACGCTGAAGGCGTCCTGCGCGACGAAGGCCACGCCGATGCTCGGGTCGGCCACCAGGCCCCGGGCCACACTGTGCGTGGCGGAGATCTGCTTGCACAGGTTGGCGCTGAAGCAGATCTGGTCGCGCAGCGCCTCGGCCGCGGCAACGGCGGCGGCGTCGGTGTCACCCTGGACCAGGCCGTTGGGCGCACCCAGCCAGGTCAGCAGGAAGTCGGTGGTGGGATTCGACCAGCCCTCGAACTCGCCGCCCTCGCCCAGCTGGCCGGCCACGTGGCTGAAGGTCTTGCCGTAACTGAAGTCCAGCCTCAGCCAGTCCAGACCGGTGACTGTGTCGTGGACCACGGCCTGGGGGCCGAACACGGCGTCGTCGACGAGGGTCAGGGCGGCCTGGGCCGCGGGCGCCAGGCTCATGAAGCCCAGCGCGATGCTGGCGGCGATCAGCCTGCGGGCGGGCGCCGAAAGGGTGGGGTGGCTGTGCATGGTGACTCCTTTTCTGGGTTGAAAGCGGGATGGCGTGTGATGGCGCGCACGGTCTGCCGGGCTCTGTCGGTTCTGGTGGCCGTCCATCCACGGCCGGGGGGCGATCCCTTGGGTGACACTCTGCGGGCGGCCCGTCACCCGGCCGTCATTCGCCCGAACGCCGCCCCGCTTGAACACCGAGACCGCCCCCGCCGCGCCCGCAACCGGTGCCCTGCAACTGCGCCTGCTCGGCCCTGCCGCGTGGTGCCGGCCGGGCGTCGACTGGCAACAGCTGCCGCGCAAGGACGCTGCCCTGCTGGCCCGGCTGGCGCTGGAAGGCCCGCAGGCCCGCACCGGGTTGGCCGGCTGGTTGTGGCCCGACGTGGCGCCTTCGCGTGCTCACGGCAACCTGCGCCAGCGGCTGCTGACCTTGCGCCGCCAGGCCGGTGAACTGGTGGCCGAAGGCGAAGGGCTGCTGCAGCTCCATCCCGCCGTGGATTGCGACCTGCGGCCCGACGGCTGCAGCGCCACGGCCCTGCTCGAGGCCCCCCTGCTGGCCGGTCTGGACGGCGCCGACGACGGCGTGCAGGCCTGGCTGGACGAAGCCCGGCGCCAGGTCCAGGCGCGCCGCGCCGACCTGATGCTGGGCCTGGCCAGCGCCCATGAAAGCCGTGGCGAGCTGGCCGCGGCGATGGCCCTGACCGAGCGCCTGCTGACCCTGGAACCCCTGCTGGAACATGCGTGGCGCCGGCTGATGCGCCTGCACAGCCGGCGCGGCGACCGCGCCGCCGCCCTGGCCGCCTTCGAACGCTGCGAACAGGTGCTACGCCACGAACTGGGCGTGCGCCCCGACCCCGAAACGCTGGCCTGCCTGCACGACGTGGAGACCGGCCCAGGCCCCGAACTCGCCCAGGCCAGCGCCCTGCCGGCCAGCCTGGTGCGCCCGCCTCTCCAGGTGGGCCGCGACGCAGAACGCGCGGAAATGGCTGCGGCATGGCAGGCGGGTTCGGCCTTCGTGCTCATCGGTGACGCCGGCCTGGGCAAGTCGCGCCTGCTGCTGGACTGGGCGGCCGCCGGGCCGGGCCGCGTGATCGAGGCCGCCCGGCCCGGCGACGAGTCCGTGCCCTACGGCGCCCTGGTGCGCCTGTTGCGGCGACTGGAACGCCAGGCCCTGCGGCCCGAACTGCTCTGGCCCGACGCCGCGGGCGCCCCGCAGCAACGCCGCGAACTGGCGCGCCTTCTGCCCGAGCTGGGCGCGGCCCCGCCCGCCCCCGGCTTGCAGGCCCTGCTGATGGAAGCGCTGGACGAAGTTTTCCGGCGCGCGCCCGCAGCCGGCGTGCAGGCCGTGCTCGTCGACGACCTGCAGCATGCCGATGCCGCCAGCCTGGCCGTGCTGCAGCGGGCCAGTGCCATCCCCGGCCTGCACTGGGGCTTCGCCAGCCGGCCCGAGTCGCGTGTCGACCTGAAGCGCTGGCTCGCGGCCTCGTCGCGGCTGCGGGCGGTGCGGCTGGCGGGCTTGTCGGCCGAGGCCACGCAGGACCTGCTGGCGACCTGCCGGCTGCGGGGCCTGGACAGCCCGGGCCTGGCGGGCGACCTGCACCGCCACTGCGCCGGCAACCCGCTGTTCGTGCTGGAGACGCTGCGCCACCTGGTGCTGCAGGGCGGTTACGCGGCGCCGGGGGCGGCGTCGGCGGGTGGGCCTGCACCGGTCCTGCCCTTTCCGCCCAGCGTGGCTGCGCTGCTGGCGCAGCGGTTGGCCAACCTGTCTGGCGCAGCGCAGGACCTGGCGCGCGTGGCCGCGGCGGCCGGCGCCGACTTCGAAGCCGAGTTGGCGGCCGACGTGCTGGGCCTGGCGCTGCTGGACCTGGCCGAACCCTGGCAGGAACTGGAAGCGGCCCAGGTGCTTCGCCGCGACGGCTTCCTGCACGATATGCTGCTGGAGGCCGCCCGCGGCGGCCTGCCCGATGCCCTGCTGCGTCCGCTGCATGCCCGCATTGCACAGGGGCTGCGCCGCCGCCAGGCCGAGCCGCAGCGCGTGGCCCTGCACTTCCGTGCGGCCGGGCTCTGGGCCGAAGCCGCCGAAATGGCCCTGGCGGCGGCGGCCCGGGCGCGCAGCCTGGGCCGGCTGCAGGAACGCCTGGACCGCCTGTGCGAGGCTGCCGCGGGTTTCGCGCAGGCGGGCCAGCCGCGCGCGCTGTTCGATGCGCGCGCCCAGGAGGTCAGCGCCCGCTACGCGCTGCAGGGCGCGGTGCCGGCACTGGCCCTGCTGGACGAGCTGCTGCCCCAGGCCCCCGACCGGCCGGCCCAGGTGCGGCTGCACCTGGAACGCGCCGGCCTGCTGCTGGCGCAATACGACGCCCAGGCCTGCCGCGGGGCTGCACAGGCCGCGCTGACCCTGGCCGAGTCCGGCAGCGACGACGAACTGTCGGCCCGGCTCCTGGATGCGGCGTCACAGGCCCTGGCCGGCGACGCGCGCGCCGCCGCCGACCGGGTGGCCCCGCTGCACGCGCGGCTGCGGGCGCTGGACGACCTGCTGCTGGCCGTCAACCTCTGGGGCTACCTGGCCGTGGTGTACGCGCTGGCTGGCCGGCCCGACGAAGGCATCGACGCCCTGCAGACGCAGCGCCGGCTGGCCCAGGCCACGGGGCAGGCCGACGACGAGGCCACCGCCTTGTCCAGCCTGGTCGGCCAGTACGCACAGCGTGGCGACCTCGAACTGGCCGCCGCCGAGGGTCGGCAGGCGGTGCTGCTGCAGACCCGCCTGGGCGCCGGGCTGGCACGGGCCGGCGCGCTGCTGAACCTGGCCACCGTGCAACTGAGCCTTTACGCCCTGCACGATGCGCTGCAGACCGTGCGCCAGGCCCACGAGGCCTGCACCAGCCTGCCGGGTGCGGGCGCAGAGCTGATCAGCATCGTCCAGGTGACCGAGGCCGAGGTCTGGCTGTGCGCCGGCCATCCGCAGCGCGCGGCAGCGGCCCTGGGCTCTCCGTTGCCAGGCGAGGTCTCGGTGCCGCGCCAGGTGGGCCGCATGGCGCAGCAAGCGCGCGTGCTGCAGGCGCTGGGTCGCGGCCATGAGGCGCAGGCCTTGTGGCATCAGGTGCTGCAGGCGCCGGCGGGGGCCTTGCTGGTGCTGCGTGCGCAGCTGATGGCGGTGCAGGCCCTGGGCTTGCCGGTTGCGCCGCGGCTGCCCGCTCTGGTGGCGGCCGCAGAAGCCGCCCCGGTGGCCTATCGGGCGCTGGCCTGCTGGGTGCAGGCCAGCACGGCCTGGCGCCAGGGCGACCTGTCGGCCGCGCAGGCCGCCGCCCAGGCGTTGAAGGACCTGTTGCCGCGCGCCCGGCACGGCTTGCCCGAAGCCGAGGCGCGCACCTGCCTGCTGCTGCTGGCCCGCCGCTTGCGCGGGCCGCTGGCGGCCCAGGCCGAGCGGCAGTCTCTGCGCGCCTGGCGGCAGCAGGTGTTGCTGCCGGCACGTCGACAGCTGACGCTGGCGGGCTGAGGAACCGGCGTGAGACGAGCGCCGGTTTCGCGGGGGCGAGCCGGCTAGAAAAGGAAGTACTTCTGCGCCAACGGCAGCACCGTAGCCGGCTCGCAAGTGAGCAATTGCCCGTCGGCGCGCACGCGGTAGGTCTGGGCGTCGATCTCCATCACCGGCAGATAGCTGTTGTGCACCATGTGCTGCTTTTTCACCGTCCTGCAGCCGCGCACGGCCGACAGCCGCTTCTTCAGCCCCAGTTCGCCGCCGATGTCGCCGTCCAGCGCGCTGTGGCTGACGAAGGTGAGCGACGTGGCCGACAGCGCGCCGCCGAAGCTGCCGAACATCGGCCGGTAGTGCACCGGCTGCGGCGTGGGAATGCTGGCATTCGGGTCGCCCATGGCCGCCAGTGCGATGAAGCCGCCTTTCAGGACCAGGCTGGGCTTCACGCCGAAGAAGGCCGGGCGCCACAGCACGATGTCGGCCCACTTGCCCACCTCCAGGCTGCCCACTTCGTGGCTGATGCCGTTGGCAATGGCCGGGTTCACCGTGTACTTGGCGATATAGCGCTTCACGCGCGTGTTGTCGTTGCGTGCGCCGTCACCTTCCAGGGCCCCGCGCTGGCCCTTCATCTTGTGCGCCGTCTGCCAGGTGCGGATGATGACCTCGCCCACCCGGCCCATGGCCTGGCTGTCGCTGCTCATCATGCTGATGGCGCCCAGGTCGTGCAGCACGTCTTCGGCGGCAATCGTCTCGCGCCGGATGCGGCTTTCGGCGAAGGCCAGGTCTTCGGCGATGCCAGCGTCCAGGTGGTGGCAGACCATCAGCATGTCCAGGTGCTCGTCCACCGTGTTCACGGTGTAGGGCATCGTGGGGTTGGTGCTGCTGGGCAGGAAGTTGGCTTCGCCCACCACGCGCATGATGTCGGGCGCATGCCCGCCGCCAGCGCCTTCGGTGTGGAAGGCGCAGAGCGTGCGGCCCTTGGTGGCGCCGATGGTGTCTTCGACGAAGCCGCTTTCGTTCAGCGTGTCGCTGTGCAGCGAGACCTGCGTGTCGGTGGCCTCGGCGATGTCCAGGCAGTTGCTGATGGCTGCCGGCGTGCTGCCCCAGTCTTCATGCAGTTTCAGGCCGATGGCGCCGGCGGCGATCTGCTGGCTCAGTGCCTCGGGCTGGGTGGCGTTGCCCTTGCCCAGGAAGCCCAGGTTCATCGGGAAGGCCTCGGCCGCCATCAGCATGCGGTGCATGTTCTCGGGCCCGGGCGTGCAGGTGGTGGCGTAGGTGCCGGTGGCCGGGCTATCTGGCGACGCTTGGCCAACCCCGGCGCATCGGTGACGAGGACCTTCGCGCCGGAA
>LNET01000071.1 GCA_001464055.1 Burkholderiales bacterium Ga0077543
CCTGCTCCAAGCACCGCCTTGGTTCGTGCCATGTCCTACCCGTCGTCGTGTTGCGACGGTGGGGATTGTAGGTCAGAATAATCTAACCGAACAGTATTGCCCCCTGACCCGCTGGATATTCATCATGTTCAAACGCTGCGTGCTGTTCCTGTTTCTGCTGGTCGCACTCAGCGGCTGTGGCGGTGGCGATGACGAGCCCAAACGCGTGTGGGTCATCTCGGTCACCGGCGGTCCTGGTGGCGACCCGGGTGGTCTCAATGCGGAAGCGATACTTTTGACCATCCTGCGCTTGAGAATTCCAATCTACGACACGAGCTGTGCATCCACCCCCATCGACATCACGAGCAGTTTTAATTCATTCATCATCCATCGATACCTGGTGTCAGAGGTCGACGCCCCCGGTTTGCTGGCATCCGGAGTGTTCCGTGAGCGGGAGCCGTTCGAACAGGGGCGGCAGATCTTCGAGAACCCGTTGTGCAGATGGCGCTGAACCGGTTCAAGCCTTTGCTCGCAGCGCTCACTGCACTCGCTGCACTCAGCGGCTGCGGCGGCGGCGACGACGAGCCGGACCGCGTTTGGGTCATCTCGGTAACGGGCAGCCCTGGCGGCGACCCAGGTGGCGTCAGTGCGGAAGGGGTGCTTTTGTACATCCTGCGCCTGAGAATCCCCATCTACGACACGAGTTGCGCAACCACCCCCATCGACATAACGAGCAGTTTCAACTCACTCGGCATACGTCGGTATTTGGTGTCAGAGTTGGACGCCCCGGGCTTGTTGGCATCCGGACTGTTTCGCGAACGTGAACCGTTCGAGCAGGGGCGGCAGATCTTCGAGAACCCACTGTGCGGTTGGCGCTGACCGTGGCTCGGTCCAGCCATCCATACGGCACAGGACGGTGCCGCTGACAAAAGTCGAATGCGCAGCAACCGGTGGGGGCGGCGACGCTCCACCGCCTTCCCGGCAGCAGCGCCTCAATCCACCGGCGTCAGCTTCGCAATCGCCAGCGCCAGCCACTTGCTGCCGTGGCGGCCGAACTGCACCTGGGCGCGGGCGTCGTTGCCCTGCCCTTCCAGCGTCGTGATCACGCCTTCGCCGAACTTGGTGTGGAACACCGTCTGCCCGGTGCGGAAGCCGCCCACGGTCTGGGCTGCCGCCATCGCCGCGGGCAGTGGCGTGTGCACCGCCGTGCGTGGCTCCACACGCCCGGTGCCGACGATGCTGCCCAGACCGCTGCCGCGCTGCCAGGCCTGCTGGTATTCGCGGGCATAACCCGAGCCGAAGCCCTGGTTGCGCGGGGTGATCCACTTCAATGCGGCTTCGGGCAGTTCGTCGATGAAGCGGCTTTTCACGTTGTAGCGGGTCTGGCCGTGCAGCATGCGCGTCTGGCTGAAGCTCAGGTACAGGCGCTGGCGGGCGCGCGTGATGGCCACGTACATCAGCCGGCGTTCCTCTTCCACGCCGTCGGCGTCGTTCAGGCTCTGTTCGTGCGGGAACAGGCCTTCCTCGATGCCGGTGATGAACACCGCGTCGAATTCCAGCCCCTTGGCCGAATGCACCGTCATCAGCTGGATCGCGTCGGCCCCGGCCTGGGCCTGGTTGTCGCCGGCTTCCAGGCTGGCGTGGGTCAGGAACGCGGCCAGCGGCGACATGATCTCGCCAGTGTCGGCGTCGGGCACCGGCGCCGGGCCGCCGCCGGCCGCAGCGCCCTGCTCGTCCACCGGCAGGGCCACGGCGTCCTTGCCGAAGCCTTCCTGGGTGACGAAGCTTTCCGCGGCATTGACCAGTTCCTGCAGGTTCTCGACCCGGTCCTGGCCTTCCTTGTCGGTCTTGTAGAACTCCAGCAGGCCGCTGTGCTGCAGCACCTGGTCGATGATCTCGCGCAGGGTCAGGCCCTGCGTGCTTTGCGTCGTGGCGTCGCGCAGCATCTCGATGATCTTCACGAAGCCCTGCAGGTTGGCGCCGGCCTTGCCCGCCACCGCGCCCACGCTCTGGTACAGGCTACGGCCTGAATTGCGGGCGGCGTCCTGCAGGGTTTCGATGCTGCGCGCACCGATGCCGCGTGTGGGGAAGTTCACCACGCGCAGGAAGCTGGTGTCGTCGTTGGGGTTCTCGATCAGCCGCAGGTAGGCCAGCGCGTGCTTGATCTCCGCCCGCTCGAAGAAGCGCAGGCCACCGTACACGCGGTAGGGCACGCCGGCATTGAACAGCGCGCTTTCGATGATGCGGCTTTGCGCATTGCTGCGGTACAGCAGCGCGATCTCGCTGCGCGGCATGCCGCAGCGGTGCAGCTGCTGGGCTTCTTCCAGGAACCACTGCGCCTCGGCGAAGTCGCTGGTCGACTCGAACACCCGCACCGGCTCGCCCGGGCCGGCTTCAGTGCGCAAGTTCTTTCCCAGGCGCTGGGTGTTGCGGCTGATGAGTTCGTTGGCGGCGTCCAGGATGTTGCCGTAGCTGCGGTAGTTCTGTTCCAGCTTCACGACGCGCTGCACGCGGTATTCGCGTTCGAAGTCGGCCATGTTGCCCACGCGCGCGCCGCGGAAGGCGTAGATGCTCTGGTCGTCGTCGCCCACGGCCAGCACCGACTGGCTGGACCCTGGCGGCGCCAGCATCTTCAACCAGGCGTACTGCAGCTTGTTCGTGTCCTGGAATTCGTCGACCAGCAGGTGGCGAAAGCGCAGCTGGTAGTGTTCGCGCAGGGGCGTGTTGTCGCGAAGCAGTTCGTAGGTGCGCAAAAGCAGTTCGGCGAAGTCGACCACGCCTTCGCGCTGGCACTGGTCTTCGTAGGCCTGGTAGATCTCGACCAGCTTGCGCGTCTGCTCGTCGCGCACTTCCACGTCTTTCGGGCGCAGCCCGTCTTCCTTGCTGCCGGCGATGAACCAGCCCACCTGCTTCGGAACGAAGCGTTCCTCGTCCAGGTTCATGGCCTTGATGACACGCTTCACCGCGCTTTGCGAGTCGCTGCTGTCCAGGATCTGGAAGCCCTGGGGCAACGCCGCCATCTTCCAGTGCGCGCGCAGGAAGCGGTTGCACAGGCCGTGGAAGGTGCCGATCCACATGCCGCGCACGGGCACCGGCAGCATCGCGCCCAGCCGCGTGAGCATCTCCTTGGCGGCCTTGTTGGTAAAGGTCACGGCCAGCACGCCGCCGGGCGAGACCTGGCCGGTCTGCATCAGCCAGGCAATGCGTGTGGTCAGCACCCGGGTCTTGCCCGAGCCGGCGCCGGCCAGGATAAGCGAGGGCACCGCCGGCAGCGTCACTGCCGCCAGCTGCTCTGGGTTCAGGCCGCGGAGCAAGGGCGACGAGGTGTCGGGCGAGGCTGTGCCGGGTGGGGGATGGGTCTCGCCAATGTGCGCTTGCATTTTCGGATTCTAGGAGCGGCCAACTCTGGCGGCCCCGCGCATCGGGGGATCACCTGCCTACCCAAATGGGCCTCCAAGGCAGACACTCTGTAACAGGTGAGCACCCTACCCGCACTGCCCATGCCCGCACGCCCGATCTGCCTGGCTGCATCCTGGTCAGGCTTGGCCGTGCTGCTGTTGCTCGCGGCCTGTGGTGGCGCAGAGTCTCCCGGTGGCAGCCCGGCAGAAGCCCTGGCCGCGGCCGCTCCGGCGTCTTCTGCTGAAGCCGACGGCCGGCGCCGGGTCCTCGCCATCCAGGGGCCGGAACGTTCACGCTGGTCGGCGCCTGTCGGCCTGGGGCTGGTGCCGGCGGCTGCGGCCAATCTCCCAGACGGCCGCGTGCTGCTGTGGTCCGCGCGCGACCGCTTCGAGTTCGGTGGCGACCTCGGGCTCACCTACACCGCCACGCTCAACCCGGCCACGGGCGCCGTCACCGAGCGGCTGGTGCAGGAAACGGTGCACGACATGTTCTGCCCGGGCACCAGCATCCTGCCCGACGGGCGGCTGCTGGTCAGCGGGGGCTCGTCGGCAGCGCGCACCAGCCTGTACGACCCGGTGGCCAACAGCTGGTCGGCGGGTGCGGCCATCACCATCCCGCGCGCCTATCACGCCAACACCGTGCTCGCCGACGGCTCGGTGTTCATGATCGGCGGTTCATGGGCCGGGGGCATCGGCGGCAAGCACGGTGAACTGTGGA
This sequence comes from Burkholderiales bacterium Ga0077543, assembly GCA_001464055.1. Lineage (GTDB taxonomy): Bacteria > Pseudomonadota > Gammaproteobacteria > Burkholderiales > Burkholderiaceae_C > Rubrivivax. The sequence continues at coordinate 4,096 of LNET01000071.1, forward strand.
CGCAGGAAACCGGCTGGCGCACGCTGGACGGGGTGCGGGTGGACAGCATGCTCTCGCCCGACCCCAGCCGCGGCTTCGGCATGGACAGCCACTTCTGGCTGCTGCCCACGGGCGATGGCCGCGTGCTCTACGCCGGCCCGGGCGTGGAGATGCAGTGGATCGACGCCCGCGGCCTGGGCAGCGTGCAGCCCGCCGGCCGCCGCGCCGACGACGAAGTCAGCATCACCGGCAATGCCGTGATGTACGACGCCGGGCGTATCCTGAAGACCGGTGGCGCCACCAGCTACAGCGACAGCGAAGCCCATGCCCACAGTGTGCTGCTGGAAGTGCAAGGTGGCACCGTCATGCCGCGGCGCATCGTCTCCATGGCCTACCGACGCGCCTTTCACAATTCGGTGGTGCTGCCCAATGGGCAGGTGGTCGTGGTCGGCGGGGCCACGCGCACCCTGGGCTTCAGCGATGCCTATGCGGTGATGGTGCCCGAGCTGTTCGACCCGGCCACCGAGAGCTTCACCCCGCTGCCGGCCCTGACCGTGCCACGCACCTACCACGGCGTGGCCTTGCTGCTGCCCGATGCGCGCGTGCTCGTCGCCGGCGGCGGCCTGTGCGGCGCCGGCTGCGAGGCCAACCACCCCGACTACCAGATCCTCAGCCCCTACTACCTGTTCAACGCCGACGGCAGCAGCGCCACGCGCCCGGTCATCAACAGCGCGCCGGCGCAGGCCGTGCACGGCAGCACCATCAACGTCAGCACCAGCAGTGCGGTCACGGCCTTTTCCATCGTCCGCCTGTCGGCCGCCACCCACGGCGTCAACAACGACCAGCGTCGGCTTTCGCTGGCCTTTCGCAGCCTGGGCAACAACAACTACCAGGTCGACATTCCCGGCAACCCCGGCTGGGCCGTGCCCGGGCCCTGGATGCTCTTTGCCAGCAATGCCGCGGGCACGCCCAGCGTGTCGCGCGCCCTGCGTATCCACGGCACCGGCGCACCGGCATTCACGCCGCCGGGCGACCAGATCCACACCCGCGGCATTCCCGTGGTGATGGACCTGCAGGCCACCGGCGCCACCGGCTTCGCGGCCACCGGCCTGCCGGCCGGGCTGGTCATCGACCCCACCACCGGCCGCATCCAGGGCACCCCGACGGCCGCCGGCACACGCACCGTCCAGGTCACCGCCAGCAACGCCGCGGGCGCCACCAGCTGGGAAATGAACTGGAGCATCCAGGACCCGGCGGGCGTGCGCTTCGTGCGGCTGGAGGCGGTGAGCGAAGTTTCCGGCGGACCTTCCGCGTCGATGGCCGAGTTCAACCTGCTCGACGCCAACGGCAACCCCTTGCCGCGCGCGGGCTGGCTGGTGCAGGCCTCCAGCGCCGAGACCTCGGCCGAAAACGGCAGCGCCAGCCTGGCCATCGACGGCAACCCGGCCACGGCCTGGCACAGCCAGATCCTGCCCACGCCCACCCCGCATCCCCACCGGTTCACGGTCGACCTGGGAAGCCCGCAGCGCATCAGCGGCCTGCGTTACCTGCCGCGCACGGGCGGGGGCAGCGGAACGGTGGCGCTGTGGCGGCTGCTCACCAGCGTCGACGGCGTCACCTGGAACCAGGTGCTGGCCAGCGGCGACCTGCGCGACCTGGGCAGCGCCGCCGAAGAGAAGACCGTCTACTTCAACCACCTGGCCCGCGGCGCGCCGGCCACGCAGTCCAGCACTTACGACGGCATCACCGGCGCGGGCAATGCCGTCGACGGCAACGCCGCCGGCAGCTACAGCGCCGGTTCGATGACCCACACCGCGGGCGGCGAGGCCAACCCCTGGTGGTCGGTCGACCTGGGCGGGCAGAAGGCGGTGCACGCCGTGCGGCTGTGGAACCGCACCGACTGCTGCGACCAGCGCCTGTCGAACTACCACGTCTTCGTGGCCGCCAGCCCCATGGCCGGCCGCAGCCTGGCCGAACTGCTGGCCGACCCGGCGGTGCGCCGGGTCTCGGTGCCCGGCACCTCGGGCCGCATCACGACGCTGCCCATGGCCGCCAACGGCCGCTACGTGCGCGTGCAGCTGGCCACCAGCGACTACCTGCAGTTGGCCGAGGTGGAGGTGTTCGGGCGCAATGCCGGCAATTCGCCGCCGCTGCTGACGACCCCGAGCGCACAGACCAGCACCCAGGGTCTGAGCGCGAGCCTGGACCTGTTCGCCAGTGACCCCGACGGCCACGCGTTGAGCTGGCAGGCCAGCGGCTTGCCGCCTGGCCTGAGCCTGAACACCGCCAGCGGCCGGATCAGCGGGGTGCCCACCACGGCGGGCGGCTACAACGTCCAGGTGTCCGTCAGCGACGGGCAGGGCGGCAACACCACGGCCAGCTTCGCCTGGACGGTACAGGCCACGGCAACCACCGTGGCACCCGTGGCCGCACCGGCCATCGTGGCCGGTGCCAGCGCCAGCTACACCGCCACCGCCACCGGCAGCGGGCTGCAATACAGCTGGGACTTCGGCGACGGCAGCCCAGCCACGCCCTTCAGCACCAACCCGAGCATCACGCGCGCCTTTGGCCTTGCCGGCATCTACACCGTCACGCTCAGCGTGCGCAACAGCGCGGGCACCATCACCACCCACCGCTTCTACCAGGCCGTGCAACCCGGGGCGAACGGTGCGCGGGCGCCCGCGTCCAGCACCGTGGCGGTGGAAACGCGCAGCAATGCCAGCGCGCGGCTGTGGGTGGTGAACACCGACAACGACAGCGTCACCGTCTTCGACCTGGCAACAAATGCCCGGGTGGCCGAGATCAACGTCGGTGCGCGCCCGCGCAGCCTGGCGGTGGCTGGCAATGGCCGGGTGTGGGTGGTTAATGGCGGGCCGGCCAGCATCAGCCTGATCAACACCAGCACGCTCACCGTCGCCCAGACCATCGCCCTGCCCGCGGCATCGCAACCCTGGGGCCTGGTGCTGGCCGGCGATGGCAGCGCCTTCGTTGCGCTGGAAGCCACTGGACGGGTCCTGAAACTGGCCAGCACCGGCACGGTCAGCGCCAACGTGGCCGTGGCCGGTGCCCGCCACCTGGGCCTCAGCGCAGACGGCACGCGGCTGCTGGTCTCGCGCTTCATCACCGCACCGCAACCAGGCGAAGCCACTGCCAGCGTGCAGACGACGCTGGGCGCCACGCCCACTGGCGGCGAAGTGGTCGAGCTCAGCCCCAGCAACCTGGCCGAGCGCCGGCGCTTCACGCTGCGCTTCGGCACCGCACCCGACACCACCATCGGTGGCCGCGGCGTGCCCAACTACCTGGGCGCAGCCGCGATCGCACCCGACGGGCGCAGCGCCTGGGTGCCTTCGAAGCAGGACAACATCCAGCGTGGCACGCTGCGCGGCGGCAGCACCCAGAACCTGGATTTCCAGACCACGGTGCGCGCCATCAGTTCGCGCCTGGACCTGGTGGCCCAGGCCGAAGACTTCGCCGGCCGCATCGACCACGACAACGCCGGGGTCGCCAGCGCAGCGGTCTACCACCCGGGCGGCGCCTACCTGTTCGTGGCCCTGGAAACCAACCGGCAGGTGGCCGTGCTCGACGCCAACGGCAAGCGCGAGCTGTTCCGCATCAATGTCGGTCGTGCGCCGCAGGGGCTGGTGCTGGCACCCGACGGCCGCCGCCTGCTGGTGCACAACTTCATGGACCGCAGCGTCAGCAGCATCCAGCTCGCGCAACTGCTCGACCGCGGACTGAGCAACCTGCCAGCGGCGCAAACACTGAACGCCGTGGCCAGCGAGAGGCTGCCGGCCAACGTGCTGCGCGGCAAGCAGTTCTTCTACGACGCGCGCGACATCCGCCTGGCACGAGACAGCTACATCAGCTGCGCCAGCTGCCACAACGACGGCGGGCAGGATGGCCGCACCTGGGACTTCACCGGCTTCGGCGAAGGCCTGCGCAACACCGTCGCGCTGCGGGGCCGCGCCGGCAGCGTGGGCGGCCATGGTCGACAGCACTGGACCGGCAACTTCGACGAGGTGCAGGACTTCGAAGCCCAGATCCGCAGCCTGGCCGGCGGCACCGGGCTGATGAGCAATGCCCAGTTCCAGACAGGCACGCGCAGCCAGCCCCTGGGCGACGCCAAGGCCGGGGTCAGTGCCGACCTGGACGCGCTGGCCGCCTACGTCAACTCGCTGACTGAATTCGACCCCAGCCCCTGGCGCCTGAACGGCGTGCTCTCGGCCGCCGCCAGCACCGGCCAGGTGCTGTTCGCCAGCCGCTGTGCCAGCTGCCACGGTGGCAACGCCTTCACCGACAGCGCCGGCAACACCTTGCGCAACGTCGGCACCCTGAAGCCCGGCAGCGGCCAGCGCCTGGGTGCCGCGTTGACGGGCCTGGACACGCCCACCCTTCGCGACGCCTGGGCCACCGCGCCCTACCTTCACGACGGATCGGCGGCGACGCTGGAAGACGCCATCCGCGCCCACACCAGCCTGAACCTGCCGGCGGCGGAGGTCGCGCCGCTGGCCGCCTTCGTGCGCGAGATGGGCAGCGCGCAAGCAGTCGTGGCGCCTGTCGTGCCTGCCAGCAACGGGCTGAAGGGCGAGTACTTCAGCAACATCGCGCTGGAAGGCAGCCCGGTGCTGGTGCGCAATGAAGCCATCGACTTCAACTGGGGTACGGGGTCCCCGGGTGCAGGGGTGCCGGTCGACCAGTTCTCGGTGCGCTGGTCGGGCACCGTCATCCCCACAGCCACCGGCAGCTGGCGTTTCCAGACCACGGCCGACGACGGTGTGCGCCTGTGGGTGAACAACGTGCGCGTCGTCAACAACTGGGTTTCGCAAGCGCCCACCACCACCACCACCAGCAACATCAGCCTCACCGCAGGTGTTCCGGCCACGATCCGCGTGGAGTACTTCGAGAACGGCTTTGGGGCCGAAGTCCGGCTGCGTTGGCGCCCACCGGGCAGCAGCAGCTTCGTCATCGTGCCGCCAACCCAGTTGCGGCCATGAAGCCGCCCACGCGCGTGCGCGCCCTGGTCCTGGCCCTGGTGCTGGCCGGTGCGGTGGCCAAGCTGGGCGTGCTGGGCTGGGCCCTGGGCCGACTGGCCTGATCAACCCAGGGCAGCGCTGGCGACGCCGGCGCACCGCTATGCTGCTGGCCAGCGCCACAGCACGAGGAAACGGCCGTATGGAAATCTTCGACTACGACAACATCCTGCTGTTGCCGCGCAAGTGCGTGGTGGACAGCCGCAGCCAGTGCGACACCTCGGTCATGTTCGGTGGCCGCCGCTTCGTGCTGCCGGTGGTGCCTGCCAACATGAAGACCGTGATCGACGAGGCCATCAGCGAAACCCTGGCGGCCCAGGGCTACTTCTACGTGATGCACCGCTTCGACCTGGATACCCTGGCCTATGCCCGGCGCATGCGCGAGAAGAACCTCTACGTGTCGATCTCGTCGGGCGTGAAGCCTGCCGACTTCGCCGTGATCGACGAACTGGCCAGCAGCGGTCTGGGCGCCGACTACGTCACCATCGACATCGCCCACGGCCATGCCGACAGCGTCAAGCGCGCCATCGAGCACATCAAGGCCCGGCTGCCGCAGGCCTTCGTGATTGCCGGCAACGTGGCCACGCCCGAGGCGGTGATCGACCTCGAGAACTGGGGCGCCGACGCCACCAAGGTGGGCGTGGGCCCGGGCAAGGTCTGCATCACCAAGCTGAAGACAGGCTTCGGCACCGGCGGCTGGCAGCTCAGCGCGCTGAAGTGGTGCGCACGCGTGGCGACCAAGCCGATCATTGCCGACGGTGGCATCCGCCACCACGGCGACATTGCCAAGAGCGTGCGCTTCGGCGCGGCAATGGTGATGGTGGGCTCGCTGTTCGCGGGGCACGAGGAATCGCCCGGCGCCACGGTGGAAGTGGACGGCCGCCGCTACAAGGAATACTACGGTTCGGCCAGCGACTTCAACAAGGGCGAGTACAAGCACGTCGAGGGCAAGCGCATCCTCGAGCCGATCAAGGGCCGTCTGGCCGACACGCTGCGCGAAATGCACGAGGACGTGCAGAGCAGCATCAGCTATGCCGGCGGGCGCGTGCTGGGCGACCTGAAGAAGGTCAACTACGTGGTGCTGGGCGGCGAGAACGCGGGGGAGCACCTGTTCATGTGATCGGATGCATCCTGCTGTGCGACCAGTCTGTGAGCCATGAGCACTTTGGGAAAAGTTACTGTGTCCTGCGCGACGTTTGCACATCGAACATGTAGACCTGCATGTCGATGGCACCGCGCAGCGGGCGAGGGTGCTGCACGCCTTGACGCCGGTACTCGGCGAAAGCAGCGTCAACGAAGGCTTCGAGCTCCAGGTGTGACCCCGCTCGGGTGCGGATGAGCGCACGCTCGGCGAGAAACGAGAAGTCCGACCGCTCTGCACCCGGCACAGCTCGTCTGGCAATGATCAGCAAGCGTCCCAGCCCTGCAGGTGGCTTGATCACCAGCTGCCGCAAACGACGACTCGTTCCCGCCGGCAAACGGTTGCTCTCGCCCATGGGCCCGGGAAACAGCACGTGCAGGCCGTGGTGGGCATCCAGATGCAGCACCGTGACATCCAAGGCGTGCGGGCCCAGGTTTCCCAACGACACGGCGATCGCATCGCCAGTCTTTACCCACGGGACGGTGTCGGTACGCAAGTCGATGAACTGGCCTCGACCCGCGGTGCGCTGCGCGGCGACACTCAAGCCTGTGGTGGGTGGCTGGCCAGCGATCTGGGCTGCCAGTTCGACGAGATTGCGCGCTCTTGCCACCGCGTGCAGCGCATGCCCCAAACGGACCGTTAGCGCGTCTACACCGAGTCCCGGGTCCAGATCGAATCCTGGCGCCAGGCCGCCACGCCCAGTTCCTGGCTGCAACCCTTTCTCCACGAGGTCGACGCGACCCTTGCCGGGGCGCACGACGACGTCCGCGTTCTCGCGCGCACTCACCCACTGCACGTCCACACCCTGGATACCCTTCAGCCGCAAGCCGTCGACCGCTGGTGTGAGCTTGCAGGCACCCGTGCATCCAGCAGACGCATAAGCTACACGAAGCGCAAAGTCCGATGGTCGGACGAGCCGCAGGTAGTGACCTGCATGCAGCACCGTCCCGTCGATCGCGACACGGCCCGCGTCAGCCACCGGCTCCAGCGTTGCGCGGCCAGGGTCGGCCGTCACGACGCGCAGATGGCCTACAGCGGTATGGTCAGCGGCCGTGGGCGAGCCCACAACGGCCAGCAGCGCCCCAGGCGACAAGCCAGACAGCGTTCCTGCTTCCACATGCAAACCACCGTCAGTGCGCAACGGCCATTGCCGAACCGGCAGGGCCCGCTGGCCCAGCACCAGATGGTCCAGCGCGTCGCCCGTGAACATCGGCGTTGAATAGGCCTGTGCATTGGCGGCATAACTGACCAGTATGGACTGCCCCAACTGCCTGTAGCTCATGGGCACGCGGCCCTGCAAGGCAGTGGCCACGTGGAAACTGAACAACCCGTGGCGCCGCGCCGGCCCATTGCCTTGGGACAGCGGCAACTCAACAGCTGATTCGCCGGCCTGGGAAGCGTAGAAGAACACCGTCCCGGCGCGACCACCCGTCGGCGTCGGTCGGCTGGGCAGCAGCGCCTGCGTCGGAATGTCGCGGCTGATGACCCCCTGCGGCACACCCAGTGATGCGGGCTGCACAAACCTTGCCGATACCGACCCCTGGCCGGGGTTGCGCACGAGGGTGGCCGCATGACAGGTGTCGAAGACACCCCATACGAAGGCGCCGCGCTCTGCGATTCGGTCCACCCGTTCGCGCAGGTCGGCGCGCGTGATCGCGTTGTCGACCCGCCCGAAGCCGCCGTCCCACCGACCAATGTCAATGGGCAGGAAGATGGGAGACGGACCTTCCCCAGGCGAGCCCGGCTCCATGCTCCCGTGGCCGGAAAAATGCAGAAAGACCATGTCGCCCGGCCCGCTGGCCTGGATGAGATCGTCCAGCGCCTGCAGGATGTTCGACCGCGTCGGAAGCCCGGCATGCTGCACGCCGTCGGCCAGCAGACGGATGCGGCTTGCAATGAAGCCACGTTGCTGCAGTGTGTCCCGCATCAGCTCCACGTCATGCCTCGCGCCCAACGTCGGCTGGACGCCCGCTGGCAACGTGGGGTACTCCGACACGCCTACCAGCAGTGCATGCCGTTGCGACTGCGCTTGAACGCCAGGGGCCAGCAGAAGGACTGCGGCCACCTGCCAAGCTGCCCACAATGACCGGGCGATTCGCCAACGGCTGCAGGGCGCGGTCCACATTCTCACGGTCCCGGGGGACGCCGTGGCGCGTCTCCCACCAGCACAAATGCAGCCCAGTAGGCCGGGTGGGACCATGCCTTGCCAGTTGATCGGCCATCGATGAGCGCCAATGACGCACGCTGCAGCGCCTGGGCTCGGGTCAGATGGGGGTTGGCCGCGTAAGTCTGGACTGTCGCTGACGTGATGACGCTGGCACTCTCAGACTCGACTTCCCAGTGTGTGACCAACATGGCACGTGCCCCAGCGAAGAAGAAACCCCGCGACAGTCCAGAAAGCGGGTCGCCCTCTGAACTGTCTGCCGAAGCGGTGTTGCACGCACTGAGGATGACCCAGTCTGCATTCAATCGCAGGCTCAGCACGTCGTTCAACGTGAGCAGTGCTGCATCCGGCTCTGCCGGGTCGTGGGCCATGGCCAGCGCCGGCTGGTCCAGCCCAGGCAGTTGCCGAGCCGTCAGTCCGTGTGTGGCGAACAGCACCACCCGGCGCCGGGCAAGGTCGCCCGTTGCAGACCTGTCCAGTACAGAGCGCCGCGTGGCGGCCGGCCCAAGCAACACGTCCGTGGCGGGCACGGCACCCAGCGACTTCGCCATGGCCAAGGCTTCCCTGCGGGTGTCCCCAAGTGGTTCCAGTGAGGCTGCTACCACCCGGCGCCCGCTGCTTGCTGCTGCGCGCACGGACCCAGGCCGGACAGGCGCTGCTGCACGCACGCCGCGGACCAAAGGCACCTCCGTCACCGGCTGCCCCGGATAGGCGGGGTCGGCCCAGGCGATGAAGCCGTCGACATCAGGTGCGCCAGCCCCTTGGCTGAGCGCCATCCAGGACGCAATGCTCGGTACGTGCACCAACGCCATTCTTCGCAGTAGCCAGGGCACGCGCCGGTAGTCGACCACCGCGGGTGAACGGGCGTTGTGGTCGACGAGCAGGCCGAACGGAATCGCTGCCAGCGGCCCACTGGCCGCCACCGTCATGGACGTCACACCCCGCAGCGTTCGCGGGTTCCATCCCAGCACAAGGCGGTGCAACTGCCGAGCGGCATCCAGGTCGAAGTCCAGCAGGCGGGCATGACTGCTGAGTTGCGTCGAGCGACGCACGCGGTCGACCAAGACCTGCAGCTCGCTGCGCCCGACGGGCACCAGGCGTTGCTCGGCACCCGACGCCGTGATCACCAGGACCAGCGTTGACGTGGACATCGGCACGACGCTCAACAGCGCTGCGCCGGCCGCCAAGCGCGACTGGATCGCTCTCAGCGCATGCGCCCCCTGCGCGCCGAAGGCTCTCTCGGCATCGGGTGCAGACCTCCTCAGTGCCGCCAGCTGCTGGTCGAACTGCGCACTGATGCTGTTGGCGGCATCGACACGTTGCTGGACATCGGCGGCGCTGGCGTCTGCCGCGCTGAGCGCTGCGCCGAGCGCGGCCTGGGTAGCTGCCATGTTGCGCTGGAGGTCTTGCAGTTGCCGCAGCGCACCAGCATCAATGCCCGGAACATCCTGCAGGCGAAGCGCCGCGGCAGCAATGTCGCGATCCGTGTCAGTACCCTGCAGAAGCTGGACGGCGTCCAGCACAACATCCATTCCAACGCCGGCACTGCCCAAGGCACGAAGCGCGGCCAAGAGGTAGGCCTCCTGGGCGATGCGCAACAGCACAGGAGGCACGACCTTGCTGTCGGCGATGCCGGCCGCCTGCTGCAGCCGCAGAAAGCGGCCAAATCGGCGACCGGCCGCGACGGCCTGCACAGCGGCGTCTGCCGAACCACTGCGCGCGCTGCGCCGCTGGTAGACCACGGTCCGGGCCGCAAAGTAGATAACGGAACTGTCGATGCCGAGTGCGCCCCCCAGGTAGGAACCTTCCAATGCATCGAAGGCGGCCAAGCTCTTGTCCTCGCGGCCCAGCATGGCCTGCACCACCGCCTGAAGCCCCACGGTCCGGTGGACGAGCGAAGGCGGCACGGCATCCGTGCCGACGCTGGCCAGCGCTCGGCCAGTGTCCTCCCACCGGCCCAGCGACACGAGTGCATTGGCGCGGCTAATGTGGTGGGCTGCCCGGACAACACCGAAGTTTCTAAAGGTGGCCGGCGCGCTCCGCCATAGAGCATCCATGCCTTCCAGCGCCTCTTCAAAGTCGAGCATGGCCATCTGGATGGCAACCCTCAGCTGATCCAGCGCCAGCCGCGTGGGCATGTCGCCCGGAAGCGCGAGTTCCACTGCGCGCACCTGTACGACCGCCAGCGATGGGCGGTGCGCGCGGACCGCAAGATAGGCAGCCTGGATGCGAAGGCCAGCCAGCACCCGCTTGGCCACAGTGCCCAGAGGCCCGCTGGTCTGGGCCACGGCCTGCTGGTGTGCCTCGATCACTGCGTTCAGGCTGTGGTGGCCCGCCAGTGGATCGCCACCGGCCCACGCCATCTGCCCGGCAATACGGTACCCGGACAAGTGCATCGCCGCAATCAGGCGGTCTGCGGGGTCGAGGCCGGTGTCACGCCGCATCGGTTCGAGGTAACTTGAAGACACCCGCTCAGCCAACGGCAAGTCACCAAAATGAACGGCCGCGAAAAGGAGCTCGAAAATGAACGAACGTGACCATCCGAGCCGATGGGCCGGCTGGCCGCCACGGCGGGTTGTCTCCAGCATGTGCTGCTCGGCTTCTGCGTAGGCCTGCCGCGCAGAGCTGACCATGCCAGCAGTCCGCAAGCCGGTGGCATGAAGCGTCAGAACCCCCAGCACTATTCCGCGGTCGCTGCCCCGTCGCAGCGCATCGTCGCGGGTCCGGGCCAAGCCAGCCTGGTTGCCAAGAAAGGCATGCGCACTGGCTCGTGCCAGCAGTGCCAGGTCCAGGGCAAGACCAGGGCGGGGCGGTAGCGCCCGCTGCGCGATCCCCCGGATCTCGTCGTCAGAAGGGACTGCAGCAGAACGCGCCGATTCGCCTGGAACACTGATGACGCCGGCCTGCAGCAGTTCGTCGGGCTGCCCGATGAGCCCTCCATAACGCGCAAGCGTTTCGTAATCCCTCAGGAAAACCTGGACATCAGGTGCGGCCTTTACCGGGCCAGCCAAGACCCAGGCGTTGCCGCTGAAATGAACGGCGCAGCCGGCCAGCAACGTCGACAGCAGCAGCGCAGCAAGTAAACGGAACGTGGCGCGAACCGGGAAGCAAAGCAACGCCCGTGGGTAATCTTCTCGCACTGCATGTGCCTCAAACACCGCAAGGGATCTTCTCGTCGTCATGAAGTTTCTGTCATGCCCGCAAGGTGGTCAACACCGCGCCTGACAACATGCATGACGATCTTCGCACCCTGCGTACCGCTCCATTTGGCTGTGGCAAAGCAGCACCCCGAACCCTACACTTCATGTCCATGTCGCACTTCCACATCTTCGTCTCGCTGTTCGGAGACCCGGTTTGGAAGCAGAAGGGTCGCCCGGCGACCAAGCTCACTGGCAAGGACGCGGCATTGATTGCGCGCCTTGCGCTGGACGGCCCCCAGTCGCGAGCAGCACTGTGCGAACTGCTTTGGCCAGACAGCGGCGGCGAGCAAGCCGAAGCCAGCCTGCGCCAGCGCGCCAGCCGGCTCAACCGCGCTGCGGCGCATCGATTCATCGACCTCGGCGCCCAGGTTCGGCTGGGTGCAGAAGTGGCTGTCGACGTCTTGTTGCTAAGCACCTTCGACGATGAGGCGCTGCTCCACACGGGTGCCTTGTTGGCGGGCCATGACCTGGGGGACAACGACCAGCTCGACCGTTGGCTGCAGCAGGCGCGTGCACGGACGTGCGCAGCAGTGGTCCAGTTGCTGGCCGACCGCGCAGAAACACTGGAGGCGGCGGGCCGCCTGCGTGAATCGATCCCAATGGCGGCGCGCGCCGTGGAGCTTGCGCCTCTGAACGAACATGCCTGGCGGCGCCTCATTCGCCTGCACTACCTGCGCAACGACCTGGCCGCTGCGCGCGAAGCGGGCCTGCGTGTGGCGGCGGTGCTGCGGGACGAGCTGGGTGCGCGGCCCAGCACCGAGACGCTGGAGCTGATGCGCACCGTGGAGGCGGCCGAGCAGGCCGCTGCGCCACCCAGACGCCCAGTGCCCGCCAGCCTGTTGCGCCCGCCCGTGCTGATCGGCCGCCTGCAGGTCTGGCAGGCCATGTCGTCGGCCTGGCAACGGCGCCAGGCATTCTTGATCATCGGTGACGCGGGTCAGGGCAAGAGCCGGCTGCTCGAAGAGTTCCTCAAGCAGCAAGGCGGCGTGCTGCGCGACAAGGCACAGCACGGCGACGAATCTTCGCCGTATGCGGTGCTGGGCCGCCTGCTGGTAGCCGTGCAGCGCAGGTACGCGCTGCAATTGCCAACAGCAGTGGCAGCCGAGCTGGCGCGCATCAGGCCGGAGTTCGGCGAGCCACCGACCTGGCCTGCGAACAGCCCAGTGCTATGGCACGCCATGGAACATCTGCTCGTGCTGGCGATGGCGCAAGGGCTGGAAGGCATCGTGATCGACGATCTGCACAACGTAGACGTTGCCACGCTGGAAGCCCTGTGCTGGCTGAATGCCAGGCCCGACCTGCAACCGTTGCGCATCGGATTGGCTTCGCGCCCGATGCGTACCGGGCCTGGACTCGACGCTGTTGTCGCTTGGCTGGGCGCATCCCACCGACCCGTGGAACTGCAACTGGAGCCGCTCACCCCGGCGGAACTTTGCGCGCTGCTTTCCAGTCTGGCGCTGCCCTCCCTGCTCGATGCACAGATTGCCGACAGGCTCTACCGGCATGCGGGCGGGCACTTGCTGCTGACCCTCGCCACACTGCAAGATGCCATCGCCAGCGGCGCTGGGCTGGCCAGCGATGCTTTGCCCCGATCCAGCTCGATCCAGGCGCTGCTCGACGAGCGCATGCAGGGCCTTCCCCCTCAGGCGTTGGCCTTGGTGCGGGTTGCCGCGGTGGCTGGCCAGGACTTCAACGCTGAGCGGGCCGCGAGATTGCTGGAGCAGCCGCTGCTGGATCTGGTCGGCGCGTGGGCGGTGCTGGAGGCCGCCGACATCCTTCGCGGCGAAGTCTTCAGCCACGACCTGATGCACGAAAGCGCCATGCGCAGCGTACCCACGGGCGTGCAACTGGCGCTGCACAGGCGCCTGGCCGAGGTCCTGGTGGACGACGCTGCGGCCGTCCCATCTCGCGTGGCCTGGCATTGGGAACAAGGCGGGCGCTGGGCCGAGGCCGCCCGCTCCTGGCAGGCCGCCGCCAAGCAGGCCAGACTGGCCGGTCGGCTGGACGAACAGATCGACTTCTACGGCAGGGCTGCCACGCTCTACCAGCGCGCAGGTGATGACGCCGGGCGTTTTGAATCGCTCATGGAACGGTTGCACGGCTTGCGCCTGCGCAGCGGTGGCGCGGCCGTGCTCGCCAGCTTGCCTGAGCTTGAAGCGCTGGCAGGCACGGGTGTGCAGCGTCTGCGTTGCCACCTGACCCGCGCAATGGCGTGGCTGGACGGCGGCCAGGGAGAGCAAGCCGCCGAGGCGGCCGCTACGGCCTTGCGCGAGGCCGCCTTCCATCCCGAGTGGCGCGCACAGGCCGGGGTGACGCACGCCCAGGCCCTGAGCCAGTGCGGGGCTTTCGAAGAGGCACTGGCAGCCGCCCACGGTGCCCTGGCAGCCGCCCACCCGGCACCCCCCAGCGTCCGGCTGGACGCCTTCAATGCGCTGAGCTATGCGCACTATGCAACAGGCCAACTCGCTGCGGCATTGCGCTGGCAACAGCAGGCCGTTGCCGAGGCGGAACGCCAGGCAGACCACGCCACCGCGGTACTGGGCGAAGGCAACGTCGCAGCGCTGCTGGCATCCATAGGCGACGTCCCCGCCACCTATGCCCAGGCCTTGCGTACGCGCGAACGCTATGCCGACATCCGGGTCGGCACCAACAGCATCTTTGGTGTTGTCAACCACATCGTGCTTGGCAACGCGGCTGCGGCGCTGGGCTATTTCGACCAGGCTCTGCAGGCCTTGCAGGCGGCCGTGTCGTGCGCCGGGGCCGAAGCCGCACCGCTGAGCCGGGTCAAGGCCAATCTCGCCCTGGCGCAGCTCTGGCTGACCTTGGGGCGGGCGGAAGACTCGATCGCGCTGGTGGATGCGCTGCCAGACCAGGTTATTCCGGGCATGGCCATGCAGGCCGCGTTGCTGCGCGCGCGCGCCGCAGAGCAGCTCGATCTGCCCACCGCGCGCCACCTGGACCGGCTGGCCGGCCTGGCGGCGCGACACCGCGACCTGCCCCTGGTGCAGTCGGCCTGGTTCGAGGTGTCGTATGTCGGCGATGCCCAGGAAGTGCTGGCAACCTTGAGCGGCATCCGAGCCCAATGTGAACGCCTCGGCCTCACGGGCACCGCCCGCTCGCTGCACTGGCGTGAACTGGTGCGCTGGCTCGACCTGACCGCAACCGAGGCAACCCATCGCGCGCGGGAAGCCGCTGACGCGCTGGCACCGCACGCGACCAGCGGCCTGAGTGCCAAGTGCTACCCACCCGAGGTGTGGTGGACCATGGCGCTGGCCTATCAACGTGCCGGGCAGCCAGCTCGCCGGGCCGACGCCTTGAAGGCGGCCCAGCGCTGGATCGAAGCGGCCATGCCGCATGTGCCGCCTTCCCTGCGCAGCGGCTTTCAGCAGCGCAATCGCATCAATCGGCTGGTTCTGGCTTCAGCCACACCGCACTGAGCCGCGCCGCTTAGCGCAACATCAGGCGCAGCCACTGCACCACTGCGCTCAGCGTGCCCAGGCCGGGGCTGATGATGGTGGGCGCCGGTGGGTCGGCTGTGCAGCAGGCATCGGGCGGGGGCTCTGCCCGGGCCTGCGCCGCCATCACGGCAGCCAGGGCGGTGGTCAGCAAGAACCGGCGTGCGGTCACTGAGAGACGGGTGCTGTTCATGGTCATTTCCTTCATGAGTTCACGAAGGAGCGGCCCCGGTCCGTCAGCGCGATGGCACAGGTCGTGACCCTGAAGGCCCGCCGTGCTGCTGGATGTCCCGGCGCCGCCCCGCAAGGAGGACGCGCGTCCGGTGTGCAATCCGCGCCTGGGCCGGATTCATCACGCGCATTACCGACCAATTCAGTCGGGTATGACCTCGGCAGGGTTCAGCACCCCTGTCCTTGCTGCGGCGCGCTGCGCACAATCGCCCCATGTACCCACCCGGCCCGCCAGGCAACGGCGACACTGGAACCGACCAGACCCACCGGCACGAGGAAGAACGGCACTGGCTGGCGGCGCTGGCAGCAGGCGGACCGCGGGCCCAGCCTGCGCTGAAGGCGCTCATCGGGCGCTACAGGTTGCGGTTCCGAAAGTACTTGGGTAGCCGCGGCTTCAGCAATGAAGAGGCCGAAGACGCCATGCAGCGCACATGGCTGGAAGTCGCCGCCAAGGCA
Organism: Burkholderiales bacterium Ga0077543; assembly: GCA_001464055.1. Lineage (GTDB taxonomy): Bacteria > Pseudomonadota > Gammaproteobacteria > Burkholderiales > Burkholderiaceae_C > Rubrivivax. Next base: position 19,752 of record LNET01000071.1, read on the forward strand.
CACACCTTCGACAGTTCCCGCATCCCGGAGGCTTGGCTCTGGGGCTTTCTCAGGAATGTGGTGCGGGACGAGCTGAGAATCCGCGCCTTGGACACCCGCCACATCGTTGCCTGGACCACCGGCGAGCCTGGGGAGATCGAAGCCGCAGAGCTGCAAGCCGACAGCGATGCCGTGCACGCCCAGGGCCCCGAACATCTGCACAAGGCCCGCAACCTACAAGACTGCGTGCAACACGCCTTCGCCGCCTTCAAGCGCGACCACCCCGTTGTTGCTTGGTGGTTCTACCTGCGGCATGTCGAGGACTGGACCCCACAAGACATGGCGCGACACCGCCAGAGCACGGTGGGCGCGGCAAACCAGTTTCTGAGTCGGCACCGTAAGTCGTTCCGGAAGTACCTGGCGCCATGTCTGCCGCTGCTACCCCCTTGAAACGGGACCGCCATGCCCCCTGCCCCTCAACCCCCCGAAGACTTCAGCGACTCTGACCAGCAGTGGCTGGACCGGCTGTCGGGCAAGCCCGGCAACTACCCCGACACTGCCGCAGTGAGAGAAGCGGATGCGCTGCGCATCGCGCTGGAACTGGAGAAAAAGCGCCTGGAAAGCGAAGCCGATGCGGCCGAGGACGAGGAGGCCACGGAGCGAGCCTGGCAACGCCTGCAGTTCGCTCTCAAGCGCGAGGGCTTGCTGCAGCCGCGACGGCGGGCGCGCTGGGCCTGGCCGGCCTTGGGTGGCCTGGCCGCAGCGGTAATTCTGGGTGTGGCCCTGCTGCCGCTGCTGAGCAGCCAGGACCGCAGCGTCTATCCCGAGCCGCCAGTGCTGCGGGGCAGCCCTCCAGTGCGCCAGGTCTCTTCGCCGACGCCGCAGGCAACGGCCGAAAAATTCGAACAGGCACTGCGGACCGCGGGGCTCAAGCCTGCGCTCTACCAGCAGGGCAAAGACTACGTCGTTGACGTTCTTCTGTTGCCTGAGCAGGCGCAGGCAGCGGCGCCTGCGTTCCAGGGCCTGGGCTTGGCGCCCTTGCCTGGTCTGAATCGCATCGTCTTGAGCCATCGCTGATCGCGCCTGCGTGCGCCTGGTGGTGCCTGGGCGCGCCAGTCACTGCCGAGTCACAACCCCCTAGGTACAACCCGGCAGAGGGGCTGGACAACCATCAGCCCCCTGACTACCAAGGGACTGAGATGCGAGACACAGAAGCTGGTGAGACCGAGTGGCCTGCGGGCCTGCAGCGACGGTGCGCTGCGGACACGCGCGATGGCGCAACAACTCTGGTCCGAGGCCGCAAGTGGGGGGCATCCACATGACTCGCAAGCTGGTCACCGGCACCAGGCTGGTCGCGATGTCGCTGCTGCTGGTTCTGGCCGGCTGCGGCCCGGCCACCTTCACCCGCAGCAAGATCGTCTGGGAGCCCTTCGACGCACGCGAGAACCGGCAGCAGCGCGACAACGTGACCGTGGAACTGAAGTTCGTCGACGGGCTGCCGCCCTCCTTCTTCGCCACGGTACCCAGGTGCGACGCACTGGGACGCATTGCAGTCGACAAGAACGGGCGTCCGTTCCCCGAGACCATCACGCTGGGCACGAACGACCAGGTCTGGCAACAGATTGCCGTCACCAACGACACGCAGAACGTGATTCGCCTGAACGGCGTCGTGGTGCGTCTGTTCGACCCTGCTGGCACCCAGTACAACGTTCTGACCAAGGCCGACCTGCAGGCCGAGTTGCTCGCCAAGCGCCCCTGCCCTTCAACCCAGCAGGCCATGGGCATCTTCGCCGCCAACTCGATCTTCGACCGCAACATCGAGATCGTGCCAGGCACCACCTCGACCTTCTATGTGGCATTCAAGCCGGCGACGCGCACCATGACCGGCGTCTGGAAGATCGCCCTGTACGACGTGCCGGTAAGCGTGGACCCAGCGGGCCGGCCACTGCGCACGACCCGTTTCGAAACGCGCATGACGGTCAAGCAGGTCAACGAAACCTTCAGGCAAGAAAATCTGCTCGCCAAGCCTGAACTTCTGGAGCGAACGGAGCAAACCCCCAGCGGCACACGGGTGACTACACCTCCACAAGCCGTCAGCACGGCAGCAACTCAGACCGTTGCGCCATCCGCACCACCGGCACCGCCCACGGCTGCCACCGCAGTGTCGCTTGCGCGGGCCGCGACGACCGCCGCCACGCCTGTCAGCACGACACCAGCGAACCCGGCGCAATTCGCCACTGCTGGCAGTTCTGTCCCAGCAGGGCAGGCGGCCAGCGCAACCACGATCAGACGCGTTCAAGCCAGGCTCAATGCGCTGGGCTTCCAGTCGGGTGCGCCCGACGGCAGGTTTGGCAACAGGACACGCCAGGCCCTACAGGCGTTCCAACAAGCCAGGGGACTGGCCACCACCGGCGAGATAGACGCTTCCACCCTGTCGGCGCTGGGCATCCAGTGAAGCCTCCAGCAACGGCTCGACACCGCCCCTGCCTGCCAGAGCATTTCGCTGCGGCCACCCAGCCAGTAGCGATCTTTCCAAACCAACCCAGCCCAATGGAGTTCCTGACATGCAAAAAAGCGCCATAGCAGTCGTCATAGCCATCTTCCTGTTGCTGGCCGGCCTCTACAACATCGGCGCCGGGCTAGCGCATTTCGGCAAGGCCGCAGCAGTGTCCAGCGCCACTTCCGGTCTGGCATCGTTAGGGGATTCGGTGGCCAACCTGAACAAGAACAATCCCTACATGCAAGACTCGAAGCAAGCCCTGCAGGACAGTTCATCCACGTTCCGCAACCAGGGCGCCATGCAAAGCGCACTCATGTACCTGGTGGCCATCGGCATCGTCCTGGCGGCCGTTGTGCAAGTGGTGGGCGGCATTGGCGTCTTCAGTAGCGCCATCTGGGCGCCCAAAGTGCTGCTGATTGCCGGCGTCGGCGGGATCCTGGTGGAACTGCAGGATGTGATGGAAGACGGCATCGGCGCCGGGCAACTGGTCTTTCTCGCCATCTGCGCAGCCGCCATCTGGTTGTCGTTGCGGCTCAAGGCAACACCGACACCGGCTGCCGCCAAGCTCTGAGCATGACCCAAGATCAACGCATGCACGCGGTGCTGTGCTGCGCAATGGCGCTGGCCAGCACGCTGCTGGCGGCCTGCGGTGGCGGTGGCGGTGGTGCCAGCCAGCAACCCAGCGCCCCGGAAACGCCAGCCGCCACCGAGCGCATCAACGGGCAGCAGGTACCACCCTTGCCTGACCCCGTGCTCAACGCCGCAACTGTGGCGGGCGTCGACATCAATACAAATGGCATCCGCGACGACATCGACCGTCGGATCGCCAGCGAGTTTGGTGCCGACGCTGGATTCCTGCCCAAGGCTCAGGACCACGCCAGGCGCCTGAACGCTGCCATCGTGACGCCCAGCCCTGCGGCGCAGCAAGCGTATGTGCAGACCTTTCGTTGCCTGGAAGACGAGGCGCTGCTCAAACGTCTGTCCGACCAGACCGTTGCCACGCTGAATACTGCCGAGCGCAGGCGCGAATTCACACGCGCCACCAGCGGCATGGTGGTATCGACCGAGGGTTGCTGAATGCGACAGCCATCTTCCGGGGTGCAGATGCGACTGACCCGCCGCGTGCTGGACGGAGTCTGTGCACTGGCAGCCACCACCGCAGCCTGGACCTCATGGGCGGTCGGTCTGCTGCTGGCTGGGGTGTTGCCACAGCACGCTGCAGCGCAATCCTCGCCTGCGCCTTTGCATGTGGTGTTTGTCAACGGCATCCGGAACACACCCGAGCAAGCGCTGAACAGCATGCTGCGCCTGCGCGCACGCCTGGCCGAGACACCCACCCGAGGCCCGACCCAGCGCCGGCCCTTCATCGTGGCAGATCATGTATACAACCCGACCGGCGCTGGCAGCGTGGAAACCAATACTGCGGCAGGTTTCATCGAGGACTCCAAGGAAGTCTTCCTGCTCAAGACCGCCGAGGAATGCTTCCGTGCTGACTTCGCCGCCATAGCGGTGCCACACACCGAGCCCACGCGCGCTACCAACCTTGCAGCTGCGAATCGTGTGAAGGACTATCTGGACAACATGGTGCCCGGCACAGGGGGGCTGGAATGCGGCAATAACGGCCTTGCAGCCCTCAGACTGGTATCGAACGAGGATATGGAAGGCTTCAAGCAGGCTGCGCTGGCCATTGTGGAACGCGTCAAGCGCTTCGATGCCACCATCGTCGTGGCGCACTCCCAGGGCAACCTGGCCGCCCACTTGGCCTACGCCGCGCTGGTGGCAGAAATGGGCAGCGCCGCCAATCAGCGCATGCGCGTCGTCAACGTTGCCAACCCATCAGCCCTGTCGGCACATGGCTTGGACGTGACGCTTGCCACCGACAGGGTTGTGAATGCCGTGAAAAGCACGCCATTGGCGCTCTCCCTGCCCACGCTCGGGGGCAGCTTGTGGCGTTCCACACCAGATTGCCGCGTTCCAGATGTCTGCGACTTCAGCATCGGCACGGCACTCCTGGCCGGAGGCTCAGGCTACGGCGACCTGTTGCGCCACAGCTTCATCGACACCTACTTGTCGACGTTTCACGCGGAATTGGGCATTGGTGCCCAGGCCTCAGGGATTGCCTATACCCCCGGCCATACGGCATTTGCTGATCGCCTGGTCGACACGGTCTACGCAGCTGCGCAGTCGCTTCGACCGCTGGGGGCAGGTACCCCGGATCTCGCCGTGGATCGATTCAGCTTCAGCCCTGCAAGCGTCGCCGCTGGTGGCGCCCTCAGCGTCCAGCTGACTGTACGCAACGACGGGGCAGGCACTGCACCAGGGTCCGTTGCGATGCTGTACGTCAACGGCTCGGCGGCGTCTCCTGCAGGCGCCCTGGTGAGCCTGCCAATCATGGTGCCCCAGATGGCCGCTGGGTCCAGAATGACCCTGCCCGATGTCAACGTCGTCGCTCCGGCGGCTGTGGGCAGCTACCGCGTCTGGGTAGCGCTGGATGCGCAGGGGACTGCAGGCCAGACCACGGCGGGGCGCGCCAACGACATCGCCATGGCAGCAGGCGTTCTCAGTGTGACGGCGCAATCACAGCCGTCGCCGAGTACCAGCGGGCCGGATCTGGTCATCCAGTCACTGAGCCATGGTGCCGCCGCCGTGGTCCCTGGCGGCACCTTCGCGTTGACTTTCAATGTCACCAATACCGGTAGGCAGGCTGCTTCGGCTTCGCGCGTCGTGGTGCGCATCAACAGTTCACAGAGCTCACCGGTCGGCACCGACCTGGGCAGCGTGGAAGTGCCTGCACTGGCCGCGGGGGCGTCGGTGTCTCGCACGCTGAGCGTACGCGCGCCTTCCACCGCTGGCGTCTACCGACTGTGGGTGCTGGCCGACAGCACATCAACGGCCGGTCAGAACAGCAGCGCAGCGGCCAACGATGCCTACCTGGCTCCGCAAGTCTTGACAGTGGCCGAGCCCGCAGAGGCTGCAGACCTGGTGCCAGAGGCCATCTCATTCCAGCCCGCCAACGTGACGCAGGGGCACCTGATGGCCGTCAGCTTCACGATTCGAAACCGCGGGCCGCTGCCCAGCCGTTCAACGCGGGCAGCCGTACGCCTGAATCCCGCAGGCGCAGGTGCCTCAGGTGCCGATCGCGCCTTGCTGCTGGTGCCGGGGCTGCCGTCCGGAGGCAGCCGCAGCTTCACCGTCACGCTGACCGCCGCCGTGCCGATCGGCGCCTACCAAGTCTGGGTGCATGCCGACAGCGCAGGTGTTGCAGGGCAGACCACAGCAGCGGCCATCGCCAACGACATCGTCGGCGCGCCCCAGGCGCTGACAGTGGCAGCGCGCAGCCCGGCATCAGGGGTGGGAGCCGAGGGCGTCTACAGCGGTACGGTTGCGGGGCCCACGACCCAGGCTTTTCGCATGCTGGTGCTGGAAACCGGCGAGTTCTGGGCACCCTACGGCTTCATGTCCGGGGGCAGGCTCGTGGTGACCGGGTTCATCCAAGGTCTCGCGGCATTCGCCGGCGGCAGCATCAGCGCCACGGACGTACGCGACTTTGGCGTCTTGCCTGCAGCCGTCGGGACGGTTACAGGAAGCTATGACCCGGCGGCGGGCACGATCAGCGGCACCTTGTCCAGCACGGCAGGCACCTTCAACCTCAACGGCGGGCCAGTGACCGATGCCGTGTACGAATACAACCAGCCGGCGCGGCCGGCCGAAGCTGCAGGCGCGTGGCGGCTGACCACCAGCACCGGAGACACGATCGTGGCCCAGGTGCAAGCAGATGGGCGCTTCGACGTGACCAGCAATGCCGGCTGCAGGTTATCGGGAAGAATCGTTCCAAGCCCCTCGAACAAGAACGTCTTTGACACGACGGTCAACTTCGGCCCGGCGCCTTGCGTGCTGCCGAATCAAACCGCGCGCGGTGTGGCGTTGATCGCCATGGAGCGCGACGGACTGCAGAACCTGACCATGGGCTTGGTCAACGCTTCCAGAACGGCAGGTCTGTTCGCCACAGGCTTTCGCTGAGATTGGCGAGGCTGGGCCACAGGTGAGTGCTCCAGGTCAGGTGGTTCAGCGCCCCAGCATGCCTCCTGGTGTGTCACCCTCGATCACCAGCGCGGGCTGCCGGGCGCGGCTGCCGGGCGCGGCCAGCACTTGCGCTTGGCCGTTGGCCAAGCCCGCGCAGCCGCCGTCGTCCGCATGTTGCATCGCTGCTGCCAGCAGCGGCTCGCTGGCGCTGCCCAAGGCTTGGCGGAAGTCCTCATCGACCTGGCAGCTCGCGGCAAAACCGTCGAAGTAACGGCCTTCGCCGCGAGCGTTCACGCTTTCGAAGTTGACGACGCTGTAGGTCGTGCCGCAGCGAGCCGCTGGCAGGGAGCCCACCGGCTTGCCGCAGGTACTGTCGCCGATGGTGACGACGTCGATGCCCAGGCCGCGCAGGCCGTTGATGACCTGTTCACTGGCCGAACATGTGCGCGGGCCGGTCAGGACATAGACGCGGGGCGCCTGGATCGCCTGGCCGGGTGTCTCGAAACCGAAGCTGCTGTTGTTGCTGGCAGCTCGGCGCTCGTTGTATTGCAGCCGCGCATAGACCTGCCCGGCACCACGTGAGCCGGCAACGTAGGAAGCCACCGTGGCGCCCACCGACACCAGGCCGCCGCCGTTGTAGCGCAGGTCCAGCACCACGGCTTCTGCGCCAGCGCCGCGCAGACGCGTGAATGCAGCCTGCAGCGGTGCGCCGGCCTGGCCCAGCATGTCCTTGACGAAGACATAGCCCAGTCGGCGACCGCCGGCGCTGGTGACCAGGCCGTCTTGCGGCAGCGGCGTCAGCGCGTGCACGGCGGCGGTCACGGCAACCGTGCGCTGCTGACCATCGACGGCTCGCAACTGCAGCGTCAGCACCTCACCAGCAGCGCTGGCCGTCAGCGAGGCAAAGTCGTTGGCGGCAATCAGGCTGGCGGCGCTGCGGCCGTTCAGCGCCAGCACTTCGTCGCCCCGCCGCACGCCCGCTGCAGCGGCGGGCGACAGCGGTTCGACATAACGCACGTACAGCGGCCGGTCGGGCAGCCCCGTCACTTCGACACCAGCCACCGCCACGCCATAGCCCAGCGTCTGCCCCTCGCCGAAGAAGCGTTCGTAGGACTCTGTGGACTGGCTGCCGCTCCAGCGGTCGGCAGGGAAGGCCGGATCGGTGCCAGCATAGCGCAGCGCGGTGAAGAAATCGGCGACGCTGCCGAAGGCGGCCGCGTCGGGGCGGGGGGCCAGCCGATTCCAGAAGTACCACTCGTCCATGTAGCCGGCCAGCCAGGTCTTTTGCGCTTCCACCGTGCAGTCGGCAGCCAAAGCGTCGGAGCCCGCTTCGCCGTCGCCACCGCCGCAGGCCCCGAGCAGGACCGCCGACAGCAGGCAGGCGACTCCCAGCGGCGCCAGCCGGGCGGGCGAGGGGCGGCGGGAGGGAAGCTTCATGGGATCGGACACCTACAATTCGAGCATAGCGCCTGCATCACTTTCCCATCGATCCGTCCCGATCCGCCCACCACCATGACCGAGCTTGCCAAGTCCTTCGAACCCGCCGCCATCGAACGCCGCTGGGGCCCGGTCTGGGACGCGAGCGGCCGGCACGCACCCACGCTGGACCCGGCCCGGCCGTCCTTCAGCATCCAGCTGCCGCCGCCGAACGTCACCGGCACGCTGCACATGGGCCATGCGTTCAACCAGACGATCATGGACAGCCTGACGCGCTACCACCGCATGCGCGGCTTCAACACGCTGTGGGTGCCGGGCACCGACCACGCCGGCATTGCCACGCAGATCGTGGTCGAACGGCAGCTCCAGGAAAAGGGCCAGAGCCGCCACGACCTGGGACGCAAGAACTTCGTCGCCCAGGTCTGGGACTGGAAGGCCACCAGCGGCGCCACCATCACGAACCAGATGCGCCGCCTGGGCGACAGCGTCGACTGGAGCCGCGAGTACTTCACGATGGACGAGAAGCTCTCGGCCACCGTCACGGAAACCTTCGTGCGCCTGTTCGACGAAGGCCTGATCTACCGCGGCCAGCGCCTGGTCAGCTGGGACCCGCAGTTGAAAAGCGCGGTGTCCGACCTGGAGGTGGAAAGCGAAGAGGAAGACGGCTTCCTCTGGCACATCGCCTACCCGCTCGCGGACGGCAGCGGCCAGCTGGTGGTGGCCACCACGCGGCCCGAGACAATGCTGGGCGACGTCGCGGTGATGGTGCACCCCGAAGACGAGCGCTACACCGCCCTGGTGGGTAAGCAGGTGCGCCTGCCGCTGGTGGACAAGCTGATCCCGGTGATCGCCGACGCCTACGTCGACCGCGAGTTCGGCACCGGCGTGGTGAAGGTGACGCCGGCCCACGACGCCAACGACTACGCCGTGGGCCAGCGCCACGGCCTGCCGCTGGTGGGCGTGCTCGACCTCGACGCGAAGATCAACGCCAACGCGCCCGAGGCCTACCGCGGGCTGGACCGCTTCGTCGCGCGCAAGCGCATCGTGGCCGACCTGGAAGCCGCCGGCCTGCTGGTGGAAACCAAGAAGCACCGGCTGACCGTGCCGCGCTGCGCGCGCACGGGGCAGGTGGTGGAACCCATGCTCACCGACCAGTGGTTCGTGGCCGTGAACAAGCCCGGCGCCGATGGCACCAGCATCGCGCAGAAGGCCATCCATGCGGTCGACAGCGGCCAGGTGCGCTTCGTGCCCGAGCAATGGGTCAACACCTACAACCACTGGATGATCAGCCGCCAGCTGTGGTGGGGCCACCAGATCCCGGCCTGGTACGGCACGGGCGGTGAACTCTTCGTCGCGCGCAGCGAAGAAGAAGCCCGCCAGCGCGCCATGGCCGCTGGCTACAGCGGCGAACTGAAGCGCGACGAGGACGTGCTGGACACCTGGTACTCGTCGGCCCTGGTGCCCTTCAGCACGCTGGGCTGGCCGGCGAAGACGGTGGAACAGGACCTGTTCCTGCCCAGCACCGTGCTCGTCACCGGCTTCGACATCATCTTCTTCTGGGTCGCCAGGATGATCATGATGACCACGCACTTCACCGGCAAGGTGCCTTTCAGGGACGTTTACATCCACGGCCTGGTGCGCGACGCGCAGGGCCAGAAGATGAGCAAGAGCGAAGGCAACGTGCTCGACCCGGTGGACCTGATCGACGGCATCGAACTCGGCCCCCTGCTCGACAAGCGCAGCAGCGGCCTGCGCAAGCCCGAAACGGCCCCCCGCGTGCGCAAGGAGACCGAGAAGGAGTTCCCCGGCGGCATCCCCGCCTTCGGCGCCGACGCGCTGCGCTTCACCATGGCCAGCTACGCCAGCCTGGGCCGCAACATCAACTTCGACACCAAGCGCTGCGAGGGCTACCGCAACTTCTGCAACAAGCTCTGGAACGCCACGCGCTTCGTGCTGATGAACTGCGAAGGCCAGGACTGCGGGCTGAAGGAGCACAGCAAGGCCGAATGTGCGCCAGGCCAGCCCTTCCACGGCTACCTGAAGTTCAGCCTGGCCGACCGCTGGATCAGCGGCGAACTGCAGCGCGTCGAAGACGCCGTGGCGCGGGGCTTTGCCGACTACAGGCTGGACAACGTCGCGAACGCGATCTACACATTCGTGTGGGACGAGTACTGCGACTGGTATCTGGAAATCGCGAAGGTGCAGATCGCCCAGGCCGTGCAGGCCGGTGACGAATCACGCGCCCGAGCGACGCGTCGCACCCTGATCCGCACGCTGGAAACCGTATTGCGGCTGATGCACCCGGTGGCACCCTTCATCACCGCCGAGCTGTGGGAAACCGTGGCCGTGGTTGCCGGGCGCAAGCAGGCTGGCGGCGAAGACAGCATCGTCACCGCCGCCTACCCGCAGGCCCAGCTGGACAAGGTCGACCCGGCAGCCGACGCCTGGGTCGGCCAGCTCAAGGCCGTGGTGGCCGAAAGCCGGCGCCTGCGCAGCGAAATGGGCCTGCCCCCGGGCGAGCGCGTGCCGCTGCTGACCTACGGCGAAGCCGGTTTCGTGCAGGCCGCGGCGCCTTTGCTTCAGGCCCTGGCCCGGCTGGCGGAAGTTCGCGTCATGGACGATGAAGCCGCCTTTGCCCAAGCCACGCAGGCCGCGCCGGTGGCGGTGGCCGGGCCGCTTCGGCTGGCGCTGCACGTGCAAGTCGACGTGGCCGCCGAAACCGTGCGCCTGGGCAAGGAAATCGCGCGGCTCGAAGGCGAGATCGCCAAGGCCGAGACCAAGCTGGGCAACGAGAGCTTCGTGGCCCGCGCCAAGCCGGCGGTGGTTGAACAGGAACGCGCGCGCCTGGCCGACTTCAGGCAGACGGTGGCTCGTCTGCAGGACCAGCTGGCTCGTCTGACCGCGACTGCATAGGCTTGTCGGACGATGGGGTGGCCAACGCGGCCGCGCCGCGCTGGTTGGCCGCCTGCAACAGCGTGTCGATGCGCCGGGCCACGGCCCAGGCGCTGCGAGAGCGCGATTCACGCGTGGTCGCGGCCACGCGTGGTGTCACCTGCAGGGCGTCGATGCGGTGGAGCGGCTTGCCGCCATCCAGCAAGCCGGGCTCGACGCTGTCCAGCCAGGCAGCGGCCAGCTTGCCGCTGTTCAGGGCCCGGGCCAGCGCGCGGGCATCGAACAGGGCCGAGTACCCCAGGCTCACGAGCACCATGTTGGCCTTGCATTCCTCGAACAGGCGTTCGCTGAACAGGCCGGTGTAGCGCGGAAAGAAGTCCAGCAGCACCACCACCGACTCGCAGCCCTGCAGCAGTTCGCGCAGCCCCACGGGCGGGATGCCGGCGCGCTGCCAGGCCGCGTCGCTGCTGTGAAAGGCCGGGTCGTAACCCAGCACCGTGGCACCGAATGCGGCCAGCAGGTTGGCCAGGGGGCGAGAAGCCGGCACCAGGCCGACAATGCCGACGGTGGAGCCGCCGATCTCGCGCCCGACGAGCAGACCCTCGTCGCTGACGATGGGCACGCGCCGCAGTAGCTGCAGCAGGGCACCGACGGCAAATTCCGCTTCGGCCAAGGCACTGGCACTGGCCGGGCGCACGACTTCGATGCCGGCGCGGGCACAGGCGTCCAGATCGATGTTCTCGGCCCCCACCGACAGGCGCGCGACCACGCTCAGATGCGGGGCGTGCCGCAGTGCCACCCCGTCCAGGGCCACTGAAGGCGGCACCACCAGCGCACGCACCCCACCCAGGGCGTCGCGGAAGGCCAGCGGGCGCTGGGCAAGCTCGGGCGCGTAGTGGACGACGTGGCGCGTGCTCAACCAGGCAAGCACGTCCTTGTCGAAGGCCTCAACGACCAGCACGTCCATCAGAAGTTGCGCAAAGTGGTGAAACGGGTCTCAGGGATTCCGCGGGGGTGCGTGACAGAATGGCGTGGAGACATCCTTCCCCGAAAGGCCACATGCTAGTCCACAAGGCAATCTTCCCCGTAGCCGGCCTCGGCACGCGCTTCCTGCCAGCCACCAAGGCGCAGCCCAAGGAGATGCTCCCAGTCGTCGACAAGCCGCTGATCCAGTATGCCGTGGAGGAGGCCTACGCAGCCGGTGTTCGAGAGATGATCTTCGTCACCGGCCGCCACAAACGGCCGATCGAAGACCACTTCGACATGACCTACGAACTGGAAGTGGCGCTCGAGAAAGCCGCCAAGCACGAGTTGCTTGCCGTGGTGCGCAGCGTCAAGCCTGACGACATGGAGTGCATCTACGTGCGGCAGCCCCAGGCGCTGGGCCTGGGGCATGCAGTGCTCTGCGGCCAGCGCCTGGTGGGCAACCAGCCCTTTGCCGTGCTGCTGGCCGACGACCTGATGGTCGGCCAGCCGCCTGTGCTCAAGCAGATGGTCGACCAGTACACCGAATGGCGCGCCTCGATCCTGGCGGTGCAGGAAGTGCCGGCCGAACACACCCGCCGCTACGGCATCGTGGCGGGCACCGAGGTCAACGAACGGCTGATGGACGTGCACCGCATCGTCGAGAAGCCCTCGCCCGAAGAGGCGCCCTCGCGCCTGGGCGTGGCTGGCCGCTACATCCTGACGCCTGGTGTCTTCCACGAAATTGCCAGCCAGCAGCGCGGCGTCGGGGGCGAGATCCAGCTCACCGACGGCATTGCTTCGCTGCTGCGTCGCGAGAAGGTGTTTGCCTACCGCTATGAAGGCAAGCGCTACGACTGCGGCAGCAAGGAAGGTTTCCTCGAGGCCAACGTCGAACTGGCCCTGGCACACCCGCAGCTGGGGCCGGGCTTTCGCGACTACCTTCGCGGCCTGAAGCTCTAGCCCTGCGCCGCAGGGCGCGCGCAGGCTGCTAGCGGCGGCGAAGGATATGGATGAAGTCGCTGCCGGTGGTGGTCTGCTCGACCAGCTCATTGCCGGTCTGGCGAGCGAAAGCCTGGAAATCGCGGGTCGAACCCGGGTCTGTCGAAATGATGCGCAATGTCTCGCCAGCCACCATGTCCGCCAGGGCCTTCTTGGCTTTCAGGATGGGCAGCGGGCAGTTCAGACCGCGGGCGTCGAGTTCTTTGGAGGTGTCCATGCCGCGCATTTTAGGCGCGCTCCAGGAACTGCGGTTCGATGCCCCGGCGGCGCAGCCAATCGGCCAGGGCCAGCCCCGTGCCCGCCTGCCAGCAGCGCAGATCGGGCGGGTCCAGCAGCTTGTATTCGACGAGTTCGGGCGACAGTCTGATCTCACCGCTGGCACGCACGTGGTAGGCAATGATGACCTGGTTCATGCGCTGGAAGTCGTAGACCCCGATCAGCTCGACCGCCTCGGCCACCAGCGCCGTTTCCTCCAGCACCTCGCGCGCAATGCCCTGCTCGGCCGTCTCCCCAGCTTCCATGAAACCGGTGATCAGCGCGAACATCCTGCCGGTCCAGGCAGCGTTGCGGGCCAGCAGCACCTTGCCGCCACGGTCCACGCATTCGACCACCGCCGCCAGCACGGGTGTGGGGTTGTTCCACAACGTCCAGCCACAGGCCGGGCAGCGCAGGCGGCTCTTCGGCCCGCCGTCCTCTTCCCTTTCCAGCCATTGCAGAGCGCTGCCACAGGCCTGGCAGAAACGCGGTTCAGCCAGCGAGCTCACGCGGGGAAGATGCCGGTCGACAGATACCGGTCGCCGCGATCACAGACGATGAAGACGATGGTCGCGTTGTCCAGACGGCTGGCCAATTGCAACGCGACCCAGCATGCCCCGGCGGCCGACGGACCGCAGAAAAGGCCTTCCTCGCGCGCCAGGCGTCTGGCCATGTCCTCGGCGTCGGCCTGCGTCACCAGCATCAGCTCGTCGACCTGGCTCGGGTCGTAGATGGCGGGCTGGTAGGCCTCGGGCCACTTGCGGATGCCCGGGATGCGCGAGCCTTCACTGGGCTGCGCGCCGACGATGCGGACTGCCGGGTTCTGCTGCTTCAGGAAGCGCGACACCCCGGTGATGGTGCCGGTGGTGCCCATCGCGCTGACGAAGTGCGTGACGCGACCTTGCGTGTCCTGCCAGATCTCGGGGCCGGTGCTGTCGAAATGGGCCCGCGGGTTGTCGGCGTTGGCGAACTGGTCCAGCACGCGGCCCTTGCCTTCGCGCTGCATCTGCTCGGCCAGATCGCGGGCGTATTCCATGCCGCCCGAGCGCGGGGTGAGCACGAGTTCGGCACCAAAGGCCTTCATCGTCTGGGCGCGCTCGATCGACAGATCCTCCGGCATGATCAGGACCATGCGGTAGCCGCGGATGGCAGCGGCCATCGCCAGCGCGATGCCGGTATTGCCCGAGGTGGCTTCGATCAGCGTGTCGCCCGGGTGGATTTCTCCTCGCGCTTCGGCACCGCGAATCATCGCGATCGCCGGCCTGTCTTTCACCGAGCCCGCAGGATTGTTGCCCTCCAGCTTGCCCAGCACCACGTTGCCGCGGCTTTCGGCCAGCGCCGCCACGCGCTGCATGCGCACGAGCGGCGTGCGGCCGATGGCATCTTCCAGGGTGGGATAGTTCTGCATCCGTGCATTGTGGCAGTGCTGCCCGCTCGGCCGCAGGTGCCACCAGCTTGGCCATGCGATACTGCGCGCCCCGAAGCCAAGGCTTCGGATCATGTGCCCGCGTGACGAAATCGGTAGACGTAGCGGATTCAAAATCCGCCGCCGCAAGGCGTGCCAGTTCGAGTCTGGCCGCGGGCACCACCATCGGCGCCGCGAGCGCGCAACCCGCCTGACCTGCCGGGCACCCGCCCACCATCGATGCCGCCGCTGCCGCCAGTCACCAAAGCCATCATGTTGATCTGCACGGCGATGTTCTGCCTGCAGCTCATCCTGCCCCTGGACCGCTGGCTGGCACTGTGGCCCTTGTCCACCGGCCTTTTTGCACCCTGGCAGATGCTGAGCTACGGCATCCTGCACGGCGGCACCTTCCACCTGTTCTTCAACATGCTGGGCCTGTGGATGTTCGGGTCGGAACTCGAGCGGCTATGGGGCACGCGCCGCTACATCCACTTCCTGATTGCCGGCGTGCTGGCAGCCGCCGTGGCACAGCTCATCGTGACGGCCCTGACCGGGTCGATCGCGCCGACGGTGGGGGCCTCGGGGGGCCTGTTCGCCCTGCTCCTGGCCTTCGGCATGCTGTTCCCCGACCGCATCATCATGCCGCTGTTCCCGCCCATTCCGATGAAGGCGCGCACCTTCGTCATCGTCTTCGGCGCCATCGAACTGGTGCTGGGCTACGTCGACCGCAGCGGCGTGGCGCACTTCGCCCACCTGGGGGGCATGGTGGGCGGCTACCTGATGATCCGCTACTGGCGCAAGCAGCCGCCGTTCGGCTCGAACAGGCGCTGAACCTGGCGTTTGGCGGCCTCGCACGGTCCGCCGCAAGCCCCTTGAAAGCCCCTGGCTCGGCCAGGGCGGCAGGAACGTTTCATGCTGCGGCCTCGCACGGTCCAGCCCCGGGAGACGTCACCATGCCGCCGAAGAACCCTTGCCCGACGCTTGCCACCTGGCTGGCATTGGCCGCGTCCGTGCTGCCTGCCGCAGCCGCCGAGGACGTGCGGCCCAGCGCCATCGAAGCGCAGTCGCTGGCCTTGCAGCGCGCCAGCGAAAGTGTGCTGGGCCTGCGCGCGCAGGCCGTGGCCGACGCCCGCTCGCTGGCCACCCTGGGGCGGGAGCGCCAGGGCTCGGGCGTGCTGATCGGGCGTGACGGGCTGGTGCTCACGATCGGCTATCTGGTACTCGAAGTCGAGCGGGTGGAACTCGTCACTCACCACGGACGCCGCGTACCCGCCCGCGTGGTGGCGCACGACCAGGCCACCGGCCTGGGCCTGGTGCAGGCCTTGACACCCCTGGGCCTGGAACCCGCACCGCTGGGCGACGCCACGCGCGCGGTGTTGCGCGAACCCCTGCTGCTGGCCAGCGGCGGGGAGACGGGCGAAGTCGGCATGGCCAGCCTGTCCAGCCGGCGCGCGTTCTCCGCCTACTGGGAATACCACCTCGACGCCGCCCTCTTCACCGCCCCGCCCCGGCGCGACCACGCCGGCGCCGGCCTGTTCAACACCCAGGGCGAACTGCTGGGGGTGGGGTCCTTGCTGGTGGCCGACGCGGCCGAACCCGGTGCGCCGCGGCAGCCCGGCAATCTGTTCGTGCCGGTGGACCTGCTGAAGCCGGTCATGGCCGAACTGCTGGAACAGGGCCGCTCGCAGGCCAGCTTGCGCGCCTGGCTGGGCGTGAACTGCAGCGAGTCCGACGGCGAGGTGCGAGTGATACGCGTGGCCGACGACAGCCCGGCCGACGTGGCCGGCCTGCAGCGCGGCGACCGCATCATGGCCATCGACGACACCCCGGTGGCCGGGCTGGCGGTACTGTGGAAAACGCTGTGGGCGACGTCGCCGCCACAGCGCGCGGTGCGCCTGAACATCCTGCGCGGCGGGCAGCCGCTGGCAGTCACCGTGCACGCGGTGGACCGGGCCTGGACGCTGCGCCGCGCCGAAGGCATCTGAGCCCGCCGTTCAGGTGCCCTGCAGGCCCTCCAGCACCGTGGGGTAACGCAGGCGCAGCTTCAGTTCGGCCTTCAGCCGCCGGTTGTCCAGGCGGCGGGATTCGCTCATGAAGCTGAGCAGCATCGGGCTCAACTGCTCGCGTGCCTGGGCACGCGTGATGCGCGGCGGACGCGGCAGGCCGCACAGGTCGGCGGCCAGTTCGAAGTAGGCGCCCATCGTCAGTTCGGTGTCGTCGCTGGCATGCACCACGCGCTGGGGCAGGCCCCGCTGCAGCGCGGCCACGCAGGCCCGCGCCAGGTCGTCGGCGTGGATGTGATTGGTGTAGACGTCGTCGGCAGCCGCCAGCACCGGCGTGCCGCGCAAGAGGCGTTCACGCGGGTGGCCGCCCGGCCGGTCGGCAGCGTAGATGCCGGGAATGCGCAGCACCGTCACCCGCGCGCCGGTGATGCGGCCGTAGGTACGCACCAGGGCCTCGGCCGCGACACGGCGCCGGGCGCGGTCGGTGGCGGGCGCCACGGGCCGGGTTTCGTCGAACAAGGCGCCGGCACAGTCGCCGTACACGCCAGTGGTGCTGCCATACACCAGCCGCTGCGGCGGTGCTCCACCGCGCATCAGGGCCTGCAGCAGCGCGGCGGTGCGCGGGTCGCCAGCGCCCTGCCCCGGCGGCGGCGCCAGGTGCAGCACCGCCTGCGCCAGCCGGGCCACGCCGGCCAGGCGCTGCAGGCTGTCGCGTTCATCCAGGTTGCCCAGCACCGGGATCGCACCGGCCGCACGCAGCTCGGCCAGGCGCGTGGGCGTGGAGGTCAAGGCCAGCACACGCCAGCGGGGCTGCAGCAGACGCAGCACGCGCATGCCGACGTCGCCGCAGCCGATGATGAGCAAAGTGGGGGGTTTGGGCATGCGGCCAGGGTGGGGGTTGCTTATCGCTCGGAACAGGCTTTCGGGTGGGACGGGCACAATCCCGTCATCAGTTTAAGCATGCCGCCATGAGCTTCACGATCACTCTCCAACCCGCGCAGCGCAGCTTCGAAGTGGCCCGCGACGAGGCCATCCTGCCCGCCGCCATCCGCCAGGGCGTGGGCCTGCCCTACGGCTGCCGCGACGGGGCCTGCGGTTCCTGCAAGAGCCGGCTGCTGGAAGGCCGCGTGATCCACGGCGCACACCAGCTCAAGGCGCTGTCGGTGGCCGAAGAGGAAGCCGGGTTCATCCTGACCTGCTGTGCCACGCCGCAGACCGACTGCGTGGTCGAAGCCCGCAGCGTGCCCGGCGCGGGCGAATTCCCCGTGCTGAAGCTGCCCAGCCGGGTGCTCGGCATCACCCGCCCCAGCGCCGACGTGGCGGTGCTGCGCTTGCAGCTGCCGGCGAACCAGAACCTGCAGTACCGCGCCGGCCAGTACGTGGAATTCATCCTGCAGGGCGGCATGCGGCGCAGCTACAGCATGGCCAATGCGCCGCACCTGCTGGGCAGCCCGCCGGCGATCGAACTGCATGTGCGCCACATGCCCGGCGGGCGCTTCACCGACCATGTCTTCGGCGCGATGAAGGAGAAGGACATCCTGCGCATGGAAGGCCCCTTCGGCAGCTTCTTCCTGCGCGAGGAATCGGTCAAGCCGATGGTGCTGCTGGCCAGCGGCACGGGCTTTGCGCCCATCAAGGCCATCATCGAACAGATGCAGCACAAGGCCATCGACCGGCCTGCCGTGCTGTACTGGGGCGCACGACGCCGCGCCGACCTGTACCTGCACGACTGGGCCTTGCAGGCCGCGGCCGAGATGCCGAACCTGAGCTATGTGCCGGTGCTGTCAGAGGCCAGGCCAGAAGACGACTGGCACGGCCGCATCGGCTTCGTGCACCAGGCGGTGATGCAGGACTTTCCCGACCTGTCGGGTCATCAGGTGTATGCCTGCGGCGCACCGGTGATGGTGGAATCGGCCGAGCGCGACTTCGTTGCGCAGTGCGGTTTGCCGCCCGAAGAGTTTTTCGCCGACGCCTTCACGTCGGAGGCGGACAAGGCCATACCAGCCTGACCACCGACCCATCCCGGCCTGGCACTGCGTGCCAGCATGGCCGGGAAAAGCTTCAGCGCATCATCACTTCGGCCTGGGTGCCGGCGCTGCGGTGGCGGGGCGCGGTGTCGTTGCCGGTGGCCTGGCGGCAGGGGCTCGGGGCGCAGCGGCTGGGGCAGCCCGCGGCGCCGGCGCGGGCGCGGCAGCAGGTGCCGCACGCGGCGCTGGTGCAGGTGCGGCCGTCGGGGCGCCGGTCTGGTTGCCGTCTACGCCCAGGCGGCCGCCCGTGCCCAGGCCACCCTTCACGGTCTGAGCCTTGTAGTTGCGCAGGGCCTTGACCATCTGGTTGTAGGAATCGGCAAACGCCGTGACGATGACCTTGCCCTGTGGCGTCTTGGCGTAACCGCCACCGCCGGCGCCCAGTCCACCGGTGAAGGCTGCACCGAAGATGCCGAAGTCCATGTTGCCGGCCGTACCTTCGGCCGCCGAGATCTGCACGCCAGAGCGGTTGTCGATGAGCAGCAGCGTCGTGGACGCCTCGTTCTTGCTCATGCTGCCGGCCACCACGCCGGCCACCGCGCCCAGCACACCGAAGCCCGACGCAAGACCGGCTGCTGCACCACCGGTCTTGCCGGAGAACTGGATGCTCGGGCTCATCGTGTAGTCGGCAGCGACCATCTGGCCCTGGCCGAAACTGCTGCCGCCGCGCATTTCGCCGCTTTGCTGCAGTTCGCGTTCGCGCATCATGTTGTTCATTGCGCGGCCACGTTCGACGATGACGAAGCAGTTGCTCTGCTGGATCATCAGGCGCAGCACGGGCAGCGTCGAGCCGAGCTGGAACTCACGCAACTGGAAATACCAGGGCGCGTTGACGTCTTCCTCCATCGCCAGCGTGCCCAGCGTCTCGGTACATTTCTCGAGCGCACTATTGCTGTTGTCGGTTGTAGAGCCACCCGCTGCGCCAGTCACTGTGCCCTTGTTTTCGCCCATCTTCGGCGCAGTCGCCACGCAACCGGAAAGCGCCGCCACGGCAGCCGAGGCAGCCGCCAGGCGCAACCATCGAGCTGCGTGACCGCTGCCGGTTTCAGCCGCAACAGCCAGAGCGATAGGAGTGGGGTGGGTCATGTCTTGTCCTTGTAGCAATGCCGGAAGGCCTGAGCAACAGCACCTGAAAACGGCGCATGCTTATTCGAGCCTGGATCATAGCCACCCGCCAGGTATGGCCACAGCCCCCTGATGGAGGGCTGCCGCGCGGCGCGTGACGCTTTACTCGCCCAGGTAGGCCGCCCGCACCTTCGGGTCGTTCAGCAGGGCCTTGGCTTCTCCGCTCATGGTGACTTCACCAGAATCCATCACATAGCCCCGGTCGGCCAGACCCAGGGCACGGCTGGCGTTCTGTTCGACCAGCAGCACGGTGGTGCCGCGCCTGTGGATGTCGGCCACGACCTCGAAGATCTTGTCGACCATGATCGGGCTCAGGCCCATGCTGGGTTCATCCAGCAGCAGTACTTTCGGACGAGCCATCAAGGCACGGCCCATCGCCAGCATCTGCTGTTCGCCGCCGCTCATCGTGCCGGCCAGCTGCGCGCGGCGCTCCTTCAGGCGCGGGAACAGTTCGAAGACCTTGTCGATGTCGGCGTCGATCTCGTTGTCGTTGCGGATGAAGGCGCCCATCTGCAGGTTCTCGGTGATCGTCATGCGCGTGAAGGTGCCACGGCCTTCCGGCACCATCACCAGGCCCTGGCGCACCAGGTCCCAGGCACCCTGCCCCCTGATCGGCTTGCCCAGGTAGTCGATCGAGCCCTCGGCCAGTGGCTGCGTGCCGGTGATGGCCTTCAGCGTCGTCGTCTTGCCGGCACCGTTGGCACCGATCAGGCTGACCAATTCACCTTCGAAGACCTCGAAGCTGACACCCTTGACGGCCTGGATGCCACCGTAGGCCACCTTGAGGCCCGAAACCTTCAACATGCATGCTGCCATCGCGTACTTTCAGGGTCGCTTCAGTGCTTGGCCGTGCCCAGATAGGCCTCGATCACCTTCTCGTTCTTCACCACCTCGGCCGGGGTGCCTTCGGCGATCTGCTTGCCGTAGTCCAGCACGGTCATGCGGTCGCACAGACCCATCACCAGTTTCACGTCGTGCTCGATCAGCAGGATGGTGCGGCCATCCTTGCGGATGCGGTCGATCAGTTCGCGCAGCACCACCTTCTCGGTGGCGTTCATGCCCGCCGCCGGTTCGTCCAGCGCGATCAGCTTGGGGTCGGTGGCCAGCGCGCGTGCGATCTCCAGTCGCCGCTGGTCGCCATAGCTCAGGGTGCGGGCGCGGAAATCGGCATAGCGGCCGATGCCCACGTAGTCCAGCAGTTCCTGCGCTCGCTGGGCGATGCCGGCTTCCTCGGCCTTGAAGCCGGCAGTGCGGAACACGGCCCCGACCAGGCCTGACTTCGTGCGCACGTGGCGGCCCACCATGACGTTCTCCAATGCCGTCATTTCGGCGAACAGGCGAATGTTCTGGAAAGTGCGCGCAATGCCCTGCTTGGCCACTTCGTGCACGGCACTCGGCTTGTAAGGCTGGCCACCCAGCTCGAAGCTGCCGCTGTCGGGCGTGTACAGGCCGGTGATGACGTTGAAGAACGTGGTCTTGCCGGCGCCGTTCGGACCGATCAGGCCGTAGACCTGCCCCGATTCGATCTTCAGGCCGACGTCGGAAAGCGCCTGCAGCCCGCCGAAGCGCTTGCTGACGCCCTGGACGTTCAGAACCGTGCTCATGCCGCGCTCCCGCTGGCGGGCACGGGCTGGGCCGCGCCCTTGCCGTGTTCGCGCGCCGGCCACAGGCCGCGCGGGCGCAGCAGCATGATGGAGATCATGGCCAGGGCGATGAGCAACTGGCGCAGGATCGAGGCGTCCAGGCGACCCCCTGTCATCTGCTGCAGCGGCCCGGCCACATAACGCAACACTTCGGGTAGCGCCGCCAGCAGCACCGCGCCCAGAATGACGCCGGGCAGGTGGCCCATGCCGCCCAGCACCACCATGGCCACGATCATGATGCTTTCCTGCAGGCTGAACGACTCGGGCGAAACGAAGCCCTGGAACGACGCGAACATGGCGCCGGCCACACCGCCGAAGGTGGCGCCCATCGCGAAGGCCAGCAGCTTCATGTTGCGGGTGTTGATGCCCATGGCCTTGGCAGCGATCTCGTCTTCGCGGATGGCCATCCAGGCGCGGCCGATCCGGCTCATCTCGAGCCGGTGGCAGATGACGACGCTGACGACCACCAGCACCAGGAACAGGTAGTAGTACAGCGTGACCGAGGGGATGACGAAACCGCCGATTTCCAGGCGCTTGCCGAAGTCCAGGCCGAAGAAGGTGAGCGAGTCGATGCGGTCCAGTCCGCGTGGGCCGTTCGTGATGTTGACCGGGTGCTCCAGGTTGTTCATGAACACGCGGATGATTTCGCCGAAACCCAGCGTGACGATGGCCAGGTAGTCGCCCCGCAGTTTCAGCACGGGGGTGCCCAGCAGCACGCCGGCAATGGCCGCCAGCCCCGCCGCCAGCGGGATGACGGCCCAGATGGGCGTGTGCAAGCCGTTCGGAAAGGCCGCGGCGATCCAGGCGAAGTTCTCGCTGAGATGCGGGCTGGCCAGCAGCGCGTACATGTAGGCACCCACCGCATAGAAGGCGACAAAGCCCAGGTCGAGCAGGCCCGCATAGCCCACCACGATGTTCAGGCCCAGCGCCAGCAGCACGTACAGCATGGCCAGCGCCAGGATGCGGACCCAGCCCGCACCCAGGCCGCCAGCCTGCATCAGCAGGGGCAGCGCCATCAGGCCGATGGCGCACAGGACGAAGACGATGATCTTGTTGCGCATGCTCTGCATTTCAGTCACGCCCTGTCGGCCACGCGCTCACCCAGCAGGCCCTGCGGCCGCAGCGTGAGCACGAGGATCAGCGCCACGAAGGCGAAGATGTCGGCGTAGTGGCTGCCCAGGATGCCGCCCGTCAGGGTGCCCAGATAGCCCGCACCGAGCGCCTCGACCAGCCCCAGCAGGATGCCGCCGACGACCGCACCTGCCAGGTTGCCGATGCCACCCAGCACCGCTGCGGTGAAGGCCTTCAGGCCGGGCAGGAAGCCCATCGAATGCTGGACGGTGCCGTAGTTCGCGGCCCACATGACACCCGCCACCGCAGCCAGCGCCGCGCCGATGATGAAGGTGGCCGAGATGACCATGTCGGGCTTCACGCCCATCAGAGCAGCCACGCGCGGGTTTTCGGCGGTGGCGCGCATGGCGCGGCCGAGCTTGGTCTTGTTCACCAGGTACATCAGGCCAGCCAGGATGACCGCCGTCAGGCCCAGGATCAGGCACTGCGTGACGCTGATGACGGGTCCGCCCAGGTCGATGGGCTCGGTGGGCAGCAGCAGCGGATAAGGCTTGGGGTTGGGCTTCCAGATGATCATGGCCAGCGTCTGCAGCAGCAGGCTCATGCCCATGGCCGTGATCAGAGGCGCCAGCCGGGGCGCATTGCGCAGTGGTCGGTAGGCCAGTTTCTCGATGCTGTAGTTCAGGGCTGCGCACACGGTGATGGCACAGGCCACCGAGATGAGCATCAGGAACCAGCCCGGGATGCCGACAGCAGCCATGGTGGTGACCACTGTCCAGCTGACCATGGCGCCCACCATCAGCACCTCGCCATGGGCAAAGTTGATCAGGTTGATGATGCCGTAGACCATGGTGTAGCCCAGGGCGACCAGCGCGTACATGCTGCCGAGTACCAGACCGTTGATGATCTGCTGGAAGAAGGTTTCCATCGGGAAGGGGGCTCCTGAGTCACTGCGTTCTCGTCGATAGGCTCATGCCATGCAAGAAGCTGGCCGGCCTTCGCCGCGGCGCGATTCTAGGTGCCACCCTTGCCAGGCTGGCGTGGGAGTTACCTACCCCCGCGGGCCGACTGCGCCGCCCTGGGCGACAGTGGCTGCAGCTTCGGCATTCAGCGCACGCAGTTCGGCCAGGCGCTCGGCAATGCGCAACTCCAGCCCGCGGGGTGCGGGTTCGTAGAAGCGCCGGCCGGCAAGCCCCTCGGGCAGGTAGTCCACGCCCGCGGCAAAGGCACCCGGCTCGTCGTGCGCATAGCGGTACCCGGCGCCATGGCCAAGATCCTTCATGAGTCGCGTCGGGGCATTGCGCAGATGCACGGGCACGGGCCGCGTGCCTTCGCCCTGCACCAGTGCGCGAACGCTGTTCCAGGCCTTGTACACGGCATTGGACTTGGGTGCCATCGCCAGGTAGACGGCGGCTTCGGCCAGGGCCAGTTCACCTTCGGGCGAGCCCAGCCGTTCGTAGACCTCGGCCGCGTCCAGCGCCAGGCGCAGCGCCCGCGGGTCGGCCAGACCGATGTCTTCACAGGCCATGCGCACCAGGCGACGCGCCATGTAGCGCGGGTCCATGCCGCCGTCGAGCATGCGCGCCAGCCAGTACAGCGCGCCGTCGGGGTCGCTGCCGCGCACCGACTTGTGCAAGGCCGAGATCTGGTCGTAGAAGACGTCGCCGCCCTTGTCGCTGCGACGCAGCATCTGGCCCAGGGTCTGTTCAAGCCGCGCTTCGTCGAGCTCGGCCACGCCGGGGTGCGCCGCCACCAGGTTTTCGTAGGCGTTGAGCAGGCGGCGCGCGTCGCCGTCGGCATGGCCGAGCAGCTGCGTGCGTGCGCCAGCGCTCAACGGGGGAGCCGCGAGCAGGGCCTGGGCGCGCTGCAGCAATTCCGCCAGTTCGTCGTCGCCCAGCGCCTGCAGCACATGCACGCTGGCGCGCGACAGCAGCGCTGCATTGACCTCGAACGACGGGTTCTCGGTGGTCGCGCCGATGAAGCTGAACAGGCCTGACTCGACATGCGGCAGGAAGGCGTCCTGCTGCGCCTTGTTGAAGCGGTGCACCTCGTCGACGAAGACCACGGTGGCGCGGCCGGCCTGCTGCAGCGCACGCGCCTGCTCCACGGCTTCGCGGATGTCCTTCACGCCCGCGAGCACGGCCGACAAGGTGATGAAGTGAGCTTCGGTGGCGCCGGCCAGCAGCCTGGCCAGGGTGGTCTTGCCCACGCCAGGCGGGCCCCAGAGGATGATCGAGGGCAGCCGGCGGGTGCTGAAGGCCAGGTGCAGCGGCCGTCCCGGCGCCAGCAGATGGCGCTGACCGACCACGTCCTGCAAGCGCTGCGGCCGCAGCCGTTCGGCCAGCGGCGGCAGGCCGCCAGGCGACGCTGCCTCGCCTTCGAAGAGGCTGTCCTGCATGCGCGCGGCAGCTACTGTTCGATGACGTCGGCGCCGGCCGGCGGCACGAAGCGGAAGCGCTCAGGGGCGATCGCGGCATTGGGCACGAAGCCGGCAAAGCGCAGCATCGAACGCTGGCCGAAGCTGTCCAGGATTTCGACAGCTGCCAGCTCACGGCCCTTGAAGCCCACGCGCATGCTCTGGAAGGCGCCGTCCTTGACCTTCGGTGTGGCCAGGGCCCACTCCAGGCCATCGGCTGCAGGCGCGTTGCTGAGCACGAAATCGGCTTCCAGCGAATCGCCGGCCAGCAAGGCTGCGGGCGTGGCGCCCAGCGCCTTGCCGACGGCGCGTGAACTGGCCTGGTTCAGGTCGGCGTCGAAAATCCAGACCTTCTGGCCGTCGCCGACGATGAGCTGCTCGAACGGCCGGGTGTAGGCGAAGCGGAAGCGATCGGGGCGGGCGAACTCGAATTCACCGCTGCTTTGCTTCTTGCGCACGCCGTCGGCAGCGGTCACGGTTTGCGTGAATGCCGACTTGCCGGATTTCACGTCGCGCACGAAATCGCGCAGGGTGCCGACGGCATCGGCCTGGGCCAGCGTGGCACTGGCGAGCAGGCCCGCGGCAAGAGCCTGCCTGAAGATGGATTTCATTCGTCTCGTTTCGGGACGAGGATGTCCCGGTTGCCGTTGTGCCCCATGCCCGATACGACTCCCTGCAGCTCCATTTGTTCCAGCAGGCGTGCGGCGCGGTTGTAGCCGATGCGCAGGTGCCTTTGCACCAGCGAAATGCTGGCCTTGCGGTGCTGCAGCACCACGGCCACGGCCTGGTCGTACAGCGCGTTGCTCTCGCCGCCAGGGCCGATGTCGCCACCACCGCCACCGCCCAGCGCGGCGTCGACCTCGCCACCGTCGAGGATGCCACCTTCCAGGATGCCTTCGATGTAGTTCGGCTCGCCCTGGGTCTTCAGATAGCTGACGACGCGGTGCACCTCGTCGTCGCTGACGAAAGCGCCGTGCACCCGCACCGGCAGGCCGCCACCGGGAGTCAGGTAGAGCATGTCGCCCTGGCCCAGCAGCGCTTCGGCACCCATCTGGTCGATGATGGTGCGGCTGTCGATCTTGCTGCTGACCTGGAAGCTCAGCCGCGTGGGGATGTTGGCCTTGATCAGGCCGGTGATGACGTCGACGCTGGGCCGCTGGGTGGCCAAAATCAAGTGGATGCCGGCGGCCCGCGCCTTCTGCGCCAGCCGGGCGATCAGTTCCTCGATCTTCTTGCCCACCACCATCATCAGGTCGGCCAGTTCGTCGATCACGATGACCAGGTGCGGCAGGCGCTCCAGCGGTTCGGGCGCGTCGGGCGTCAGGCTGAAGGGGTTGCCGATCTTCTCGCCGCGCTCATCCGCTTCGGCGATTTTCTTGTTGTAGCCCGCCAGGTTGCGCACGCCCATCTTGCTGAGCAGCTTGTAGCGGCGCTCCATCTCGCCCACCGCCCAGTTCAGGGCATTGGCGGCCTGCTTCATGTCGGTGACCACCGGCGCCAGCAGGTGCGGGATGCCTTCGTAGACGCTCATC
>LNET01000072.1 GCA_001464055.1 Burkholderiales bacterium Ga0077543
CGACAGCGCGGTCGGCTTCGACTTCGAAGCCGGCTGGGCCACCCACCACAGCAACATCCACCAGAAACGCGACTGGTTCGAGACCGTCGTGCAGGTGGCGTTCGTGGCAGCCGCCAGCTACTTCACGGCTGGTGCTGCAGCAGGTGCCGGATGGGGCGTGGTGGGCTCGGCGGCGGGAGCCGGTGCGGCAGGATCGTTTGTCAGCGGCGCCATGAACGGCGATCTGAGCTTGAAGGGGGTTCTGCGCGGCGCGCTGAGTGGTGCCTTGACTGTCGGCCTGGTTGGCCCCGTCGGCGACGCCCTCGGCGGCGGCGCGGTTGGCGGTCTGGCGGCGCGCATGACCGTGCAAGGTGGGATCCAGGCGCTTCTGGGCGGGCGCTTCCAGGACGGAGCGCTGGCCGGTCTGGCGTCTGGACTCGCCACACTGGCAGCTGGGCAGATCAATGCGAGCATCGGTAAGGCAGTGGAAGCGAAAACCATGACAGACGGCGAGGCCTTCGCCGCCAGGATCATGGGCCGAGTGGTGAGCAGCGCGATTCGCGCCATGGGCGATCCAGACGACCCAGGATTTGCCGTGGCCAGCGGCTTTCTGAACGACCTGGTGACGGACGGGCTGGACTCGGCACAGCAGGCGCAACGGCAGCTGGAGTGGGAGGCAAGCAACGATGCCATCATGGCCCGGCGTGGCAATGAGTCGGGTGCCAACCCCGTCGAGCCGCATGCCGGTCACGAGCTCTCGCCCATCGTCCCACAAGGCACTACGGAGGCGGTAGCGCCTCATGCTGGTTTGGCGCCAGCGCCCAGACTGGCTTTTGACGACGATGGCAAGCTGATACCCGATCCTTTCGGTGGGGCACCGGAAACAGACGACCGTACCGCGGCAGAACGCATCGCTGATCAGCTGGGCGTGCCACGCGATCAGATCGTCAACGCTGGGTTGGGTGCCGAGCTCGCTCGATCGGCCGAGGTGCTGGCAGGGTTTGCCGAGGGAGCAGGCATTTCGATCCTGGCGACGGGCCAGGCCTTGGTCGAAGTCGCGAGCGCCCCTATGCAGTTTGTCAACGGCGTTCGAGCGCTGCTGACGTCTGCGGAAGCCAGAGGCCAATTCAGGCAGGACGTGATAGATCGAGTCCGGGTGGACATCCAGATGCTGGAAGACGCGTTCAACGCTGGTGATCTGCGTGGAACGGGACAGCAATTGGGCAAGCTTACAACCGACCTTGCGCAAGTCGTCGGTGGGGTGGAAGCACTTGCGCGCCTGGGTGTCTCAGCAAGCACAGCTGGGGGGCGGGTGCTGATCAGCGCCACCCAATCGGTGGTCACGCGCGTGGCGGACATCCGTAGTGCCTTCGCGGG
Organism: Burkholderiales bacterium Ga0077543; assembly: GCA_001464055.1. Lineage (GTDB taxonomy): Bacteria > Pseudomonadota > Gammaproteobacteria > Burkholderiales > Burkholderiaceae_C > Rubrivivax. The sequence goes on from LNET01000072.1 coordinate 1,357, forward strand.
TGTACAGCTCGGCGATGACATTGCAATGCGCATCGCCAACAACTTCGGACGCGACGGCGACATGTTCACGCAGGCTGCCCAACAGATGGCAGCCGCCCGGGCTGCTGGCTGGCGGACTTCAGATGGCAAAGTCTGGTGGCCGCCGGGAGATGGCGCCATTCCCGGCACACAGCTCCAGGCGACGCTGCAGCCCGGCACCCGGCTGGACCGGTTTGGCGGTACAACCCCTACGAGCAGCTTCTTGTCGCCAGTGGAAGTCGCGGTCGACCAGCGGGCGCTGCGCCCCAGTGCCAATCTGGGCATTCGTGACGAGTACATCGTGGTGAGGAGCTTCACGGTCGAGCAGAGCAACGTCATGCCTTGGTTCGGGAAGCCCGGTATGGGCATACAGTTCGACACCGCGAAAGGCATCGGAGTGTCGATTGCGGATCTCGAGAAACTTGGGTACATCCGCAAAGTCGGCCCATGAAATCAGTCCTCCTTCCAGACTACGCCGCAGATGCGATGACATCTGGCAAGGCGCGCAGCGGTCTTGCACCGGGATCGACGGTGCAAGATCTCAGGCGGGTATTCCTGCTGATTGCCGATGCTCTGGATGGCGTTGCCCACCCCGAGTGGAGGTTGGACCAGGCCCCTGACCTGGGTTCTGCTGTGCAAGACGAGCCCTACGGGTTGGATTGCTTTGCGGGCGGCGTTTGCGTCTATGCTGAAGAGCGTGGCAAGCGTGCAATGCTGGCGATCTTCGAAACGCCGTCATTGGCGGCGGACTACTTCGTATGGATCGTGTCCGGCGGGCAAAGGAAGATCGACTGGCAAAGAGTCTTGGCCGCACCGAGCTGAGTCACCGCGAAGACTTCGAGCCCTTCGAGCTGCCTGAACATCTGCCGCCCCACTGCCCCCGGCCGCTGACGACTCGCTAGCGGCGCCGCCACCGTCTTCATCGCCGACCCCGGCGCCGGCCCGCAAGTCATTGGCTACGACGAAAGCGACCCCGTCTATGGCCAGCCGGCCGGCCGCCACGTCGAATTCAGCGAAGCCGCCTTCGCCGGCCACTACCGGGCCCAGGTCGGTGCGCCATGGGCGACCCCGACCGCTTCACCGCCTGGTACCTGCAGCAAAGCGGTGCGGCCCACCAGGCCTTCGCCAGCTTCTACGGCCAGAGCCACACCACCTGGGCCACCGACGAAAGCGGTGCACGTGTCGTCAGCCACATCGGCTTCGACAACCCGAACTGGCAGATGGGCGGCCCCGGCGGGCCGATGAGCCACAACGAACTGCGGCGGCTGAACAACGACAGCGCGGTCGGCTTCGACTTCGACGCCGGCTGGGCCACCCACCACAGCAACATCCACCAGAAACGCGACTGGTTCGAGACCGTCGTGCAAGTCGCCTTCGTCGCCGCCGCGGCCTGGGTGACGGGCGGGGCCGCGGCCAGTGCCGGCTGGGGCGTCATCGGCTCGGCGGCGGCCGCCGGCGCGGCCGGCTCCTTCGTCAGCGGCGCGATGAACGGCGACCTGAGCCTGAAGAACGTGCTGCGCGGCGCGCTCAGCGGGGCGCTCACCGCCGGGCTGGTGGGCCCCGTGGGCAACGCCCTGGGCGGCAGCGCCGCAGCCGGTGTGGTGGCGCGGATGACCGTGCAAGGCGGCATCCAGGCCCTGCTGGGCGGCAAGTTCGAAGACGGGGCCATCGCTGGCCTCGCCTCGGGCCTGGCCGAACTGAGCGGTGCCCAGATGAACAGGAGCATCGACGATGCGGTGAAGGCCGGCACGATGACGGCGGGCGAAGCCATCGCCGCGCGCGGCATGGCACGCGTGTTCTCCTCGGCCGTGCGCACCCTGGGCAGCCCGGACGACCTGCAGTACGCGTTTGCCAGCGAACTGGTGGGCAGTGTCGTGAATGCCGGGCTCGATGCGACACGGCCCGCGCCGGGGCCCACGTTCAGGGGCCTGTGTTCGATGACGATGGCCACCTGATGCCGGGGATGGTGGATGCGAACGACCTGGCGACAGAGCAATACCGGCAGCTGCAAGCAGCGCTGGCCACGCAATGTCTGCCATCGGACCTCGAGCAGTCGCTGGCCCTGAACAACGTGGTCGCGGCTGGCGCTGACGCGCGCACGGTGCGGGGCTACTCCGTGCCCGACGAAACGCACGACGTGGCACTGAAGGAAGTCCTGCCTGAGCGCGCCGCGCTGGGCGCGGTAGAACCCGCGCCACCCGACGCGGAGGTCGAGCCGGACCCGGTTCGGGTGGGCGAGAACGGACAGGTCATTCAACTGCCCACGGTGACGGTGACCGGCCGGCGCATCACGCTGCCCGATGACCTGGCCGAGCGACTCGGAGGCCCCCTGGGCGACCTGTACCAGCAAGGCAAGTACATCGCCGCGCAAGGCCTGGACCTCGCAGCGGAGGGCCTGAGCTTGCTGGACATCCCGGCCCTGCAGGACTTCCAGCAGCGCACGCGCGACTACCTCAACGCCCAGGCCGAAGCCGGGGGGCTGAGCGAAGCCGAAGTCATCATGTTTGGCTCGCTGTACGCGCTGAATGAGGCGCTGAATGAGGCGCTGATGCCGACCAATGCATTGGACCTTGCTGGCGGGGCAGGCAAAAGCATCACCGCGGCGGCCGCGGCGATCCGCACGGGCGGCAATGCTGATGATCTGGCGCAGGCCGTCAGGGCCGAGAGCCGGGTCGTCGCGGCGGCGACAGAGGCCCGCGTTGCTGAAGTCAGTAGCCGAGCCCAGGCCGTAAGGCTGGAACTCATCATCGCGCGCAACGGCTCACGCGACCACTGGAATGCGGCGCTGAATGGCCAGCTCAGGCCCAATGCCACCTACTTGCTCGACAACGGCCACGCTTACGTGACCGACGGCGCGGGGCGCGTGCTGCGGGCCGAAGGGGTGCTGGATGTCAGCCGCGCCGATCGCAACACCTGGCAGCAGGCGGCGGCAGGCCATGCCGGTGGCGAAGGCTGCGATGGCGACCATCTGATTGCCACGCTGTTTGGTGGGGCGAGTGAGCGGATCAACCTTGTGCCGCAACTGTCGAACATCAACCGGGGTGAATTCAGGCAGATGGAGCGGCAGCGGGCGCGGCTGAGGCTGCAGGCGTTTTCGCCGGCGTCCGGCGCTGTCGTTCCGCCAGGCCCCGTGCGCAGGCCGGCCTTCCGGTGGCCTGCGCCAGCGCTACTGTGGCGTGAACCCGCTGGCCTGGATGATGCGCGCCCAGGTGCCGGTGTAGGCGCGCTCGCGCGTGGCCAGCTGCGCGGCGGGCATGTGGGCGACGTTCAGGCCCATGGTGGTCAGGCGGTCACGCACCTCGGTCTGGGCCAGCACCTTGGCCAGGGCTGCGGAAAACGCCTCGATCTTCGTGCCGGGGGTGCCGGCGGGGGCGAACACGCCGTAGTACGGCAGTTCCTCGAAGCCGGGGATGCCGGCTTCGGTCAGCGTGGGCACTTCGGGCAGGGCGGCCTGGCGTTGCGCACCCATCACCGCGGCAATGCGCAGCTTGCCGGCGCGGTGGTTCTCGATGAAGTCGGGGATGCTGCCCACGCCGGCAGCGATCTGGTTGCCCAGCATGTCCTGCATCATCGGCGCACTGCCGCGGTAAGGCACGGGAACCAGGTCGAGACCGGCGCGCTGGGCCATCACCTTCACCAGGAATTCGGGCACCGACGCTGGCGCCGGAATGCCCACCGAGCCCTTGCCGCCGCCGCTGCCCTTCACCCAGGCGAAGTACTCGGCCAGCCCCTTGGCCGGCGTGCCGCCGCTCAGCGCCACGGCGTTGGCGAAACTGGCGAAGCCGGCCACGGGCACGAAGTCGCGCGCCGGGTCGAAGCCGGGGTTCTTCACCACCAGCGGCAGGATCGACACGGTGTGGTCGTGGCTCAGGAACAGCGTGGTCCCGTCGGGCGCCGCGGCCTTCAGCGCCTGCGCGGCCAGCTGGCCGCCAGCACCGGCCTTGTTCTCGACGATGACCGGCGCACCGAGTTCGTCCTTCAGCTTTTCGGCCAGCAGCCGGGCGATGGCGTCGGTGCCGCCGCCGGGTGGAAAACCCACCAGCAGCCGCACTGGTGCGGCGCCCTGGGCCAGGGCGGCCGCGCCGGGCAGGGCCAGCATGGCGCTGGCACCCAGCAGTTGCAAGATCTGGCGGCGCTGAAGTGGGTTCATCATCTCTCCCGTGCACGGAACGCGATGCCCCACTCTAGCGCGCTTCCTCTCCTTCACCACCCCCCGCCCACACCATGAACCAAGACCTGTTCGACCGCGGCCTGAACACCCGCCGTGAAGTACTGGGTGCCGACTACGTCGACGCCGCCATGGCCAACGCCGACGACTTCAGCCGCGACCTGCAGCAGCTGGTGACCCAGTACGCCTGGGGCGACATCTGGAACCGCCCCGGCCTGGACCGCAAGACCCGCAGCCTGATCAACCTGGCCATGCTGACCGCGCTGAACCGCCCGCACGAACTGCGGCTGCACCTGCGCGGTGCGCTGAACAACGGCGTGACGAAGGACGAGATCCGCGAAGTGCTGCTGCAGACCGCCATCTACTGCGGCGTGCCGGCATCGATGGACAGCTTTCGCCAGGCGCGCGATGTCTTCAAGGACATGGGCGTCTAGCCGCCGCGTTCGCCGCGCCACAGCGGCCGCAGCGCCAGCACGCCCAGCAGCGGCCCCAGCCCCAGCCAGGGCAGTACGGTGGCCAGGGGTGCCTGGGCGGCCCAGCGCACGAAGAACTCGATGCTGACGATGGAGATCGCGAAGCCGATGCAGTTGGTGAAGGTGAGCACGCTGCCCACGGCGTGCGCAGGCGCGTTGCGCGCGGTCAGCGTCGACAATTGCGGCGAGTCGCCGGCCACGGTGATGCCCCACACCACCAGCCACAGCGCGAACAGCAGGTCGGGAGCGCCCAGCGCCCAGGGGGCGATGGCGCAGCACAGGCCGCTGGTGGCCAACTGCACCGTGGCCACGCGCGCACTTCCGCGGCGCCGGGCGACGATGCCACCCAGCACGCAGCCCAGCATGCCCGCACCCAGCACGAAGAAGGCCGCCCAGGACAGCCCCGGCCCCTGCAGCCGGGTGGCCAGGATCAACGGCATCAGCACCCACAGCGTGTACAGCTCGACCATGTGGCCGAAGTAGCCGAAGGCCGAGGCGCGCACCCGGCGTTCGGTCCATAGCGACCCCAGTGCGCGCAGGTGCGTGCGCAGGCCCGGCCGGGGTGGCGCCATGCCCGCGCTGCCCGCAGCCGGGGCCCCTGGCGCATCGGGCAGGCCCAGCGCCACCAGCAGCCCGCCAGCCACCGCCAGGGCCGCCACGCCCACCATCACCCCGCCCCAGGGCAGGGTGTCTGAGGGCAGCGCCGCCAGCAGCCCGCGCAGCGCATGCGGGCTGGCCGAGCCCAGCACCAGCGCCCCCACCAGCCAGCCCAGCGCGTTGCCCAGCCCGCCGCTGTCGGCCCCGCCGCCGGGCCGGCTGGGATACCACTGCGCGGCGATCTTCATGCCCACCGGGTAGATGCCGGCCAGGAAGAAGCCCGTGGCAGCGCGCAGCACATGCAGTGCCGCCAGGTCGGCCGCCCAGACCACGGCCGCCAGCGCCGCCAGCGTGCAGCCCGCCGCCGCCAGCGCACACAGCAGGAAGACCCGGCGGGCGTTGTAGCGGTCGGCCACGCCGCCCAGCGCAAACACCAGCGTGCCCAGGATGAAGCCGAACTGCACGGCCGATGTCAGCGTGCCCAGGGCGCTGTCGGGCCAGCCATAGGCCTGCTGCAGGTCGGGCATCACCGCGTTCACCGCGAACCAGGGGGAGGTGCCCGCGAACTGCGCCAGCACCAGCCGCGGCAGCACGCGGGGGGGAGCCAGGGCGCTTGTCATCCCGGCATTGTGTGGTGCGGCCGAAACCAGCACGGAGCCATGCCCGCCGCTGGGATACTTGGGCCATGGATTTCGTCAACGTTCCCCTGCTTGCTGCTTCTGCCCTGGTCTTCTTCAGCGTGCTGGCCGGCCTGTTCTCGGCGCGCATCGGCTTTTCCTTCCTGCTCGTGTTCCTGCTGGCCGGTGTGCTGGCCGGTGAGGACGGCCCCGGCGGCTATCGCTTCAACGACTTCCGCCTCAGCTTCTGGGTGGGCAACCTGGCGCTTGCCATCATCCTGCTCGACGGCGGCATGCGCACCGCGTTTTCCACCTTCCGCACCGGGCTGAAGCCGGCGTCGCTGCTGGCCACGGTGGGCGTGCTGCTGTGTGCCGGCATCACCGCGGCCGCGGCCGTGCTGTTCCTCGACCTGGGCTGGGGCCAGGCCATGCTGCTGGGCGCCATCGTCGGCAGCACCGATGCGGCGGCAGTGTTTTCACTGCTCACGCGTTCCGGCGTGACGCTGAACGAGCGCGTGGCCGCCACGCTGGAGATCGAGTCGGGCGTGAACGACCCGATGGCGGTGTACCTGACGCTGGCCTTCATCGCGCTGCTGGGCGGCACCGGGGTGGTTCAAGGTGCGGGCGACTCCGCCTGGCTGACGATGCTGAAAGGCTTTGCCCAGCAGTTCGGCCTGGGCGCGGCACTGGGCATCGGTTCGGGCTTCGCGATGGCCTTCCTGCTGCGGCGCGTGGCAGCGCGCGACACGGGCGGCGGCATCCTGGCCTTGCTGATCGGCGCAGCCGGTTTGTCGGTCTTCGCCGCCACTGGCTGGTTGGGCGGTTCTGGCTTCCTGGCGGTGTACCTGTTCGGCCTGATCGTGGCCAATCGCGCCGCCGAGGCCGTGGCGCCCACGCTCGCGGCGATGGACGGCTACGCCTGGCTGGCGCAGGCCGGCATGTTCCTGCTGCTGGGCCTGCTGGTGACGCCATCCGACCTGGCCGAGAGCTGGCTGCCGGGACTGGCCATCGCCGCGGTGCTGATCCTGGTGGCACGGCCGGTGGCGGTGTGGCTGTGCCTGTGGCCTTTCCGCTTCAGCGCCCGGGAGACCTGGTTCATCAGCTGGGTGGGCCTGCGCGGCGCGGTGCCCATCGTGCTGGCGATGTTCCCGCTGCTGGCCGGGCTGCCGCAGGCCGGGCTGTTGTTCAACGTCGCTTTCGTCGTGGTGCTGGTGTCGCTGCTGACCCAGGGCACCACGATCGGCTGGGTGGCGCGCAAGCTGGAAGTGGCCCTGCCCGACGCCGGCGACGAAGTGGCGGTGCGCGCCGTCTTCCGCGACTTCGCGCTCGACCCGAACCTGCCCGTGGGCCAGGTCTGCGACTTCTACGGACTGCCAACCCCGCCACATGCCGAACTGCCACTGGCCGAGTGGATTGCAGAGCGGCTGCGCCGCCCGCCGGTGGCCGGCGACAGCGTGCCGCTGGGTGGTGCGACGCTGGTGGTGCGCGACATGCAGGAAGGCCGCATCAGCCGTGTTGGTCTGGGCCTGCCCGACTGACCGGACACGCGGCGCTGCAGCCGTCGGTCTTCAGGTCTTCGGCACGATCTCGGTCACCAGGTACTTGCCTTCTTCCTTCACCGCCCGGAACTGGATGCGGTCACCCGGCTTGACCTTGTCGAGCAGGGCCTTGTCCCTGACGCTGAAAACCATGGTCATGCCGGGCATGTCCAGATTCTTGATCTCGCCATGCTTCAGGGTCAGCTTGCCGCCGTCCTTGTCGATCTTGCGCACCTCGCCGTCGGCCAGGTCCTGGGCGAAGGCGGGGGTGACTGCGATACATGCCGAGAGCGTGGTCAAGGCGGCGAAGGCCAGATTGCGGATGCGTTTCATGGGACTCCTTGTCGAAAACTGGTCGGGGTGCGGTCGTCGGGCTTGCAGGGCTTGCAGGGCTTGCAGACTTGTCAGTGTCCGCCATGTCCCTTGTGGCCGGCGGCGGGTTTGCGAATCTTCACCTCGGTGCCGGTCTTCGTGGCCGCTGCCGGCTGCGCCCGGGTGGGTTCGGCCAGCGTCCCGGTCCATTCGTAGGCCACGGTGCCGGGCGGGTGCTGGTACCAGCCGGGGTCGCTGTAGTCGCCGCGCTTCTGGTCGGCGCGCACTTTCAGCACGCTGAACATGCCGCCCATGCCGATGGCCCCGAACGGACCCTGCCCGGCCATCATCGGTGCGGTGTTGTCGGGCAGGGGCATTTCCATCTCCGTCATGTCCTTCATGCCGCGTTCTCCCATCACCATGTAGTCGGGCACCAGCTGCGTGATCTGCCGCGCCACCTGGCGGTGGTCCACGCCGATCATCGTGGGCACGTCGTGGCCCATCGCGTTCATCGTGTGGTGGCTCTTGTGGCAGTGGAAGGCCCAGTCGCCGGGTTCGTCGGCCAGGAAGTCCAGCTGCCGCATCTGCCCCACCGCGATGTCGGCGGTGACTTCGTACTGGCGCGCCGTCTTCGGCGTGGGGCCGCCGTCGGTACCGGTGACCAGGAACTCGTGCCCATGCAGATGGATGGGGTGGTTGGTCATCGTGAGGTTGCCCACGCGGATGCGCACCTTGTCGTTCAGCCGCACCACCAGCGGGTCGATGGCCGGGTAGATGCGGCTGTTCCAGGTCCAGAGGTTGAAGTCCAGCATCGTCATGATCTTCGGCGTGGCGCTGCCGGGGTCGATGTCGTAGGCGTTCAGCAGGAAGCAGAAGTCCCGGTCGACTTCGTCGATGAGCGGATGCCTGTTCTTCGGGTGCGTGATCCAGAAACCCATCATGCCCATCGCCATCTGCACCATCTCGTCGGCATGCGGGTGGTACATGAAGGTGCCGGGGCGGCGCGCCTCGAACTCGTAGACGAAGGTCTTGCCCGGAGGGATGCCGGGCTGGTTCAGGCCGGTGACGCCATCCATGCCGTTGGGCAGGCGCTGGCCATGCCAGTGGATGCTGGTCAGCTCGCCCAGCCGGTTGGTGACGAACAGGCGCACGCGGTCGCCTTCCACCACTTCGATCGTCGGGCCGGGGCTCTGGCCGTTGTAGCCCCAGAGGTGGGCGCGGAAGCCGGGCGACATCTCGCGCACCACGGGTTCGGCCACCAGGTGGAATTCCTTGACCCCATTGTTCATGCGCCAGGGCAGGGTCCAGCCGTTGAGCGTGACCACCGGGTTGTAAGGCCTGCCGCTGGGCGGCAGCAGCGGCGGCGCGGTGTCGGCGCTGGTCTGGATGACAGGCTCGGGCAGGGCGGCCATCGCCACCTTGCTGACACTGGCCGCGGCCAGGGTGCTTGCGGCGGCCACGCCGCCGCGGCCCAGGAAGTTGCGTCGGGAAACCATGGTTTCAATGTCCTTTGGCGTCGGTCGGGGCGGGGCCGCCGGGGGCGAGGCTTGGCAGCGCGCCGGCCGGCCCCACCAGGGCCTGGTCCAGCGCTGCCTGGGCCAGCCAGAAGTCGCGCAGCGCTTCGATGGCGGCGTTGACGCTGGCGATCTGCACGCGTGCGTCGGCCAGCAGCTCGAACACGCCGATGAGCATGCCGTTGTAGCGCAGCAGGTTTTCGTCGAGGATGCGCTGGCGCAGCGGCACGATTTCGTCACGGTGGTGGCGCGCGATGTCCCAGGCCGTGCGATAGGCGCCGTAGGCTTCGCGCACTTCGCTGCGGGCGTTCACGGCCACGTCGGCGGCCTGGTGCAGGGTCTGGCGATACACGGCTTCGGCCTTGGCCACGCGGGCACTGCCGCTGTCGAAGATCGGCAACTGGAATTCGATCTCCCAACCGCGCTGGGTCGGCGCTTCGTTCGAGCTGTTGCGCATCAGGCCCAGTTCCAGCACGTTGACGAAGCGTGTGGCCTGGGTCAGGCCCAGGTTCTTCGCGGTCTGCTCGGCCGCGCTGCGCGCGGCCTGCACGTCCAGACGCTGGGCCATGGCGCTGCGTTCGATGTCGGGCTGGTCGGCGGGCTCGGGCGGCAGGTCGGGCAGGCGTGGGGGCAGCGTGAACGCGGTCTGCGTGCCCCACAGCCCCAGCAGCCGGATGAGCTTTTCGCGGCTGGCGGTGCGGACCTGCTGCGCGCGCGCCAGGTTCAGCGCGGCTTCGGCATAGAAGGCCTGTTCGCGGGCCTGGCTGAGCTTGTTGAAGTTGCCCACGGCGGCCATGCGCCGCGCCAGTTCGGCGCTGGCTTCGGCGGCCTGCATCACTTGCTGCATGTAGCGCAGCGTTTCTTCGGCGGCCACGGCCTGGACGAAGGTGCGGCGGGTGTCGGCCGCGACCGCCAGCACCTGCAGCGTCACATCGCCCTGCACCCGTTCGAACTGGCGTCTGGCCATCGGCTGCACCCAGGGCAGGGCGATCAGCTGCGCCAGGTTCAGGTGCAGGCCACGTTCGATCTCACGCTCGTCGCCTTTGGTGCTGCGGCCGAAGCTGAAGCCGGGATTGGACAGGCGAGCGGCCTGCACCCGGTCGGCGTCGGCGATGCCCAGGTCCTGCAGTCGGGCCTGCAGACCGCGGTTGTTGAGCAGCGCGATCTGCACCGCGGTGTCGGCGTTCAGCGGGCCGGCCAGCAGTTCGGTCACCCGCTGGCTCACGCGCGCCTGTTCGGCGGCGTTGCCGACCAGCGGGAGTTCGGCCCCCAGGCGCGACTGGGCTGCGCGCTGCACGGGGTCGATCGCGGCGTTGGGGTCGAGCGTGGCGCAACCGGTGAGCAGCACGGCCAGCGTCACGGCTGCCAGGCGGCATGAGCGCGGCAAGCTGCTACCGGCCATGGCGATGCTCCGGTGCCGGCTTCGGCCCCGCCAGGGACGGGGTGGCGGGTGCCTGCAAAGGTGCAGCCGTCTCGGGCGCGGCGGCTTCGCGTGCGTAGGCCCGCCAGCCGCCGATGCGGTTGACGGTTTCGTTGGCCTCGCGCCAGGGCACGGGGGTCATGTCGCTCAGCGGGCGATAGCGCGCGAAAGCCGAGCGATGAGCGACGGCGGGTACGCTGGCCTGGGCCTGGGTGGGGTCGGCCGTTGTGGCCGGCACCGGCGCAGGCTTTGCAGCCGAAGCCGTCACCGGGCCGGCGGCCAGCGCCAGGGCCAGGGCAAAAGGCCCGGGCAGGCGGAATAGTGGAAGCATCTTGGCCTCGTGTCGTAGAAGGGCGGGACGGCGCCTGGGGCGCTTCGCAGGCTGCGCGCCGGGCCGCTGGCAGCAGCGGCCGGCAGGGCAGCAGACTTCAGACGAAGAGGCGTTTGGGTGGGCGCTCGAGGCCGGCTTCGACGACACCCGCCCAGCGTGCCGGCGGCGTCAAGACGCCGGTGTCGCCCGGGTTGGCTTCCGCTTTCCAGCGGCTCTGGCTGGTCATGGCTGCGGCAACGCAGCAAGCGGCACAGGCGCTGCAGGTCGATTCCGCCGATGCCTCCGATGCGTCGGCCACCTGGCCCACCGGTTCATGGCAAGGTGGCTGCGCGCTGGCTGGTGCTGCGGCCATCGCAGCGCTGGACATCACTTCTGCCATGCAATGCCAGCCCGCGCCGGCAGCCAGGCCCTGCAAAGGCAGCAGCAGGGCCAGACACCAGACCAGGAACAAGCGCCACGGGGACGCGCACGACTTGCGCATGGGGGCAATGTAGCAGGGACGCGCCGCTCAGGTCGCCTGGCCGGTCACCAGCTCAGGTTGGCCTGCCTGGCGGTGAGCTTGCTGCCGCGCTGGCCGCTGCCGGTGGCCACTGCAGCGTCGATCTGGCGGAACTTCGGGAAGGCCTTGAACAGGCCGACCTCGACTCCCTTCAGCGCTGCCGGGTTGGCGCACTGGAAACGCACGGTGGCGTCCAGGTCGGCATGCCCGTCGCTGCTCTTGGCAGCAGGCGCGGTGCCTGCAACGGCAGCTCCGGCGACGGCCAGCAGGGCCGGGTCCAGCACCTCGGACACGAGTTCCGACCCCTGTGGCGTGCAGTTGGCGGCCGCGGTGGGCGTGAACAAACCCAGCGGCGCGTGGAACCGCTGCGCCATGCTGCGCACGGCTTCGCGTTCGGCGTTGGTGCGGGGCGCCCGTTCGAAACCCAGCAGGTTGTCGAGCGGGCTTTCCAGGGTGATTTCCAGAGCGTTGCCATCCACCGCCACAGCCAGCTTGGCCACGCCATGCTGGTGGGCGCCATGCTTGTGGCCCTGGCTCTGGGCCTGGGCATTGCTGACGCACAAGCCGGCCAGGGCCGCACAGGCCAGGGTCGAGGCGAAGAAGTGCAGATTCATCGGGCGGTCTCCGGACAGGCGGCGCAGCGGCCGTACAGGGTGAGTTCGTGGCGTTCGACGGTGAAGCCCGGCGGCGCCATGCGCGCCAGGTTGCCCGGGCACTGGTGCACGTCGTAGACGCGTTCGCAGGCCGTGCACTGGAAATGGTGGTGATGCCTCAGGTGCGCGATCTCGTAGCGCGGGCTGTCGCCAGGCAGGGTCACGGGGGCGACCTCGTGTGCGTCGACCAGCAGCTTCAGGTTGCGGTAGACGGTGGCCAGGCCCAGTGCCGGCACATCGGCCTGCGCGGCCTCGAGCACTTCCTGCGGCGACAGCGGGCGCTGGGCGCGTTCGATGGCGTGGCGGATGGCGCTGCGTTGGCGGGTCGATCGTTCCATGGCTTGAACAGGGGTGAGTCACCGAAGCCGAATCATCACATGCTACGATAATGATAATGCGTTTGCATTAAACCCAATTCCGCGATGCCGCGATGCCGCGATGCCGACTCCGACCCAACCCCTGCCGCGCCAGCCACGCCCCAGTCTGCTGATGTGGAGCGCCGGCCAGAGGCTGGCCGCCGCAGCGCTGCTGTTGCTGGCCTTGTGGCTGGCCGTGGCCTGGGCGCTGGGCGACTGAGCACCCGGCCGCCAGAACGACATCCCCGCCCGCCCTGAAGCCCAAGCCCATGAGCACCGCCGCCATCACGCTGAACCAGCTGCACCTGTCATGGCGCCATCAGCCTGCGGTGCGCGACCTGTCCGGCAGTTTCACCGCCGGTTCGCTGACGGCCCTGGTCGGCCCGAATGGGGGCGGCAAGTCCAGCCTGATGGCCGCGCTGACCGGAGAACTCGCCCCCCAGCAGGGCCGGCTGCACATGGCCGCCTCACTGCAGGGCAGGGCAGCCTACCTGCCGCAGGTTTCGCAGATCGACCGCAGCTTCCCGGTGCGTGTGCTGGACGTGGTGATGCTGGGCCACTGGGGCCGGCATGGCGCGTGGCGCGCCGCCACCCGGGCACGCAGCGAACAGGCCTCGCAGGCGCTGGCCACGGTGGGCCTGGCGGGCGTCGAGGGCCGCAGCCTGAGCGAGCTGTCCACCGGCCAGTTCCAGCGCGTGCTGTTCGCTCGGCTGCTGCTGCAGGACGCGCCGCTGATCCTGCTGGACGAGCCCTTTGCCGCGATCGACGCCCACACCACCGCCGACCTGCTGGCCATCGTCCGCCGCTGGCACGACGAAGCCCGCACCGTGATCGCCGTGTTGCACGACCTGGACGCCGTGCGCCGCCACTTCCCGCAGACCCTGCTGCTGGCGCGCGAACCCGTGGCCTGGGGGCCGACGGCCGAGGTGCTGACGCCTGCCCACCTGCGGCGCGCACGCAGCCTGTCCGAACGCTGGGACCGGCGCACGCCCTGGGCCGCCGACCACCTGGCCGCAGCGTGAGCACCGACCCTGGGTCACTGCAGGAGGCATTCTCGGTCCACGCCTTCTTCATCCAGCCCTTCGTCGAATTCGGCTTCATGCGCCGTGCGCTGGTGGCCTGCCTGGCGCTGGCGATCAGCTGCGGCCCGGTGGGCACGCTGCTGGTGCTGCGCCGCATGAGCCTTGTCGGCGACGCCATGGCCCACGCGCTGCTGCCGGGCGCGGCCATCGCCTTCATCGTGTTCGGCCTGTCGCTTTCGGCAATGAGCCTGGGTGCCTTTGCCGCGGCCTTGCTGGTGGCGGCGCTGGCCGGTGGCGTCGCCCGCGTCACCCGCCAGCGCGAAGACGCGAGCTTTGCCGCCTTCTACCTCATCGCCCTGGCCGGTGGCGTGATGCTGATGTCCACCCATGGCAGCAGCGTCGACCTGATGCGGGTGCTGTTCGGCAGCGTGCTGGCGGTCGACGACGCGGCCTTGTTGCTCGTGGCCGGCGTCAGCAGCGCCAGTCTTCTGGTGCTGGCTGCGGTCTGGCGACCGCTGGTGGTGGAGTGTTTCGACCCGGGCTTCCTGCGCCAGGTGGCCGGCGGGCGGGCGCTCGGGGGCTGGCTGCACCAGTTGTTCCTGGTGCTGCTGGTGGCCAACCTGGTGGCCGGCTTCCAGGCCCTGGGCACGCTCATGGCGGTGGGCCTGCTGATGCTGCCGGCGATTGCAGCACGCTGCTGGTCGCAGGACCTCACGCGCATCGCGCTGCTGGCCAGTGCCATGGCCGCGGCCTGCGGCTACGGCGGGCTGCTGCTCTCGTTCCACGCCGGGCTGCCCTCGGGCCCGGCCATCGTGCTGCTGGCCGGCGCGATGTACCTGTTTTCACTGTGCCTGGGCTCGCGCGACAGCTTGCGCAGCCGCCGCGTCCGGGCGCCCCTGCAAGGTTCACCTTCGACATGAAATTTCCGATTTCGCGTCGCCAGGCCTGCCTGGCGCTGGGCGCCCTGCCACTGGCACTGCAGGCGCAGTCGACCACGGCTGCGTTGCGCGTGGTGGCCAGCTTCTCGCTGCTGGCCGACATGGCCAGCCAGGTGGGGGGTGAAGCCGTGCAGGTGACGACCCTGGTCGGCGCCGATGCCGACGCCCATGTGTTCACGCCCACGCCAGTCCATGCCCAGCGCCTGGCCCAGGCCGACCTGGTCATCGTCAACGGACTGGGCTTCGAAGGCTGGCTCGACCGCCTGGTGAGGGCCGCCGGCTACCGTGGCCCGGTGGTGGTGGCCACCGCCGGCATCACCCCGCGCCAGGGCGGCCGCCATGCCGACCCGCACGCCTGGCAGAGCCTGGTGCATGCCCAGCGCTATGTCGAGAACATCCGCGCGGCCATCGTGCAGCTGCGCCCTGAGGCCGCGGCCCAGGTCAATGCCCGGGCTGCGGACTACACGCGCGAACTGGCCGCCCTGGACAGCTCGATCCGCACCCGGCTGGCCACCGTGCCGGCCGAAGACCGCAATGTCGTCACCTCGCACGACGCCTTCGGCTACTTCGCCGAGGCCTACGGCCTGCGTTTCCGCGCAGCCCAGGGCTGGAACACGGCGAGCGAGGCCTCGGCCGCGGACGTGGCGAAACTGGTGCGGCAGCTGAAGGCGCAGCGGGTGCGCGCCCTGTTCGTCGAGAACATCAACGACCCGCGCCTGATCGAACGCATCGCGCAGGAGACTGGAGCCAGGGTCGGCGGCACGCTGTACAGCGACGCGCTGTCCGCACCCGGAACACCCGCGGGCACCTACCTGGGCATGATGGCGCACAACGCCGACAGCCTGCTGGCGGCGCTGCAGCCGGCCGCGGCGCGCTGAGTCTTCAGCCGGCCGCCAAAGCCTGCGGCGCCGGCGCTCCTGCGCCAGGCTCATGCAGGTGCGCACCGAACACCGCGGCCACGTCCACGCGCGCCTGCAGCTTGGAACACAGCAGGAAGCTGCCGGCGAACTTGCGTTGCAGGAACACCAGGTCGGGCGGCGGCGTGCGTGCGAAGCCGCTGCCGCCCATCACTTGCGCCCGGCCCTGTTCGAAGACCGTGCCGACCAGGGTCGAACGGCCGAAGTCATAGGGCCCGACATGGCGCAAAGGCTCGCCCGACAGGCGCATCAGTTCGATCACGGCCCGCGTCTGCTCGGGGGGGTCGCTGGCATCGATGAAGCCGGCGCGCAGCGCCGCGGCTTCGAGCCGCGGGTGGTCGTCGTTTTTCAGGGCCAGGCCGAGCTCGCGCAGGTCTTCCACGCGCGAGACCGGCACCGCTTCGGTGGCGCCGAAGTCGAGCAGGGCGATGCGCCGTGTGTCGGCGTCGAACAGGTAGTTGCCGATGTTCGGGTCGGTCTGCACCAGGCGCATGTCGAAGAACTCGCGCACCGACAAGCGGCACAGCGCCAGCGCGATGTGGTCGCGTTCGGCCTGCGGCCGCGTCGGGCCCACCCAGTCGGCCACGGGCCGGCCGCTGGCAAATTCGGTGGCCAGGATGTGCGGCGTGCAGTGTTCGGGCACCACGGCCGGCACCCACAGCACCGGGTCGCTGCCCAGCCGCGCGCGGTACTCGGCGGCATGCGCGGCTTCGCGCGCGTAGTCGGTTTCCAGCAGCAGCTGTTCGCGCACCCGCGCCAGCAGCGGCGCCAGGTCCAGGTGGCCGGGCACCAGCCCCGGGGTGCGCAGCAACAGGCCGATGTTGGCCACGTCGCTGTCGATGCTCTCGCGCACGCCCGGGTACTGGATCTTCAGGGCCAGCACCTGTCCTTCATGCGTTTCCGCGCGGTGCACCTGGCCGATGCTGGCCGCGGCGACCGGTGCGAAGCTCAGGCGCCTGAAGCGCTGGTGCCAGCCTGCGCCGTACTCGCGTTCCAGCACCTCGGTCAGCTGGGTGGCGGGCATGTGGTGGGCCTGGTCGCGCAGGCTGGCCAGCAGTTCGGCAAATTCCGGCGGCAGCACGCCCTGGCCGTCCATCGACATCAGCTGCCCCAGCTTCATCGCAGCACCGCGAAGCGTGCTCAGGCGTCCGGCCAGACGGCGCGCGTTGGCAGGGCTCAGCATCAGCTGCTGCAGTGCCGGAAGCTGACCTCGCGCCAGCTGTTGCAGGCTGCCAGCCGCGGCGCTGGCGGCCATCTCGCCCACCGCCCGGCCCAGGTGCAGGAAACGGCGCGTGCGGCCCTGGGGCACGGCCAGGCCGGTGCGGGGTGTCTTAGGTTCGGTTTCGTCGCGGCTGGGCATGCCGTGGATTGGACTGCAGAACCCGTGCCGACTCAGGCACTGCGGCATGCAGGACGCGGCGTTGTCCCACAGGCGGCACGGTTCGTGCCAGCTAAGCTCGCGGCATCTCTGGAGACCCCCATGCGCATCCGATTCGGCTACGAGCTGCTTTACGACTGCCCCCAGCCGACGCCGATGATCCTGATGTTGAACGTGCACTACTCGCGCACCTCCGACCTGCTCGAACCCGATCACGTGCTGCTGGCGCCTTCGATGCCGATGTCAGGCTACCGCGACGGCTTCGGCAACTGGTGTACGCGCATCGTCG
Organism: Burkholderiales bacterium Ga0077543; assembly: GCA_001464055.1. Classification (GTDB taxonomy): domain Bacteria; phylum Pseudomonadota; class Gammaproteobacteria; order Burkholderiales; family Burkholderiaceae_C; genus Rubrivivax. The sequence goes on from LNET01000072.1 coordinate 18,397, forward strand.
CACCGGCCGGGCGCACCCGCATCAGCACCAACGCGCTGATCCAGGACCCGGGTTTGCTGGAACCTGTCGTGCCGCAGGCCGCGCAGACGCCGGTCGAGCACCTGCCTCAGGAAACCCTGGTGTTCCTGCTGGGCAGCCGTTACTGCGAGACCGAGCGCTTGCTGCCCACGGCCTGGCAGCTGTTCGGGCATGCGCCCACCGGCTGGGGCCGGGTGCAGACGATCTGCGACTACGTGCATCGCCACATCCAGTTCGGTTACCAGCACGCACGGGCGTCGAAGACGGCCTACGAGGCCTGGCACGAAGGCGCCGGCGTGTGCCGCGACTATGCCCATCTGGCGATCACGTTCTGCCGTTGCCTGAACATTCCGGCGCGTTACTGCACGGGTTACCTGGGCGACATTGGCGTTCCGGCTGTGCCGGCACCCATGGACTTTGCGGGCTGGTTCGAAGCCTGGCTGGACGGGCGCTGGTACACCTTCGACGCGCGCAACAACGCGCCGCGCATCGGCCGCATCCTGATGGCGCGGGGCCGCGACGCGGCCGACGTCGCCATCAGCACCAGTTTCGGGCCGAACACCCTGTCCGGGTTCAAGGTCTGGACCGACCAGGTCCACGCGTTCTGATTCAGGGCGACTGCTGCAGGTCGTCGGCGATCGGCACGCTGGCCAGCACGGCCAGCAGCAGCGCGATCGGCAGCGTGGCAGCGTAGCTCAGCAACTGGAACGACAGCGCGCCGGCCAGGCCGCCACCGGCAAAGCAGCACAGCAAGGCGGCGTGCAGTTTCAGGCGACTGCGGTCGGCCTTGACGAAGTGGGTTTCGGCGGGGCTGCTGCGGCGGTTCCAGTACAGCAAGCGGCCGATCTCGATGCCCAGATCGGTGATCACGCCGGTCATGTGCGTGGTGCGAACGACGGCGTTGGAGATCTTCGTCACCAGGGCGTTCTGCAATCCCATGATGAAGCACAACAGCGTCACGGTGGCCGGCACCAGCAGCGTGGTGTGCAGCGCCAGCGAAGCGCCCAGCACGCCGAAAATCAGCAGCAACACGGCCTCGAGCAGCAGGCTGAGCGCGTATTCGCTGTGCATGCGACGCTGGCGCGCCCAGTTCACCAGCAGCGTGGTGGTGATGGCGCCGGCCACGAAGGCCAGCAGCAGGCCCAGTTGGCGATTGGCTCGGAGAGTGCGTTCGCGCCCGGTCAGGTTGCGCAGGGTCTGTCGGGGCATGGTGCAGCATAGCCGCCACCCCGGCGTTCACAGTGCGCTGTCGCGCAATCGCTTCGAAGCCTCGCGGTTGGCCAGCAGCTGGGTGCCGTCGCGCATGTGGATGTCCAGCTGCGACTGTTCGTCGGGTTTCATCGACTCGACGAAGTCCAGGTTGACGATGGCGCTGCGGTGCACGCGCAGGAATCGTTCCGGGTTCAGCCGCGGTTCGAGGTCCTGCAGTGCCACGCGCACGAAGAAGTGCTGGCCGCGCGCGGCCACCAGCGTGTACTTGTTGTCCGACTTCAGGTATTCGATCTCGGCCACTGCCAAGGGGAAGATGCGCCCGCGGTCGCGCACCAGGATGCGTTCCAGCAGCGGGCTGGCTGCGGGCGGTTGCAACGCGGCCAGCGTCTGCTCCACGGGCGCTGCGCCTTCGGCCAGCACGCGCGCCACCGACTGTTCGAAACGCTGCTGCGAAAACGGCTTCAGAAGGTAGTCCACGGCGTTCAGCTCGAAGGCGGTGACGGCATGCTGGTCGAAGGCCGTGGTGAAGACGATGGCGGGCCGCACCTGCATCTGTCGCACCACGTCCAGCCCGTTCAATTCCGGCATCTGGATGTCCATGAACACCAGTGCCGGTGCCAGCGCATTGGCCATCTGCAGCGCCTGCCGGCCATCGCTGGCCTCGCCGACGAGTTGCAGCTGGCCATGTGCGGCAATGAAGTCGCGCAGGGTCTCGCGCGCCAGGGGTTCGTCTTCGCAGACGAGAACGGTGGTCTTCATGCGGGCAGCGAAAAGGCGGCGCTGAAACCGGCGCCGGGTCGGGTGTCGATGTGCAGGCGGCTGGCGGCGCCGAACTCCAGGGCCAGCCGGCGCGAAACGGTCTTCAGCCCGAGGCCGGTGCCGGTGTCCAGTACGTCGGGGCTGCTGCCCGGGCCGTCGTCGGCCACGCTGACCTGCAGGCGTTGCGCTGCCCGGTCCAGCTGCACGCGGATGGTCAGCAGGCCGGGTGCGCTGCGCGGGTTGAAGGCATGCTTGATGCTGTTTTCCACCAGTGGCTGGATCGACAGCGCCGGCACGCTGTGCGCCAGCGCGGCATCGTCCACGTCCCACTTCACCGACAGCCGCGAACCCAGGCGCAGGGCTTCCAGGCCCAGGTAGTCGCGCGTGAAGTCGAGTTCCTGCTGCAGGCTGACGCGGTCGTGGCCGCTGCCTTCGCGGCCCTTTTCCGTGTCCAGCACATAGCGCAGCATGTCGCTGAACATCAGCAGGGCGTCCCCGGCGCGTTTCGGGTCCTTGCGCGTCAGCGCCGTCAGCGAATGCAGGGTGTTGAACAGGAAGTGCGGGTTGAGCTTGTTGCGCAGAGCCGCCAGTTCGGTGCGCGCCAGCAGCGCCGTGGCCTGGGCGCTGGCGGCGGCTTCGGTGCGGGCGCGCTGCACGGCACGGAAAGCCGTGAAGCCGCCGGCCACGGCCCAGTACATCATCATCCCGAACATGGTTTGCCAGATGAACCAGTTACGGCGCGCGCGCTCGGCCGTGGCTTCGCCGAACAGCACCCAGAACATGGCGTACAGCAGCAGGTGCCAGGCCACGGCGAACACCAGTGCCATGCCGATGTGGTTGAGCAGCACGCGCGTGGTGCCGAAGCCCCGGCGTTCGAGCCAGCCGGTGTAGGGCCAGACCGCCATCAGCAGCAGGAAGGCCGGGCCCAGGCTGCGCCCCAGCCGGCCCAGGGTTTCGATGACTTCGATGCCACGCGAGAAGTCGCCGTCGGTCTCGTTGGCAACGGCATAGACCAGACCCAGCGGAATCCAGCCGATCAGGTAGGCCTTCATCACCGTCTGGGGCGGCATCTGCGGGTGCTTGGTCGTCGGCGAAGATTCCATGGGCGTGGATTCTTGCGGCAGCCGGGCCCCTTCCGCCAGCGATCAGCGCCGGTTTGATGCTGGCGTGGTGCCAACTGCCGGGTGACGGTCGCGAAACGAATGGCGCCCCTGGCCTCCTGGCTCGGCCTTGCGCCTGTGCGCGGCCCGGGCCGGGCAAGGCCTATTGCACCTGCGAACGCGTGCGCGTCAGACGCCAGACGGCCAGGCCACCGGCGAGCAGCAATGCCCATTGCGATGGCTCGGGCACGGCTTGCACGGCGGTCCAGTCGTTGCTGGGCACGCCTCCGGTCCAGCTGCCATTGATCATGCGCAGGCCGTCGGCGGTCACGAGTGCGCTGTAGTCCCCCAGGACGATTCCGTTGGCAGGCTGGACGATCTGCGTGCCATCCAGGACGATGCGCCTGTCGGCGAACAAGGTGCCGACGAAGTTCTCGCGGCCGAAGGCGCCGTTCGAGGCGATCCAGTTGAAGTAGCCGCTCAGCGCGAAGTCCGGGCCCGATGCCACCTGGCTCTGGAAGGTGATGGTCGAACCGCTCCAGGTCAGGCCGGAAACGTCGGTGGCGCTGACATGCCAGATCGCGGCAGTCAGGTTCGGCGTGGTCGCCATGGCTGGCGCCAAGGGCAAGAGCAGGGCGCTGGCGAGTGCGGCTTGGCGCCACAGGGTGTGGATCGAACAGGTCATGGTGATCTCCTCGGAACGTGGGAAGGCCCGGCAGTAGCGATGCGCAGCCTGGGCCAGGCGCAGCGGGGCGGCCGGTGCTGCGGCGGGCGCGGCAGGCGCACCGGGCAGGTCGGGCAGGTCGGACAAGTCGGGATGGGGTGGGTCGGGATGTGCCTGGACGTGAAGCCTCCTGGCTGCGGGTTGGGATGGGGTTCATGCTAGGAACCCAACTCCTTCCCGGCATGGGCACCGTCACCCAGTTTTCGCCCGCCCTGGCCCCAGTTTTCGCGGACGGACCGCAGCCGCGGGCAGCGCGTGCCGTGACCGCCCGCTTTGCTTGCTTCGAACGTTGAGTTCAAGGCATCTCAACGGTCGCGCAGCAGTGCCTGCCCTTGACGTGGCGACCCCGAAGCGACGCCGCTTTGTTGTCGTTGCGACCTCAAGAAAGTTGTCAGGTCGCAGGAACCTGCGCGACCCAGACACATCCGAATTGCCATGACATGCGTACAAAAAAACGCCTGGCTTGTCGAGCGGTTCAACCCTGAATCTACGGCACTACAAACCCTTCATACAAAGGAACCATCATGGATAGCAAAACCCTTCTGACCGCCGCTGCCACCCTTGCGTTTGCAGCCTGGGCCGCCACGGCCACCGCAGCCACCCCCATTGGCGACGCCGATCCGGGTTATCCGGGTCTGGTGAACGGGCAGATCGTGCCTGCGAACTCGGCCTCGAAGACCATGCCGCGCCTGTCCGCCGTGCGCATCGATGCGCCGCTGGCCCAGGGCGAGGCTTTCTACTTCCCCGAGGCGGTGGGCGAGGTCAAGACACGTGCCCAGGTGCGCGCCGAAACCCTGGAAGCCATTCGCGTGGGTGCCATGAACCAGGGTGAGCGCTCCACTTTCGCCACGGCACAGCAACTGGAGAGCATTCGCCTGGCCGGCCTGCGAGCCGTGGCACCGACCTTGGCCGGGACGCGCAGCGAGGCCGGCGCGAACTGATGTGGCATGCAGCCCCGACGCGGGCTGCATGAAAAAAGGGGGCCCGCCGCAGCGAGCCCCCTTCAAACGCGCTTACTCGGACAGCAGGAAACCCTGCGATCCGGTTTCCGGCGTCACCGAGTCGATCAGGACGATGAAACCGCCGCTGACCGCTGACAGCTCAGCCACGCTCAGTTCGCGGACTTCGCCTTGAACCACGGGGCTGGCTTCCTGGGCGCCAGAATTTTGCTCGAAGGACATGTGAACTCCTGTTGTGTCAAAAAACCACCTCGGATGAGGCAGGTCGACAGTAGCGGCAGCAGCGCTGGTCGCCATCTGTAGAACCTTACAGGCGTCGCCGACAAACGACGCGGCGCCCTGCCCCGGTGGCGACAGTCGTTCAGCCCGCCAGGCGTACCGCCAGGCGTTGCCACAGCGGGCGCTTGCGCCAGGCGCGGCAGGCGCGCTCGGCGAAATCGCGGCCTTGCGGCGTCAGTTTGTAGTAGCTGGCGTGATGAAAGCCGTGCGGGTTGTCGTACTCGTCGATCAGCCCGAAGCGAAGCAAGGGCTCGTAGGATCTGTAGAGCACCCCGCCATCGAGAACACAGCCCCCGGCGGATTCGCCCACCTTGACCAGGACATGACCGCGGCGCAGCCGGTCCAGCGCGTCGATGAATTCGGCACGGTCGGGGATGAGGATGGGGTCGGACATGGGGCGTATGCCTTCTTCGGCCACGGACATGAATCAGTATCGGCAGGCTGGTGCCGCCGCCAACGTCTGAAATCAAGGGGATTGGCTGAGCAATTCGTGATGCGGCCGGTTGCGGGTGGACAACTGCTGCCTGCAGCGGCAAGCTTGCATGCATGAACCCCCCTCTGCGCGGCCCGCTGTCGGGCCTGAAGGTCCTGGAACTCGGGCAACTCATCGCCGGCCCGTTTGCGGCCCGGACCCTGGGCGACTTCGGTGCCGAAGTCGTGAAGATCGAACCCCCCGATACCGGCGACCCGCTGCGCAAGTGGCGCCTGCTGAAAGACGGCACTTCGGTCTGGTGGCAGGTGCAGTCGCGCAACAAGCACAGCGTGGCGCTGGACCTGAAGGATCCGGAGGCGGTGGACGCCGTGCGCAGGCTGGCGCTGGAAGCCGACGTGCTGGTCGAAAACTTCCGCCCTGGCGCCATGGAAGGCTTCGGGCTCGACCCGGTGCAGTTGCTCGAAGCCAACCCGCGCCTGATCGTGTTGCGCATCAGCGGTTACGGCCAGACCGGCCCTTACCGGGACAAGCCCGGTTTCGGTGTCGTGGCCGAAGCGATGGGCGGGCTGCGCCACCTGACGGCCGAGCCCGGGCGCACACCGGTGCGCGTGGGGGTCAGCATCGGCGATACGCTGGCAGCGCTGCATGGCGTCATTGGCGTGCTGATGTGCCTGCACGAACGGGAGCGCAGCGGCCGCGGCCAGATCGTCGACGTCGCCCTGTACGAGGCGGTCTTCAACTGCATGGAAAGTCTGCTGCCCGAGTACAGCGCCTTCGGCGCGGTGCGCGGGCCGGCCGGCAGCGCCCTGCCCGGCATCGCGCCCAGCAATGCCTACCGCTGCCTGGACGGACACGCTCTGGTGGCCGGCAACGGCGACAGCATCTACAAGCGCCTGATGGCCGTGGTGCAGCGCCCCGACCTGGCGGGCGACCCGCAGCTGGCCGACAACACCGGCCGCGTGGCCCGGGTGGAAGAGATCGACGCCGCCATCGGCGCCTGGACGCAGACCCGCAGCGTCGCCGACGTGCTGGCCGCGCTGGACGCCGCCAGCGTGCCCGCCGGGCGCATCTACACCGTGGCCGACATTGCTGCCGACCCCCACTACCAGGCTCGAGGCATGCTGCAGCAGCTGCCGATGAGCGACGGCAGCCTGCTGGCCGTGCCGGGCATCGTGCCCAAGCTGTCGCGCACCCCCGGCGGCCACAGGCGCAATGCACCTGAACTGGGCCAGGACAACGCGGCAGTTCTCGGGCCTTCGGGCAAAACCTGAGCGGCCTTCGCGCCCCACTTCCGCCTTAAGCTTCGCGCCATGAACAGCCTCACCGACATCACCCACGACCCCGCCCTTCGCAGCTGGGTGACTTCGGCCAACGCGCCTGACGCCGACTTCCCGGTGCAGAACCTGCCGCTCGGGCGCTTTCGGCCCAAGGCAGCCGCCGGCGCCGAACACCATCCCTGGCGCGTGGGCGTGGCCATCGGCGACCAGGTGCTGGACCTCCGCCTGGCACACGCTCAGTGTCCCTGGCCCGACGAGATCTACCCGCTGCTGGGCTTGCTGGCCCAGGACGAATTGACGGCCTTCCTGGCGCTGGGCCGGCCTTCCTGGCGCCGGCTGCGCCTGGCGCTGTCGATGGCTCTGGCCGAGCACAGCGAGCAGGCTCCGTTCCTGGACCTGTGCCTGCATGCCCAGGCCGACGTCGAGATGGGCCTGCCACTGACCCCGCGCGACTACACCGATTTCTATGCCGGCATCCACCATGCCGTCACGGTGGGCAAGCTGATGCGGCCCGACAACCCGCTGCTGCCGAACTACAAGTGGGTGCCCATCGGCTATCACGGCCGCGCCTCTTCGGTGGGCCTGGGCGGCGGTGTGCGCCGGCCGCGCGGGCAGGTGAAGAGTTCGGCCGATGCGCCGCCCATCTATGCACCCTGCCGCCGGCTCGACTATGAACTGGAACTGGGCCTGTGGGTGGGCGTGGGCAACGACCTGGGCCACCCGGTCAGCATGGCCAGCGCGGAAGATCACCTGTATGGCGTGAGCCTGCTCAACGACTGGTCGGCGCGCGACATGCAGGCCTGGGAATACCAGCCGCTCGGGCCTTTCCTGGCCAAGAGCTTTGCCACCAGTGTCTCGCCATGGCTCGTCAGCCTGGACGCCCTGGCCCCGTTCCGGCGGCCAGCGCAGCGCCCCGAAGGCGATCCCGAGCCGCTGCCCTACCTGGACAGCGATTTCAACCGTGCTTTCGGTGCCGTCGACATCACGCTCGAAGTCTGGTTGCAGACGGCGCGCATGCGCGAAGGCGGGCTGCCGGCCGTGCGCCTGTCGCAGAGCAATGCGCTCGACGCCTACTGGACCCCGGCGCAACTGCTCGCCCACCACACCAGCAACGGCTGCAATCTGGCCACCGGCGACCTGCTGGGCACGGGCACGCTCAGCGGTCCGGCTCCGGCGCAGGGCGGCAGCCTGCTCGAGCTGTCGCAAGGCGGCAAGCAGCCATTCACACTGGCCGGCAGTGACGAGAGCCGCAGCTTCCTGGAAGATGGCGACACCGTCACCCTGCGCGCCTATTGCCAGGCACCGGGGGCCATGCGCATCGGCCTGGGGCAGGTCAGCGGCACCGTATTGCCTTCGTTCTGAGCCCGGACCGAACAGGACATGATTTGACCGGCCTCGGGCCGGCTGTTCTGGTGATCGGTGCAGGCCCGGACCCGAACAATCGGGTCCACCATGGACGAGCTGCGACCTGAAGAGCTGGCCGCTGTCATTGCGGCCTGGCATAACCGGCACCCGCTGGCGCGGCGCATCACGCCGGCGCAGGTGCAGGGCATCGGCTGGGTGGCCCTGCCTTTCGTGCAGCGGCCCGGTGCCAGGCCCTGGGCGGCGCCCGATGGTGGCTTGCCGGTGCTGCACCACCCGGTCGACGAAGCTGCGCCCCCTGCCCCGCAAGGAGTCGGCGCGCGCCTGCGCGATCGCGCCCAGGCACGTGCCCAGGGCGCGGCTCCGGCGCGCCAGGACGCCGCGGGTGCAGGGCTGGCCGTGTCTGTTTCCGGAGCCTGGCCCCGGCTTCTGGCGGCCCTGAAGCAGGCCCTGCGGGCCGGCCTCGAGGCGCCGGCGCGGCTGCGCGCAGCGCTGCAGGCCGCATGGCAGCAGCAAGCGCGGTGGCGGCTGCGCACGAAGGCCCTGCGGCCGGCCTTCAGCGAGGACTTCATCGCGCCAATCTCGCCCCGCCAGGTGGCAAGCTGGGCGCTGCGCCACGGGCAGTTGCATGCCCGCAGCGGCAGGCTGCCCGTGCGTGAGGTTCGGCCAGACGCGCAATGGGGTCGGCAGGACACGGGTCTGGTCACTCTGTACCTGGCCACCGCCGCGGTGGAAGTGGGCTCGCGCCGAGCCCGTGTCTTGCTGCCAGCCAGCGGGGCCGGGGCCACGCTCGGGCCGCGCCTGCTGAGCCCGCAGCGTGCTGCAGCCGCCATGGGCGTTCTGGTGCTCGTCGGCCTGGGCATCGCCCGGCCTGCGGTTCCGCCCCCGGCCGACTGGCCAGGCGTGGCGGCGGCCCAGGCCGTGCTGGAGCGCTGGGCGGCGCTGGCTTCAGGCGAATCTTCGAGCCCCGCCGACATCGGCGACCCGGCCATGGCAGCTGCTTCGGCCGCTGCTGACGACGCCGCGTCGGCCGCCTGGGCTTCAACGGACTCGGCCGCATCGGCCCCAGCCTCCGCGCCCGATGCCTGGGCAGAGGCGGCGCAGCCTGCGGCCGAACCTGCGCCGGTCTGGGCCGCGTCGGCCCCTGCGCCCGAGGCCGTGATGGCCGCACCGAGTGCAGCGGTGCTGGCGGCGCCCGCCACCGCAGCCGCTGCCAGCCAGGCCCTGGCCCTGGCCCCTGCCAGCCCGCTGCTTGGTGCCGATCCCGATGGCGGCGCCAGCACATTGCCACCCGACGACCCCCCACCGCCGCCCCGGGCCGAGCCCTTCAGGCCCGGCCAGCCCCTGGTTCGTCCGCTGGACGAAGCGACGAAGGCGGCAGCGCGCGAGACCGTGGCCGCGCTGCGTGCTGCACGCGGCGACCCGCCGCCCGGCAAGGCGGCTGCGGCCGGCCCGCTGGCCGTCGCACCCATGCCGGCAATGCTGCCGGACGCCGACGCCGCCGCGGCCCTGGGCCCGGCCTTTGCGTTGACGACGCGGCCCTTGCGCACCCGGGCTGAATCCGAACAGGTGCAGTTCGCCGTTCGCGCGCTGCTGGCAAAGCACTCGAATGAACCGCTGCTGGTGGAACTGATGCCCGCCGGAGACGACTGGCGCGTCGTCTGCTGGCCATTCACGCGGCGCGAGGATGCGCAGCTGGCGCGCGCCCTGCTGCTGTCGCGGGGCCTGCGCCTGGAAGCCATCGAATTCTGAAAGGGCCAGCCCGGGCCGGCCAAGCCTCAGTCGGCGCTGAACTCCGTGGCGCGGCGACCCTTGAACGGCGCATAGAAGCGCTTGATCTCGGCCATGTCGGCCTCGATGTCGCCGGTGGGCACGAACACCGGGCCCAGGCCGCTGAGCTTGCGCTCGTAGTCCATGTAGGCCAGCACGATGGGCACCCGGGCCTGCAGCGCGATGTAATAGAACCCGGTCTTCCAGTGCCTCGTCTTGCCGCGCGTGCCTTCGGGTGGCACCACCAGCTGCAGCGGGCCGTCTGCGGCGGTGATGGCCGCTGCCGATGCCGCCACCAGGTTGTTGCTGGTTTCGCGCCGCACCGGAATGCCGCCCAGCCAGCGCATCACCGGCCCGAACGGCCAGCGGAAGATGCTGGCCTTGCCCATCCAGTAGATGTGCAGCTGCAGCTGGAAAGCCACCATCAGGGTATAGGGCAGGTCCCAGTTGCTGGTGTGTGGTGCGGCGATCAGCACCGACTTGGCGGCACCGGGCGGCAGGCTGCCTTCGATGCGCCAGCCCAGCAGGCGCAGTGTGGTGCGCGAGAAGGCCCGCAGAAGGGTGTTCACCACCGGTGTGTCGAAAATCGTCCTGTGCATTCCGCCGGGCGAGGCTGCCGCGCCCGCGCTTCGATTCAAAAGAGTGCGCGATTGTGGGGTCGTTGCAGCGGCTACGATCCATCGGTTTCCCGCAGACACGGAAGGACCCTGTTCGATGACGCCCGTGCCCGCCGAGCTGGTGGCCCTTTCGGGCGAACGCTTCGAGTTCAATGGCCGCGCCGGCCGACTGTGCGGCTATTTCGACGCACCAGCCGCTGCCAATGCAGCCACTGCCGCCGCGGCGCCGCTGCTGCTGGTGCACAGCATGAATGCCGCCGCCTCCGCAGCCGAGGTGAAGCCGCTGTTCGACCATGCCCGCCGCAGCCGGCCCGTGCTGGCGCTGGACCTGCCGGGATTCGGCCTCAGCGACCGCAGCGACCGCGCCTACACCCCGCGCCTGATGACCGACGCCGTGCACGACGCCCTGGACTGGCTGGCGCGGCGCTGCGGGCCGCAGCCGGTCGACGTGCTGGGGGTGTCGCTGGGCTGCGAATTCGTGGCCCGCGCGGCGGTCGAGGCGCCAGCGCGCTGCAGGCGCCTGGCCCTGGTCAGTCCCACCGGTTTTCGTGGCAGCAAGCTGCGCTATGCCCCGGCGGGCGGGTCGGTGGGGCCGCCTTGGTTGCTGAAGGCTTTCCAGGGGCCGGGCTTTCACACCGGCAGCGGCTGGGGCGCTGGCCTGTTCCGGCAGTTGACTCGGCCCGGAGTGATCCGCTACTTCCTCGAACGCACCTGGGGCAGCAAGGCCATCGACGAGACCCTGTGGCGTTACTGCGTGGCCACCACACGCCAGCCGGGTGCCCATTTCGCGCCGCTTCATTTCCTGGGTGCGGTGCTGTTCAGCAGCGACGTCAACTCCCTGTACGAGGCGCTGTCGCAGCCGGTCTGGATGAGCCACGGCACGCGCGGGGACTTCACCGACTATCGCGGCAAGCACACCGTCGAGAATCGGGCGAATTGGCGCATCCGCGTGTTCCAGGACACCGGCGCGCTGATGTACTTCGAGCAGCCGGCCGCGTTCTGCGCCGAACTCGACCGCTTTCTCGACTGAACAAGGACAGCCCACCATGCCCGCATTCGACGCTGCCTCTGCCGACGAGCCGGGCTTCGGCTCCGGAAGCCCGCTGCTCTACAACCTGGTGTACTGCAGCCGCGCGGCCCCTGGCGTGGACGATGGCGTGGTCGACCAGATCATCGCCACGGCCCGCCGTGCCAACCCGCTGCATGGCGTCACCGGCATGCTGGTGTTCGGCAGCGGCATCTTCTTCCAGTGGCTTGAAGGCCCGCGCACGGCGGTGCAGCGGCTGATGGGTCTGATCAAGGCCGACCCGCGCCACCTGCAGGTGGTGACGCTGAGCGAGACCGAAGAATCGCGCGAGCGCCTGTTTCCCAGCTGGGACATGGAACGCGTCGAGCCTGACCACATCCGCGACGTGCTCGCCGACGCGATCGACGCCGCCGAAGACGACAACAATGCCGCGGCCCTGCGCACCCTGCTCATCGAAATCGAGACTAGAGCGCTTTTGTCGCGATCCTGAAGTCCGGGTCTTCGGGGCAGGGCCCGAGCGTGAAGCCCAGGCTCGTCATCAGCCGCAGCATGCCACCGTTGTTGGACAGGATCAGACCCATGATCTCGGTCAGGCCCTTGCTGCGCGCCTGCTCGATGATCGCGGCCATCAAGCGCGAGCCCAGGCCCTGGCCCTTGAAGTCGTCGGCCACGACCAGGCTGAATTCGCAGCTGGCTCCGTCGGGGTTGGTGACGATGCGCGAGACACCGATCAGGCGTTCGCTGCCTTCTCCACCGTCGGCCGCCGCCTGCTTGACCACCGCCACCAGCGCCAGCTCGCGGTCGTAGTCGATCAGCGTGAAGCGCGACAGCACACGCGCCGGCAGTTCGTTGATGGCGCTGGCGAAGCGGAAGTAGCGGCTTTCCTGCGACAGCCCGCGCACGAAGGTCTGCAGCATCTCGGCGTCGTCGGGGCGGATCGGGCGCACGTTGGCCAGCACGCCGCCCTTCAGCGGCCATTCCTGTTCGATGCTGGCCGGGTAGGGCAGGATGGCCAGGTGCGGGTAGGCGCCGGTGTGGCCACCCGAGCCGGCTTGCGCCGCGTGCGGCAGGCTGTCGATGACGATGCGTGCGTCAACCGCCACCGCGCCGTGGTCGTCGACGATGATGGGGTTGATGTCCATCTCGCGCAGCTGCGGCAGCGCGCAGATCATTTCGCTCACGCGCAGCAGCACCTGTTCGAGTACCTCGCTGTGCGCGGCCGGGGCCCCGCGCCATTCGCCGAGCATGGCAGCGGCGCGTGAGCGCTCGATCAACTGGCGCGCCAGGAACTGGTTCAGCGGCGGCAGTTCCAGCGCCCGGTCGCGGAACAGTTCGACCATGGTGCCGCCAGCGCCGAAGGTGATGACCGGGCCGAAAGGTTCTTCCGTCGACAGGCCGACGAAGACCTCGCGCGCCGGCCCGGCCTGCGCCGCGCCGGCACCCGGCCGGGCCTGGGCCTGCGCGGCCATGGGCTGCACGGTGATGCCGTTGATGCGCGCGCCCGGCTGTGCCCGCGCCACCGCGGCCAGCATCTCGTTGTAGCGGTCGCGCACCTGGGTGGCGGTGTGCACGTTCAGCATCACGCCCTGCACGTCGCTCTTGTGCGTGATGTCGGGCGAGTCGATCTTCAGCGCCACCGGGTAGCCCAGCTGGCTGGCGATGAGCATGGCTTCGTTGGCGCTGCGCGCGAGCATCGTGCGCGTCACCGGGATGTGGAAGGCGGCCAGCAGCGCCTTGCTTTCCATCTCCGTCAGCACCTTGCGCCGTTCGGCAAGCACCCCTTCGATGAGCAGGCGTGCGCCCTCGGTGTCGGGTTCCAGCAGGTGCGACAGCGGCGGTGGCGTCTGCTGCAGCAGCAACTGGTTGCGGTAGAAGCTGGCGATGCTGTGGAAGGCGTCGACCGCCGCTTCGGGGGTGCGGAAGACCGGCATCTGGCGGGCGGCCAGCAGTTCGCGCGAAGGCCGCGCCGTGGCCTCGCCCATCCAGCAGGCCAGCACCGGCTTGCCGGCCGGCGCAAAGGCCTCGGCCACGGCCCGGGCGATGGCCTCTGGGTCGATGTCCTGGCCGTCGGCGCCGATGCGCTGCTTGGGTGAATGGATCAGCAGCACACCGTCGACGCCGCGGTCCTGCACCGCACGTTCCAGCGCTGCGACGAAGGCCGGGCCGTCGGCTTCCTCGCCCAGGTCCTGCACGCCGGTCACCTGCAGGCCGATCTCGTCGGCCCAGTCGGCGGCCAGCACCGCCGGGCCGCCGCCGTTGGTGACGATGGCCAGGTTCTGCCCGGCAGGCCGGAAGCGTGAGGCCAGGCACTGCGCGGCAGAAAACAGCTGCGTGAACTGACGAACCCGCACCACGCCGGCGCGGCGCAGCGCGGCGTCGAAGACCTCGTCGTTGCCGACGATGGCCGCCGAATGTGTCAGCGCCACTTTCGACCCCGACCTCTGGCGGCCGGCCTTCATCACCACCACCGGCTTGGCCGAGGCCGCGGCGCGCAGCGCGCTCATGAAGCGGCGCGCGTGGCGGATGCCTTCCATGTAGACCAGGATGCTCTGCGTCTTGCCGTCGCTGGCCAGGAAGTCCAGCACCTGGGGCAACTCCACCGCAGTGTTGGGGCCGAGTGAGACAACGGTGGAAAAGCCCACGTTGTGCTGGCGCGCCCAATCCAGGATCGACGAGGTCAGCGCACCCGACTGCGACACCAGGGCCAGCGGTCCAGGCGGTGCCAGCGGCCCCAGGGTGCTGGCATTCAGCCCCAGGCCCGGCCGCTGCAGGCCCTGGCAGTTGGGTCCCAGCAGCTGCACACCGTAGCGTCTGGCCGTGGCGTGGAGCTCGGTGCACAGGGCCGGCGGCAGGCCGGTGGTCAGGATCAGGGCGGCGCGGCAGCGGATGCGGCCCACGACTTCCAGCGCCGCCACCACCTGGTCCGGGGCCAGCGCCACCAGTGCAAGGTCGGCGCGCGAACTGGCCAGGTCGGCCAGCGTGCCGGTCATGGCGATGTCCAGCCAGGTGACGGTGCCGCCGAAGCCAGGGCTGCCGTCGGTCTTCGCGCCGGGCGCCAGCGAGCGCCGCAGCGCATGGGCTGCAGGAGTGGGAGCCGGGCCGTCGGGGTCGCCGGCGAAGACGACGATCGAGCGAGGGTCGAACAGCGGTGTCAGGAAATGGCGGTCCACGGTGGATGCAAAGCAAGCGGCCTGCCAGCATAGGGCACCCGAACCCCTCTTGCGATGACGATTCGCGATCTTGCGCGTGGCTTGATTTGCTGCGGTTGCGGCCGCCAGCGTGGCACCATCCGGCCCCATGACCAACCCGCGCACGCCGCCCACCGTTTCAGAGCCGCTGCAAGACAGCCTGTTGCAGGCCATTGCCGACCGCGGTGGCGTGCGGCATTACCCGGCCAGCGCCGTGCTGGTGACGGAGGAAGACCACAGCGATTCGCTCTTCATCATCCTGCGCGGTCGCGTCAAGGCCTACGGGGCCGGCAGCGACGGCCGCGAGGTCATCTACAGCACCCAGGGTGCTGGCGAGTATTTCGGCGAGATGACGCTGGACGGAGGTCCACGCTCGGCCAGCGTGATGACTTTGGAGGCCACCACCTGCGCCGTGGTTCCGGGCGCCGAGGTGCGCGACTTCCTGGCCCACCACCCCGACTTCGCGCTGCATCTGGTGAAGAAGCTCATACGCCTGGCTCGCGCGTCCACCGACCAGGTCAAGAGCCTGGCGCTGGAAGACGTGTACGGGCGAATCGCCCGGCTGCTGCGCACGCTGGCGCGCGAGGAGGACGGCGTGCTCGTCGTGCCCGACAAACTGACCCAGCAGGAGATCGCCGAACGAGTGGGCTCGTCACGGGAGATGGTCAGCCGCATCTTCAAGCCGCTGACCAAAGGGGGCTACGTGGAACTGCGCGGCGGCCGAATTGTCCTGTTGAAGAAGCTGCCGTCGCGCTGGTAGGGCGGGGCGGTGGGTCTGCTGCGGATCGTCGGCGACGCCGCCACGCATCACCTGGCGGCGCTGGCGGTGACCCTGGCCGACCCCTGGCAGCGCCTGGCGCTGGGGGCGGCGGTGCTGGCTGCTGCGCTGATCGTCGTCAGTTCCTTCGTCAAGACCATCATTCCGCTGCGCTGGCTGGCCGTGGCCAGCAACATCGGATTCATCGTCTACGGCTACATCCACCCCAGCCCGCTGATCCTGGCCCTGCATGCCACTTTGCTGCCGGTGAACCTGTGGCGGGTGCTGGAAATGGAGAGGCTGACCAGCCGGGTGCGTCGCGCCAGCGCTGCCGACGACCAGTCTGGCCTGTGGTTGCAGCCCCACATGCGCAGGCGGCGCATGGCCCCGGGCAGCGTGCTGTTTCGCAAAGGCGACGCCGCCGACCGCCTGTACATGCTGGCCGAAGGCGAGATGGAAATCGTCGAGAGCGGCCGCAAGATGGAAACCGGCCGCATGTTCGGCGAGATCGCCTTCTTCGCGCCCGACCGGCGGCGCACCGCGACGGCGCGTTGCACCACGGCCTGCATCGTGCTTTCGATCGACGAAAGCACCTTCAAGCAGCTTTACTACCAGAACCCTGAATTCGGTTTCGAAATCGTGCGCCTGATTGCCGGCCGCCTGACCGAAGACGTGCAGCGGCTTCAGGGCGAACTGGCGGCGCAGCGCCGATCTCCCTGAGCCTGCTCGTGTTTACACTCCGGCCCACTGCGCTCCCGGCAGCAACAGGCAAGAGCCTTCCAACCCAACCACCGCATCACCATGAACCACGCGTCGAAGCCCATTGCCGCTCTTGTCTTGCTGGCCAGCCTGGCAGGTTCTGCCTGGTCCCAGGGTGCCCGTAACGTCGAATTGCTGGACTATTCGACCCGCTCGCTGATTTCCGAGGAAGCGGCGAAGAAGGTGATGGGCGAGCTCATTCCTGAAAAGCTCTGGAAGATCTACCCGGCCAGCAAGTACGTGTTCATCAGCCAGGTCGAAGGCGGCATCACTCCGGCCGGAGCTTGCGCCGTGACGGCACGCGTGATGTTGATGCCCTTGACGCCCACGGCCAAGGCCGTTTTGTTCAGGCCGCAGAAAACAGCCACCAGTTTCGATGCCTTGCCTTCGGCCACCGTCGACCAGTGCCAGGCGGCGGCAACCCAGAAGCTGAAGGAAGCCACGAGTTCGGTGGTGGCAGCGCTCGTCAAGATCTGAGCGCGCGCGGTGCCAGGCCCGGCTGAGGCCTGGCCGGGTCAGCCTGGCGCTCGGCTGCGACGTCGGCCCACTGCCCAGGTGATGCCAGCCAGGCCGGCCAGCCACAACAGCCAGGTGGACGGTTCCGGGATTTCGGGTACCGGGGGGTCGATCAGGGGTGGTGTCGAAGGTGGCAGGAACGGCGGCAGGATGCCCCCGCCTCCCACCGATCCGCTGCCGATGGGCGCGACGCCAGGCGGCACATCCAGCGCACTTCCGCCGGATCCGGGCACAGGCGAGCCCCCGGAGATTGGCAGGCCGCCAACCGTTGCAGGCACAGGGCTGCCTCCAGCAGCGAAGCTCGCCATCGGGTCCAGGGTGACCATCGGCTGGCTGGCTTCGGCGAAGCTCGTGCCGGCACCTGGCGGATCGAAGACAAGTTCGCCCGGTCCGGCGGCGTCATTGGCAGCAAGCGCCTTGGCCGGTTCCTCGGCGACGGGCGCCGGGTCGACCGGGCCCGCAACCAGGATGCCTGGCAAGCCGCCTGCGCCACCCGGTGCGGCCACGGGCGGCCCCGGCAGACGGGTGACCCGGCTGACGTTGCGGCACACCGTGGGGACGATGATGCAATGTTCGGCTTCGCAGTACACCAGGCCGCGCTCGACGGTGTCGGGGGCCCAGCGGGTGCGTGTGACGGTGCGGCAGACCCGGCCCTGGCCGAAGTGCATGTCGCGGATC
Source organism: Burkholderiales bacterium Ga0077543 (assembly GCA_001464055.1). Classification (GTDB taxonomy): domain Bacteria; phylum Pseudomonadota; class Gammaproteobacteria; order Burkholderiales; family Burkholderiaceae_C; genus Rubrivivax. Next base: position 35,832 of record LNET01000072.1, read on the forward strand.
TCTTCGCTGTAGCGGTAGCGACCGGTGATGCTGTCGCGCCGGATGGTGGCGATCTCGTCGAACTGGCGCTTGCTCATGCGCGCCTTCAGACGTTCGCGCACGTCGACCGGGATGTCGGTGTAGCGGTCCACTGCTGCAGGCACGTTGCCCATGAACGGATCCACGCCTGGCCGGTCCCAGGAGCACTGGGCGACCGTGGCGGTCGGTGACAAGGCAAGCGCAGCGACAAAGGCCAGGGACATGGTGGGTGCGAGCGTCGGCTTCTTGCGTTTTCGGTGAGACCGGGGCGGATGCTGTCGGGTTCCCGACTCCCCAAGTTTAGGGGGTGCAGGCAGCTGTCACAGTTGTCCCTGGCGCAGCTATGCCATGCGTCACGGTTCTATGTCACGGCCGGCGTCATCTTGTTTCCGGATGCATCGGGCGAGCCAGCCTGCCCTGGCCGATGTCGCCAGCCCTGGTCTTGTCGCGGGATACTCGCGGTCTGCTTCCCACTTCTTCAAACTGCGTTTCGCCCACCATGCACTTCGACTGGACCAATCCCTACCCCACCGTCCGCAGCCCGTTGTTTGCGCGCAATGTCGTCGCCACGTCGCAGCCGCTGGCGGCGCAGGCCGGCCTGCAGATGCTGCGCGCTGGCGGCAACGCGGTCGATGCCGCCATCGCCACGGCCGCGGCCATGACCATCGTCGAGCCGGTGAGCAACGGCCTGGGCAGCGACAACTTCGTCATCGTGTGGGACGGCCAGCAGTTGCACGGGTTGAACTCCTCGGGTGTGGCGCCTGCGGCCTGGACGCCGGAGTATTTCGCCAAGGTCCACGGCGGCGTGTTTCCCATCCGCGGCTGGGACAGCGTCACCACGCCCGGCGCAGTGGCCGGCTGGGTGGCCTTGTCCAGGCGCTTCGGCAAGCTGCCTTTCGCCGATTTGCTGCAGCCGGCCATCGAGTTGGCCGAGCGCGGCTACGGCGTGGGCGTGGTCACGGCCGACAAGTGGGAACGCCAGGTGCCGGGCCTGTTCGACCAGCCGGGCTTTGCCGAGACCTTCATGCCCCGTGGGCGCGCGCCCACGCCCGGGGAACGCTTCGTCTTTGCCGACGCCGGCCGCTCACTGCGCCTGATCGCGCAAACCCACGGTGACGCCTTTTACCGGGGCGAGATCGCCGAAAAGCTGGTCGCCCACGCCAGGGCTCACGGCGGCGTAATGACGCTGGCCGACCTGGACGCTTACCGCGCCGAATGGGTGACACCTATTCAGAAGGACTTTGCCGGTCATACCGTGCACGAGATCCCGCCGAACGGTCAGGGCATCGCAGCCCTGATGGCCATGGGCATGCTGGAACACACGAACTTTCGCGACTTCGCCCCCGACAGCCTGGAAAGCCAGCACCTGCAGATCGAGGCGATGAAGCTGGCCTTTGCCGACACCTACCGCTGGGTGGCCGACGAACGCTACATGACCGAAGTCAAGGCCGCCGACCTGCTGAGCAGCGCCTACCTGGCCGAGCGGGCCCGCCTGATCAGCCCGAAGCAGGCCGGCGACCCCGGCCATGGCCAGCCGCCGCGGGGCGGCACGATCTACCTGACCGCGGCCGACGAGGGCGGCATGATGGTCAGCCTGATCCAGAGCAACTACATGGGTTTCGGCAGCGGCGTGGTCGTGCCCGGCACCGGTGTCAGCCTGCAAAACCGCGGCCATGGCTTCAGCCTGCAGCCTGGCCACCCGAACCAGGTGGCGCCGGGCAAGCGGCCGTTTCATACCATCATCCCCGCCTTCCTGACGAAGGACGGTCAGCCGGTGATGAGCTTCGGCGTGATGGGCGGCAACATGCAGCCGCAGGGCCATCTTCAGACCCTGGTGCGCATGCTGGTCCACAAGCAGCAGCCCCAGGCCGCCTGCGACGCCCCGCGCTGGAAAGTGGCCACCGGCAAGCAGATCGACTGCGAGGCGACGATGGCGCCAGCGCTGCAGCAGGGCCTGCGCGAACTGGGCCACGAGATCGTGGCCACGCCCGACGCCTACATGGACTACGGCTCGGGCCAGTTCATCGCCCGCATGACCGACGACTTCGAGGACGGCTACGTGGCGGCCAGCGACTCGCGCCGCGAAGGCCAGGCTGTCGGCTTCTAGCCGGCCCCCGGCGGCTGCTCGCGCAGCGGGCGCTGCAGCCAGGTGATGTCGTGCCAGGCGCCGAACTTCCAGCCGGCGCGCCGGTAGGTGCCCACGGGCGTGAAGCCCAGGGCCTGGTGGAAGGCCATGCTGGCCGGATTGGGCTGCGCGACCCCCGCCAGCGCGGTGCACAGGCCGCGCTCGGCAAGTCGATCGAACAGCTCGGCATAAAGCCGTCTGGCCAGGCCCCGGCCCTGGTGCGCCGGTTGCACATAGGCCGACACTTCGCAGGTGTAGCGGTAGGCCGCCCGCTCGCGGTGTGCGCCGCCGTAGGCGTAGCCCAGGCAGGCACCGCCTTCTTCGGCGACCAGCCAGTCCCAGCCGTCCAGCGCCTTGCGGATGCGATCGGCGAAGACTTCGGCCGTGGGCACCTCGGTTTCGAAGGACACCGCCGTGCGCTCGACGAAAGGCGCATAGATGGCCAGCAGTTCCTGGGCGTCGGCCGGGGTGGCCCGGCGCAGGCTGAGCACGGCGTGCGGCCTCAGCGGACGAAGTAACCGGTCACCCGCCAAATGCCGTCGGTCTCTTGCACGGTCGTGACGGTCTCCACCGCCTGGGCCTTGTTGGCGAAGACCGTTTCGAACTGGATCACGGCGTACCGACCGTCGGGCGCGCCGGGCAGCGTGCGCGTCAGGGTCGTGGCCTGGTCCTTGCGCGCGCGCACCGGGCCCAGTGGCGCGCGCACGCCCTGGACCGCCTGTTGCCACTGCGTCAGCGTGACGGCGTTCTTGAAGCCCGCGGCGGTGCTGGACCAGGCACCGGCATGATCGCCGGCGTCGGTCTTGTTCAGCCAGGTCATCGCGGCGGACTTGGGTTCGAGGGTTTCGTCCTTGCCCACGGCCAGGGCCAGGGCCAGGGCGGGCACAGCCAGCAGGGCGACAAGCATGGTTCGACGGTCCATCGAGGTCTCCAGGGTCATGGGTTGGGCGAAATCAATCGGTCGAGCAGGTCTGGACCAGGGGCCCTTTCTTGGCACGGCGGTCTTAGGGGCTTGGTAGGCAGGTTGGACGGGCTAGTCCGGCTTCGACACGGCAGTGTGCCAGCCGGCCCATCCCAGCCTGCGCAAGGTTTCCTGGTTGCGTTCGAAGATGGCCTCGGCGTCGGGGAAGGCGGCCACCGCGTTGTCGATGCTGGCTTCGCGCAGCAGGTGCAGGGTGGGGAAGGGCGAACGGTTGGTGCAGTTCTCGACGTCGCCGGCTTCGGTGCCAGCGAACTGGTAGTCGGGGTGGAAGCTGGCGATCTGCAGCACGCCGTCCAGGCCCAGTTCGACCAGGGCCGCGTCGGCGATGTCCAGGAAGTCGTTGTAGTCCAGGAAATCGGCCAGCACGCCGGGGTGGACGAGCAGCGTGGTGTCGACCTCGTCGGGGTCGGTTTCATCCAGGAACCGCAGTTCGCGCAGCAGGTCCTGCAGCAGGGCTTCGGTGTCCGTGGCCGGGCTCAGCACCCAACGGATGCGGTCCTTGGTGTGCACGGCCTTCGCGAAGGGGCACAGATTCAGGCCGATGACGGCAGCTTCCAGCCAGTGGCGTGTGGCGGCAAGAGGGTCCATGACGCAGACTTTACGGCCTGACCGCAGGTGTCTCCAGCGGCATGCCGGCGGCGCGGTGCATCAGCCAGGTTTCGAGCGCCGTGTACTCTTCGGAACCGGGTGCGAAGGGCTCGGCCCGCACTCCCGTCATGCAGTTGCGCAGCCGCCGCTGCAGCGATCCCATGCCCTGCCACTCCAAGCGGTACAGCGGGTAACCCGTGGGGTGGCCCTGCGGGATCACACTGCCGGCCAGGCGACCGCCGGCACGCTGGTCGTGGCACTGCGCGCAGCTCAGTCCCAGCTGACCCAGCGGCTGGTGGAAAAGCGCTTCGCCGCGCTGGCGCCAGGCCTGCAGGCGGGCGTCGGCCGGGGGCGCGATGGGTTGGCCGCGCGAGGTATGGGCGACCCAGGTTTCCAGGCCGAGCAGGGCGTCGCTTTCGGCTGCCAGCGGCGCGGCCTTCAGGTGGCGCACGCGGCATTGCTGGATGCGGCCCTGCAGCGTCAGCGGCTTGCCCAGCACCTCGTCCCAGGCCGGGTAGCGCGGCGCCACGCCGTGCAGGCTGGCAGGCGTGTGGCAACGCACGCAGTCGCGCTGGAAGTCCTGCTCGCCGCCCTTCAGCCACAGCCAGCCCGGGTTCAGGCCGTCGTCGCGCTGCAGCGCCTGGGTGGCGGGCTGCATGTCGAGCAGGCTGCTGCGCCGCGTGTCGGGGGTGGCAGCTGGCGGCGGCGGGCCGGCCGCTGCCAGCGTGGCCGCGGCGGCGGTGCCCAGCACCAGCAGGCGGTGTCGCCAGCGCCTCACGCGACGTCGAAGGCCACGGTCTCGCTGTGCTCGAAGCCCTTGTCGCCGCGCCAGGTCAGCACCAGCAGGCCGCTGGCGGCAGCGCGCAGGTGAAAGGCGACATAGGGGTTTGCCGACAGTGCCGGGTGCATGTCGGCAGCGAACACCAGCTCGCCGTTCAGCCGGGCTTCGAGCCGGCGCACGATATTGCGCGCTACCAGCTCGCCGCCGTTGCCGCGGCGGTGGCCAGTTTCCATGGGGTGCGCCACCGTGGTGCGTATCTCCACCACCTGTCCGCGCTGGATGTCGCGTGGCAGATGGACCAGGGCGCGCGTGCTCATGGGCTCATCCCTCGATGCAGGCGGCGAGCGTGACGATGACATCGGCCTGCGCCTGCCACCAGCTGCCGTCGTTCATCTGCGCCAGCGCCAGCACTCGCTGCGACGTCGCCAGCCGCATGCGCGTGGCGACACGGGCCAGGCCGTTGTGCGGGCCCAGCTGGAACACCGCCACCTCGGGCTGCGGGTTGGCTTCGTTGAACAGGCCGATGCGGCGCACGTGCTCGGCCGCGCTCATCGGGCTGTCCACGTCGACCACCACCGGCACGGTGTTGCCGTTGTCGACCAGGGTGGCGATGTCGAGCTTCACGCGGCCGGTCTGGACCGGGGCGCCGCCGGTGAAGGCCTGCACCGCCGCGCGCATCGACTCCGGGGTGGCGCGTGCACCGGACAGCAGCATCGTGGCGACGATGCCGGCACTGGCATTCAGGAGGTGGCGGCGCTTCATGGTGTCACTTCAGGGTCTGCAGGTAGGCCACGACGTCTTCGACCTGCTGCGCGTCCAGCACCGGCCGGCCGCGCCATGCGGCGCCGACACGCTGCTGCCGTTCGGTCGCTGCGTCGGGCAGCACGTGGAAGGAAGGCATCAGGCTGGCCGGGTTCAGCCGGCGCGAGTCGACCACGCGCAGACGCAATTGCGCGGCGGTCCAGCGGCTGCCGGCACCGTCCAGTGGCGGCGCCAGGTTGCCCTGGAAGCGTTCTTCTGGAATCGGCCCGCTGTGGCACAGCAGGCACAGGCCCTGCTGACGCTGGGCGACGATGGCGCGACCGCGCGTGGCGTCACCGGGCGTGGCTGTCAGCGCTGCCGGCATGCCGTCGTCCACCACCCCCTGGCCGGCCGCGGGCGTCAGGCCGAGGGCTGCGCACAGGGCGATGGCAGCGCGCAGGGTCACGCCCGCTTCAGACTTTGGTTGGCCAGGGGCAGGTCGCGGATGCGCTTGCCGGTGGCGGCAAAGATGGCGTTCAGCACCGCTGGCGCGGCCACCGCGATCGTGGGTTCACCCACGCCGCCCCAGAAGCCGCCAGTGGGCACGAGCACGGTTTCCACCTTGGGCATCTGGTTCATGCGCAGCATCGGGTAGGTGTCGAAATTGCGCTGTTCGATGCGGCCGTCCTTGACCGTACAGGAACCGTAGAGCGCTGCCGTCAGGCCATAGGCGAAGCTGCCTTCGACCTGGGCCTCGACCTGCTGCGGGTTGACCACGTGCCCGGGGTCGGTGGCGGCGACGATGCGGTGGATCTTCAGTTCACCCGCGTCGCTGACCGAGACCTCGGCCACGGCCGCCACGTAGGCGCCGAAGCCGTGGGTCTGGGCCAGGCCGCGGAAGACCTTCTGGCCGTTCACGTCGGGCGCGGGCCGGCCCCAGCCGGCGCGCTCGGCGGCGGCGTTCAGCACCGCCAGGTGCTTGGGGTGCTTGCCCATCAGGCTGCGGCGCAGGGCCAGCGGGTCCTGCTTGGTGGCGTGCGCCACTTCGTCCAGGAAACACTCCAGGTAGATGGCGTTCTGGTTCAGGTTCACCCCGCGCCAGAAGCCCGGTGGCACATGCGGGTTGCGCATGGCGTGGTCGACCAGGATGGCGGGGAAGCTGTAGCCGATCATGGCCTCGCCGCCGCCTTCGTTCAGGCCCTGGAAGACCACCGGGTCCTTGCCGTTGCGCACGTTCTGCGGGAACACGCCGGCCAGGATGGACTGGCCGCTGATGCGCATGTGCAGGCCGGTGATCTGCCCCTTGTCGTCCAGCCCGGCCGTCATCTTGGCCTGGGTGACGGGGTGGTAGCGGCCTTGCGTCATGTCTTCTTCGCGCGACCAGTGCAGCTTCACCGGCGTGCCCGGGAATTCCTTGGCAATCACCACCGCCTGGCGCACCCAGTCGTGCACCGCGCCGCGCCGGCCGAAGCCGCCGCCCAATGGCAGTTTGTAGACCTCGCACTGCGCCGGTGGCAGGCCTGAGGCTTCGGACGCCGCGGCGAGCGCGGCTTCGCCGTTTTGCGTGGGCGTCCAGACCTCGCAGCGCTCGGGGGTGAAGCGCACCGTGGCGTTCATCGTCTCCATCGTCGCGTGGTTCTGAAAGGGGTAGGAATACACCGCCTCGAGCTGGCGCGCGCTGCCGGCCAGGGCCGCCTTGATGTCGCCACTGCGATTGCCGTCGACGGCCTGTTCTGCCGTCAGCCCGGCCTTGACCATGGCGTCGATGTCGGCCTGCTGCACCTTGGCGTTGGCACCCAGGTCCCATTCGATGGGCAGCGCGTCCAGCGCCTTCTTTGCATGCCACCAGGTGTCGGCGACCACCGCCACGGTGTGGTCGCCCACCCGCACGACCTTCTTCACGCCAGGGCGCTGGGCCACGGCCGCGGCATCGAAGCTCTTGAGCTTGCCGCCGAACACCGGGCAGGCGGCAATGGTGGCGTTCAGCATGCCAGGCAGCTTCAGGTCGCTGCCGTAGACGATGCTGCCGTTGGTCTTCTCGACCGTGTCGAGCCGGGCCAGGCTCTTGCCGGCCAGCGTCCAGGTCTTGGGGTCCTTCAGCGTCACTTCGGTGGGCACGGGCAGCTGCATGGCGGCGCCGACCAGCGACCCATAGCTGGCGCGCCGGCCGCTGGCGGCGTGGCTGACCATGCTCTTGCTGGCCGAACATTCGGCGGCCGGCACCTTCCATTCGTTGGCAGCGGCCTGCACCAGCATCATGCGGGCCGCCGCGCCGCCCTTGCGCACGTAGTCCTGGCTCTCGCGGATGCCGCGGCTGCCGCCGGTGCTGAAATTGCCCCAGACCCGCTTGCGTGCCAGGCTCTGGCCGGGCGTGGGGTACTCGGTCGTGACACGGGCCCAGTCACATTCAAGTTCCTCGGCTACCAGCTGCGCCAGCCCGGTCAGCGTGCCCTGGCCCATTTCGCTGCGCGCGATGCGCACGACCACGGTGTCGTCGGGGCGCACCACGACCCAGGCGTTCAGCTCGGGCGCGGCCCCGGTGCCGGCAGCCGCACCCTGCGCCAGCGCCGGCACGTGAAAGCCCAGGACCAGGGAGCCGGCAGCGGCGCCGGCGGCACCCCCCACGGTGCCCAGGAAACTGCGGCGGGACAGCTCGGCGCTCATCAGACTGCCCTCGCGATGTGGATGATGTCCAGGCCCGCGGTCTTCGGCCCGCCAGCGGCTTCCTTGATCGCGGCGCGCACCCGGTTGTAGGTGCCGCAGCGGCAGATGTTGGTGATGGCCGCGTCGATGTCGGCGTCGGTGGGCTTGGGCTTGTCCTTCAGCAGCGCGGTGGCCGCCATGATCATGCCGCTCTGGCAGTAGCCGCATTGCGGCACGTCGTTGGCCACCCAGGCCTTCTGAAGTGCTGCACCCACCGGGTCGGGCGCGATGCCTTCAATGGTGGTGATCCTGGCGCCTGAGCCCACCGCCGACACCGGCATTGCGCAGCTGCGCACCGGATTGCCGTCGATGTGCACGGTGCAGGCCCCGCACTGCGCCACGCCGCAACCGTATTTGGTGCCGGTCAGCCCGAGCTGTTCACGCAGCACCCACAGCAGCGGGGTGTCGGGTTCGGCGTTGTGCGTGAGCACGCGACCATTCACTGTCAACGAGGCCATCGGGTTTCCTTGTGGTGACGTTCAGGATGATTGGATGATGCGCAGACCTGCGCCCCCTTTGCCAGGGCGGGTTTGCTCGGGATTGTGTTGCGGATTCTGCGGCTCGTGCGACTTGCGCGCAGGTGACAGCAGGCTCGACGATCTCCCGGCCGTTGCCCTGCAGACGGCCGAACACGACACCGCGCACCCGGGTTTACGCCGACATGGATTCCAGGCATCGGCTTTGCACAGATTTACATAGCACCGCGTCAACTTCGGCACCGAGCTTTCGTTACACACGGCATGATGCCTGCAATGGATTCCGTTCCGATTCGCTCAAGTTTTCGGATGCGCTGTGGAGCCGGGCTGGCTGCCCTGGTCCTCTTGAGCGGTTGTGTCGTTGCGCCCGTGGGGCCTTCGCGCCCGATGGTGCGGGCGACGCCCGCTCCGGTTCCGGCCGCGTCGCCCCTCTACTTCTATCCCACCCGGGGGCAGACCGAGGCCCTGCAGGACCGCGACCGCTACGAGTGCTACCGCTGGGCCGTGCGCGAAACCGGTACCGACCCGGGCATGACGCCGCTGCGTCAGGCGCCCATGCGCATGGCCCAGGCCGCTCCAGTGCGCAGCGATGCTGGCGATGTCCTGGGCGGCGCTGCCACCGGTGCACTGATAGGCGCCGCCTTGTCGTCGCCGCGCAACGCCGGGGGCAACGCCGTGCTCGGGGCCATCTTCGGGGCGGTCGTCGGCGCCGCAACGGGCGAAGCCCGCAACCGTGCCATCGACGCCGCCCAGGCGCGCCAGGACGCCGCCGATGCGAACGCCCGCGCCCGCGCGCCCCAGCCCAACTTCCGTCGCGCCGTGGCCGCCTGCATGCAGGGGCGTGGATATACCGTGCAATGAGCCGTGCAATGAGGCACCCATGACGCCCCTGACTTCGACCCTGTCCGTCTGCGCGGCCCTGCTGGCGCTGGTCTGGACCGCCGCGGCTCAGCCCGCGTTCGCTGACCGCGGCGACCGGGGAAACCGCGGCGATCGCCACTCGCAAGCAGATCGTGGCGGTTCCGGCCACTGGCGCGGTGCCATCGTCGTGCGTCCGATCGTCGGTCAGCACCGCGGCGCTTGGGCCCGCCCCATCGCGCCCTGGGGCCACTACCCGCGCCATGGTCTGGTCATCCACCACCGGCCGGCGCTGTGGACACTGGTGACGGTGGGTGCGCTCAGCTACATCTATGCCAACGGCGTGTATTACCGCGAGCACGACGGGGGCGGCTACGAGGTCGTGGCGCCGCCCGTCGACGACCTGCCGCCGCCGGCAGAAGCGCATTTCGTCTACCCGCGCCAGGGCCAGGGCGCCGAGCGCCAGGCCAGCGACGAGTACGAATGCCATCGCTGGGCAGTGCAGCAGACCGGATTCGACCCCAGCAGCGTGGCGCTGGGCACGGTGCGCGATGTCAGCGCCGAACAGCGCGCCGGCTACCCGCGTGCCAGGAACGCCTGTCTGGAGGGGCGCGGCTACAGCGTCCGGTGACTGCCCGGCCGAAAGGCCGATGCCTGTTTCGCAGTGCAGGCCGGCATGCCTGGCCAGGCGTCAGTCCGCCACCGGCCCCGATGGCAGTGCACCCGCCAGATGCTGCCGCAGCAGGCCTGCCAGCATCAGGCAGGCCTGATCGAGCAGCGGCCCGCGCGGCCGCTGGGCCGATGTGGCGATCCACAGGCTGGTGGTCAGCGGCTGGCGCGAACTGCTGCCCGCGTCCAGGTGAATGGGCCGGGCGATGAAGGCTGCCTCGCGCCCGCTGCCATGGACGGCATTCAGCGACAGCACCGCATGCCAATTCCTTTCGGGATGACGTTGCACCAGGTCCAGGATGGCCGGCACGCTTTCGATCTCGAGCCCGACACGGGGCGCCAGCCCGGCCGCGGCCAGCACCGCTTCCAGTCGCATGCGGATGGCGTGCGGCCGGCTGGGAATCACCAGGGCCCGTTGTGCCACCTGAGCCAGCGTCGCCGGGCGGCCGACGCTGCCCGGGTTGCCCACGCTGTCCTGGCGCGCGCTCACCAGGTAGAGCTTTTCGTCGAGCACCGGCTGCAGGTGGATGGCCGGAGCCGGTGATGTGTTGTAGACCACGGCACAGTCGATGCGCCCTTGCACCAGCCATTCCAGGGTGTAGGTGGACAGCCCCTCGACCATCGTCAGCGTCGCCTTGGGAAAGCGTTCGGCGAAAGTTTCGACCAGCGGCGCCGTCAGCACACGCCCGATGCTGGGCGGCAGGCCCAGCGACAGCAAGCCCGCGGCGACGCCGCGCAGCTCTTCCAGGTCCTGGCGGGCACGTTCGAGTTGTTGCAGGATGCCGCGGCCATGGGCCAGCAGGCGCTGGCCGGCGGGTGTCAGCGTCACGCCGCGGCCATTGCGTTCGAACAGCGGCTGGCGCAGTTCGACCTCCAGCGCCCGCACCTGGCGGCTGAGGGCGGGCTGGGCGACGCGCAGTGCGCCCGCTGCACGGGTGAAGCTGCCGAGTTCGGCCACCTGCACGAAAGTGGCGATCTGCCTGAAGTCCATGCACCGATTGTCATGCCAGAAGCGATCTCTCTGGCCTGAGGCATGCCGATCCGGCATATCAGCTAGTGGCCGGGTCGGCTTGATCGGCGGACGGCTGGGCAGAAGAATCCGGGCATGGGCATCGATCTCACCGGCATCTCGTCCAAGGCCACGCAAGCGCTGCTGGCCGAGCTGATGCTTGCCTACAGGGACCGCAGCGGACGGGCGGTGGCCATCGAGTCCGTGGGTGGCGTCGACGCTGCCCGGCGGGTGCAGGCAGGCGAGGTCTTCGACCTCGTGTTCCTGGCCTCCGACGCCATCGACAAGCTCGTTGCCGGCGGCCATGTGCACAGCGGCACCCGGGTTGACCTGGTGCGTTCACCCGTGGCCGTGGCCGTGGCCGCAACGGCGCCATTGCCCGACATCGGCAGCGGCGCGGCGCTGCGCCAGGCGGTGCTGAACGCGCCCAGCCTGAGTTTCTCCACCGGCCCCAGCGGCACCTACCTCGGCCAGCTGCTGGAACGCTGGGGCATTGCCGAACTCGTCTCGCCCCGCTTGGTGCAGGCGCCACCCGGTGTACCGGTGGGCAGCCTGGTGGCCAGCGGCCAGGTGGCGCTGGGCTTCCAGCAGCTCAGCGAGCTGCTGCCGCTTCATGGCATCCAGATCGTCGGCACCCTGCCGGCGGACGTTGCCTACATCACCACCTTTTCTGCCGCCCTGCCGGCCACGCTGGACCTGGCCTCTGACCGGGCCGAAGCCGCGCGACAGCTGCTGGCCTTCCTGTGTTCCGACGCCACGGCCACAACCAAGCGTCGCCATGGCATGGAACCCGCCTGACTACCCACCGGACACCCTCCGCATGATCATCGACATTCACGGCCACTACACCACCGCACCCAAAGCGCTGGAAGCCTGGCGCAATGCCCAGATTGCCGGCATCCGCGACGCCGCGCTGATGCCCCGGGTCGCCGACCTGAAGATCAGCGACGACGAACTGCGCGAGACCATCGAGACCAACCAGCTGGCGAAGATGCGCGAGCGCGGCAGCGACCTCACCATCTTCAGCCCGCGTGCCAGCTTCATGGCCCACCACATCGGCGACTTCCAGGTCAGCAGCACCTGGGCCGCCATCTGCAACGAACTCTGCTTCCGCGTGGCGCAGCTGTTTCCCGACCACTTCATCCCGGCGGCGATGCTGCCGCAGAGCCCGGGCGTGGACCCGGCGACCTGCATCCCGGAACTGGTGAAGTGCGTCGAACAGTATGGCAACGTCGCCATCAACCTGAACCCCGACCCCAGCGGCGGCCACTGGACCAGCCCGCCGCTGAGCGACCGCCACTGGTACCCCATCTACGAGAAGATGGTGGAGTACGGCATACCCGCCATGGTGCATGTCAGCACCAGCTGCAATGCCTGCTTCCACACCACCGGCGCGCACTACCTGAACGCCGACACCACGGCCTTCATGCAGTGCCTGACCAGCGACCTGTTCAAGGAATTCCCGACGCTGAAGTTCGTCATCCCGCACGGCGGCGGCGCCGTGCCCTACCACTGGGGCCGCTTCCGCGGGCTGGCGCAGGAACTGAAGAAGCCGCTGCTGCAGGACCACCTGCTGAACAACATCTACTTCGACACCTGCGTCTACCACCAGCCCGGCATCGACCTGCTGACCAAGGTGATCCCGGTCGACAACATCCTGTTTGCCAGCGAGATGATCGGCGCGGTGCGCGGCATCGACCCCGAGACCGGTTTCTACTACGACGACACCAAGCGCTACATCGAAGCCAGCACGCAGCTCAGCGCACAGCAGAAACAGCAGATCTACGAAGGCAATGCCCGCCGCGTGTACCCGCGGCTGGATGCGGCACTGAAAAGAAAGGGGCAATGAGATGTTCGAACTGGGGGTGGTCTATCGCGACATTCAGCGCGCCGATCGCACGGCTGCCGACGGCCTGGGCGCCTTCGGCAGTGCCACGGTGCACGAAGCGCAAGGGCGGGTGGGTTTGCTGCAGCCCTACATGCGCCCCATCTACCCGGGTTCGCGCATCTCGGGTGCGGCGGTCACGGTGCTGCTGCAGCCCGGCGACAACTGGATGATGCATGTGGCGGCCGAGCAGGTCCAGTCTGGCGACATCGTGGTCGCGGCCATCACCGCCGAGTGCACCGACGGCTATTTCGGCGACCTGCTGGCCACCTCGTTCCAGGCCCGCGGCGCACGCGGCCTGGTGATCGACGGTGGTTGCCGCGACGTGCGCGACCTGCAGGCCATGGGCTTCCCGGTCTGGAGCCGGGCCGTCAGCAGCAAGGGCACCATCAAGGCCACGCTGGGCTCGGTCAACATCCCCGTGGTCTGCGCCGGTGCCTACATCACGCCTGGCGACGTCATCGTGGCCGACGACGACGGCGTGGTCGTGGTGCCGGCCGCGAACGCCGGCAAGACGCTGGAAGCTGCTGCAAAGCGCGAGGCGCTGGAGGCGGACAAGCGCGCCAAGCTGGCCGCCGGCGTGCTGGGCCTGGACATGTACGGCATGCGCGAACCGCTGGCCAAGGCCGGTCTGCGCTACATCGACGGCGCACCGCCACGTTGACGTGATGCCTGACACGTCCATCCAGCGCATTGCCGTCGTCGGCTATGGCGAGGTCGGCCGGATACTGGCCGAAGACCTGCGCGCCCGCGGGCTGGCCGTGGCCGCCTTCGACATCCGCGTGACCCCGCCGATGCGCACCCATGCCGCGCAGCAGGGCGTGCATCTGGCCTCCAGCCCCGTCCTGGCGGTGAACGACGCAGGCCTGGTCTTGTCTGCCGTCACTGCCAGCCAGACTGTGGCCGTGGCCGAGGCCTGTGCGAGCGGACTCGCGCCTGCAGCGTTTTTCCTCGACCTCAACAGCGCATCGCCCGGCGCCAAGCAACGCGCCGCGGCCATCGTCGAAAACGCTGGCCAGGGCGCGCGTTACGTCGAAGGCGCGGTGATGACCAGCGTGCCGCCCTATCGCAGCCAGGTGCCGCTGTTGCTGGGCGGGCCGCATGCGCAGGCGCTGCTGGCGCCATTGAACGAGATTGGCTTCTGGGCCCGCCTGGCCAGCGACAGGCTGGGTGTGGCCAGCGCCACGAAGATGAGCCGCAGCGTGATGATCAAGGGCCTGGAAGCCATGGTCATCGAAAGCTTCACCACGGCGCGGCACTACGGCGTCGAAGATGCGCTGATCGCTTCGCTGGCAGAAACCTTCCCCGGCATCGACTGGGAGAAGCAGGCCAGCTACTTCTTCCAGCGCGTCATCGAGCACGGCCGCCGCCGCAGCGAGGAAGTGCGCGAAGTCGCGCAGACCGTGCGCGAAGCCGGACTCGAGCCCTGGTCGGCTGCCGGAACGGCCGAGCGCCAGGCCTGGATGGCCGACCTCGCCGATGCCGGACTGTTCGGTGAACGCGGCAGCCCCGGCTTTGCGCGCAGCCCCGACTGGCGGCTGGAAGCCGACCGGCTGCTCGGCGCCAACCGAAGCCCGGACCTCGCGGCGCCCCGCGCCCCTTCGATCAAGGACCGATCCCCGATGAGCAAACCCACCCAGGGCGACTTCACCAAGACCGCCGGCTGGCTCGATTGGTTCGAGGGGCCCAGCATCCCGCGCTTCCGGCTGCCGCCCGGCAGCGTCGACGCGCATTGCCATGTCTTCGGCCCGGGTGACGAATTCCCCTACGCCCCTGAGCGCAAGTACACGCCCTGCGACGCCAGCAAGGCGCAGCTGTTCGCCCTGCGCGACCACCTGGGCTTTGCGCGCAACGTCATCGTGCAGGCCACCTGCCATGGCGCCGACAACCGTGCCCTGGTCGATGCCTGCCTGGCCAGCGGCGGCCGCGCGCGCGGCGTGGCCACCGTGAAGCGCAGCATCAGCGACACCGAACTGCAGGCCCTGCACGCCGCCGGCGTACGCGGGGTGCGCTTCAACTTCGTCAAGCGCCTGGTGGACTTCACGCCCAGGGAAGAGCTGAGGGAGATCGCCAGCCGCATCGCGCCTCTGGGCTGGCATGTCGTCATCTACTTCGAGGCCGTGGACCTGCCCGAGCTGTGGGACTTCTTCACTGCCCTGCCGACCACGGTGGTGGTGGACCACATGGGCCGGCCCGACCTGGCCCTGCCGGTGGACGGCCCGCAGTTTGCGCTGTTCGAGCGGTTCATGCGCGAGTACCCGAATGTCTGGAGCAAGGTCAGCTGCCCCGAACGCCTGAGCCTGTCGGGGCCGAAGGCGGTGCCGGGCGAACAGGCGGCGGGTTTGCCCAGCTATCGCGACGTGGTGCCCTTTGCCCGCCGCATCGTCGAACAGTTCCCCGACCGCGTGCTCTGGGGCACCGACTGGCCGCACCCGAACCTGAAGGACCACATGCCCGACGACGGGCTGCTGGTGGACTTCATCCCGCACATCGCCGTCACCACCGAGCTGCAGCGCAAGCTGCTCGTGACGAACCCGATGCGCCTGTACTGGCCCGAGGAAAGCTGAACATGGCCTTGCACAAACCGTATCTCGACGTGCCCGGCACGACCATCTTCGATGCCGAGCAGTCGCGCAAGGGCTACTGGCTGAACCAGTTCTGCATGAGCCTGATGAAGGCCGACAACCGCGCCCGCTTCAAGGCCGGCGAACGCGCCTACCTCGATGAATGGGCGATGAGTGAAGACCAGAAGCAGGCCGTGCTGGCGCGCGACCTGAACCGCTGCATCGCGCTCGGCGGCAACATCTACTTCCTGGCCAAGATCGGTGCCACCGACGGCCGCAGCTTCCAGCAGATGGCCGGCAGCATGACGGGCATGACGGAGGAGGCCTATCGCGAGATGATGATCGGCGGCGGGCGCGACCCGATGTGGGGGCGCACATGACGGCACGCACAGCGGCGCGCATCACGGCCAGCGTCTACACCAGCCATGTGCCGGCCATCGGTGCCGCGCTCGACCTGGGCAAGACACAGGAACCCTATTGGCAGCCCGTCTTCGCCGGCTACGAGTACTCGAAGCAGTGGCTGCGCGACAACCCGCCCGACGTGATCTTCCTGATCTACAACGACCACGCCACGGCCTTCAGCCTCGACCTCATTCCCACCTTCGCCATCGGCACCGGGCCCGAGTTCATGCCCGCCGACGAAGGCTGGGGCCCGCGTCCGGTGCCCAAGGTGGTGGGGCACCCGGAACTGGCCAGCCACATCGCGCAGAGCGTGATCCAGGACGACTTCGACCTGACCATCGTCAACCGCATGGACGTGGACCACGGCCTGACGGTGCCGCTGTCGCTGATGTGCGGCCAGCCGCCGCAAAGCAAGTTCGAATGGCCCTGCCCGGTGATCCCGTTCGCGGTGAACGTGGTGCAGTACCCGGCGCCCAGCGGCCAGCGCTGCTTCAACCTGGGCCGCGCCATCCGCAAGGCCGTCGAAAGCTACGACGAGCCACTGAAGGTGCAGATCTGGGGCACCGGCGGCATGAGCCACCAACTGCAGGGCCCGCGCGCCGGCTTGATCAACCGCGACTGGGACAACCGTTTCCTCGACCGGCTGATCGGCGAACCCGCAGCCCTGGCCCGCGTGCCGCACATCGAGTACGTGCGCGAAGCCGGCAGCGAGGGCATCGAACTGGTGATGTGGCTGATTGCGCGCGGCGCGATGAGCGACACGGCACCCGTGTTGAAGCATCGCTTCTATCACGTGCCTGCATCGAACACGGCCGTGGGCCACATGATCCTGGAGAACACATGAACCACAAGCTCGCCGCACTTTGCTGCCTTGCCGAGGTGCCGGCATGACGATCAAGGTCGCCCTGGCCGGTGCTGGCGCCTTCGGCATCAAGCATCTGGACGCGATGAAGCTCATCCCGGATGTCGAAGTGGTTTCGCTCGTCAGCCGCGACCTGGCCAAGACCCAGGAAGTGGCGGCGAAGTACGGCATCGCGCATGTCACCACCCGCCTCGAAGACAGCCTGGCCATCCGCGAAGTGGACGCGGTGATCCTGGTCACGCCCACGCAGATGCATGCCAGCCAGACCCTGGCCTGCCTGGCCGCGGGCAAGCATGTGCAGGTGGAGATTCCGCTGTGCGACGTGCTCGCCGAAGGTCAGGCCGTGGTGGACGCAGCCAAGGCCAGCGGCCTGGTTGCGATGTGCGGCCACACGCGCCGCTTCAACCCCAGCCACCAGTGGGTGCGCCAGCGCATCCTGACAGGCGACTTCCACATCCAGCAGATGGACGTGCAGACCTACTTCTTCCGCCGCAGCAACATGAACGCCCTGGGCCAGCCGCGCAGCTGGACCGACCACCTGCTGTGGCACCACGCCGCGCACACCGTGGACCTGTTTGCCTACCAGGCGCAAAGCCCGGTGGTGAAGGCCAACGCGATCCAGGGGCCCATCCACCCGCAACTGGGCATCGCCATGGACATGAGCATCCAGCTGCAGGCGGCCAGCGGCGCCATTTGCACGCTCAGCCTCAGCTTCAACAACGAAGGCCCGCTGGGCACCTTCTTCCGCTACATCGGCGACACCGGCACCTACATCGCGCGCTACGACGACCTGTTCACCGGCAAGGACGAGAAGATCGACGTCAGCCAGGTGGACGTCTCGATGAACGGCATCGAACTGCAGGACCGAGAGTTCTTTGCTGCCATTCGAGAAGGGCGGGAACCCAATGCCAGCGTCGCGCAGGTGCTGCCTTGTTACCAGGTGCTGCACGCGCTGGAACAGCAGATGGTTTGAAGCAGGGGGTTTTCCAGACCGCATGACCTAAAAGTTTGGTTTTCATGGCATCATCTTTCCTATGAATGCCGTGATGCAGCTTTCTTTAGCCGACCCCACGCCAGCACCAGACCCCGCGATGGTGCTGGGCAAGGCCACGGCCCGGGCCGCCGAACTGTTGGGCTTGTCGGGCGCGGCCCTGGCGCGGGTGGTGGGGGTGAGCGAACCCACGGTGTCGCGGCTGGTGCACGGGCAGCGCGGCCTGAACCCGCGCAGCAAGGAAGGCGAACTCGCTGCGCTGCTCGTGCGTGTGTACCGTTCGCTGGACGCGCTGGTGGGCAACAGCGCTGCGCAGCGCCTGGCCTGGATGAACAGCCATCATCGTGCCCTGGGCGGCGTGCCGCGCGACCTGGTGCAGACTGCACAGGGCCTGGTGGCCACGCTGGCCTACCTGGACGGCATGCGCGCGCCGTCGTGATACCGGCTTCTGCGGCTTCTGCTGCGACCTGGCCACCGCAATGGCTGGCCGAAACCGCGCAAGCCCGCAGCAGCCTGCTCTGGCGCGGCGTCGAAGCGCAGCACATCGTCGCCACCATGCGCCTGGTCGACACGCTGGACGAACAGGCGGTGCTCGAGCAACTGCTCGAAAACAGCAAGCCGGCCCTGCCGGCAAGCTTGCCCGGTCCGGTTGCGGCAGAACTTCCTGAACTGCCCGCCATCCCGGTGCCGCACTACCTGCTGTCCACCCCCTTCCGCTACCGGAGCCCGTTCCCCAGCCGCTTCCGCCGTCCGCACCACGCCGGCATCTGGTATGGGGCCGAGACCTTGCGCGCGGCGGCTGCCGAAGTCGCTTACTGGCGCTGGCGCTTCCTGGTCGACAGCGACGGGTTGCGCAGCGGCGAACTGCACACCGAGCACAGCTTTTTCCAGGCCCGCGTGCAGGGCCAGGCCATCGACCTGAGCGCAGCGCCCTGGGACAGCCTGGCCGCCTTGTGGATGCAGGACCGCGACTACAGCGCCACCCACGCCCTGGCCGACGCAGCCCGCAGTGCCGGCCTGCAGTGGCTGCGCTATGCCTCGGTGCGGGAAAACGGCGGTCACTGCGCAGCCGTGTTCAGCTTGCAGGCGCTGAGCCTGCACCTACCCCACTGGCCGCAGACCTGGCACTGCAAGACCACTGCGCACAGCGTCTGGCTGGTGCGTGAAGAACAACGCTACGCCTGGGCCTTTGCCCTGGCGCCCAACGGCCCCGTGATGTCATGACTCCCACCGCCACCCCCACCCTCCGCCGCATCGGCCCCTTCAAGGTCGCACCCATCGGCCTGGGCTGCATGAACCTGAACCATGGCTACGGCGCTGCACCTGCGCCCGAAGCCGCCGAGCGGCTGCTGCTGACAGCGCTGGACCAGGGCGTGACCCTGTTCGACACCGCCGCGCTGTACGGTTTTGGCGCCAACGAGACCCTGGTGGGCCGCGTGCTGCAGCCGTACCGTGGCCGCATCGTGCTGTGCAGCAAGGGCGGCATGACGGGCCAGCCGGTGGGTCCGGGTGGCGCGCTGCAGCGCGTCATCGACGGCCGGCCCGAGGCCATCCGCCGCGACTGCGAAGACAGTCTGCGCCGCCTGCGCACCGACGTCATCGACCTGTATTACCTGCACCGCTGGGACAAGCGTGTGCCGATCGAGGAATCGGTGGGCGCGATGGCGCGCCTGAAGGAAGAGGGCAAGCTGCTGGCGCTGGGCCTGTCCGAAGTCTCGGCCGACACCCTGCGCAAGGCTCACCGCGAACACCCGATTGCCGCGGTGCAGAGCGAGTATTCGCCCTGGTCGCGCAATGTCGAGATCGGCGTGCTGCAGGCCTGCCGCGACATCGGTGCCGCCTTGGTGGCTTTCAGCCCGGTAGCGCGCGGCTTCCTCACCGCCACGCCGCCTGACCCGGCCGCTTTCGACGCGAGTGACATCCGCCGCACCATGCCGCGCTTTGCGCCCGCGGCCTATGCCGCCAACCTGACCCTGTGGGGCGGCGTGCAGGCGCTGGCAGAGCGCGCCGGCTGCACGCCGGCGCAGTTGTCGCTGGCCTGGCTGCTGGCCCGCGGCGACCATGTCGTGCCGATTCCCGGCACGACGCAGGCGGCGCATTTGATCGAGAACCTGGGCGCCCAGGGGCTGGCCCCGAGCCCGGGCGTCTTCGAGGAACTCGAGGAGCTGATGCGCCAAGGGCGGGTGCACGGCGGGCGCTACAACGCTGCCAGCCAGGGCGAGGTCGACACCGAGCAGTTCCCGGCCTGAGCGCCGGCCTGCTGGGCCATCGACGACAGCAGTGCGAACTGAAATCCGCTGCCCTTGAAATGGCGGCAAAGCCCCTCATCATCCACGGTTGCGCGGCAGGTCCGCCCGCCGTCCTTCCTTCTTGAACCCTGAAAACCAAGTCGCCCATGGACAAGCAAACCCTGTCATTCCAGGCCGAGGTCAAGCAGATCCTGCACCTCGTCACGCATTCGCTTTATTCGAACAAGGAAATCTTCCTGCGCGAGCTCGTCAGCAACGCGTCCGACGCCTGCGACAAGCTGCGCTTCGAGGCGCTGGACAAGCCTGAACTGTTCGAGGACGCCCCCAACCTCGACGTGCGTGTGTTCTACGACGCCGAGCGCAAGACCATCACCATCCGCGACAACGGCATCGGCATGAGCGCCGACGAAGCCGTGGCCCACCTGGGCACCATCGCCAAGAGCGGCACACGCGAGTTCATGAACAAGCTCGAGGGCGAGCAGAAGAAGGACGCCAACCTCATCGGCCAGTTCGGCGTGGGCTTCTACAGTGGTTTCATCGTCGCCGACCGGATGACGGTGGAAACCCGCCGCGCCGGCGCCAGCGCCGCGGAAGGCGTGCGCTGGTCCAGCGAAGGCACCGGCGACTTCGAGGTCGAGTCCATCACCCGCGCCGAGCGCGGCACCGACGTCATCCTCCACCTGCGTGAGGGCGAGGAGGAATTCCTCAGCGCCTGGAAGCTGAAGTCCATCATCAGCAAGTACAGCGACCACATCAGCCTGCCGGTGCTGATGCCCAAGACGAAGTGGGACGAAGAAAAGAAGGACACGGTTGCCACCGACGAATGGGAAACGGTGAACAAGGCCGCGGCGCTGTGGACGCGCAGCAAGAGCGACATCACCGACGCCCAGTACCAGGACTTCTACAAGCAGCTGAGCTACGACCAGGAAGCGCCGCTGGCCTACACCCACAACCGCGTCGAAGGTCGCAGCGAATACACGCAGCTGCTCTACGTGCCGGCGAAAGCGCCTTTCGACTTGTGGAACCGCGACAAGCGCGGCGGCGTGAAGCTGTATGTCAAGCGCGTGTTCATCATGGACGACGCTGAGGCGCTGATGCCTGTGTACCTGCGCTTCGTGAAGGGCGTGATCGACAGCGCCGACCTGCCACTGAACGTCAGCCGCGAACTGCTGCAGGAAAGCCGTGACGTGAAGGCCATCCGCGAAGGCAGCACCAAGCGCGTGCTGGGCATGCTGGAAGCGCTGGCCGACAGTGATAGCGCAGAAGACCGCGAGAAGTACGCCAAGTTCTGGGGCGAGTTCGGCGCCGTGCTGAAGGAAGGCCTGGGCGAAGACCACGCTAACCAGGAACGCCTGGCCAAGCTGCTGCGATTCGCCAGCACCCATGCCGCTGAAGCCGGGCAGAGCGTGTCGCTGGCCGATTACGTGGGGCGGATGAAGGAAGGGCAGGAAGAGATCTACTACATCACCGCCGACACGCTGTCGGCAGCAAAGAACAGCCCGCAGCTCGAGATCTTCCGCAAGAAGGGCCTGGAAGTGCTGCTGCTGACCGACCGCGTCGACGAGTGGATGCTCAGCCACCTGTATGAATTCGACGGCAAGACGCTGCAGAGCGTGGCCAAGGGCGGCGTCGACCTGGGCAAGCTGCAGGACGAGGAAGAAAAGAAGCAGGCCGAAGCCACCGCCGAAGCCTTCAAGCCCATGCTGGACAAACTGAAGGATGTGCTGAAGGACCGTGCCAAGGATGTTCGCACGACGGCGCGGCTGGTCGATTCACCGGCCTGCATCGTCGTCGATGAAGGCGACATGAGCTCACACCTGGCGCGCCTGCTCAAGCAAACCGGGCAGGGCGCGCCGGCGGGCAAGCCCATCCTGGAAGTGAATGCCGAACATGCGCTGGTCAAGCGCCTGGGCGGCCTGGACAGCGGCAACGGCTTTGACGAACTGGCGCACATCCTGTTCGACCAGGCGTTGCTGGCCGAAGGCGGGCAACTCGAAGACCCGGCGGCCTACGTGGCGCGTGTCAACAAGCTGCTGGTCGCTGGATGAGGCAGGCCGTCAGCGCTTGATCGTCACTCCCCGGCTGCGTGGTCCGCAAACTGCGGCAGGGCCTGCAGCGCGGCCGGGTCGAAGCTTTCGTTGCGGAAGAGCTTCGGGTAGTAGAACTCGCGCAGCGCGGCATGGAAGCTGCGCACCCGCTCTTCATAGGCCAGGGTCGACTGCATGTCGGTGCGTGCCAGGGCCTGCAGCCATCGCTCCAGCAGCACCGGTGGCGCGACCAGGGCCAACCGGCCTGCCAGGCGATCGCGCTCCAGCCGCCCCCGGGTGTAGGCTGCCGAAAGGGCTTCGGTCTGCTGGTCGCCCACCTGCTGGAAGGCGTAGTACCACTTCCATTCGAACGGTCGCTCGATCGCCGCATAGGGCGCCCACTGCGGATGGCGTTCGACGAAGGCCGCCATCGTGGCTTCTTTCGGCAGGTCCCAGGCGTCGTTCACGGCTTCGCGCTGGGTCATGACGATATCGGCGCCGGAGGGTAGGGGCACGGCCCGGTCGATCGCCGTCCGGCCCGCCGCCGGCACCAGCACGGCCAGCAGCATCCAGACGCCGATCAGCGCCGCCAGGATCGTTTCCCCCGTCTGCCGCCAGGCCGCCAGGCCAGCGCAGACCAGGGTCCAGAACAGCAGATAGGCCAGCAACAGGGCGCAGGCCGCGAGCAGGGTCGAGGTGGCTGCGCCGCTGAGGCTGGCGGCCACCACCAGTGGCAGCCCGGCGGCAACGAAGACACCGGCGGCGCGAAGCAGGGCGCGCAGCCGCCAGAGCCTGCCCGAGCCCGAGCCCGCGGACGTGGCCACCAGCAGGTCGTGGCGACCCGCCACGCGCTCGCTCGCCCGCAGGTCGTGCAGCATGACGATCAGCACCAGCGGCAGCACGAAGGCGGCGAGAAAGGCGAAATCGAAGCGGCCGACCAGGGCCAGCACCGGATGGCCCGCATCGCGTTCATGCACCTGCCCTTCCAGCGCCAGCATGCGCAGCCTGTGCTTCCAGGCCGCGTCGTCCCTGCGGCCCAGGGCCGCAAAGGCGAAGTTCGAGGGCGGGTCGAAGCTGAGGTGGAAGCTGGCATAGGCCGTGGCGCCCCAGTCCTTCTGCGCTGCCTGAACGGCCTGGCGGTCCTGGCGATCGGCCGCGAGCAGCTTGGCGATCGTGGCGTTCTGATGACGGACTTCCGCCAGGCCCGCTGCCGTGGCCAGGGCGCTCAGGCCCAGCACGACCAGCCACCAGAACAGCACGGTCCGGTCGCGGACGAGGAAGGCGGCTTCGCGCCAGACCGATCTGCAGAGCCCTGGCATGTTCATGGCTGCAGCCTGCCACCGACCCGGAACAACGCCAAGCTCAGCAGGCCGAGCCAGCTCAGCAGCATCATCGTCTGCGGAGCCGCTTCGGCCAGGCGGTCCGGAGCGCTTGCTGGCTTGAACCTGAACTGCCCCAGCAGCTGCCAGCTCGAAGCATCCACACGCGTGCGGCGCTCGGCCTGGGCGTCACTGCTGCGCCGGATGTCGTCGGCGTAGCTCAGCTGCTCGGCGTGAATCCGGTTCAGGCCCTGGACGAAGGCGTAGCGCAGGTTCTCGGCTTCTTCCAGGAAGCGATGGTGGTGGGCGAGGTCGGTGCCGGCGATGGCGCGCGAAGCATCGGCAACGGCCAGCATGGGCGTCAGCCAGCCCAGCCGGCCCAGTGCTTCGGCCTGCTTGCTTTCGCCCGCCATCTGCGCCCGGGCATGGGCGTTCAGGGTGTCGGTGAGTCTTTGTTCTGCCACCTGTGCGACGACACCGCGCAGATTGACGGGCAGGTCTTCGACGCGCGCCACCCCGTGCTTGACCAGCAGGTCGGCACGCAACTGGGCGAAGGCCGGGTCGTTCGCGTTGTGGCCGTCGGCCAGCCTGCGCCGGTCGGCCAGCATGGCCAGATCGGTCTCGAGCTTGCCCGCAGACGGTGCGGCCTGCGCTGCCGAACTGACCGCGACCGAGGGCAGCACCAGGCACAGGCCGATCCACAGCGAGGCCAGCGTCGCCAGCGCTGCCGAACGCCGACGCAGCGTGGCCGACACCAGCAGGGCCAGTGCGCCCCACACCGACAGGTAAGCCAGGTACACCCCCAGCAAGCCCAAGGCCGCCGCCGGGGCTTCGCCCAGGCCCACGGCCAGGCCTGTGCTGAAGGCCAGGGGAACCAGCAGCAGGGCGATGAACGAGAACAGTGCCAAGGCCTTGCCCGCCAGCAACTGGCGACCGGTGGTGCCCTGGGCCAGCAGGCTGGCCAGCGTGCCGGCCTCGCGTTCACGTGAGAGCACGCCGTGGCCGAGCAGGATGACGAGAATGGGACCGAAGAGCTGGACCACCATCGCCGGGCTGAGCCAGCTCAGCCCGCCCAGGTCGGCGCTGGCGCCCGCTGCCGCGAACATGGCCGAGTTCTGGCGATGGCCTTCCAGGAAGATCGACTGGCCGGTGACCGGGTCCAGGCCCGGATCGAACAGGGCCAGCGGCGCCGGTGTCCGGAAGACGTAGTGCCCGTAGTGCACCATGCGGTGCGGGTGGCGCTCGGGTTGCGACAGGAACGCGGTTTCCGCCTGGGTTTGATGATGCAAGCGCTCGGCGCGCTCGCCTTGCATGCGCAGCGCCGTGAGTGCCGTGGTCGCGATCAGCAGCCCCACCATCAGCAGCGCCCCGCCCAGGGCCAGGCGTGAACGCAGCCAATAGCGCCAGTCGGCAGCCGCCACCCGCAGCACGGGCCTCACGCCGGCACCTTCGCGGAGAAGGCGCGATGCACGGTTTCGGTGTCGATCCGGCCGCCGCCGGGTGCGGCGAACTCGGCCACCAGTCGGCCGTCGCGCAGCAGGCCGATTCGGTCGGCCACCTGGCAGGCGCCGTAGACGTCGTGCGTCACCATCAGGATGGCCTTGCCGGCGTCGGCCAGCCCCCGCGCGAGGCCATGGAATTCGTCGATGGCGCCGGGGTCGAGGCCGGACGTGGGCTCGTCGAGCAGCAGGATGTCGCTGTCGCGCAGGATGGCCAGGGCAATGGCCACCTTCTGGCGCATGCCCTTGGAATAGCCGCGCAGCCTGAGCCCGCGCGCATCTGCGCCCAGCGAAACGCGGTCCAGCGCTGCGTCGATGGCGTCGGCCCCGAAGCGCACCTCGGCCAGTTGCAGGAAGTAGCGCAGGTTCTCCCGCGCATCCAGGTGTTCGTACAACGAGGCGGCCTCGGGCAGGTAGGCAATGGCCCGTCGTGCGGCGACGATGTTCTCGCCGACGTCGCGGCCATTCACCACCACGCGGCCGCTGGCGGGTGGCAGGAAGCCCAGGAAGGTCGCCAGGGTCGTGGACTTGCCGGCGCCGTTGCCGCCCAGCAGCCCATACACCTCGCCGCCGGCCACGGTGAAGGAGACGCCCGACAGCACTTCCTTGCCCGAGCGCAGCACGCGCAACTGATCGGCCAGCAATCTGATCATGGGGGCGACCCTCAGAACCTGAACGCGGCCGACAGTCGCAGGCTGCGTGGCGGGCCCGGCTGCACCCACAGGGCCGAGAACGAGTTGGTGTAGTAGGTTTCGTCGAACAGGTTGTCGATGTCCGCCCGCAGGGTGAGGGCCTTCGTCAGTTCATAGGCCGCGAACGCCCGGGCCAGCGTGTAGGCCGGCAATTCGAAGCGGGTGATGAACTCGCCAGAACGTTGGCCGACGTGGACCAGGCCCCCGCCGAACTCCAGGCCGCGTCCGGCCAGCGCCGTGGCCTGAACCAGCTGCAGGCTCAGGCTGTGCTCGGGAATGTTCAGCAGGCGGGTGCCGGCCGGCACCGGGGCGCCAAAGTTCGCGTCGTTGAAGGTGTTGGACGTCTTGGCATCGACATAGGCGTAGGACGCCCACAGGCGCAGCCCCCGGGCAAGCTCGCCGTTCAGGTCGATCTCGAAGCCCTGGCTCTTCGCCTTGCCGATGGCCGCCAGCGTGAAGGCGCTGGGGTCGTCGACGACCAGGATGTTGTCCTGCTCGACCCGGTAGAAGGCCAGGTTGCCTTCGATGGCACCACTGAGCAGCGAGAACTTCGTGCCGGCCTCGATCGACGTCGACTGGTTCGGTTCGAAGCCGTTGCCGCGTGCGTCGGCGCCCGACAGCGGCCTGAAGTTTTCGCCATAAGTCGCGTACAGCGACACCGTGTCGCTGGCCTGGAAGACGACGCCCAACTGCGGGCTGACGCGTGTTTCCTTCTGTCTGGACACGCGGTTGGCAGCCCGGTCTTCGAGCTTCTGCTCGTAGTCGTCGAAGCGCAGGCCAAGGCGCAGCTGCAGGCTTTCGCCCAGGTTGATCTGATCCTGCGCGAACACGCCCAGGGACTGCTGCGTCTCGACCCGGTTGGTCAGCGGGGTGGGCGTGGGCAGCGGGAACTTGCCATAGACCGGGTTGAAGACGTTGATCGCCTGCAGCTGTGCCGGCGTGGGGTTGCTGGCCAGCGTGGGCGCGCGGGCGCGCAGGAACACCTGGTCGTTTTCGAAGCGGTCGGCGTCCATGCCGAAGATCAGCCGGTGCTGCAGCCCGGCCAGCTGGAAGCGGCCGTTGACCTCGGCGCGGACGACCTGGTAGTTCGCGTCGTAGTCGCGCGAACGACGCTGCCTTGTCAGCGTCTGGCCGTCCACCAGCAGGCGCTGGCGGTTGGCGGCCAGTTCGGCTTCGGTGGAAAAACCCTCGAGCGAAGTCTTGCGTGAATTGAATCCCAGCAGCGCGCTCCAGTCCTTGCTGAAGTCGTGCTGGAACTCGAGCTGATGGCCCTGCACCTCGGCCTTCAGCGGTCCGTCTCCGGGTTCGCCCAGGAAGCGGCTGGCGGGGATGCGGCCCAGTTCACCGTTGATCGCCAGCACGCCCCGGTCGAAAGGAATTTCCTGCCGGCTGAGTTCGAGCTCGTAGACCAGCTGGCTGCGGCCACCGATGCGCCAGGCCAGCGAGGGGCTGGCGCCCTGCTTTCGGGTTTCGATCGTGTCGCGGAAGCTGCCGGCCTGTTCAACGAAGCCGACCATGCGCAAGGCCACTGAATCCGACAGCGGGGAGGTCCAGTCGATGTCGGCGCGGTAGGTGTCGAAGCTGCCGGCCGACAGCCGGAACTCGCCGGCCCGCTCGAAGCTTGGGCGCTTGGTGACGAGGTTGACCGTGCCACCCGGTTCGCCGCGCCCGAACAGCGCTGCCCGCGGGCCTTTCAGCACGTCGACAGATTCGATGCCCGACAAGTCGCGCGGCCCGCCGAAGCCGCGGCCGGCATTGAAACCGTTGACGAGATAGTTGCTGGGCAGGTTCTCGTCACCCACGAAGCCGCGCAGGGCAAAAGCGTTCCAGAGCCCGCCGAAATTGTTCTGCCTGGCGACCGAGGCCGACAGGTCCAGCGCCTGGTTCAGGTCGACGGCACCCGAGGCGCGCAGGGTCTGAGCGTCCAGCGACTGTTCGGCCTGGGGCGTTTCCAGGCGCTTGAAGTCGCCCTGGTAGGCCTGGCGGGTGCCGGTGATGGTGATGGTGTCCGGGGCGGCGACCGGTGACACTCCGGTCTGGGCAGCGGCCGGCAAGGCCAGGAATGACGAAGAGCACAGCATCAGGGCTGCGCGATGGGTGTGTTTCACGGTGCAAGCTCGGTCGGGCCGGACTCGGAACGGCCGCGCGATCAGGCGGAGACCGGGTGTTCCTTCCGGCACCAGTGGCCAGGGGGTGGCGCCCGCCTGCTCGCGTGCCGACCTGTCGCGGTGGACAGGCCTTCACGGCGGCGGTTCAGCGGGTCGCGCAGGCGGCGGTCAGAGGCTGGGCGCGGCCAGCGGCGGCCCACGGGCCTTCAGACCCGATCGCGGCGCCAGCGCCACGACCCGGTCGACCCGGGGGGCAGCCTCCTGCACCGCGGCCACGATCGGCATCAGCAGTCCGGCTTTTGGCGGCAGCGGCCCGGCATCGTCCTGCCCCGAGGCCTTGAACAGGCAGATCGCGCAGGCCTGCGCTGAGTGTTCGCCTTCGTGACTGGCTTCTTCTGCGTGAACGTGCCCGGTCAGCAGCAGTTGCGCCCAAAGCAAAGCCAGCACGCCAAGCAGCGCAACCCAGTTCCTGTACATCGGGGCCCGGCTGCGCGGGCAAGTTCTGTCCACGCTTTTCAGCCTTGCGCCAGCAATTGCAGCCTGGACGGCAGCCCACCGGTCTGCGAGAGCGCAGCCAGGTCCGGGGCGTGCCAGGTTTGGAGTTGGAGCATGGCGGACAGAGGGTGAGCCTGATCAGAGCCTGAAGCGTGCATGAAGCAATGGCACGCCTACATGATATGGCATTCTCATTTAGTTTGTGTGAATGGAGCTCGGTTTCCGGCGAATCAGTCCGTCTGTACAGGGGCAGCGCTGTTTCATGGCACCGTTCAGCCCATGGTCGGCCCAACCAGCCCCCCGACCTGGCGAGAGACCGCTGCACACGCCATCGGGTGCCCTGCGGCGAAGTGTTCAGCCAGCGGGCAAGCGCGAAGGGCTAGAGGCCGTGCGCGCCCATCGCCTCCAGCTGCTCCCGCAGCTGAGTCGTCTGCTGGCTCCAGTAGGCGGGTGTGCCGAAGTACGGGAAGTGCAGCGGGAAGGTCGGGTCGGCCCAGCGCTCGGCCAGCCAGGCGCTGTGGCGGAGCATGCGCAGCGTACGCAGGGGCTCGATCAGGACCCTTTCGCGGTCGTCGAAGTCGCTGAACTGCTCGTAGCCCTCGAGCAGGGTGTTCAGCTGCAACGCCATGGTCTGGCGGTCTCCGCTCACCAGCATCCACAGGTCCTGCACGGCCGGGCCCTGCATGGCGTCGTCCAGGTCCACCACATGCGGGCCAGCTGCGTCGCCAGACTGCCGCCACAGCACGTTCCCCGGATGGCAGTCGCCGTGCAGGCGCAGCGTGGCCACTGGCCCCAGCGCATCGAAGGCCGCGACGGTGGCTTCGAGCGCGCGTTGGCAGACTTCGTCCCAGGCCGGGCGCTCGGCGTCCGTGACGAAGCCACCTTCCAGCAGCAGGCGCCGTGCGCGTTCGCCGTCGGCACGGGCGTTCAACACATGGCGGTGGGCAAAGGGCTGGCGGCGGCCCACGGCGTGCAGGCGGCCGATGAAGCGGCCGATCTGGCGCAGCACCTCGGGGTCATCCAGTTCGGGCTGCCGGCCGGCGCAACGGGTGGCGACGGCCATGCGGTGGGGCGGGCCGCCCGCCGCCGGCAGGGTGGCCAGGGTGGGGGGGTCGCCCTGCAGCCAAAGCTCGTCGCCCCCGGCCCTGGCAAGCCCGTGCAACACCAGAGGCGGCACCACCGGCACTTCGGCAGCCGCCAGTTCCAGCGCAAATGCATGCTCTTCCAGAATCTGCGCGTCGGTCCAGCGGCCGGGTCGGTAGAACTTCGCGACCACGGCGTCGCCGTCTTCCAGCATCACCTGGAACACGCGGTTCTCGTAGGAGTTGAGTTGCAGGATGCGGCCGTCGCCTCGCAGGCTGACGGCGTCCAGGGCGTCCAGCACCTGTTGGGGGGTCAGGTCAGCGTAATTCACCGCCCGAGGATAGCCGCGCACCCCAGCGGCGCTTCGGCGATCAGTGGCGCAGCGGCGAGCCTGTGGCGATGGGGCCGATCACTTCGACGGGTTCATGCACGGTCACGGTATGCGGGGTTTCGATGACGACGCCGCCGACATCGTCGATGTCGGCCTGTGCGTCGCGCCAGTGGCCCATGCCTGAACGGGTGGCATTGAAACCGCTGTTCATGCCGGCTTCGTGGCGGCTGTCGGCGTGGAAGAAGGAGTCCTGCAGATAGGCCGAGTCCTGCCACAGCGTGCTGAATTCGCGGCGCCTGCCGACAGCCGTGCCGGCCGGGTCGTTCAGGCGATAAGCGGCCGCGGCGGCTTGCGGGCCGCGCGCAGCGCTGGCAGCCTGGGGCACCAGCAGCTGCAGTTCGGGAATGGAAGGCAGGTGATCGGCGGGGCAGCGCAGATAGCGCACGCGGCAGGCGGCCAGCACCGACTGCTTGATCTGGCCACTGCGGCGCGAAGGGCTGCGGTCGTTGTCCAGGTCGATGGCTGCGAGTACGCGGCCGTTGGCGCTGCAAACAGCAAAGCTGACATGGGTGCCGCCCAGCAGTTCGTACCAGTAGCGCACCTGGTTAGGGTCGACGGGTTGGCAGAAGCGCACCAGGGGCAGCTTGGCCAGCACGATGTGGTGCGGCAGCGCCTCGCGCAACTGCCGGTAGGCGCGGCGTTCCTCGGTGCTGAAGACCGGTCGGGCAGACAGTGCCCATTCGGTGGGCAGCGCCCGCTGGTGCGGCTTGCGCTGGTTCATGCGCCACAGGATGGCTGCGCCCAGGAAGAGGGCGGCCGACAGGGTGGCGAGAATCCAGGGTAGGGTGAGTTGCATCGGGGGGGCCTGAACTAGGCAGGTCCGCTAACTGGACAAGTGTGCCGGGCTGAACGACAACGATCACCTCGACTTTGGCGTCGACGTTGTTAACAATTGTTACGAGTCTAGCGATCCACGTGTCTGGCGCCATCCCATGTTTGGGTGCGAGCTTGCGCCGATCCGTGCGTTCTTGCACTGTCCCGGCAGCCTTTGCCAAGCCCGTGGTGGGCGGCTATACTCGCGGGCTTTCCTGACGTCGGCCGGGAAAGACTTTACGCAGTGAGTTGTGCCCCGAGAGGCTGCCCTGCCCGCGAGAGTCGAAGGATTCAGGAGCGGACAGTACAAGCGGCGCCGAGGTGACCAGCATTCTGCGATTTTTGCCGACAACAACGCGCGGCCTGCCCGCGCACCCAGAAAGACTCCATGAAGACCTTCAGTGCCAAGCCGGCCGAAGTGACGCATGAATGGTTTGTGATTGACGCCACCGACAAGGTGCTCGGACGTGTTGCCAGCGAAGTGGCACTCCGTTTGCGCGGCAAGCACAAGGCCATTTACACGCCTCACGTCGACACCGGCGATTTCATCGTCATCGTCAACGCAGAAAAGATCCGTGTCACCGGCGCCAAAGCCACCGACAAGATCTATTACCGACATTCCGGCTACCCGGGCGGCATCTACGCCACCGCGTTCAAGGACATGCAGGCCAAGCACCCAGGCCGTGCCATCGAGAAGGCTGTCAAGGGCATGCTGCCCAAAGGCCCGCTGGGTTACGCCATGGTCAAGAAGCTGAAGGTTTATGCGGGTCCCACCCACCCGCACACCGCCCAGCAGCCCAAGCCGCTCGAGATCTGAGGACGACGCGATGATCGGTCAATACAACTACGGCACCGGCCGCCGCAAATCCAGCGTCGCCCGGGTCTTCATCAAGAAGGGCGAAGGCAAGATCGTCATCAACGGCAAGACCGTTGACGACTATTTTGGTCGCCAGACCTCGATCATGATCGTCAAGCAGCCCCTGCTGCTGACGGGCAATGAACTGGCCTTCGACATCAAGATCAACGTGCATGGCGGTGGCGAAAGCGGCCAGGCCGGTGCAGTGCGCCACGGCATCACCCGCGCGCTGATCGACTACGACGCGGCGCTCAAGCCCGACCTGAGCCACGCCGGCTTCGTGACACGCGATGCGCGTGAAGTCGAACGGAAAAAGGTCGGTCTGCACGGCGCCCGGCGCCGGAAGCAGTTCAGCAAGCGCTGATCTTCAGGATCGGCTTTCCGAAGAGGCAGCCCCCGGGCTGCCTTTTGCATGGGAAGGCCATGGCGAAACACCCCCCTGGCGTTGGGGTGGCGCATGCAGTGCAAACACCGCGGCGGCGTAACATCGCGGCTGTCCCGCCCAAGAAGGAAATCTCATGAATGCTGTTGCCGAAAACCTGCCAGTGACCGTCGACGAAATGCCGGCCCCCCTGATCTTCACCGACAGCGCCGCCGACAAGGTCAAGCAGCTCGTCGACGAAGAAGGCAACCCCGACCTGAAGCTCCGCGTCTTCGTCCAAGGCGGTGGCTGCTCGGGTTTCCAGTACGGCTTCACGTTCGATGAAGTCGTTAACGAAGACGATACGCAGATGGCCAAGAATGGCGTCACCCTGCTGATCGACGCCATGAGCCTGCAGTATCTGGGCGGCGCCGAGATCGACTACAAGGAAGACCTGCAGGGCGCCCAGTTCGTCATCAAGAACCCGAATGCCACGACCACCTGTGGTTGCGGCTCGTCGTTCTCCGCCTGATCTTGCGTTGGGACCGGGCCGCGGACAACCGCGGTCCGATCGGCCTCAACCCGCCAGATAGATCGCACCCAGCAGGCGCGGCCCTTTCGCACCAGTGACCGCGGGCAGATTGCCCGGCTGGCGCGAAAGAAGGCTTTGTGCCAGCCAGGCGAAGGCCAAGGCCTCGACCCGGTCGGGCGAAACACCGGCAGTAGCGCTGCTGGCAACATCGACCCCGGTCCCCAGCAGTTCCCGCAGGCGGCTTTCCATGTAGGTGTTGTAAGCGCCTCCGCCACACACCAGCAGCTGCCGCACCGTCGGCATGTGTCGCTTCAGCGCCTGCACCGCCGTGACGGCCGTGAGCTCCGTCAGGGTTGCGGCCACGTCTTCGTCGCGCCAGGCGCCGCTGTCGGCCTGGCCCAGCCAGCGCATCACCCAGCCTTCATCGAACAGGTCGCGGCCTGTGCTCTTGGGCGGTGGCAGCGCGTAGAAGGGATCGCTCAGAGCCCTGGCCAACAGGGCAGCTTGAACCTGGCCACGCGCGGCAATGGCGCCACCTGCGTCGTAAGCCAGCCCCAGCCGCCACTGGCACCATTGGTCGATCAGGACATTGCCAGGGCCGCAGTCGAAGCCGGTGGCGTTGCCGCAGGCGGGCAAGAGGCTGAGGTTGGCTATGCCGCCCAGGTTCAGCACGGCCCGGTCCTGCGTGGCACTGCCGAAGCGCGCTGCGTGGAACGCCGGCACCAGTGGCGCACCCTGGCCGCCGGCGGCGACGTCACGGCTGCGCAGGTCGCACACCACGTCGATGCCAGTCAATTCGGCCAGCAAGGCACCGTTCAGCAATTGGCAGGTGTAGCCGGTGTCGTCGTGGGCCTGGGGTTGATGCCGGACCGTCTGCCCATGCGCACCCAGAGCCCGCACCTGCCCTGCGGTCATGCCCGCCATTTCGCAGACTTCCCGCGTCGCCTGGGCATAGACCCGCGAAAGCGCATTGGCGGCCAGTGCGGCGCGGTGCAGTTCGTCGGGTCCGCTGCGGTTCAGAGCGAGAAGCTCGGCACGCAGGCGAGGTTCAAAAGCCACATGGCTGAACGCCAGATCGTGGCTGGATTCGTCGGCCAGCACGGCGTCGACGCCGTCCAGCGATGTGCCGGACATCAAGCCGACATAGAAGGCGGCGGCAGGCGCGACGTCCGGGGTTCCAGGCACAGACGACAGCGTTGCAGGCGCCCGGTCTACTCGACCCGGGTTGCGGGCGCAGCGGCAACCGTGGCCGCAAGCTCGAGCTTGGCCCGCACGGTCTGCACGGTCTGCATGAAGCGCTGCCGGGACACATCGTCCAGAACTGCGGTTTCACCGGCCTGCGCCACCAGCGCCGGATCCTGATGCTCGCCATCGACGAGGAATTCGAAATGCAGGTGCGGTCCGGTGCTCCAGCCCGTCGATCCCACGGCCCCGATGCGGTGCCCCTGCTCGATGCGCTGACCCTTGGTGACGTCGATGCGGCTCAGGTGCGCATACAGCGTTTCGCGATTGCCTGCATGGCGAACCTGGACGACGTTGCCGTAGCCGTTCTGCCAGCCTGCAAATTCCACGACGCCGTCGCCCACGGTACGCACCGGGGTGCCGGTCGGGGCGGCGTAGTCGACACCGAGGTGCTTGCGCCAGGCGTTCTGTATCGGGTGGAACCGGTTGGCAAAACCCGAGGTGATGCGAGAAAACTCGACCGGGTTGGCCAGGAAGCTGCGGTTGCGGCTTTGGCCGTCCAGGCCGAAGTAGCCGCCGCGGCCGTCGGCTGGCGTGAACCACACGGCGTGATGGGCGCGTCCGCCCGTGACGAACTCTGCTGCCAGCACTCGCCCGGCGCCTTCGTTCCAGGACACCAGTTCGCCATCGGCCGTCAGGGCTTCGTAAACGATGTTGAAGCTGTCACCCCGGCGCAGGTCTCGCTGGAAGTCGATGTCGCCTGCAAAGATGTCGGCCAACTGGGCCGCCACGGCGTCAGGAACCTGCGCTTTGTCGGTGGCGGCAAACAAGGACGAACGGATCACGCCCCCCGCCATCACCGGCTGCGTGACGTAGGCCACGGTGCGGATCTGGGCGACCCACTGCCCTTCGATCTGCGTGATTTCCAGACGCTTGAAATGGCTGCGGGCTTCTTCGGCTCGGTCAGACGGGTAGCGCACTGTCAGCTTGACCAGACTGCCGTCGTCAAGAAGTTCGGCCTGCACCGTTTTGCCGCCGCGGC
This sequence comes from Burkholderiales bacterium Ga0077543, assembly GCA_001464055.1. Classification (GTDB taxonomy): domain Bacteria; phylum Pseudomonadota; class Gammaproteobacteria; order Burkholderiales; family Burkholderiaceae_C; genus Rubrivivax. Next base: position 70,135 of record LNET01000072.1, read on the forward strand.
CGGTCAGGGCCATGCGCGCAACCGGGTCGTTGCGAAGGTAGTGGGCGGCACGCGTGTCGACGACGCCCAGTCGGGCCAGCAGGCTGTCGGCGGTGTCGGTCTGGCGGGTGATGTCGCCCCGGCGAAGGACGAGTCCTTGCGCACCCAGTGCTTCGGTCTGGCTGCCGATGTCGAGCGGCTCGACGACCTGGGTCACGACGCGCTGCGGCAATTCGCTGGCGTCGGGGGCCAACGGGGAAATGGCCACGGCAGTGATGGCAAAACCGCCCATCAGGACCACGGCACCGCCGACAACGCTCAGGCGGTGGCGTCTTGCCAGTTCGGACAGCCGCGCCAGCGCAGGCTTGAGAGTCGTTTCAAGGCTCACAGGAGTCGGCGGGCACAGGAACCGCTTGGATGCAACGGCGCCCCGGAGGGCCCCGCCTAGAATCAGGGACCGCGGGTGTTCAAGCACCAGAAGGCGCGATCACCCCGCGAATTAGGGGCTGAGTATAGCCATGCCATTTTCCCCGGCTACCGGGAAACCACGCTCATTGACGACTTTCCCATGACTTTGCCCGATTCCGCGTCAGCAGCCGCCGTGTCCAGCGTGACCGATGTCACCGAGCCGGGTGCCCCCGCCCCGCCCCTGAGCGATCGTGTGCGCGAGGCCCTGGCGGTGTCGCTGCGTGGCTGCGAAGAATTGCTGCCCGAGGCCGATTGGGTTCGGAAATTGCAGCGATCTGAGGCCAAACAGCAGCCTTTGCGCATCAAATTGGGTTTGGACCCCACGGCGCCCGACATCCACATCGGCCACACGGTGGTCCTGAACAAGATGCGCCAGTTGCAGGATCTGGGGCACACCGTGGTGTTCCTGATCGGCGACTTCACCTCGATGATCGGCGACCCGTCGGGTCGCAATGCCACGCGCCCGCCGCTGACGCGCGAGCAGATCACGGCCAACGCCCAGACCTACTACGCCCAGGCCAGCCTGGTGCTGGACCCGGCACGCACCGAGATTCGCTACAACAGCGAGTGGAGCGACCCGCTGGGCACCCGCGGGCTGATCCAGCTGGCGGCCAAGTACACGCTGGCCCGCCTGCTGGAGCGCGACGACTTCACCAAGCGCTTCAAGGCCGGCACCCCGATCAGCATCCATGAATTGCTGTACCCGCTGATGCAGGGCTACGACTCGGTGGCCTTGAAGTCAGACCTCGAACTCGGCGGCACCGACCAGAAATTCAATCTGCTGGTGGGCCGCGCGCTGCAGCAGGAATACGGGCAGGAGCCGCAGTGCGTGCTGACCATGCCACTGCTGGAAGGCCTGGACGGCGTCGAGAAGATGTCGAAGAGCAAGAACAACTACATCGGCATCACCGAGCCCGCGAACAGCATGTTCGCGAAGGTGCTGAGCATCAACGACGTGCAGATGTGGAAGTGGTTCACCCTGCTCAGCTTCAGGCCGGAAAGCGAGATTGCGGCGCTCAGGCGCGAAGTCGAGGCCGGCCGCAACCCGAAGGACGCCAAGGTGCAGCTGGCGCACGAGATCACGGCCCGCTTCCATGGTGCCGCAGCAGCCGCCGCAGCGGCGGAAGACTTCCAGCGCCGCGCTGCCGGGGGCGTGCCCGACGAAGTGGCCGAATGCAGCCTGAGCGGCGGGCCGCTGGCCATCGGCGCGCTGCTCAAGCAGGCCGGCCTGGTGCCGTCCACCAGTGAAGCCCTGCGCCTGGTCGAGCAGGGCGGCGTCCGCATCGACGGCACCGTCGTCAGCGACAAGGCGCTGAAGGTGGCGCCCGGCACCTTCGTCGTGCAGGTGGGCAAGCGCAAGTTCGCGCGCGTCACGCTGGCCGGCTGACGAAGTGCTGGGCTTGCTGCAGCGCGTGAGCGAAGCGCGTGTGGTCGTCGACGGCCAGACCGTCGGCGCCATCGGTGCGGGGCTGCTGGTGTTCGTCTGCGCAGAACCGGCGGATACGCCACAGCATGCCTGCAGGCTGGTCGACAAGCTGCTGAAGCTGCGCATCTTCAGCGACGAGGCCGGCAAGATGAACCGCAGCCTGCAGGACACGGGCGGGGGCCTGCTCATCGTCAGCCAGTTCACGCTGGCGGCAGACGCCAGCAGCGGCAACCGGCCCAGCTTCACTGGCGCTGCGCCTGCGGCGCTGGGGCGCGAACTCTACGAGGCCGTGCTCGCCGAGGCCCGCAAACGGCACACGCCGGCTGGACGGGTCCAGGCCGGCGTGTTCGGGGCCGACATGCAGGTCAGCCTGGTGAATTCGGGACCGGTGACGATCCCGCTTCACATCGTCTAGCAGCGTCCTCAGTCGGCGTACTGGCCGGCGGCCTTGATGGCCGGGCCCCATTTGGCGATTTCAGCCTCGACGAACTTCTTGTGCTCGGCGCCGCTCAGACGGTTGTCGGTGACGACCACCGCGCCCAGCGCTTCCTGGCGCTTGATGAACTCAGGGTCTTTCAAGGCGGCACGCATGGCGGTATTGATCTGGTCGACGATGGCCTTGGGCGTGCCCTTCGGCGCGTACATGCCGTGCCAGATGGACACATTGAAGCCCTTCAGGCCCGATTCGTCCAGTGTCGGCAGCTTGGACAAAGCCGGGGTCGTCAGGCGCTTGGTGGTGGTCACCGCAAAGGCTTTCACCTTGCCGGCCTCGATCTGGCCGGTGGTGTTGGTGGTCTGGTCGCACATGATGTCGACCTGGCCGCCCAGCAGGTCAGTCATGGCCGGTGCCGTGCCCTTGTAAGGCACGGTGGTCATGTCGATCTTCAGGGCTTGCTGGAACAGCAGGCCGCACAGGTGCGAGGCAGCACCCAGGCCGGCGTTGGCGAGGTTGATCTTGCCCTTGTTGGCTTCCAGCCACTTCACCAGCTCGGCGTAATTGTTGGCAGGCAGGGTGCTGCGGCCGATCAGCGTCATCGGCACTTCGTTGACCATGCCGATGTATTCGAAGTCGTTCAGCGTGTCGTAGGGCATCTTGCGGTACAGCGCCGGCGACGTGGCCATGCCGATGTGATGCAGCAGCAGGGTGTAGCCGTCGGGTGCGGCCTTGGCGACCTTGGCCGCGCCCAGGGTGCCACCGGCACCGCCGACGTTTTCGATGATCACGGTCTGGTTGTTCAGCCCCTTGGCCAGCACCACGGCCAGGTCACGGGCCACCTTGTCGGTGGGGCCTCCAGCCGCGAACGGCACGACGATGGTGATGGGCTTGTCCGGGTAGGCGGCAGCAGCACCGGCCAGGCCGGCAAGGGTCAGCGCGATCAATGTCTTTTTCATCAGTTCGTCTCCAGACACGTTAGGGGGTGGGAACAGGGCGTGATGGTAGAGACGCCGGGCTGCCCGTCGAGGTGGGAACTACGTAATCCGCAACCCGCATGAGGGTGTCGGGTGCGCAACTGCCACGCTGCAGCGCGGGGCTAGGATGCATCGATACGCTTCGTGCGTGAAACGGGAGCACTGACATGCTCAAAACTGCGAGCCAACCCAGCGTCGGCTTTTTGCTCGCCATCCTGAGCACGCTGCTGCTGAGTGCCTGCGGCGGCAGCGAAGAAGGATCCGCGCCCTTGCCCACCGGGCTGGCACTGGAAATCCCGGCGCGGGTCGAGACGGCGCAGACACTGACGCTGCGCGCCAGCGGCGCCACTCCGGTGGCCGCCGGTGTCGAGTACCTCTGGAGCTTCGGCGATGGCCAGACCAGCACCCAGGCCCAGCCCAGCCACAGCTACGCCGCCCCCGGCCGCTACGAGGTGACGCTGACATTGCGCAATGCCGCGGGCCAGCAACTGCAGTTGCGCAACCCGGTCCAAGTGGGGCACTTCAAGCGCCTGGCCGGGCGCCAGTGTTCGGGTGCGGCCGACCAGGGCTGGTGCTGGATGAACCCGCTGCCGTTCATCAGCGACGTGCGCGACCCGCACTTCACCGACCAGCGCCTGGGCTCGGCCGTCGGCGACGCCGGGTTCGTGCTGCTATCCGACGACGGCGGGCGCCAGTGGCGGCGCCTGCGCACACCACTGACCGACGGCGTGGCGCTGTTTCGGCGCAGCAGCGAAAGGCAGGGCTGGATCATCGGCCAACGCCACCCGACTTCGGGTGTGAAGGTGATGTCGACCGTGGACGCCGGACAGACCTGGCGCGAGGCCGCGCCGCTGGCTTTGACCCTGGTCGACAAGGCCTGGGTGACGGCCCCCGGCACGCTGGTCGTCAGCGGCTTCGATGGCTTCTTCCGCCAGACCTGGATCACCGAAAACGACGGGCTGTCCTGGCGCCGGTCGGTGATGCCCGCAGAACAGATCACCGCTGCGGGCGTGCACTGGCGGCTTCGTGAATTCGAAGGCCTGCAGTTGTCGACCGACGGCGGGCGCACCGCGGCTCTTGTCTGGCAGCCCCCGCGTCTGGCCCAGGTGATGGCCAGCAACCTGGAACGTTATCCCCGGATCGCCCTGCTGTACGGCTTCTTCGTCGACGAACAGGGTGGCCCGGCCCCGACCTACCGAGCGCTCAGCACCGACGGCGGTGCGAACTGGCAGACCGAACGCGTGATGCTGCCTGCCGAACTGGCGCACACGCGCCTGGAGCGCATCAGCCTGGGCCGCAGCGGGCGCGCGCTGGCGACGGCGGTCGACGATGCCGGCGCCGTGCCGGAGTCGGGCTGGACGCCCCGATGGCTGCTGCGCAGCGAAGACGACGGACTGCAATGGACGCGGCTGCAGGCGCCTGCCGCGGTGGCCGCGAGACTGGGTGTGGTGGGCAGCTTCCCGGTGAGCGAGGAATTCCTCAGGCTGGATTCCAGCTTTGTCCAGGTGCTGCCGCCGGACCCGCTGGACTGGCGGTGGATCCAGCCGCAGGGCGCAGCCAACGCGCTGGACTCGCTGCAGGCCTGGCCCTCCGGCCAGTGGGTGGGCAGCTTGCAGCGCAGCGGCGTCGCCCATGTGCAGGTGTCCACCGACCTGGGGCGGACCTGGTCGGTGCTGCCGGGGTCACCCGATCTGAGCCTTTCGCCTTTCCAGGGCGCGCACTTCACCGCCGGACTGCACTTCTTCGACGCGCGCCAGGGTGTGCTGCTGCGCAGCGACGGCCTCGTGCGCACCACCGACGACGGTGGCCGCAGCTGGCAGCCGCGGCCGGTCGACGGCTTGTCGGCGCAGTCCAGCGCCCGGGATCTGCAGTTCACGCCCGACGGGGTGGGTCATGCGCTGTTCGGTGCTCAACTGCGACGCAGCGTCGATCGAGGCGCGACCTGGCCGCCGGTCGCCCTGCCGCTGGACGCCGGGCTGGTTCTGACGAACGCACATTTTGTCGACGGCCGGCGCGGCTGGGTGTTGGGACCGTCCTGCACGGGCCCCGCTCCCGACCCCATGTCGGCATGCCCCGCCGTGCAACGCCTGTACTCGACGGCCGACGGCGGCGCAGGCTGGGTGCGCCGCGCGCTGCCGCCGGGCATCGAGCAGCAGACCGGCGGCCGGTTCCAACTGCGCAGACTGTCCGCGAACGCGGGCCTGTTGTGGACGAGCAATGGCATCTGGCACAGCGACGATGACGGGCAAAGCTGGCAGCCGGCCACCACCCTGGCCGGCGACAAACCCTGGACCGACTTCAATGCGTCTTGGAGCCTGGGCGCGGCCCAGTTCATCGACGAGCAACGGGGGTGGCTCACCGCCCGGGCCTTCGGGCCTGCCCGGCAATTGCTGCTGCGCACCACCGATGGGGGTCGCCGCTGGCGTGTGAGCCCCCTGCCCGCCGACGTGGACCTGGGCCAGGGGCTCAGCGACTTCCACCTGCTCGACGCATCACACGGCTGGCTCGTGGGCCCGGACGGCCGCATCCTGGCCACCACCGACGCCGGCGACACCTGGCAGCGCCAGGATGCGCAGACGCAGCGCCATCTGACTCGCGTGTTTGCGCTGGACCCGCAGACGGTGTGGATCGGTGGTGAGTACGACGTGTTGCTGGGCAGCGCAACCGGTGGCCGCTGAACGGGTGCCACCCGCAATGGGCGCCCGCCCTCCCTGCCCAGCCTTCGAACGGCCTTCGGGCTCAGCGGTAGCTGCGCGCGTCCTCGATCACCTTGCCGTCGTTCGGCAGGCTGCCCGGCCCGGCCAGCACCACGTCGGCGCGCAGCTTGGTCACGTCGCGCACCGAAGCCGCCACGGCGTCAGCCAGGCCTTCGGCCGGCGCGCTGCACTCCACGTGCAGGGTCATCGTGTCGTTGGCCATCTCGCCGGCCACCACCAGGCGGCCGCGCGCCAGTTCGGGGTGGCGCCGCAGCACCTCGGCCACCTGGCTGGGGTGGACGAACATGCCGCGCACCTTCGCCGTCTGGTCGGCGCGGCCCAGCCAGCCGCGGATGCGCAGGTTGCTGCGGCCGCTGGGGCAGGGGCCCGGCAGCACGGCGCTGAGGTCGCCGGTGCCGAAGCGCAGCATCGGGTAGTCGGGCTGCAGCGCCGTGACCACGACTTCGCCGACCTCGCCGTCGGGCACCGGGTCGCCGGTGCCGGGGCGCACGATCTCGACGATGACGCCTTCGTCGACGACCAGGCCTTCACGCGCCACGGTCTCGAAGGCGATCATGCCGACGTCGGCGGTGGCGTAGGCCTGGTAGGCGTGCACGCCGCGTTCGGCCAGCCAGTCGCGCAGCGAAGGCGGGAAGGCTTCGCCGGTGACCAGGGCCTTCTTCAGCGAGGGCAGCGCGATGTTCTCTGCAGCGGCCTTTTCCATCAGGATGCGCAGGAAGCTGGGCGTGCCGGCATAGGCGTCGGGGTGCAGGTCCTGCATGGCCTGCAACTGCAGTTCGGTGTTGCCCACGCCGCCGGCGAACACCGTGCAGCCCAGCGCGTGGGCGCCGGTTTCCATCATCGACCCGGCTGGCGTCAGGTGGTAGCTGAAGCTGCTGTGCACCAGGTCGCCGCTGCGCAGACCGGCGGCGAACATCGCGCGCGCGACGCGCCAATAGTCGGCGGCGGGGCCTTCGGGTTCGTAGATCGGGCCCGGCGACTGGAACACGCGTTTGGCTGGGCGCACCCCGCCCAGGGCCCTCCAGCCGATGGCCGAGAAGCCGCCGAAGGGGTCGCGGCTGGCAGGGTCGGCGCGCAGCGCCTTCTGGCGTTCCAGCAGTTCGGGCTTGCGCAGCACGGGCAGGCGCTGCAGGGCACCGCGTGTGCAGACGGTGGCCGCGTCGATGCCGGCCAAGGCCGCCGCAAACCCGGGCACACTCTGGGCCGCGCGCACCTGGGCCGGCAGCGCCGCCATCAGCGCCGCTTCGCGTGTCGCCGGGTCGCGTGTTTCCAGCGCGTCGTAGAACTCAGTCATCGCTGTCGCTCCAGGCGGCGAGTTGTTTCTTCAAGTCGTTGCAGAAGCCGCTGACGGCCGCGTGGCTGCTCAGGGCCGTGGTCTGCCAGACGGGGCTGTTGCGGCTGGGCTTCTTCACCCGCTGCGCCTTCAGGCTGGCGCCATCGACGGCCACGCGGGCAATGGCGATGCCACGGCGTTCGAAGGTGCCGGCGCGTTCGGCCAGGCCCATGCCGCGCAGCTCGCGCTGCACCCGCTGCAAGGCAGATTCGGGCTGGAAAGGCGGTGGCGCGAAGCCGGCCCCGCCACTGTCGTCGTCGCTGCTCATGACAGCCAGCGCTTCCTGCGCTTGTAGCTCTTCACGTCCTTGAAGCTCTTGCGGTCGCCGCCACCCACGCCCAGGTAGAACTCCTTCACGTCCTCGTTCTCGCGCAGGTCTTTCGCAGCACCTTCCATCACGATGCGGCCGCTTTCCAGGATGTAGCCGTGGTCGGAATATCGCAGCGCCATGTTGGTGTTCTGTTCGGCCAGCAGGAAGGTGACACCTTCGCGCTGGTTCAGGTCCTTCACGATCTCGAACACTTCCTCGACGATCTGCGGCGCCAAGCCCATGCTGGGTTCGTCCAGCAGCACCATCTTCGGGTTGGCCATCAGCGCACGGCCGATGGCGCACATCTGCTGTTCGCCGCCGCTGGTGTAGGCGGCCTGTGAACTGCGGCGCGTCTTCAGGCGCGGAAAGTAGTTGTAGACCTTCTCCAGCGTCGCGGCCACCGCGGCCTTGCCGTCCTTGCGCGTGTAGGCCCCCGTCATCAGGTTGTCCTCGATGCTCAGGTGCGCAAAGCAGTGCCGGCCTTCCATGACCTGGATCACGCCGCGGTTGACCATCTCGCTGGTGCTGAGCTTCTCGATGCGTTCGCCACGCAGTTCGATGCTGCCCTTGGTGACCTCGCCGCGCTCGCCGGCCAGCAGGTTGCTGACAGCGCGCAGCGTGGTGGTCTTGCCGGCGCCGTTGCCGCCCAGCAGGGCCACTACGCCGCCCTCGGGCACCTGCAGGCTGACGCCCTTCAGCACGAGGATCACGTGGTTGTAGATCACCTCGATGCCGTTGACGTTCAGGAGGATGTTGCTCACAAGGTCTCCAGAATGCTCGGAGGACCTACGGCGAAGCCGAGGCCCGACACCTCAAGCGGACGCCGCGGAACCGGCTCTGCCGGGCCGCTGGCGTCGCCCCCTTGAGGGGGAAGCGGCGGAGCCGCTTCGGGGGTGGGTCATGACTGGCAATCTTTGGGGTCGCGCTTGGTCAGCTTCTTCTCGGCGGCATAACGCTCGGCAGAAGCCTTGACCATCGGCTTGATGATCTGCTCGTCGGCCTGCAACCAGTCGGATGCCCAGGTGAACTTCGCGCCGTCCCAGGTGTGCACACGCGCCCAGGCCGAACCCATGTGGTCGAAGCAGCTGGTGGACACCGGGCGCATCACACCCTGGAAGCCCAGCGCGTCGAGCTTGGGCTGCGTCAGGTTCAGGTTCTCGTAGCCCCAGCGCGCCTGCTCGCCCGTCATCACCTTGCCCTTGCCGAAGCGTTCCTGCGCTGCGCGCACACCTTCGACGGCCAGCATCGCGCCGACCACGCCGCGCATGTAAAGCACCTGGCCGACTTCGTCCTTCGGGCCCGTGCCCTGGCCCTTGGCATGCACCTTGTCCAGGATCTCCTTGACCACCGCCGACTGCGGCTCGGCACCGTGCTGCATCATCACCGCGCTGTAGCCCTTGGCGGCCGCACCGATGTCGCGCAGGTCGGGTTCCGCGCCGCTCCACCAGGTGCCGAACATCTTCTCGCGCGGGTAGCCGGTGGCCACGGCTTCCTTGATGGCGGTGGCCGTCATCACGCCCCAGGTCTGCATCACGACGAAGTCGGGCCGCTGCTGGCGCACCTGCAGCCAGATGGCCTTCTGCTCCACGCCAGGCGCGGGCACCGGCAGCAGCTGCACCTCGAAGCCGTGCATCTTCTGGCGCGCCTCGATGATGGGCAGCAGTTCCTTGCCGAAAGGACTGTCGTGGTACACGACGGCAATCTTCTTGCCGCGCAGCTTGTCCCAGCCGCCCTGGGTCTTGGCGATGTGCTGCAGCACCGTGTCACCCGCCACCCAGTAATGGCCGATGAGCGGGAAGTTCCACTTGAAGACACTGCCGTCCTGGCTGTCGCTGCGGCCATAGCCCGAGGTGATCATCGGGATCTTGTCGGCCGGGATCTTCTCGGTCAGCGCGAAGGTGATGCCGGTGGACAGCGGCTGGAACACCGTGGCGCCGCCGTGCTTGTTCTTCAGGCGTTCGTAGCATTCCACGCCGCGATCGGTGGCGTAGGCCGTCTCGCATTCTTCGACCAGCGTCTTCACGCCGTTGATGCCGCCACGGATGTTGACCAGCTTCATGTAGTCGGCATAGCCGTTCGCGAATGGCGTGGCGTTCGGCGCCACCGGGCCGGTGCGGCCAGTCAGGCTGGGGAAGAACTGCACCTTGTCCTGCGCGAAGGCGGTGGGTGCGAAGCTGCCTGCGGCGAGCGCCAGCGTGGCGGCCAGGGCCAGGGTCTTGAATCTCATGATGCTTGTCTCCATCGGGGGTTCACGGGGTTTCAGTGAGGGAAGGGCCACAGCCGCATCTTTTCCTTGGCGGTGGACCACAGTCGCGCCAGGCCGTGCGGTTCGACGATCAGGAAGAAAACGATCAGCGCGCCGAAGATCATCAGTTCGGTGTGCGCCACCAGGGCGGTGCTGATGGTCAGCCCGAACAGCGCGCCGAGTGCCGGCAGGAACTGGTTCAGGAAGATCGGCAGCATGACGATGAAGGCGGCGCCGAAGAAGCTGCCCATGATGCTGCCCAGCCCGCCGATGATGATCATGAACAGCAGCTGGAAGCTGCGGTCGATGCTGAAGGCGGCCGGTTCCCATGACCCCAGGTGCACGAAGCCCCACAGCGCTCCGGCCACGCCGACGAAAAAGCTGCTGACGGCAAAGGCCGTGAGCTTGGCGTACACGGGGCGGATGCCGATGACGGCGGCGGCCACGTCCATGTCGCGGATGGCCATCCATTCTCGGCCGATGTGGCTGCGCACCAGGTTCTTCGCCAGCCAGGCGAACACGACCAGGAAGCCCAGGCACAGCAGGTATTTTTCGTGCGGCGTGTCCAGGGCGATGCCGAACATGTTCAGGCCGCCGACCGACACCGAGCCCGATGGGGAGTTGTTGGTGAACCAGGAAATGCGCAGGAAGGACCAGTCGACGAAGAACTGCGCCGCCAGCGTGGCCACCGCCAGGTACAGGCCCTTGATGCGCAGGCTGGGGATACCGAAGAAAACGCCCACCACGGTGGCACACAAGCCGCCCAGCAGGATGGCCACCAGCAGTGGCATGCTGTCGATGCGCACCATGAAGTTGTAGGTGGCATAGGCCCCCACCGCCATGAAGGCGCCCGTGCCCAGCGACACCTGCCCGCAATAACCCACCAGGATGTTCAGGCCCAGGGCTGCCAGCGACAGGATGAGGAAGGGGATGAGGATGGCGCGGAAGATGTATTCATCGGCCAGCAGCGGCACGCCGATGACGGCAAAGGCCAGCAGCAGCCAGATGCCGATGCGGTCCTGCCGGATCGCGAAGACCTGCTGGTCGCTGGCGTAGCTGGTCTTGAACTGGCCGTTTTCCCTGTAGAGCACGTCAGTTCTCCAGATGGGCCGTGCATGACCCAAGCTTCCCGCCACGGAACCGGCTCTGCCGGGCCGTAGGCGGACGGCCCCCTCGGGGGGTAGCGAGCGCTAGCGAGCTTGGGGGCTTCATACTCGATCAATGATCTTTTCGCCGAACAGACCCTGGGGCCGCACCAGCAGGACGAAGAGCACCAGCACGTAGCCGAACCAGATCTCGATGCCACCGCCCAGGAACGGGCCGGCATAGACCTCGGACAGCTTCTCGCCCACGCCGATGATCAGGCCGCCGACGATGGCGCCCGGCACGCTGGTGAGCCCGCCCAGGATGACCACCGGCAGGGCCTTCAAGGCCACCAGGCTCAAGGAGAACTGCACGCCCAGCTTGCTGCCCCAGATCATGCCGGCCACCAGCGCGACGAAGCCGGCCACCGACCAGACGATGACCCAGATGCGCGACAGCGGGATGCCGATGCTCTGCGCGGCCTGATGGTCGTCGGCCACCGCGCGCAGCGCGCGGCCGGTGCTGGTGTACTGGAAGAACAGGCTCAGGCCGATGACCAGCGCGGCGGCGATGGCCGCCGCATACAGGTCTTCCTTGCTGACCAGGATGCCGCCCTGGAAGGTGCTCTCGAACAGGAACATCGGCTCCTTCGGCAAGCCGATGTCGATCTTGTAGATCTCGCTGCCGAACAGCGTCTGGCCGAAGCCGTCCAGGAAGTACGCGATGCCCAGAGTGGCCATCAGCAGCGTGATGCCTTCCTGGTTCACCAGCTTGCCCAGCACCCAGCGTTCGATGATCCAGGCCACCGCCACCATCAGCAGCATGGCCCCTGCAAAGGCCAGGATGTTGCCCAGCAGCTTGTTGTCGAAGCCCATCAGCGCCGGGAACCATTCCGAAAAGCGCGCCATCGCCAGGGCTGCGAACAGCACCATCGCGCCCTGCGCGAAGTTGAAGACGCCGCTGGCCTTGAAGATGAGCACGAAGCCCAGCGCAATGAGCGAATACAGCATGCCGGCCATCAGGCCGCCAATCAATGCTTCGATGAAGAATCCCATGATGTGCCCTTGCTTGCGTCAGTGGGACGTGCCGAGATAGGCGCTGATGACTTCCGGGTTCGCCCGCACTTCCGCGGGCGTGCCGTCGCCGATCTTCTTGCCGTAGTCCAGCACCACGACGCGGTCGCTGATGTCCATCACCACGCTCATGTCGTGCTCGATCAGCACGATGGTGGTGCCGTATTCGTCGTTCACGTCCAGGATGAAGCGGCTCATGTCCTGCTTCTCTTCGACGTTCATGCCGGCCATGGGTTCGTCCAGCAGCAACAGCGTCGGTTCCATCGCCAGCGCGCGTCCCAGGTCCACGCGCTTTTGCAGGCCGTAAGGCAAGCGGCCGACGGGGGTCTTGCGGTAGGCCTGGATTTCCAGGAAGTCGATGATCTTCTCGACGAATTCGCGGTGCTCGGTCTCTTCGCGTTCGGCCGCACCCCAGCGGATGGCCTGCTGGAAGATGTTGGTCTTCATGCGCAGGTTGCGGCCGGTCATGATGTTGTCCAGCACGCTCATCCCCTTGAAGAGCGCCAGGTTCTGGAAGGTGCGCGCCACGCCCATTTCCGCCACCTGGCGGCTGTTCATGTGGCTGAAGGTCTGGCCGCGAAAGCTGATCTGCCCTTCCTGCGGCGTGTAGACACCGTTGATGCAGTTCAGCATGCTGCTCTTGCCCGCGCCGTTCGGACCGATGATGGCGCGGACCTCGTGTTCGCGCACGTCGAAGCTGATGTCGCTGAGCGCCTTCACGCCGCCGAAGCGCAGGCTGATGTGCTTCACCTCGAGGATGGTGCCGCCGATCTTCTTGCCGGAGTTCTCGGTGCTCATGTTGCCGCTCATGCTGCAGCCTTCACGCTGGGGAAGGTCTTGGCATCCACGATCTTCAGCGTGGCGCTGACGCTGCCGCTGCGGCCGTCCTCGAATTTCACCGCGGTCTCGATGAACTGTTCCTTCAGGCCGCCATACAGGGCGTCGACCAGGACCAGGTACTTGTCGGCGATGCTGCCGCGCCGCACCTTGCGCGTGCGCGTGAGTTCGCCGTCGTCGGCGTCCAGTTCCTTGTGCAGCACCAGGAAGCGGCTGATCTGGCTGCCGGCCAGCATGGCGTCCGCGGCCAGGTCGGCGTTGACCTTCTCGACGCAGTCGCGGATGAGTTCCAGCACCTCGGGCTTGGCCGCCAGGTCGGTGTAGCCGGCATAGGGCAGGTTGCGGCGCTCGGCCCAGTTGCCCACGGCTTCCATGTCGATGTTGACGAAGGCGCAGACCTTCTCGCGCTGGTTGCCGAAAGCCACGGCTTCCTTGATGAAGGGAAAGAACTTCAGCTTGTTCTCGACATACTTGGGCGCGAACATCGCGCCGTCGTTCGGCCCGCCAGCGAGCTTGCCCACGTCCTTGGCACGGTCGATGATCTTCAGGTGCCCGCCGGCGTCCAGGAAGCCGGCGTCGCCGGTGTGGTACCAGCCGTCGGCCGTCAGCACCTCGGCCGTGGCCTTGGGGTTCTTGTAGTACTCCTTCAGCAGGCCCGGGCTCTTGACCATGATCTCGCCGCTGTCGGCCACGCGGATCTCCACCCCGTCGATGGGCACGCCCACGGTGTCGGCCTTCACTTCATGGTCGGGCTGCAGGCAGACGAACACCGCCGTTTCAGTGCTGCCGTACAGCTGCTTCAGGTTGATGCCGATGCTGCGGTAGAAGGTGAACAGGTCGGGCCCGATGGCTTCGCCCGCGGTGTAGGCCACGCGCACCCGGCTGAAGCCCAGGGTATTGCGCAGCGGGCCGTAGACGAGCAGGTTGCCCAGCGCATAGGCGATGCGGTCAGCCAGGCCCACGCTCTTGCCGTCCATGATGGTCGGGCCCACGCGCCGGGCCACGTCCATGAAGCGCTGGAACATCCAGCGCTTGATGCGGCCAGCGTCTTCCATGCGGATCATCACGCTGGTCAGCAGGCCTTCGAACACCCGCGGCGGCGCGAAGTAGTAGGTGGGGCCGATCTCCTTCAGGTCGATCATCACCGTGGCGCTGCTCTCGGGGCAGTTGACCACGTAGCCGCAGGCCAGCCACTGCGCATAGCTGAAGATGTTTTGGCCGATCCAGGCCAGCGGCATGTAGGCCAGCACCTCTTCGGCGCTGGTGAGCTTGTCGAAGCGCTGGCCGGCCTGGGCGCGGTCCAGCAGGGTGTGGTGGGTGTGCACCACACCCTTGGGGTTGCCGGTGGTGCCGCTGGTGAAGAACATCGCGGCCACGTCTTCGGGCCGGCCGGCAGCCACGGCCTCGTCGAACAGCTTCGGGTGTGCGGCCAGGTGTGCGTCGCCGGCCAGCAGGAGCGCGTCGACGCTGTCCAGCCCGGCTTCGCTGTAATGGCGCAGCCCGCGCGGGTCGTCGAACCAGATGCGCTGCAGGCCCGGGCAGGCCTCGCGCAGTTCCAGCAGCTTGTCGACCTGTTCCTGGTCTTCGACGACGGCGAAGCCGACACCTGCGTTGTTGATCGGGAAGGTGTATTCGGGCCCGGCGGCATCTTGATACAGCGGCACCGGCACGGCACCCAGGGCCTGCGCCGCCAGCATGGTGGCGTACAAGCGCGGACGGTTCTCGCCGACGATGACGATGTGGTCGTCGCGTTTCAGCCCGGCCTGCGCCAGGCCTGCGGCCAGGCGCTTCACCAGCACGGCCAGGTCGGCCCAGGTGGTGGTCTGCCAGATGCCGTAGACCTTCTCGCGCAAGGCGGCGGCCTGCGGCCGGGCTTGCGCGTGGTCGAGCATCAGACGGGGAAACGTCGTCGGCACGGTCGGGGTCTCCTGCGGCAAGCTCATTTGCCGCTGCGCGTGATTTTGGGCAGGACTTTGACGTCTGGCTGTCGTTCTGACGACAATCTCCGGGTTCGCACTGTCAGGCGTTTCCCGCAAGGACCCATGCCCACCGCCACCTTCCCCAGCGCTGCACGGGCGCAGGCCGTGCACACGTCCCGCGCGCGGGATGCCGACAGTGCCGATCTGGCCCTGATCCCGTGGCTCGTGCGGCTGGCCGAGCCCGAACGCGCCCGTGTCGTGGCCGACCTGCGCGTCGTCGACGTCGCGCCCGGTGAACTGGTGTGCCGGGTCGGCAAGCCCGTGACCTACTGGTTCGGTGTCATCGACGGCCTGCTGAAGATGAGCAACGACAGCGCCGGCGCCAGTGGCGGCATTCCCATCACCTTCACCGGCGTGCCGCCCGGTGGCTGGTTCGGCGAAGGCACGGTGCTGAAAGGCGAAAGCTACCGCTACAACATCCAGGCGCTGCGCAGGAGCGTGGTGGCAGGCATCCCTGCGGCCACGTTCCATTGGCTGCTGGACCGCAGCATCGGCTTCAACCGCTTCGTCATGAACCAGTTGAACGAACGCCTGGGCCAGTTCATCGCCGCGCGCGAGATCGACCGACTGACCCAGCCCGATGCCCGCGTCGCGCGCAGCCTGGCCGCGCTGTTTCATCCCGTGCTGTACCCGGGCGTGGGCGAGGTGCTGCGCATCACCCAGCAGGAACTGGGCTATCTGGTGGGCCTGAGCCGGCAGCGCGTGAACGAAGCGCTGACGGCGCTGCAGGCCGCCGGTGCCATCCGGGTGGAGTACGGCGGCGTGCGCGTGCTCGACCTGGACCGGCTGCGTCACTGGCGGGTGTGACCGGGCCCGGCGAGTCCGGGCACGGCGGCTGCTAAGGTCGGTGGCATGAAGGACATGGAACCCGACTTCTGGCGCAACCTGCGCAACGAGCTGTCGGCCAGCCGCGCCTGGATCGACCGGGCCGTGGTACTGGGCTACGCAGTGCTCACCGGGCTGGTGGTGGTGTGCTTCACCTTGCTGTCGGAGGCCGCCACGCACGCCTTCGAGGCGCTGCGCGGGGCCAACGCCTGGACGCCCTATGCCATGCTGCTGTGGACACCCCTGCTCACGGTGCTGGTGTTGTGGATCACGCGGCGCTATGTGCCGGCGGCGCTGGGCTCGGGCATCCCCCAGGTGGTGCGGGCCCTGGACGACAGCCTGCCGGTGGCGCACCGGCAGTGGCTGGTGTCGCTGCGCGTGGCACTCAGCAAGATCGGCCTGGTGTCGGGTGGCCTGCTGGCCGGTCTGTCCATCGGACGCGAAGGGCCCACGGTGCAGGTGGGTGCGGGTGTGATGGTGCATGCGCAGCGATGGCTGTCGCCGAAGTCGGGCATCGACGCACACGACCTGATGGTGGCCGGTGCCGCCGCCGGCATCGCGGCCGCCTTCAACACCCCGCTGGGCGGCATCATTTTCGCGCTGGAACAGCTGTCGCGCCGGCGCAGCATGTCACACAGCGCGCTGATGATCGTCAGCATCGTCATTGCCGGCCTGGTGGCGGTGTCGGTGTTTGGCAATCTCACCTATTTCGGCAGGCTGCGCGTGCAGACCCTCGACTGGTCTCTGCTTGGCCCGGGCTTGCTCGTGGCGCTGGTGTCGGGCCTGGCCGGCGGTCTGTTTGCGCGGCTCATCGTGGCTTCGGTGCGGGGAACACCCGACGTCTTCAGCCAGTGGCGCCGGCAGTATCCCCTGCGCTTCGCGGCCTGTTGTGCACTGGGCGTGGCCGTCATCGGCCTGGTGACCAGCGGCGCCACCTCGGGGGCGGGTTACGCACCCACGCGCGCGCTGCTCGAAGGCACGGCGTCACCCGGCGCCGACGGTGGCTTGCTGCCTGGCATCTACACGGTGCTGAAGTTCTGTGCCACCTGGCTGTCGGCCTGGACAGGCGTGCCCGCCGGGGTGTTTGCGCCCTCCTTGTCCATCGGTGCGGGTATCGGCAGCGACATCGCCCGCCTGACCGGCGTCAGCCAGGAGATGGCCATCCCGCTGATTGCCCTGGGCATGGTGGGTTTCCTGGCGGCCACGACCCAGGGGCCGATCACGGCCTTCATCATCGTCATGGAAATGGTGGCCGGTCAGGCCATGGTGTTGAGCCTGATGGCCTGCGCGCTGCTGGCCAGCGGTGTGGCGCGCTTGATCTCGCGGCCGATGTATGGGGAACTCGCGGCGCTGCTCGTGCTCCCACCTCTCCCGAAGGAGAGGAGCGAGCCATGCCCGAACCCACCCGAACCCGCGCCGGAACCGCCGGCCGGCCCGGCGGATACGTCAGCGTCGTCATCCCCGCGCTGAACGAAGCCAAGCGCATCGCCAGTGTCGTGGCCTACGCGCTGTCCGATGTGGCCACGGCGGAAGTCATCGTCATCGACGACAGTTCCGTCGACGACACTGCCGCACTGGCCCGTGCTGCAGGGGCCACCGTCATCACCAGCACCATGCTCGGCAAGGGTGCGTCCATGCACGACGGCGCGATGGCCGCCAGCCAGGACTTCGTGGCCTATCTGGACGGCGACCTGGCGGGCCTGCGGCCCGACATCATCAGCGACCTGTGCCGGCCGCTGCAGCAAGGCGCTGCCGATTTCGTCAAGGCCCGCTTCGGCCGCGGGGGTGGGCGTGTCACCGAGCTCACGGCCAAGCCGATGCTCAAGGTGTTCTTCCCTGAACTGGCCTCGTTCGGCCAGCCCCTGGGGGGCATCATCGCGGCGCGTCGCAGCTTGCTGCTGCAACTGCCTTTCGAGGACGGCTATGGCGTCGACATCGGCCTGCTCGTCGACGCCCACCGTGCCGGAGCGCGCCTGGTCGAAATCGACATCGGTTCGCTCGAACACGACAGCCAGCCGCTGCTGGACCTGACGCTGATGGCCAATGAAGTGGCGCGTGTGCTGTATTCGCGGGCCCGCGCTGCTGGCCGGCTGAACGTCGACCAGATCGTCGCGATGTACGAAAACCAGCGCCAGGCCGCCGCCGAACTCGACTTCATCCTGACCCGCCGTCGCGGTCGCCAGCGCCTGCTGCTGCTGGACATGGACGGCACCCTCACCACCCAGCGCTTCGCCGTGGAGATGGCTCGCGCCAGCGGCCAGGAACAGGCGCTGGCGGCCTTGCTGGACCGGCCCACCGACGACGCCGCGGCGCGCAGCGAGAGCATTGCCAGCCTGTTCCGCTTCGTGCACAAGCAGCAGTTCGAGCGGGTCGCACGCGCCACCCCGATCCGTCCGGGTGTCATCGAGTTCATCAACCGCATGCGTCGCGCCGGCTTCATGGTGGGCGTGCTCAGCGACAGCTACTTCGTCGCCGCCGACATCGTG
Source organism: Burkholderiales bacterium Ga0077543 (assembly GCA_001464055.1). GTDB lineage: Bacteria > Pseudomonadota > Gammaproteobacteria > Burkholderiales > Burkholderiaceae_C > Rubrivivax. The sequence goes on from LNET01000072.1 coordinate 88,306, forward strand.
CGCCGCCGTGTGTTCGCCGACTTCGCGCTGGCGCACACGCTGCACTTCGACGGCGACGTCTGCAGCGGCCAGGTCCGTGTCAATCCAGCGTTCCTGCCGCTGGTGCCGGGGCAGGGCCCGGCCATCTGCAAAAGCCATGTGCTGGCGCGCTTCAAGGCCGATACCGCCGGGCCGCCGCTGCTCAGCTGCTGGGCGGTGGGCGACAACCTGAACGACCTGGGCCTGTTGCGCGCGGCCGACCAGGCCTTTGCGATCGACCCCAAGTCGCCCGAACTCGCCAAGGTCCCGGGTCTGCGCGTGATCCGGCATTTCGAGGAACTGCTGCCACTGGTGCCGCTGGCGCGGGTGTCGGCCGCGCTGGCCAACACCGAAGCCCTGCAGGACGCGCCCAGCGCATGACGGCCTGCGCTGAACGATGACGGCAGCCGACTGGGCTGTCATCGGCGTGTACCTGACGGCCACGCTGGGCTTGAGCGCCTGGCTCGCACGCCGCCAGCAAAGCCCGGCCGACTATTACGTTGGCGGCCGCACCCTGCCGGCCTGGGCGCTGGGCCTGTCCATCCTGGCCACGCAGTCGTCGGCCAATTCATTCCTGGGCATTCCGGCCTACGTGGCCCTGGTGCCCGGCGGCGGCCTGACCTGGCTGCAGTACGAACTGGTGCTGCCGCTGGCGATCATCGTCGTCATGCTGGTCTTCGTGCCGGTGCTGCGCGGGCTGGAACTCATCAGCGTCTACGAATACCTGGAGCGGCGCTTCGACCGGCCTACCCGTCTGGTGCTCAGTGCCGTGTTCCAGCTGTCGCGCGGGCTGGCGGCCGGCGTGGCGGTGTACGCCGCGGCGGTGGTGGTGCAGGTGTGCACCGACTTGCCGCTGGCCTGGTGCATCGTTGGCGTGGGAGGCATGACGGTGCTGTACGACACGATGGGCGGCATGCGTGCAGTCGTCTGGACCGACGTCATCCAGATGGCCGTGCTGCTGCTGGGCATCGTCGTGTGTGGCGTCTATGCCTGGCAGATTGCCGGTGGCGGCGCAGCCATCCTGGCCAGCCTGGCGCCAGAGCGCCTGGCCGCCGTCGAACTGGCCCATGGCCTGGGCGACGGCGCGCGCGCGCCCGTGTGGGGTTTCGTCATCGGCGGCCTGGTGCTGTACGTGGCCTACTACGGCGTCGACCAGGGCCAGGCCCAGCGCAGCCTGGCCGCGCGCAGTGTCCCGGCCGCGCAGCAGGCGCTGTGGATGAACGGCCTGGCGCGGTTTCCCCTGACGCTGCTGTACTGCGGCCTGGGCCTGGCCATCGGTGCGGTGTATGCCGGCAGCGAGACGCTGCGCGATGCGGTGCCCGCGGGGCGGCTGGACTATCTGGTGCCGCGCTTCATCGAGCTCTACCTGCCCGCGGGTGTGCGCGGGCTGCTGGTGGCGGCCATCCTGGCCGCTGCCATGTCCAGCCTGGACTCGCTGCTGAACAGCCTGTCGGCCGCCACGCTGCGCGACTTCGTCGAGCCGCGCCTGGGGCCGCAGGCGCCTGAATCGCAGCGGCTGCTGGCGTCCCGCCTGGTGACGGCCGGCTGGGGCGTGCTCATCGTCTGCTTCGGCCTGCTGGTGGGTGATCTGGCCACGAGCGTGGTGGAAGGCATCAACCGCATCGGCGCGCTGTTCTACGGGCCCCTTCTGGCCGCCTTCGGCTGCGGCATCCTGGACCGACGCGCGCGTGGCCCGGCGGTGCTGGCCGGCGTCGTGGCCGGCCTGGGGCTGAATACCGTGCTCGCCTGGGGACTGGGGCCGCAGCTGTTCTGGATGTGGTGGAACCTGAGCGGGCTTCTGGCCGCCGTGCTCGTCAGCTGGGTCCTCAGCCGCTGCATGGCGCCGCCGCGGCCCGAGCAGCTGCATCAGACCACCCTGTCCTGGGCGGCGCTGCGTACAGCCTGGTCGGCCCAGCGCCGCGTCGTCCACGTCCTGCTGGCAGCCAGCGCCTTGATGAGCATCGCAGCGCTGGCGCTGGGCACCCGCTGACTCCCCAACTTCCGAGAAGCCCAAGCCCCCATGTCCCTGCGCCAGTTCATTTCCGCCCGCAGCCTGTTGCGCACGCTCAGCACGCTGAAGAACAACATCGTCTACAGCTGGGACGAAGCCGCGCGCATGCTCGGCCTGCAGCCCGACCTGTACACCCACCCGCTGCACCGCGAGCTGGACGCGCCGGTGCGCGTGGTGCTCATCGGCGCCGGCCACCGCGGCAGCATCTACGCCGACTTCGCCAAGAAGAGCCCGCGCGAGATGCGCCTGGTCGGCGTGGCCGACCCCAATCCGGCGCGCCGCACGCGCACGGCCACCGCCCATGGCATCCCGCCCGAACGCTGCTTCACCGACTGGAAGGGCGTGTTCGACGGCCCGGGCGGCGAGCTGCCGAAGTGGGCCGACGCCGTGATCATCGCCACCCCCGACCGCGTCCACACCGCACCCTGCCTGCGCGCGCTGCAGGCCGGCTACGACGTGCTGCTCGAAAAGCCCATCGCCCCCACCGAGACCGAATGCCGGCAGATCCTGGCCGCGGCACAGGCCAGCGGCCGCATCGTCGGCGTGTGCCATGTGCTGCGCTACACGCCGTACTTCCGTGAACTGAAGGCCCTGCTGGACGCCGGCATGGTGGGCCAGATCGTCAGCGTGCAGCACATGGAACCCATCGAGCACACCCACATGAGCCACAGCTACGTGCGCGGCAACTGGCGCAACAGCGAAAAGGCCACGCCTATCATCCTGGCCAAGAGCTGCCACGACACCGACGTCATCCGCTGGCTGGTGGGCGACGAGGCGGCCGAAGTGCACTGCTTCGGCAACCTGAAATGGTTCAAGTCGGCGAACGCGCCCGAAGGCAGCACCGAACGCTGCACCGACGGCTGCAAGGTCGAGCGCGAGTGCCCGTATTCGGCCTTGCAGATCTACTACCGCGACCGCAAGCGCCTGTATGTCTTCGACCTGCCCGAAGACCAGAAGACCTGGGGCCCGCTGATCATGCAGGGCCTGAACACCACCGACTACGGCCGCTGTGTCTACCGCATGGACAACGACCAGCCCGACCACATCACCGCCAACATCCTGTTCAGGAACGGCGTGACGGCGGGCTTCTCGATGGAAGCCTTCGTCAGCTACGAAGGCCGGCGCACGCGCATCATGGGCAGCATGGGCGACATCGTCGGCGACATGGAAAGCTTCACCCTCACCAGCTTCAAGGACGGCAAACGCAAGAGCTGGAGCATGAAGACCGACGCCCACGGCGGTGGCGACCACCGCATGGTCAAGGACTGGGTGCAGGCCGTAGGGCAGCAGAACCCGGCGCTGTTGAGCTCACCGGTGGAGATGTCGGTGGAAAGCCACCTGATCGCCTATGCGGCGGAAAGGAGCCGGCTCAACCGCACGATCGAGCCTGTGCACCTGTAGCCTGGGTTCAGTGGCTGCGGCGGCGCCGCGCCGCAGCGGCCACGCCCATCAGGCCGGCCAGCCACAGCGCGACGCTGGCCGGTTCCGGCACCACGGCCACGCTGTAGCTGCCGAAACCCGCGCTGACGCCAGCGCTGTTCGGCAAGCCGACGTAGGCCAGGTAGGCCCCGGCAAAGCTGTCGAAACCCGGGATCATCGAGATCTGCGGGCGCAGCGCCAGGTCGGTGCTGTCGGCATCGACGTACGACAGGCCTGCGAACTGGCCCTCCGCAAAGAACGCGGTCGGGGCGAAGTCGGCGCTGGCCAGGGTGTAGGTCTGGGTGCCCAGCTGCAGCGTGAAGCTGGCCAGCGGCAGGTCGCTGTCGATGCCTGGCAGGACGCTGGCCGAATCGAAGCTGAAGCTGCCGCTGAAGGCCAGCCCGGCCAGCGGGCCGTCGTCGAGCATGCCTTCGAAGCTGTAGTCGGCCGCGTGGGCGGCGGGTGCAGCCAGCGCGAACGCGGCGCAGGCGGCCAGGGCGGTGGTGATGTGGCGCATGAAGTCTTCTTCCTTGGGGGTGTGCGTGTGGCGCGGGCTTCAGCGCGTCACGAAGTTCTGCGGAACCAGGGCGTTGGCGCAGGACTGGCCGTTCAGCTGGACCAGCGCGCGCGCCGGCAGCGGGCCGTTGCTGCCGTCGCTGTCGATGCCGATGCCAGCGCCACTGCGCGTGGCCGCGCAGGTGATGTAGCCCATGCCGATCGGGTTGGACACCGCGTTGCGGCCCAGGCTGGCCAGGATGTCCTTCAGGACGATCTGGTCGACGCCGGGCTGGAAGCCGCTGATCGAGTCACCGCCTTGCAGCACGCTGGTGTAGACGAAACGGTCGGCGCCAGAGGTGCCGATGAGCAGCTCGCGCCGAGTCGTGGCCGGGATGGCCTTGTAGATGTCCATGCCCACCAGCAGCGGGTCGTGGTCCGACGAACGGAAGCTGTCTGCCTCGTACGGGTCTGGCGGACACAGCATTCCGCCGCAGGTCGTCAGCGGGGCCTTGAACTCCTGGTTGTAGTCGTAGGCGATCTGTTCGTCGGCATTGATGTGCCAGGCCACGGCGCCCGTGACCTTCGGCGACAAGGTGTTGGTGCTGATGGCGTAGTCCAGGCGGCCGGCCGTGGCGTCGAAGACGTAGGTATAGGCAAAGGGGTTGCGGCGCAGCGCCTCGTCGACAAAGCCGTTGCTGGTGAGTTCGAAGATGGGGTCTTCCTGGCCGTAGGCGTTCAGGTCGCCGACCACCAGCACGTCGGGGCTGCCTGCCGCGGCCTGCACCTGGGCCACGAAAGTGCGCAGGCGCTGGGCCTGCTGCAGGCGGGTCAGGTTCCAGCAGGCCTGGCCGTCGCCGCTGTCGATGTTGCCCGGGGCGTCGGGGTCGTTGGCCGAAGGGCAACTGCCCTTGCTCTTGAAGTGGTTCACGACCAGGCTGAACTTCTCGCCATTGGCGGCGATGAAGGTCTGGGCCAGGGTGGGGCGGTTGTTGACGGGGTCGGGGTCGCTCAAGGGCGCCCCGGCCAGTGTCAGCCTGGCGGGCTTGTACATCATCGCCACGCGGATGGCATCGGTGCCCGTGACGGCAGGCACCGGCACGACGGCGTAGGTGCCTGCACCGACCTGGGCATTCAGCGCGTCGACCAGGTTCTGCGCCGCAACGTTGCCGTTGTTCTGGATCTCGACCAGGCCCACGGCGTCGGCGTCCAGCCCGGCCAGGGCCTGCACGATCTTGGCCTGCTGGCGCTGGAACTCGGTGAGGTTGTTGGCGCCGCGGCAGTTGCCGGCGGTGACCGACCCGCCCAGGCTGCAGCCCTGGCCGGTCTGGCCGCTGGCGGTGTTGCCGTTGGTGAAGGTGGTGAAGTAGTTCAGCACGTTCATCGCGCCCAGCTTCATGTTGCCGCCCACCGCCCCGGGTGCCACCGGGCGCGGGTTGCTGGCCGCAAACGAAGGTGTTGCCGTGGGCTGAAGCCGGTATAGACCCGGGCCGGCGGCATTGCTGCCGGCGGGGCCGAAGTCGAGCACGCCCACCAGGTTCGAGACCGAGTCGCCCGCGCGTGGCAGGCCGTTGCCGCCGAAGTAGGGCGTCGGGTTCGGGTTCTGCACCGAACTGCCGTCGTCCAGCAGGATGCGGCTGCGCGCCTGTTCGGCAGCCAGTGCACTGGCCTGGGCCCCGGGGCGGAAGCGGTTGGTCGGGTTTTCATGCCGGCCCACGCCCAGCGTGAGCTGGCCGAAGCGGGCCTGCACGAAGTTCTGCTGCACCGTCAGCGCGCCGTTGATGCTGACGAGCATGCCTTCGAGCGGCTCCAGCGATGCGCCTTCGGCCAGCGGCAGCGTCACGGCCACGGGCGTGATGGCGCCACCCGTGCCGATGTTGGTGATGGCGGTGGGGTTGCTGATCTCGGTCAGCGGCGTGGCGGCTGTGCCTGCGCCGTTGGCGAACTCCACCACCGTGCCGGTGACGCTGACCAGGCTGCCCAAGGCCGCGGCCGGCGGCGGCGCCGAGGAAGTGAAGACGAAGATGCCGTCGCTGGTGGCCGGGTTGCCGTCGCCTGCGGCGTCCTGGATGAAGAAGCCGTTGTTGTTGACGCGGGTGACGGTGCCGGTGGTGATCACGACCCGGCCGGCCAGGGGGCTGGCGGCGCCACTGCCCTGGATCTCATAGATCGGCGTGATCTCGGTCGGCGGTGGCGGCGGTGGCGGCGCGGCTTCGCAACCGATGTTGGGCGGTGTGGCGCTGGTGCGCGGGCTGGGTGCAGCCAACGAGAAGTCGGTGGCGTTGTTGCCCGTATCGGTGCAGCCGCCACTGTTGCGCACTGCGGCCGTGGTGTTGTTGAGCTGCGGTGTCGGGGCCGTTTCGAAGAAGTTCGCCGTGCCATAGCCGACGACGTCGACGATGGTGGTGCTGACGGGTTGACCACCCGTCAGCAGCACGTCGGTATTGACCAGCGCCACCTTGCCCGAGGCGCCGGCCATGTTGATCGAGCCCACCTGGTCGGAAGGGGTGTCTACGGTACCGCCGGTGCCTGCGGCCTGGCGGATGACGTAGTAGCCCCCGGGCGGCAGCGTGGTGCCGGCCGTGATGACGGTGCGCTGCCAGCTGGTGCCCGCCGCGCCCGCGTACTGCACCGACCAGCCACCGATGCTGACCGCGGCGCTGCCCCTGTTGAAGACCTCGATGAAGTCGTGCCGCAGCGTGGCGCCGGTGTTGCCACCGCCACCATAGACCTGGCTGATGACCACCGCCGCCTGCGCGGTAGTGGCCAGGAAACCGGCCAGGGCCAGGGGAAGGCTGCGCAAGAGGGCGGCGCACAGGCGCGGCGGCATCGAATTCATCGTTGGGTTCTCCGGGAACTGGGGGGCGTTGCGCGATCAGGCGCGGCGGCGGGCCAGCAGGCCGATGACGGCCAGGCCGGCGAGCAGCAGGGCCGTGGTGCCGGGCTCGGGCACGGCAGTGACGCTCAAGCTGAGGTTGTCGATCGCCAGGCCGTGGTCGTTGCCGGTGTCGTTGAGGTCGCTCCAGCGCAGCCAGAGCGTGTCGCCCACCGCCCAGTTGGTGATGATGCTGCCGCCCAGGCCGGCGACCAGGCCAGCGACGTTGCCATTGACGGGCGCGGCCGTGGCCGTAGCCACGGGCGAAGTGAAAGTGAAGTCGGAAACTCCCCTCCAACTGGCCACGGATGCAAATGTGCCGCCGAAGCCGTACTCCAGGCCCAGGCTCTGCGGCGTGGTGTTGCCGCCATTGCGCCACTGCTCGCCATCGAGGCTGAGGCTGATGCTGGCCAGCGCGGTGCCGGTGTTGTTGGTGACGGCCAGGGCGATGTAGCCTGCCAGGGCGTTGGACGGGGGGGAGCCGAAGTAGGCCCCGCCCGAAGCCACGCTGCCGAGGGCACGATCGGGCGCGCCGGCGGTGCCGAAGCTGTAAAACGATCCGATGTTGCTGCTGCCGTCGTTGGCGTTGTAGGTGCCGATGGCAGCGTTGTCGCGGTTGAACAGGCTCCAGCCGACGATCGTGCTGTCGTTGGACCAGGCGATATTGCCGGCCGTGGTGGCCGCCAGTGTGTCGAAGTTTTGCGTGTAAGGCACAGCCGTGGACGTCAGGCTGACAGCTGCCTGGGCCGAAACAGTGGCCACCAGTGCGGCCGCAGCAATGAGATGCGTTTTCATGAGATTGGTCCTAAAAAGAGGGGAATCTGACCGAGGGTGCGGGCGCGGCGTGAAACTGGGATGAAGCGCAAGCCCCTTCAACGCCGTGCGACCCCCTGCGTTAAGGGGTAGGACCCAACGGGTCAAGGGTCAAACCTAAACTCGCGCGTACAGCTCTAACAGGCCGGGCGTCGCCGTCGGCAATGAACCATCGAAAGCTACCATGACACGCGCCAGACTTCTGCCCCTCATCCTCGCCATCGCTGTCACCTTGCTGTCACCGGCACAGGCCCAGAACGCCGCGCCAGCCGCGCTGCCGGGGCAGATCGCCCAGGTGACCGAAGTCGAGAGCATCACCGAGTACCGGCTGCCCAACGGCTTGCAAGTGTTGCTCGTACCCGACGCCTCCAAGGCCAGCACCACGGTGAACCTCACCTACCACGTGGGTTCGCGGCACGAAAGTTATGGCGAAACCGGCATGGCCCACCTGCTGGAGCACCTGATCTTCAAGGGCAGCCCCAATCACCCCGGGGTGCAGGCCGACCTGGGCAAGCGCGGGCTGCGCTACAACGGCAGCACCAGCTGGGACCGCACCAACTACTTCGCCAGCTTCACCGCCAACGACGAGAACCTGCGCTGGTACCTGGCCTGGAGCGCCGACGCGATGGTCAACAGCTTCATCGCCAAGGCCGACCTCGACAGCGAGATGACCGTGGTGCGCAACGAACTCGAGATGGGCGAGAACAACGCCGGCCGGGTGCTCTTCCAGCGCACCTTGTCGACCATGTACGACTGGCACAACTACGGCAAGAGCCCGATCGGCGCCCGCAGCGACGTCGAGAACGTCGACATCGCCCGGCTCCAGGCCTTCTACAGGAAGTACTACCAGCCCGACAACGCCACGCTCATCGTCAGCGGCCGTTTCGACACCAGCCAGGTGCTGGCCTGGGTGTCGCAATACTTCGGCCCGCTGCCGCGGCCCACGCGCGAGCTGCCGCGCACCTACACGCTGGAATCGGCGCAGGACGGCGAACGGCAGGTCACGGTGCAGCGCGTCGGCGGCACGCCCGTGGTGTACATGGCCTATCACATCACCCCAGGCGCCCACCCCGACTTCGCCGCCACCTCGCTGCTGGGGCAGGTCCTGGGCGACGCGCCTGCGGGCCGGCTGCACAAGGCCCTGGTCGACCAGCAACTGGCCGCCAGCGTGTTCGCCTACCCGCTGGCCACCGCCGAGCCTGGCGCCCTGCTGCTGGGCGCGCAGCTGGCGCCGGGGCAGGACCTGGACAGCGCACGCAAGGCCATGGCCGCGGTGCTGGACAGCCTGGGCCAGGCACCGGTGACGCCTGAAGAACTGGAGCGCGCCCGCACCCAATGGCTGAACGCCTGGGAGCAGGCCTACACCGACCCCGAGCAGGTGGGCGTGCAGCTCAGCGAGTCGATCGCGCTGGGCGACTGGCGGCTGTTCTTCCTGCAGCGCGACCAGGTGCGCCGGGCCACCCTGGCCGATGTGCAGCGCGTGGCCGCGCAATACCTGAAGCCCGACAACCGCACCGTGGCGCTGTACCGCCCGGTGGCTAGCCCGCAGCGGGCGCCGGCACCGGCCACGGTGGACGTGGCGAGCCTCGTCAAGGACTATCGCGGCGACACCGCCGCGGCCCAGGTCGAGGCCTTCGACGCCACGCCGGCGAACCTGGACGCCCGCACCCAGACCAGCACGCTGGCCAGCGGCCTGCGGGTGGCGCTGCTGCCCAAGCCCACCCGCGGCCGCGCCGTCCAGGCCCGCCTGGCACTGCACTACGGCGACGAGAAGTCCATGTCCAACCAGGAGATGGTGGCCGCGCTGGCCGCCGCGCTGCTGGACAAGGGCGCCGGCAGCGGCGCCGACGCGCTGACGCGCCAGCAGATCAGCGACGGCTTCGACCGCCTGCGTGCGCAGGTGGCCTTCAGTGCCAGCGGCCAGACCCTGAACGTGGGCATCACCACCGTGCGCGAACACCTGCCCGCCGTCATCGCCCAGGTGGGCCGCTTGCTTCGCACGCCCAGCTTCCCGCCCCAGGCCCTGGAAGAAGCGCGGCGCCAGTACCTGACCGCGGTGGAACGCCAGAAGAAGGAACCCGCAGCGCTGGTGGCCAACGCCATCGACCGCCTCGGCAACCCCTACCCGCGCGGCGACCTGCGCTACGAAGCCACCTTCGAAGAAACCGAAGCCGACCTGAAAGCCGTCACCGTGGACCAGCTGCGCGGCTTCCACCGTGGCTTTTACAGCGCCGCGAACGGCGAGTTCGCGGCCGTGGGTGATTTCGACGCCGCCGCGGTGCAGCAGGCGCTGGGCAGCGCGCTGGGCGACTGGAAGCAGCCCGCCGCCGGCCCGCGCGCCTACACCCGCGTGCCGCAGCCGCTGGTGGCGCTGCCCAGCCCGGCCCCGCGCCTGCAACTGGCCACGCCCGACAAGCCCAATGCCAGCTTCCAGGCCGTGCTGCCGCTGCCGCTGAACGACACCCACCCCGACTACGCGGCGCTGCTGGTGGCCAACCACATGTTCGGCGCCGGCAGCACAGGCCGGCTGTGGCTGCGCATCCGCGAGAAAGACGGCCTGAGCTACGGCGTGGGCGCTGGCGTGCGCTGGAGCCAGACCGACCTGAATTCGCGCTGGGTGGCCAGCGGCAGCTTCGCGCCGCAGAACCTGGGCCGGATGGAGGCCGCCTGGCGCGAGGAGCTCATGCGTTCTGTGCAGGAAGGCTTCACCCAGGCCGAACTGGACGAAGCCCGCAATGCCCTGCTGAACTTCCGCCGCCTGGGCCGGGCGCAGGACGAGTCGGTGGCCGCGCTGGCGGTGTCGAACCTGCGGCTGGGCCGGCGCTTTGCGGTCTCGCAGGCGGTCGACGACCGGCTGGCGGCGCTGACGCTGGCCGAGGTCAACGCCGCCTGGCGAAAGTACATCGACCCGGTCCGCATCGTCACGGCCTGGGGCGGCGACTTCAAGCCCTGAGGTTCAGCTCCCGGTCTCGGGGTTGCTGATGCCCGCCGCGACGTGCCCCGCCGGCACGTGCGGCGCGGCGTTCTCGATGTGGCCGGTCTGGTCGTCGAAGAAGAAGTCGGGTTCGAACTCGCGCAGGAAGCTGCCCTTGGGCAGGCCGCCCAGGAACATGGCCTCGTCGACCTCGATCTGCCAGTCCATCAAGGTGCGGATGGCGCGTTCATGGGCCGGCGCGCTGCGCGCAGTCACCAGCGCAGTGCGGATGCGCATGCCGCCGGCGGGTGCCTGCTGCAGCCGGTGCAGGGCTTCCAGCAGCGGCTTGAACGGGCCAGGGGCCAGCGGCGTGGCGGCACGGCTGCGTTCGTGGTCCTGGAAGGCGGCCAGGCCTTTGGCCTGGAACACCCGTTCGGCTTCGTCGGAGAACAGCACGGCGTCGCCGTCGAAAGCGATGCGCACCTCGGTCGGGTGGGCGGCCGAAGCCCGGGCGCTTTCAGGGTAGACGCGCGCCGCCGGCACGCCAGCGGCCAGGGCCGAGCGCACGTCGGCCTCGTTCGTCGACAGGAACAGGTTCGCCGCCAGCGGCCGCAGGTAGCGCCAGGGCGATTCGCCCCGCGTGAACACGCCGCGCTGCACCGGCAACCCGAAGTGCTGGGCCGAGCGGAACACGCGCAGACCCGACACCGGGTCGTTGCGCGACAGGATGACCACTTCCACCCGCGGCGGTCCCGCCTCGGCCGGGGGATTGAAGGCCAGCAGCTTGTTGACGAGCGAAAACGCCACACCCGGAAGGGCGGGTTGCTCAACACGTTGCAGCTGCAACTGCATGTAGGCGCGGTCGTCGCCTTCCTCGAAGACGCGGTTCTCTTCCTCGAAGTCGAACAGCGCCCTCGAAGAAATGGCCACGACGAGCTGGCCGTTCAGGGTGGCGGGCATAGGCAGGGGATGGTACGTCCTGACATGACGTCGCAACATCGAAAGCGCACACTCAGGTGCAAGCGTGGTTCCAGAGTCCCCCAGCCCAACGACCGCCCCACGCGACAGGGAGCCCCAGCGATGAAGACAGCCACCCTCGACGTCCCCTTCGACACCCGCTTCGACAGCCGTTTCGGCCCCGAACTGCTGCAGGGCGTCGGCCTGCATCGCGCCCCTGCGGCTTCGGCTGGCATCGCCGAATCCCAGCCGGTGTTCTGGCGCAGCGAGGCCTTCGCCGAAGACCTGTCTGAACCTGGCCCCAGCGAACCGGCGGTCGTGGCGCGTGCACCACTGCTGCGTCGGGCGCTGGCGGCCGTGCTGCGCCGCTGAACACGGGCCTACCACCTGCCGGGAACTGGCGGCGCGGCACAATCCGCCGCTTTCCGGCTCTGCGGGCGCCCTGAGCGCCGGACCCCACCCCGTGCTCGAGATCCAGGACCTGCGCTACCGCTGGCGCGGCGCCAGCGCCGACGCCCTGGTCATCCCCAGGCTGAGCCTGGCCGCCGGCCGCACCCTGTTCCTGCACGGCCCCAGCGGCTGCGGGAAGAGCACCCTGCTGGGCCTTCTGGCCGGCGTGCTGGTGGCCGGGGCAGGCCGCGTCAGCCTGCTCGGGCAGGACTGGGGCGCGCTTTCGGGGGCGCGCCGCGATGCCCGCCGCGCCGACCACGTGGGCGTGGTCTTCCAGCAGTTCAACCTGCTGCCTTACCTGAGCGTGCTGGACAACGTGCTGTTGCCCTGTCGCTTCTCGGCCAGCCGCGCCGGCCGCTGTGCCGGCTCGCCGGCGGCGGCAGCCCGGCGCTTGCTGCAGCGCGTGGCTCTGCCCGAAGGCGCCTGGGGCCGGCCGGCGGCCATGCTGTCGGTGGGCCAGCAGCAGCGCGTGGCCGCAGCGCGCGCGCTGATCGGCCAGCCCGAACTCGTCATCGCCGACGAGCCGACCTCGGCGCTGGACGCGGCGCTGCGCGACGACTTCATGGCCTTGCTGCTGGGCGAATGCCAAGACAGCGGCGCCACCCTGGTCTTCGTCAGCCACGACGAACGCCTGGCGGCCCGGTTCGACGAGCGCCTGTCACTGCCCGACCTGAACCAGGCCGCCAGGGTGCCCGCATGAACGCGCTGCTGTTCGTGGCCGCGCGCAGCGCCTGGAACCGGCGCGGCACGCTGGCCCTGGTGGTGCTGTCGATCGCACTCGCCACGGCGCTGCTGCTCAGCCTGGAACGCCTGCGCACCGACATCCGCAGCAGCTTCGCGCTGGCCGTCAGCGGCACCGACCTGGTGGTGGGCGCGCGCACCGGCCCGATCCAGCTGATGCTCTACGCCGTGTTCCGCGTGGGCGGAGCCACCAACAACATCGGCATGGACAGCGTGCGGGCCGTCGCTGCCCACCGGGCCGTGGCCTGGACGGTGCCCATCAGCCTGGGCGACTCGCACCGCGGCTACCCGGTGCTGGGCACCACCACCGAGTACTTCACGCGCTTCGCCTACGGCGACAGACAGCCGCTGGTGCTGGCCCAGGGCCAGGCCTTCGACGGCACGCTGGACGGCCTGTACCAGGCCGTGATCGGCGCCGAGGTGGCGCAGGCGCTGGGCTATTCGCTGGGCCAGAAGATCGTGCTGGCGCATGGCCTGGCCGGGCTGGACGGCGCGCTGGCCGCCCAGCACGACGACAAGCCCTTCACCGTGGTGGGCATCCTGGCGCGCACCGGCACGCCAGTGGACCGCACGGTGCATGTCAGCCTGCAGGCCATCGAGGCCATCCACCTGGACTGGGTCGGCGGCGCGCCGCTGCCCAAGTCCGCCGGCTTCTCCATCGGCCCCGAAGAAGCGCGCAAGTTCGACCTGGAACCCAAGCAGGTGACGGCGGTGCTGGTGGGGCTGAAAAGCCGGGCGGCGGTGTTCAACGTGCAGCGTTTCGTGGCCGGATACGAGGAAGAAGCCCTGCTGGCGGTACTGCCGGGGGTGGCGCTGGACGAACTGTGGGCGGTGGTCGGCCTGGGCGAAAAGGCGCTGCAGGCGATGAGCGCGCTGGTGGCCGCGGTCAGCCTGGCCAGCCTGGTGGCGGTGGTCCTGGCCGGGCTGAACGAACGTCGGCGCGAACTGGCCGTTCTGCGCGCCGTGGGCGCCGGCCCGCGTCATGTGCTGGCGCTGCTGGCGGCCGAAGGCGTGCTGGTCACCGGGCTGGGCGCACTGCTGGGCGCGGCCGCGGCAGCGCTGGCCGTCTGGGGCGCCGGGCCCTGGGTGCAGCAGCAGTTCGGCATCAGCCTGATGGCCGGCGCGCCCACACTCGTGCAATGGGGCCTGTTCGCTGCGGTCCTGGGCGCGGGTATGCTCGCCAGCTTGGTGCCGGGCTGGCGGGCATATCGCCTTTCGCTGGCCGACGGCCTGTCGCCAAGAACCTGAACATGCTGATCAAGACGAGCTTCGTGCTGGCCGTTGCGCTTTGCGCTGCGGCCCCCGCCGTCCTGGCCCAGGCCACGGGCGTGCCGCTCATGAACCCGGCGCTGGGCGCCGCGAGCGCGCCTGCGCCTGCGACCGTTCCCGCAAAAAGGGCTGCGCCGCCGCCTGCCCCGGTGGTCAACGGCTTTCCCACCATCAACTGGGACGCCCTGGTGCCGGAGGACTGGGACCCGTTCAAGGACTTCAAGGGCACGAACCTGGCGGCGCTGAGCGACGCCGACCCGCGCGCGCAGCAGATGCTCAAGCAGATGCGCGAGATCTGGGACAACGCACCCATCAACGCCAAGCTGGTGGGCCAGAAGGTGCGCATTCCCGGTTTCGTGGTGCCGCTGGAAGACAGCAAGGACGGCCTGAAGGAATTCCTGCTCGTGCCCTATTTCGGCGCCTGCATCCACAGCCCGCCGCCGCCGGCCAACCAGATCATCCACATCCTGCCGAAGACCCCGGCCAAGGAATTGCGTTCGATGGACGCCGTCTGGATTCACGGCATCCTGACTGCCGACCGCACCGATTCCTACATGGGCGCAGCCGGCTACCGCATCGAGGCCCAGGAAGTGCTGCCGTACAAGGAGACCCGGCGCTGAGGCCTGCCGGCTGTTTCGGCTGGCGGACACCAGCCCCATGGCCCCGGGCCCCAGCAGCACGGTGAACACCGGAAACAGCGCAATCGGCAGCAGCGCGGTCGCCTGCAACGCCGTGGCCTCGGTCATCCACCACGGCGCCATCAGCCTGCCCATGGCCGCCGCCAAGCGGGCGCCGTGCGAGACCTGGGCACCACCCAACCCGGCGTAGACCAGCGGGGCCGCAGCCATGCCCAGCAGCTGACGCTGCCAGGGCCTGTGGGGCGTCTTGGCCGGGCTGCCGCCAGGCGGCGCCGTCGCTGCATCTCGGTCGGGGTTCGGCGACATGGCCCTGGCCTGGCACGGTGCCGTGTGCTTCACGACTGCTTGCCGATGGTTGCAATTCCCTCACCACCGGGCAACGCCTGTTCCTAGACTTCGCCCGCCGATAGGCCCCACATCGCAACCGTTAGGCCGGTCTGGCCCGGCGGGCCGCTGCGGGTGCGGCCATCGGCTTCCATCCATCTTCACGAGGAGTCATCTTGAAACACAAGCATGCGATGAATCGACTGGCCGTGGGCGTCTGGCTGCTGGCAGCCACCGCTTCCGTCTGGGCCCAGGCCGAAGCGAAGGACGCGGTGCTGCAGCGCAGTGCCCAGGAAGAAGCCGCCAGCCTGCAGCTGGCCGCGGCGCACGACAGGGCCATGGTCGCGGCCAGGGCGCTGGTGGGCGAGGAGGCAGACAGCCTGAACCCCGATGAACTGGAAGCCAGCATCGCCGACCGCCTGCCCGGCTTCGCCGGCTGGCTGCACCTGGACGACGGCCGCAGCGTGGTGCGCATGGTGTTGCCGGCCGGTGCCGCAGCGCAGCGCAGTGCCCAGGACCTGGCCGCACGCCTGGGCCTGGAACGGGCGCCCGAAGTCCGCGCCGCGCTGTTCGACTCGCGCCAGCTGCTGAACTTCAAGCAGGCTGCCTTCAAGCTGGCCTCGGCCGAGGGCGTGATCGCCACCCACATCGACCGCGACGCCAACCGCGTGGAGGTGAGCTACAACGAGACGCTGTCGGCCGAACAGGTGGAGCTGCTGTCGCGCCGGCTGGTCGACGCCGGCATTCCGCTGGCGGCGCTGGTGCTGCGCCCGGCCGAACTGCCGCAGCGCCGTGCCACCACCGGCGTGTCGGTGCGTGCGCAGCCCACGCCGCTGGCGGCGGGCGCGCAGTTCAACTACACCACCGGCAGCGGCAGCTTCGTCTGCTCGGTGGGCGTGCCGGCCACGCGGGCCGGCGTGCGCGGCTTCGTCACGGCCTCGCACTGCAGCCAGCGGGTCTACAGCGTCACCGCCAACACGACGATGCGGGCGCCGAACGGCACCTATGTCGGCAACGAGAGCGTCGACCCGGCCGGCTTCAGCTGCCCGCTGCCCGACACCTTGGGCTGCCGCCGCGCCGACGCTTTGTTCGTGTCGGGCGCGGCGGCCAGCGTGGTCGACTTCGGGCGCGTGCTGGTCACCAACAGCAACAGCCTGATCGTGGCCGGCACGATCCCCGTGCGCGGCACGCTGAGCTTTCCTACCGTGGGCCAGACCGTCTACAAGACCGGCCGCACCACTGGCACACGCTCTGGCCGGGTGGCGCGGGTCTGCGTCGACGCCTTGGTGGGCGACGGGGCCGGCAACACCTACGGCGCGCTGTGCTCGGTGGAAATCAACAGCAGCTCCTTCAGTGCCGGCGGCGACAGCGGCTCGTCGATCTGGGTCTACGACGGCGTGGGCGCGGTCGTCACCGGCATCCTTTCCTACGGCAGCAGCACGAGCACAGGCTTCTCGCCATGGGGCGGGGTGACGCGGGAACTGGGCGCGCTCACGATCCGGTGACCGGCGGCGCCGCGCTCTTTCCGTATCTCTCGGATCAAGAGTGCGGCGCTGGCGCGCGAGGGCGAGTGTCTGCTGCTGGGCGGACTGTGGAGAACTCCTCGCGGCCCCCCGTCCGTCCGATAGAGTTCGTCGCATGTTGCCCGAACCCCTGCCCAGCCGCCGCGCCGACCTGGCGCGCACCACCTTCGCCGTCCTCTTCATGGGGCTGCTGATCGGCGGCTCGCTGTGGATCCTGCGGCCGTTCCTGGGCCCCACGATCTGGGCGACGATGGTGGTGGTGGCCACCTGGCCGCTGATGCTGCGGGTGCAGGCCTGGGCCGGTGGCCGGCGCTGGGTGGCGGTGCTGGTGATGTCCCTGGCCCTGCTGCTGCTGTTCGTGGTGCCGCTGGTGCTGGCCATCGGCACCATCTTCATCAACGTCGATGTCATCGGCGACTGGATCGGCGCCGTGGCCGCCTGGCGCCCTGCCGAAGACCCGCCGCAGTGGGCGCGCAGCCTGCCTTTCGTCGGTGCCTTGCTCGACACCTTGTGGGACCAGGCAGCAGCCATGGGCCTGCGTGACCTGCTGCCCAAGATCACGCCTTACGCCGGCGACCTCAGCCGTTGGGTGTTGGCCGAAGTGGGCAGCATCGGCTACCTGGTGGTGCAGTTCCTGGTGACGGTGTGCGTGGCCGCCGTGATGTACGCGGTGGGCGAAGACTTCGCCGGTTTCACGCGCCGCTTCGCCCACCGCCTGGCGGGTGCGCAGGGCGTGGACGCCCTGGTGCTGGCGGGCGACGCGATCCGCGGCGTCGCCCTGGGCGTGGGCGTGACGGCGCTGGCGCAGTCGGCCCTGGGCTGGGTCGGCCTGGCCATGGCCGGCGTGCCTTTCGCAGGCTTGTTGACGGCGCTGATGTTCATGCTGTGCATCGCCCAGGTGGGCCCGATCCCGGTGCTGCTGCCGGCTGCGGCCTGGGTGCTCTGGGGCGATGGCAGCGTGGGCTGGGGCATCTTCCTGTTCGTCTGGGCGATGTTCGTCGGCACGGTCGACAACTTCATCCGGCCGGTGCTCATCCGCATGGGGGCCGACCTGTCGCTGCTGCTGATCTTCGCCGGCGTCATCGGCGGCCTGGTGGCCTTCGGGCTGGTGGGTTTGTTCGTCGGCCCGGTGGTGCTGGCGGTGGCGCTGCGCCTGCTGGAGGCCTGGATGGACGAGGACCCGCCGCCCCCGCCGCCACCGCACCCTGGTCCTGGCCCTGCTCCTGCTCCTGGCCCTGCCGAACCCTCCTCCGCCGGCGTGGCTTCGCCACCGGCCGGCTGATGCCGGCTACAGCCAGCCGTTGGCGCGCAATTCGGCCTCGGCCTGCGCCGCACTGCTGAAGTGCAGCGCGTGCCAGCCCAGCGCACGCGCGGCCTGCACGTTCGGCAGGTGGTCGTCCAGGAACACCAGCTGTTCCGGCGGCTGGCCGAAGCGTGCCGCGGCGAACTCGAAGATGTCGGCCTCGGGCTTGATCATGCGTTCGCGGCCCGAGAACACGCCGCTGGCGAACCAGCCGACGAAGTCGTAGCTGTCTTCCAGGTGCCGGGCATAGGGCACCGGCATGTTCGACAGGAAGTGCAGCCCGCGCCCGTCGGCGCGCAGCCGGCGCAGCAGGTCCACGGTCTCGGGGATGGGCAGCAGTTCGCGCGGCACGCCGTCCACCACGCGCTGCACGTCGGCAGCGGCCAGGCCGGTGCGGCGGGCGATGCGCGCCACCAGTTCGGGCACGTCCACGGTGCCGCGGTCGAACTCGGCCCAGTCGCCGGTGTAGCTCTGGAAGAAATCGGCGGCCAGGGCCTGGGCGCTGGCCAGGTCGGGGGCCACCTGCGGCAGTTCGCGCTGCAGCAGCCGTGGCGGCTGCCACTGAAAGAGCACGCCGCCGAAGTCGAAGACCAGGTGCTTCACGCCCGCGGCCCGGTTTCGGTACGCAGCCGCGCCAGCAGGCCGGCGGTGGAAGCGTCCAGGCCGCTGGCGTCACCGCTGGCAAAACGCGGCAGCAGCTGGCTGCACAGCGCCTTGCCCAGTTCCACGCCCCACTGGTCGAAGCTGTTGATGCCCCAGACCGAGCCGCTGGTGAACACACGGTGTTCGTACATCGCGATCAGCGCGCCCAGGCTGTGCGGGGTCAGCGCTTGCAGCAGCAGCGTTGTGCTGGGCCGGTTGCCCGGGAAGCTGCGGTGGCTGGCCAGCACCGCCGGGGCCATGCCGGCGGCGGCGGTGGGAGCCTGCTCTGCTTCGGCTTCGGCGGCGGTCTTGCCCATCATCAGCGCCTGGCTTTGTGCCAGGCAGTTGGCCAGCAGCTTGGTGTGCAGGTCGGTGTGCGGGTGGCTGGGGGTCTTCACCGCGATGAACTCCACCGGCACCACCTCGGTGCCCTGGTGCAGCATCTGGAAGTAGGCGTGCTGGCCGTTGGTGCCGGGTTCGCCCCAGACCACCGGGCTGGTGCCCAGGGGCAGGGGCCGGCCCTGCAGGTCCACGCGCTTGCCGTTGCTTTCCATTTCCAATTGCTGCAGGTAGGCCGGCAGCCGCGCCAGGCCCTGGTGATAGGGCGCGACGCTGCGGCTGGCAAAGCCGTGGAAGTTGCGGTACCAGACGTCCAGCAGGCCCAGCAGCACCGGCAGGTTGTGCGCCAGCGGGGCTTCGGCGAAATGCCGGTCCATGGCGTGGGCGCCGGCCAGCAGCGCGCGGAAGTTGTCGGCGCCCACGGCGATGGCAATCGGCAGGCCGATCGCGCTCCACAGCGAATAGCGCCCGCCCACCCAGTCCCAGAAACCGAAGGTGGTGCTGATGCCGAACTGCGCCGCGGCGGCCACGTTCGTGGTGGTGGCGGCGAAGTGGCGGGCGATGTCCGTTCCACCCTGTTCGATGAACCAGGCGCGCGCCACGGCCGCGTTGGCCATGGTTTCCTGGGTCGTGAAGGTCTTGCTGGCCACGATGAACAGCGTGCGCCGGGCGTCCAGCCCGCGCAGCACCGGCGTGATGTCGTGGCCGTCGACGTTGCTCACGAAGTGCAGCCGCTTGCCGCGCCGGGAAAAGGCGTCGAGTGCCGGCACCACCATCTGCGCGCCCAGGTCGCTGCCGCCGATGCCGATGTTGACGATGTCGGTGATGTGCTCGTCGGCACGCACGCGTTCGGCATAGGCCAGCATCGCGGCCAGCACGCCCTGCACTTCGGCATTGAACGGGGTGGCCGCGCCGGTTGGGGCGCGCAGTGCGGTGTGCAGCACGGCGCGGCCTTCGGTGGTGTTGACGGCCTCGCCGCGCAGCATGGCGTCGCGGTGGTTCTCCAGGCCGCACTCGCGCGCCAGGTCCAGCAGGAACTGCAGGGTGGCGGTGTCGATCAGGTTCTTCGACAGGTCGGCGAAGACCTCGGGGGCCTGCACGCCGAAGGTCTGGAAGCGGGCCGGATCTCGCGCGAAGGCCTCGCGCAGGTCCAGGCTGCGGCCATGGGCCTGCCAGTGGCCCTGCAGCGCGGCCCAGGCGGCCGTGGCGTCGCAGCGGGGGCGGGCGCTCAAGGGGCCGGTCATGCCTGCAGGGCCCCGATCAGCTGGTCCAGCTTGCCGGCGTCCACGGCAAAGGCGCGGATGCCTTCGGCCAGCTTCTCGGTGGCCATGGCGTCTTCGTTCAGCGCCCAGCGGAAGCCGGCCTCGTCGAAGTGCAGGGCCGGCAGGTCCAGGCCGCGGGCTGCGGCGGCGTCCAGCGCCGGCGCCACGGGCGCGTTGCTGGCCTGCAGCTGGGCCAGCAGTTCAGGGCTGATGGTCAGCAGGTCGCAGCCGGCCAGGGCCAGCACCTGGCCGACGTTGCGGAAGCTCGCGCCCATCACCTGCGTGGCGATGCCGTGGCGCTTGTAGTGGTTGAAGATCGCGCGCACGCTCTGCACGCCGGGGTCGTTGGCGCCGGCGCGGGCGGCTTCGTCCCACTGCGCGCCCTGCTGCTTCTTGTGCCAGTCGTAGATGCGGCCGACGAAGGGCGAGATCAGGCGCACGCCGGCGTCGCCGCAGGCCACGGCCTGGCAGAAGGCGAACAGCAGGGTCAGGTTGCAGCGGATGCCCTCGCGTTCCAGCACCGCGGCCGCGCGTATGCCTTCCCAGGTGGCGGCAATCTTGATCAGCACCCGGTCGGGCCCGATGCCGGCATCGCGGTACAGCGCCATCAGGCCGCGGGCACGCTGCAGGGTGGCTTCGGTGTCGAAGGACAGCCGGGCGTCGACCTCGGTGCTGACGCGGCCGGGCACGACCTTCAGGATCTCCAGCCCGAAACGAACCAGCACCTGGTCGACGAGGGCCGGCAGCGGCTGGCCGGCATGGCGGGCCACGGTCTCGGCCAGCAGCGGCGCGTAGTCGGGCTGCTGCACGGCCTTCAGGATGAGGCTGGGGTTGGTGGTGGCGTCCTGCGGCGCGAACTGCGCCAGCTGGCGGAAGTTGCCGGTGTCGGCGACGACGGTGGTGTGCTGCTTGAGCTGTTCGAGCTGGTTCATGGCGGTGCAAGGTGAAGGGGGCCTGGCGCGGATTAGAACCGAGTCGGTGCGATGCCCTGGCCGGGCATGACGCGAAAAGCACGCCGCCAGGGTGTCAGCTGCAGCGATCGCTTCCGGGCCTGGCGTTGCACAGTGGCGCTGCGCGCCATGACCGCCCTTGCCTTGCCCCTGCCGATGTCCTTGTCGATGGCCTGGCCCACCGACACGGTGGACCCGAGCGCGCGTGTGCCCCATCCCCCCAGCGACGCCGAGCGCGCGCGCCGCCGCCCCACGCCGATGTGGCAGGCCGTGCTGCTGGCCGCCTTGCTCCATCTGTGGCTGGCCGTGCTGCTGGGCAGCGTGCCACCGGGCAGTGCCCTGCCGGGGCAGGGGGTCTGGGGCGCGATCAACCTGCGGCTGCAGGCCCCCGGCGACGGCCCCGCGGTGCGTGACGCCGCACCGCAGCCGCCGCTGCCGGCCGCCGGTCCGCCGGGCGACGCGCCTGCCACCCGCTGGGGTGGCGCGGTGCGGGCGCAGGCCCCCGCGCCCGCGGCCGAACCGGGTGCGGCGCAGTTGGGCGACTGGGCGCCAGTGCCGGCCTGGTCTGCCCGTTCAGCCGAACTGCCCGCCACGGCGCAGGTGGCTGACCCGGGCTCGACACTGAACGACCTGCCTGGCCTGCCGGCCCTGGGCGACCGGCCCGAGCCGCCGCGGCTGCAGGCGCCGCCTGCCGTGCCTTCGATTTCTGCGCCGGCCCTGGCCAGCATGCCGGCCGCGCCTGCTGCCCGTCTGGCCGAGCTGCAGTCCTTGCCCGCGCCGGCGCTGCTGGAAGCGCCGCTGGTCCGCCTGGCGGGCCAGCCCGTGGCCTTGCCAGCGCCCGGCCTGGCTCCCTTGGCGCGTACCGCGCCTGCCAGCCTGGCGGATGTGCCCCTGGCCGTGCCGGCACTGCCCGCCCTGCAGCCGGTGGCACCTGCCGAGAGCTCGGCGCCTGATGTGGGCTCCACTCCGGCCCCGGCCCCGGCCTCGGCCCCCGAACCCACCCCGGCCGCAGCCGCGGCGAGCCCGGCAAGTCCGCCTGCCCCTGCCAACGCATCCGCGCCCGCGTTCCCGTCCCCGGCGCCCAGCCCGGCGTCACGGCCGCTCCACACCGCCGCGCCCGGCCTGCCCGACGCCGGCACCCGCACTGGCGCCGACATCGCCACCGCGCCTTCGGCTCCGGCCAGCGCGCCACGGCTGAACCTGCAGCTGCCGCGCTCACGGGGCGGCGAGCTGTCCCGCCTGGGCAGTGCGGGCGTGCTGGCGCTGATGCCGCGGCCGCCCGAGCTGAAGTCCAGGCTCGAGCGCGAGGTCGAGAAGTCGGGCCAGGCCGACTGCCGCACCGCCCATGCCCGGATGGGTCTGCTGGCGGTGGTGCCGCTGGTGGCCGATGCGCTGAAGGACGAAGGCGGCTGCCGCTGGTGAGGGCGCCGGCCGCGAACGGCTCGGCCGGCTGACGCGCTTGCGCCATGCGGTGAAGGCTGCAAGCGCGACGCCGTTTCCTGTTCATTGGGCCGCCCGATTCCGGGTTTACGAGCAAGCGCCGGGGGTGTGGCTCAGCGAACAATGGCGGACTTTGAAAGCGCTTTCATTCATGATCTGCAGGACAGGCCACGATGGACGGCTCTGCGCCCAGGGCGGCGTCCTGGGGTCGACCGAGCCCAGCCCGGCCGATGCGTCCCCCGTCGTTCGCTGCGTGCGCGGGGTTTCTACGCCATCCAGGGGCTTCCTGCGGCCTTGCGGGCCGGCGGCGGCGTGAGACCTTCGCGCCGCGGCGTGCTGGCGGCCGGGCTGGGGTCGGCCTGGGCCTGGCCTGCCGCCGCACCCGCGCAGCAAGCGCGGCAGCTGCTGGTGGCGGCTTTCCCGCTGGTCGACGAGATCATCCGCGACGCCTTGCCGCGCTTTCGGCAATTGCATCCGGGCGTCGAAGTGAAGGTCGTCAGCCGCCAGTACGTCGACCACCACACTGCCATGACCACGGCGCTGTCGACCTCGGTCTACCTGCCCGACGTGATGGCGCTGGAAAGCAGCTATGTCGGCCGCTTCTCGCAAGGCGGCGGCCTGGAAGACCTATTGCCCCAGCCCTTCGGCGTGGACCGCTACCGCGAACGCTTCGTGCGCTACGCCTATGACCAGGCCTTCAACCGCCGGCGCGGCGCGGTGGTGGCCGTGCCCACCGACATCGGCCCCGGAACCCTGCTCTACCGGCGCGACCTGCTGGCCCGGGCCGGCATCGACGTCAGCGCGCTGCAGCCGTCCTGGGAGGCCTATGTGCAGGCCGGCCTGCGCATCAAGGCCGCGACGGGGGCCTACCTGATCTCGAATGCGCAGGTCGTGAAGGACATCCTCATCCGTAGCGGGCTCGAGCCCGGCCAGGGCCTGTTCTTCGACCAGGAGTCGCGTGTGCTGGTCAGGTCCAGGCGGTTTGTGCGCGCTTTCGAACTCGCGCGCGAGTTGCGCCGCAACAAGCTCGACGCCCGCGTCACCGCCTGGTCGAACGAGTGGGCCGAAGGCTTCAAGCGCGGCACGCTGGCGACCGAACTGACCGGCGCCTGGATGGTGGGCCAGCTCGCCAACTGGGTGGCACCCGACACGAAGGGCCTGTGGCGCGCGGCACAGCTGCCCGAATCCACCTTCGTGAGCTATGGCGGAACCTTCTACGCCATACCGCGCCGCGCCGCGGCCGACAACAAGCCGCTGGCCTGGGACCTGATCCGCCTGCTGACCCTGGACCGTGCCCAGCAGTTCGCCGCCTTCAAGTCCCAGGACGCCTTCCCGGCGCTGCTGGACGCCCACGAAGACCCGTTCTTCGCCGAACCCCTGCCTTTCCTGGGGGGTCAGCCGGCACGGCTGTTGTGGCGCGACGCAGCACGCCGCATCACCGCCACCCAGGTGCACAAGCAGAACAACTTCGCCGACGAAGTGGTGGGCACCGAACTCGACAACGTGCTCGACCGCGGCAAGGACATCGCCACCGCGCTGGGCGACGCCGAGCGCCTGCTCGCGCGCCGCGCCTTGCGCTGAAGGGCCCAGCCACCATGCGCTGGCCGAAATCCCTTCGCTTGTCGCCCCGCTGGGCGCCCTACGTGCTGATCAGCCCCTTCCTGCTGCTGTTTGCGGTGTTCGGCGTGTTTCCGCTGCTGTTCTCCCTGTGGCTGGCCTTTCACAGCTGGGAACCCACCAGTGGCATGGCCACGATGGAATTTGTCGGCCTGGGCAACTTCACCTTTGCGCTGGGCGACGACTGGTTCTGGAAGTCGCTGAAGAACACCGCCTGGCTGGCGCTGGCCTCGGGCGTGCCGCAGCACCTGGTGGCCATCCCCCTGGCGGTGTTCATCCACAGCTCGTTCAAGCGCTCGCGCGACGCCGTCATCGGCGCCTATTTCCTGCCCTACATCACCTCGACGGTGGCGATCGCCATCATGTTCAGCAGCCTGTTCTCGAAAGACTTCGGGCTGATCAACGCCGCGTTCTCGGGCTGGTGGGGCGGCGAGAACATCGACTGGCTGGGCCAGCCCGAAGCCATCAAGCCGGCGATAGCCTTCATCGTGTTCTGGCGCTACCTGGGCTTCAACGTCGTGCTGTACCTGGCGGCCCTGCAGACCATCCCGAAAGACCTGTACGAGGCCGCGACGATGGACGGTGCCAGCCGCTGGCAGCAGTTCTGGTGCATCACGCTGCCCAGCCTGAAACCGATGATCTTCTTCGGCGTCACGCTCAGCGTCATCGGCGGGCTGCAGCTGTTCGAGGAACCCTTCATCCTCACGGGCGGCAAAGGCGGCCCGGACCAGGCGGCGATGACTTCGGCCGTGTACCTGTACCGCATGGCCTTCGACTTCAATGACTTCGGCGGCGCCAGCGCCATGTCCTGGCTGCTGTTCATCGTCGTGGCGCTGCTCACCTGGCTGACGAACCGGGCCTTCAGGCCGCGCGGGGGTTCGGCATGAACGGGCACCCGAAGCGGCCCGCCAGCCGCCCGATCGCTCCCTGGGCGGCCTATGCCCTGGTCGGCGTCGGCGGGCTGACGATGCTGATGCCGTTCTATTTCATGTTCGTGTTCGCCACGCAGTCGCGCACGGAAATCTTCAGCCTGCCGCCGCCGCTGTGGTTCGGCGACGACCTGCTGGTGAACCTGAAGGTGCTGACCGAGCGCCTGCCCTTCTGGCGCAACCTGGGCTGGAGCCTGTACGTGGCGCTGGCCAGCACGGCCTTGACGCTGCTGTTCTGTTCGATGGCCGGCTACGCCTTCGCGCTGATGGAGTTCCGCTTCAAACAGCCGCTGTTCGTGCTGGTGATGGCCACCATGCTGCTGCCCAGCTTCATGAACATGATCCCCACCTTCATGATCATGGACGTGCTGGGCTGGATCGACCAGCACCGCGCGCTCTACATTCCCGGCGCGGCCAGCGCCTTCGGCATCTTCCTGATGCGCCAGTTCGCCAGCAGCGCGGTACCGCGCGAACTCATCGAGGCCGCGCGCATGGACGGCTGCGGCGAGTTCGGCATCTACTGGCGCATCGTGCTGCCGCTGCTGCGGCCGGCGATGGGTACGCTGGGGCTGATCACCTTCATCGCCAGCTGGAACAACTTCATCGGCCCGCTGATCGTGATGCGCAGCGCCGAGAACTACACCCTGCCGCTGGCGCTGCGCAGCCTGCAGAGCCCCGTCAACACCGAATGGGGCGCGCTGATGCTGGGCTCGGCCATTGCCACCATTCCGTTGCTCATCCTGTTTGCCATTTCCTCGCGCCAGCTCATCGCCGGCCTGACCACGGGCGCCGTCAAGTAGCGCCGCACCAGATTCGAATCCCCATGCCACCCCATCCGCATCCTGATCTGCAAGCGCAGCTGCATCTGCGCTTTCCCCCCGGTTTCACCTGGGGCGTGGCCACCAGCGCCTTCCAGATCGAGGGCGCCGCGTTCGAGAACGGCAAGGGCGAGTCCATCTGGGACCGCTTCTGCCGCCAGCCGGGCGCCATTGCCGACGGCAGCAACGGCGACGTCGCCTGCGACCATGTCCACCGGCTGGGCAGCGACCTGGACCTGATTGCCGGTCTGGGCGTGGGCGCCTACCGTTTCTCCATCAGCTGGCCACGGGTGCAGCCGCTGGGCCGCGGTGTCTGGAACGAACCCGGCCTGGCCTTCTACGACCGCCTGGTCGACGGCCTGCTGGCGCGCGGCCTGAAACCGCATCTGACGCTGAACCACTGGGACCTGCCGCAGGCGCTGCAGGACCTGGGTGGCTGGGCTGCGCGCGAAACCGTGCACCGCTTCGTGGACTACGCACTGGGTGTGCAGCGCCGCCTGGGCGACCGCCTGGCGACGCTGACCACGCACAACGAACCCTGGGTGATTGCCGTGCTGGGCCACGAGCAGGGCGTGTTCGCGCCCGGCCTGAAGAGCCGTCGTACCGCCACCCAGGTGGCCCACCACCTGCTGCTGAGCCACGGCCTGGCGCTGCAGGCGCTGCGTGCCGAAGGTGCCAAGGAGCCGCTGGGCATCGTGCTGAACCTGGCGCACATGATGCCGGCCAGCGACACGGCGGCCGACATCGAGGCCTCGCGCCTGGCCGACCTGGGCGGGCGCTGCTGGTACACCGACCCCTTGTTCAAGGGCCACTACCCGCAGGACATGCTGGACCAGCTGGGAGCCGACGCGCCGCAGGTGCAGCCTGGCGACATGGCCACGATTGCCCAGCCGCTGGACTTCCTGGGCATCAACTACTACACACGGGTCGTGTCCAGTGCCGACGGCAGCTTCGACAGCAAGACGTCGGGCCTGCCGCTGACCGACATGGACTGGGAGATCTACCCCCGCGGCCTGACCGAGTTGCTGCTGACGCTGCACCGCGACGTCAAGCTTCCGCCCACCTTCATCACCGAAAACGGTGGCGCCTTCAAGGACCCGGTGATCGACGGCCAGGTGCACGACGTCGACCGCACGGCCTATCTGCAGGACCACATCGCCGCCGTCGCCGACGCGATGGACCAGGGTGTGCCCATGGCCGGCTACATGGTCTGGAGCCTGATGGACAATTTCGAGTGGAGCAGCGGCTACGCCAAGCGCTTCGGCATCGTGCACGTGGACTACGCCAGCCAGCAGCGCACGCTGAAGGACAGCGCGCTGTGGTACCGCGGCCTGCTGCAGCGCTGGCGCGCCGAAGTGGCGGGCGAGGCCACGGAAACGACAGCGGCATCGGCATCGCCGCTTGCCGCATCCCCCGCAGCCGGAGACTGAGCATGGGCCAGGTCAGCCTGCGCGGCATCCGCAAGAGCTTCGGCACGGTCGACGTCATCACCGGCATCGACCTGGAGGTGAACACCGGCGAGTTCATGGTCTTCGTCGGGCCCTCGGGCTGCGGCAAGTCGACCATGCTGCGCATGATCGCGGGGCTGGAAGACATCAGCGCCGGCGACCTGTTCATCGACGGTCAGCGCGCGAACGACGTGCGCCCGGCCGACCGCGGCGCGGCCATGGTCTTCCAGAGCTATGCGCTGTACCCGCACATGACCGTGGCCGAGAACATGGGCTTCGCGCTGAAGATGGCCGGCGTGCCCCGGGCCCAGCGCGACGAACAAGTGGGCCGCACGGCCGAGGTCCTGCGCATCACCGAACTGCTGGGGCGGTTTCCGAAGCAGCTGAGCGGCGGGCAGCGCCAGCGCGTGGCCATCGGCCGCGCCATCGTGCGCAAGCCCAAGGTCTTCCTGTTCGACGAGCCGCTGTCGAACCTGGACGCGGCGCTGCGTGTGGACATGCGCATCGAACTGACGCGGCTGCACCAGGAACTGGGCACGACGATGATCTACGTCACCCACGATCAGGTCGAGGCCATGACCATGGGCACGCGCATCGCCGTGTTCAACAAGGGCTGCATCGAACAGCTGGGCGCGCCGATGGACCTGTACGAGCGCCCGGCCAATGAATTCGTTGCCGGCTTCCTGGGTGCGCCGCGCATCAACCTGGTGGCGCGGCCGGGCGCTGGCGCCAGCGAACCCCACCAGGCGCTGTGGGCCGCGCTGGCCGGGCCCGCCGACCCGGCGGCCCGGCGCATGGGCCTGCGCGCCGAGCACCTGCGGCTGCTGCCGGCGGGGCAGGGCAGCGTCGCCGCCACGGTGGCCCTGGCCGAACACCTGGGCGATTCCTCCGTGGTCTACCTGCGCCTGGCCGGCCTGCCCGAACTGCTGCACGCCAAGCTGGGCGCCGGCCACGGCCACCTGGCCAGCGGCGACACCGTCGGGCTGCAACCCGACCCCGCCTGGGCACTGGCCTTCGACGCCCAGGGGCGGCGGATCCCCTGACAGTCGCCTTTCAGGCCCCGCGCCGCTTCAGCGCCTTCAGCGCTTCGCGCACCGTCAGCGGTGCCAGCTGCGCTGCGTACTCGGCGCAAAAGGCCCGCACTTCCTCGGGTGCGTCGTACGAGCGTTCGCGCAGCGCCCAGCCGATGCCCTTGCGCAGGAAGAACTCGCCGGGCCAGGGGTTGGCGGCGCTGGCGGGCCCGATCGACGGCAGGATGCAGTCGTACAGCAGGGCGGCGTCGAACTCCCGCTTCAGTCCACGCTGGCACAGGATGGCGGCGCGGCGCAGCCACAGGTCCGCACCCCGGGCCCACTGGCGCAGCACGGGCTTCATCTCGTTCGGGTGGCGGGCCAGCAGCGGGCCGATGGCCTCGGCCGACAACTCGTCGCAATGGTCCCACCAGGCCCCCGTGACGATCATGTGTTCGAACACTGGCAGCAACGGCAAGGCCAGCAGGGGGCGGTGCGGCCGCTGCCGGGCCAGTTCGCTGGCGGCGTAGCGTTCCTCGCGGAAACGGGCTTCGTCCCACAGCGCGCGCATGGTGTCGGCCAGGCTGAGGCTGTCGCCCAGCGGGTGGTGCCGCACCACGGCAGCGGTGATCTGCCGGCGCAGTGGCGCCGCAATGCCGTGGAAGGGCAGGGCCGACTTCATGTAGGCCTGCATCGGCCCGGCGCGCGCGGCATCGGCCTGCGCCTGCAAGCCCGCCCGCAGCGTGTCGATCAGCAGCCGGTGCGCGGCCATCGGCTACAGCACCAGCAGCGCCCGAAAGTCGTTGACGTTGGTGAAGGTGGGCCCTGGCACCACCAGGTCGCCCAGGGCTTCGAAGAAGGGGTAGGCGTCGTGCCGGTCCAGCATGGCCGCGGCGTTCAGGCCCAGGGCCTGTGCCCGTGCCAGCGTGCTGGGGGTGACGATGGCGCCGGCGTTCGATTCGATGCCGTCGATGCCGTCGGTGTCGGCCGCCAGCACGTGCACCCCGGGCTGCCCCTGCAGCGCCAGGGCGCAGCCCATCAGGAATTCGCCGGCGCGGCCACCGCGGCCGGGCTGGGGGTGGCGCACCGTGACCGTGGTTTCGCCGCCGCTCAGGATGACGCAAGGCCGCGCAAAGGGCTGCCCGCGGCGCGCCACCGCGCGCGCCAGGGCCGCATGCACCTTGCCGACCTCGCGGCTTTCGCCTTCCAGGTCGTCGCCCAGGATGTGGGCTTCGATGCCGGCCACACGCGCCAGCGCGGCGGCCGCTTCCAGGCTCTGCTGGGGCGTGGCGATGGTGTGCACTTCGTGGCCGGCGAAGATGGGGTCGCCAGGCTTGGGTGTTTCGAAGGCGCCGCTTTCCAGCCCGGCCAGCGCAGCCGCCGGGATGTCGATGCGGTAGCGGCGCAGGATGGCCAGCGCGTCGGCGCAGGTGCTCGAATCGGCCACGGTGGGTCCGCTGGCAATGACCTCGGGCGCGTCGCCGGGCACGTCGCTGATCAGCAGCGTCACCACACGCGCCGGGGCGCACAGCGCGGCCAGGCGGCCGCCCTTGATGCCGCTCAGGTGCTTGCGCACGCAATTCATCTCGTCGATGGCCGCGCCGCTGTGCAGCAGGGCGCGGTTGATGGCTTGCTTGTCGGCCAGCGTCAGGCCCGGGGCCGGCATCGAGAGCAGGGCCGAGCCGCCGCCGCTGATCAGGCACAGCACCAGGTCGTGGGCCGTCAGGCCCTGGGTCAGCTGCGCGATGCGCGCCGTGGCTTTCAGCCCGGCCTCGTCGGGCACCGGGTGGCGGGCCTCGACGACCTCGATGCGCCCTGGCCGTGCCGCGTAGGCCGGCGGCACGTGGTCGTAGCGCGTGATCACCAGGCCCGACAGCGGTGCCTCGGGCGGCCACAGCGCATCGACCGCTGCGGCCATGGCGCCACCGGCCTTGCCGGCGCCCAGCACCAGGGTGCGGCCCGAGGCCGGCGCGGCGGGCAGGTGGGCGCCCACCGTCTGTGCGGGCAAGGCGCGGGCCACCGCGGCGGCGTAGAGCGCCTGCAGAAAGCCGCGTGGATCGTGCTCGGCAGACGGAGCGCGGGTGGGGGTGTGGGCGGGGTTCATGTGCCGATTCTCGCCCGCTGGAGGCGTGCCGCGCGCTCCGGCGCGGGCGGTGGGCCATCGCCTCACTTGCACTGCGCAGGCCGGCGACGGGCGCCGAGCGCGGTTACGTCCGCTTTCATGTCACCCTTCATTCCGGTGATTGACGCCTCATGGACCAGGGCCGATCGTGGCAGCTACAGCCGCGTGATCACGGCATGCGGTTCCCTGTCTCTTTCGAACGACCCCACCCTCATTGGAGCATTCGATTCATGAGCAAACCCCTGTCCTTCAAGCGCATCGGTGCAGTCACCTCGGTGGCACTGGCTGCAACCATGGTCTCTGCCGGTGCGCAGGCCGTCATCGTCTACAGCGGCCCGGTGAATCTCGCGATTCCCAACACCGCGACCGGCCTGTACCTGAACGTTCTCAACGGTTCCAGCTTCACCGGCCCATCCACCTTCCCGTCGCTGGGCGGGCCGGGGGCCAACTTCGACTTCAACCTCTTCGGTTCGACCGCCTGGACCCTGTTCTCGCCCGGCACATCCGGCCAGTCCGCGCCCACGCCGGTGCCGGTCGGTTCCAAGGGCTACGCGGCGGTCACGTCCACTGGCGCGGCCTTGAATCTGGCCGTGGGGACGCCGATCGACGGCGCCACCATCTGGAACACCGGCAGTCCTTCGGGCGCGGCCCTGAGCACGGGCAGCGCCGCCATCTTCGGCTTCCGCTTCCGCAATGAAGGCGCCGACCTGTTGACAGCGGCCGACGACACCGTGCACTTTGGCTGGGCACGTGTCATCCTGACGCCTGGCGCCCCGGGGACCTTGGTCGACTATGCCTTCGAGTCGACGCCCCTGCTCGGCATCCAGGCGGGTGTGATCCCCGAGCCGTCCACCTACGCATTGTTCGGCGCGGGCCTGGCCGGCCTGCTGGCCTGGTCGCGCCGCCGCCGCGGCTGACGAGGCCCCTACGGGCGTCGGCCACAGCCCCGGTTGACCGGGGCTTTACCTTTGGGCGGGCTGGGCGGGCAGCGGAAAGCGCGTGCAGCCCAGCGGTTCGCTGATGGCCCGGCTGGCCTCGGTCAGCATCGCCACCATCTCGGGTTCACGCTGCTCGTCGTAGCGGAAGGTGGGAAAGCTGATGCTCAAGCCCGCCACGGCCTGGTTGAAGCGGTCGAAGATGGGCACGCCCACGCAGCGGATGTGCTGGTCGAATTCCTCGCGGTCCTGGCCGAAGCCCTGCGCGCGCGTGCGGTCCAGCTCGGCGATGAACGCGGCGGGGTCGGTGATGGTCTTGTCGCGGAAGCGCTCGAACTTCACGCCCTTGAGCACATGGTCGCGGCGTTCGGCGTTTTCCCAGGCCAGCAGCACCTTGCCGATGGCGGTGCAGTGGATGGGTGCGCGCCGCCCCACGCGTGAATACATGCCCAGCATGTGGCGGCTGTCGACCTTGTGCACGTAGATGATCTCGCTGTCGATCAGCATGCCCAGGTGCACGGTCTCGCCGGTGCGGTCGGCCAGCATCTGCATCTGCGGGTTCGCCAGGCCCACCAGTTCGGGGTACTGCAGCGCCTTGGTGCCCAGCTCGAACACCTTCATCGTCAAG
>LNET01000073.1 GCA_001464055.1 Burkholderiales bacterium Ga0077543
GCCAGTACGAGACGCCGGTGGTCCAGGGCGGCCACATCGACTTCGTGCTGGCCGGCCAGCCGCGGTCGGTGCGTCTGACCCGCGCCCACCTGGAAGAAGACGCCGGCAAGAGCCTGCACGAGGACTTTGCCGGCCAGACCGGCATCGACCTGAATCGCGCCGGCACGCCACTGCTGGAGATCGTCAGCGAACCCGACATGCGCAGCAGCGCCGAGGCCGTGGAATATGCCAAGGCGCTGCACGCGCTGGTGGTGTGGCTGGGCGTCTGCGACGGCAACATGCAGGAAGGCAGCTTCCGCTGCGACGCCAACGTCAGCGTGCGCCGCCCCGGCGCGCCTTATGGCACGCGGCGCGAGATCAAGAACCTGAACAGCTTCCGCTTCCTGCAGCAGGCCATCGACTTCGAGGTCCAGTGGCAGATCGACCGGATCGAGGACGGGCTGGCCATCGAGCAGGCCACCGTGCTGTTCAACCCCGATACTGGCGAGACGCGGGCGATGCGCAGCAAGGAAGACGCGCACGATTACCGCTACTTCCCCGACCCCGACCTGCCGCCGCTGGTGATTGCGCCGGAATGGGTGGAACGGGTGCGCGCCGCGATGCCCGAGCTGCCCGCGGCCATGGCCAGCCGCTTCCAGGCGCAGGACGGCCTGCCGGCCGACGACGCCCACCTGATGACGCAGAGCCTGCCGTTCGCCCGCTATTACGAAGCCACGCGCGACGCCTGCCTCGCGCTGCCGTCCGCCCGCGACGCGACCGGCCTGCCCAAGCTGGCGGCCAACTGGCTGATGGGCGAGGTGAGCAAGCGCCTGAATGCCGCCGGGCTGGACATCGGCTCGGTGCCCGTGCCAGCAGCCCTGCTGGCGGCCCTGATCGGGCGCGTGGCCGACGGCACCGTGTCGCACAACGGTGCGCGCCAGGTGTTCGACGTGTTGTGGGCCGGCGAGAGCAGCGACGTCGACGCCGTGATCGACGCCAGGGGCCTGAAGCAGATGAACGACAGCGGCGCGCTGCAGGCCATCGTCGACGAGGTGATTGCGGCCAATGCCCGGTCGGTGGAGGAATACCGCGCCGGCAAGGACAAGGCCTTCAACGCCCTGGTCGGCCAGGTGATGAAGGCCAGCAAGGGCAAGGCCAATCCCGGCCAGGCCGGCGAACTGCTGAAGCGCACGCTGGGTTAGCGCGCGCCGGTTTTCAGCGTGTGCCGGTGGACGCTGGCTGCTGGGCCAGCGAACCGCTGGACGCCTGCGGCACGGCCAGCGGGCCCAGGCTGCCCGGTGCCGCGCCGCCCCACAGTCGGCGCAGCCTTTCGAGTTCGATGTCGTACAGCCGGTTGACCCGCCCGAGCTCGGCCTCCTGGTTGGTGCTGGCGTTGCGCTGGGCGTCGGTGGCGGCTTCGTTCGTGTCGAGCGCCTGCTTCAGCTTGGGCGGCAACTGGCGACCATCGTAGAACTCGGCCTCGTTCAGCAAGGGCCTGCGCTCGGCTGCCAGTTCGCGCAGACGCAGTTCGCTGGCCCGGATGGCCAGGCGCACGGTGTCGAGTGCAGCCTCGCGTGCCCGCTGGTGCGAGGCCTCGTCGGGAAAGCGGCCCAGCAGGTTGCGGTCGCGCCGGCCGGCGTCGGCGATCGCGTTGCGCTTTTCTGCCGCGCGGCGCTCCTGGGCTTCGCGTTCGATGCGTTCTTCCGCCGTCAGGGAAGGCGGCAGGGTGAACCTGACGGAACCGTCCTTGTTCAGCACCTGCTGTTCACGCGCCAGACATTCGCGTATGGGGCGGTCGGCCGTGTGCCGCTTGCCCTGCGCGTCGACGCAGGTGTAGATGCCCGTTGTGGGTGCCTTCGCCGGGTCCTGTGCTGACGCCAAGCCTGCCAGCCCCGCCAACAGCCATGCAAGTCCGAAGCTTCGCATTCAGACTCCGTAGCGGGTGCGGTAGGCCTGCACCGGCTGGGCGTGGGCGGCGAGTGCCGGGTCGGCGCTGTTCTGCAGCACTCCCATCAGGTCGGCCAGCGTGGCCACCGCCACCACCGGCAGGCCGAATTCGCGTTGGACGTATTGAACCGCGCTCCAGGGGGCATCCCGGCCATCCTGGCTGGCGCGTTCCTGCCGGTCGAGCGCGATGACCACGCCAGCGGGTTCGGCGCCTGCGGCGCGGATCATGGCGATCGATTCACGCACCGAGGTCCCGGCAGAGATGACGTCGTCGACGATCAGCACGCGGCCGCGCACGGGCGCGCCGACCAGCACGCCACCTTCGCCATGGTCCTTGGCTTCCTTGCGGTTGTAGGCAAAGGGCAGGTTGTGACCCAGGCGCGCGAGCTCGATGGCCAGCGCCGCAGCCAGCGTGATGCCCTTGTAGGCGGGGCCGAACAGCATGTCGAACCCCAGCCCCTGGCCCGGGGGGGTGGTTTCGGCCTGGCTGAGCAGGCGGCGTGCATAGAATTCCGCCAGCCGCGACAGCTTGGCACCGTCGTCGAACAATCCGGCATTGAAGAAGTATGGCGACAGGCGCCCGGCCTTGGTCTTGAACTCGCCAAAGCGCAACACGCCCGCAGACACGGCGAAATGCACGAAGTCTGCTGCGAGGTTGGAATCGGTCGGGGTCGTCATGCCAGGCTTGCCAGGGATGCAGTCTTGAAGGAACAGACTTGGGTTTTCGGCTGCTCTCGATCAATCTGAACGGTATCCGATCTGCGGCCAGCAAAGGCCTGCAGCAATGGGCCGAATCCACGGCAGCTGATTGTATCGGCGTGCAGGAAGTGAAGGCACAGGCCGAGCAGCTGTCAGGCGGGCTGGACACTCTGGCCGGGATGCCGGGCTACTTTCATCTGGCGGAAAAGAAGGGCTATTCAGGCGTCGGCCTCTACCTCAGGCGCGAACCCAGCGACGTGATCCGCGGTTTCGATGGCGGCGAATTCGACGCCGAGGGCCGCTGGGTCGAGCTGCGTTTCGACACACCGGCGCGCAAGCTCAGCCTGATCAGTGCCTACTTTCCCAGCGGCAGCAGCAGCGAAGAGCGCCAGCAGGCCAAGTTCCGCTTCCTGGACCGCGTCTATCCGCACCTGCAGCGCCTGCGCGCCGAGCGTGAATTCATCCTGGTGGGCGACATCAACATCGCACACCAGGCCATCGACCTGAAAAACTGGCGCAGCAACCAGAAAAACAGCGGGTTCACGCCCGAAGAGCGGGCCTGGATGACGAAACTGCTGACTGAGGGCGGCCTGGTCGACGTCTTCCGGACCCTGAATCCCCACCCCGACCAGTACACCTGGTGGAGCAACCGTGGCCAGGCCTGGGCGAAGAACGTGGGCTGGCGCATCGACTACCAGCTGGCGACGCCGGGTCTGGCGGCGCTGGCGCGGCGCGAGCAGATCTACCTGGCGCAGCGCTTCTCGGACCATGCGCCGTTGATCATCGACTACGACTTCAAGCTTTGACGGGCCGCTGAGCGCGGGAACGCCACCGAGGGCAGTGTCGCCCCCTGAACTCCAGCAACTACCGCCCCGAGAGCCTCAGATCACTCGGTGCCTCGCCATTGAAGAACCGCACCATCAGCGCCGGCAATTGCGGGCTCGTCAGCCAGAGTTCGTCATCGTGCCCGGCGCCTTCGACGATCCAGTGGCCGCGGTGGGTGAATCCGCGTTCGATCGCGGTGACGTTGGCGACCGGGGTGCGGCCGTCGAAGGTGCCGCTGATGAACTGGGTCGGGCGATCGGACCGCGGGTCGGCGCGGAACGCGTCGCCCAGGTCCTTGACGCCGAGGCCTACGCCGATGTGCGGGTAGGGGAAGTTCAAGGCGCCACCGAGCACGCTGCGCTCTTCCTGGGAGCGCACCTCGGCGCGGCGTGCGGTGGTCGCGCCACTGGCGACGTCCATCGCCAGCGTCATTAACGGGATCGTGTCCGACCCCTGGATCAAGCGCGCCAGCACGCGTGCCGCGATCTCGTCCTGACCGGCTTCGAGTTGACTCAGCAGCGCCGGCATCGCGGCCGAGGTCTGCCGCCGCGCGAGCATCGCAGCCACCACGAGTTGCAGTTCGAATGCGCCCATCACCATCGGCAAGGGTCGCTCAATGGTTCGCGGTTCGCGTCGCAGGGCTTCGATCTGCCGGCGCAGGCGCTCGCTCAGGTCCGGCACGCCAGCCGCGGTGCCCACGCGCAGCAGCAAGGCATCGGCGTCCAGCGGCAGCTTGAGTGTCTGGTCGGGGCCTTCACTGCCCATCAGCAGCAGGCGGTCGATCTTCAATCCCGGCTGCTTCAAGGCGGCGAAGGCGAGGTGCGTGCCGTAACTCATGCCCCACAGGCTGATGGCGTCGGCCGCGAGCGCCTGCTGCAGCGCGCGCAGGTCGGCGGCACTCTCGGCGGTGTTGAACGCATCGGGGTCGAGGCCCAGACCGCGCCAGTGGGCCATGCACCGCGCGGCCATCTGCTGGTAGGCCTGCAGTTGCTGCGCCGCGTCGTAGGCGCGCTTCGGGTCCAGGTCCACCTTGTGCGGGCAGGCCGGCGGGGGCGTCGACTCGCCGGTGCCGCGCTGGTCGAACAGGATCACGTCGCGCTCCTGGCGCACCGCATCGAACACCGGCCAGCGCGCACCCAGGGCCGCCGCGACGCCCGACCCGCCGGGACCACCCGCCAGGTAGACGACGGGAGAGGCACCGGCCCTGCGTTGCTGGGCGGGCAGCCGCACCACGCGCAGTTTCATCGTCGGGCCCTGCGGCGCGGCGTGACGCAGCGGCACCGTGAGTTGCATGCGCTCGGCGACGACCTCGGCATGGCCGCGCGGCGTGAAGGCATAGGGCTGCCACGCAGGCTCGGCCTGAGCGCGCGGCATCGATGTGAAAGCAAGTGCCAGACCGAGGCCGAGCCATCGTGGGGTGTGTC
The DNA here is from genome assembly GCA_001464055.1 of Burkholderiales bacterium Ga0077543. Classification (GTDB taxonomy): domain Bacteria; phylum Pseudomonadota; class Gammaproteobacteria; order Burkholderiales; family Burkholderiaceae_C; genus Rubrivivax. The sequence continues at coordinate 4,875 of LNET01000073.1, forward strand.
TGAAGTGGGTCATGCAAGCTCCATGGCGCCGCAGGCTGCGGTGAATGGGCTCACGATGCCCCTGCCGCTGCGGCGACGCGCGCCTCGGCCGGCCCAACGACTCCCGGCGTGCGCCCAACGGCTCCACGGTGTGCGCGGTGGCTGGCTACCATCGGTCGCATGTACCGATGGTTGAGCCCGGTCGCCTGGGGCCTTGCACTCCTGCTGTCTGCGCTGGCCTGGCTGCAGGCGCCAGGTGATGCGGGCCTGCCGGGCGTCACGGTCGACGGCGCGGAAATGCGGCGCGCGGACGAGCCCTGGCGGGGCTTGAACACCGCCGTTCTCGCACAATGGCCAGGCCCTTACGAGGTGCGGTGGCGCCTGCACCTGAAGCAGGATGAGCGTGCGCTCGTGCTTCGACTGGCGCTGCGCGGCGCGAGCGAGTTGCGCTGCAATGGGCAATGGGTCGCGAGCAATGGCCGACCCGGTGCCACTGCCGCCGAAGAAGTGCCGGGGCGCGTCGACCGGTGGATCGTGCTTCCGCCATTGCCCGCTGGCACGCACGTTTTGCAAGTAACCGGTTCAAGCCATTTCGCGGCCGGGCGCTTCGCGAACGCAGAGGCGGTGGTCGTGCCGATGCCGTTCGACGCCATGCCGAGGCAACGCTACGCGCGCTGGCTGGTCGTGGCGCTCGCCTGGGGCGGCCTGGCGCTGACATGGCTGTATTTCATCCGGCTCGGACCGGCGTCCTCCAGCGCACCGCCGGGCGGACAGTGGCATCGATGGAGCCTGATCGCACTCGGCGCGGCAGGCCTGCTGCTGCCGCTGGCCGAGAGCGCACGCGACCTGTGGGGCTACGCCTATCCGCTGCATGCGCTGCGGCTGCGCACGATCCTCGGCAGCACGCTGTCCGCCGCCTGGCTGCTGCCCTTGTCCCTGGCGCTGCGCTGGGGCTGGCCGCGACGCCCGCTCGTCTGGGCCGTCGGCTGGGCCTTGTTGCTGCTGATCGTGCTGTTCGCGGCACTGCGGTCTCACGGCTACGACGTGGCGGCCTGGAGCCTGCACCTTCTGGGCCTGGCCGCTGCGCTGTGGCTGGCATGGCGTGCGCGGCACCGTGCACACGAGTCGATGCCGGCGCTGTTGACTTTGCTGACCCTGTCCATGGCCTTGCTGTGGGCCTACCCGGGGGCGTTTCTCGATGGCCTGTGCACGGTGGCGCTGGCGATGGTGATGACGCTGCTGATGCTGAGCCATTCGAGCCGGCAGCAAGCGCAGGCGCTGACCGAAGCCGGACTGCGGCAGTCGCTGCAGGCGCAGTTGCTGCGTGCCAGCATGCAGCCGCATGGGTTGATGAACACGCTGACGGTGCTGCAAGAACTGATCGAGCAGCGCCCTGCCATCGCCAGCCGGCTCGTGGAGCGGCTCGCAGACCAGTTCAGCCTGCTGCGGGTGCTGTCGCAGAAACCGCTGGTGAGCCTGCGCGAAGAGCTGGCGCTGGTGCGCACCCAACTCGATCTGGTCGAGATGGCGCGCGAGATGCCGCTCGCGTTCGACACGCAGGGCCCGATCGACGTTGTGTACCTTCCGCCCGGCCTGCTGCATACCCTGGTCGAGAACGCCGTGACGCACGGTGGCGTACGCCCCGGGGCGGCGCCGTTCTCGCTTCGCATCGAGGCCTGCGGCGCCGACCGCTGGACGCTGCAGCTGCGCTCGCCACGCGGCGCAGGGCGTGGGGGCGGCGGCGGCCTCGGGCAGCGCTTCGTGCGCGAGAGCCTGGCCGGCGCGTTCGGCACAGCCTGGTCCTACGACGCCGGGCCGCAGGACGACGCGGTGTGGCTGGACTGTCTGACCGTGCCGCGCCGATGAAGCTGCTGATCGTCGAGGACGAACCGCTGCTGCGCCAACGTCTGTCGCGGCTGTGCCAGGAGATCGTCGGCCCGACCTTCTCGGCCGTCGCCGTGGGCAGCCTCGCGCAGGCGCGCGAGGCCTTGCAGGACCGCGCGTTCGACGGCCTGCTGCTGGACCTGAACGTGGCCGGGCACGATGGCTTCGGGCTGCTGCTCGAAGCCGCCGCCGGCGCCATGCATGTGATCGTGGTCTCCGGCCATGGCGAGCGCGCGCTCGAAGCCTTCGAACTCGGCGTGCTGGACTTCGTGCCCAAGCCGTTCAGCCGCGAGCGCTTGGCACTCGCGCTGCAGCGGCTCGAAGGCATGCAGGTCACGGGCGGTCGAACGCTCCGGCATCTGGCCGTCTGGCGTGCGCGCGGTGTTGCGCTGGTCGATGTTGAGCAGGTGGTGTGCATCGCGGCCATCCCGGAAGGCAGCGAGCTGCATCTGCAAGGCGGCGCCACCGAGTTGCATGCCAAGCCGCTGGATCGTCTGTTGCCGCTGCTGCCGACCGGCTTCGTTCGATGCCACCGCACGTGGATCGTGAACCTTGCCGCGGTGCGCCTGCTGCACAGTTCTCGCGGCAGCCGCAGCTGGCTCGAACTGCAGGACGGCCGCGAGGTGCCCGTGGGCCGCAGCCGACTGGCCGCGCTGCGCGAGCGCTTGCTCTGACGCGCTTCGGTTCGCGGCCGTGCGCAAAGGAAGCTGGGCTTGCCTGGCTGGTGCCCGTGCAGGCTCTATGTCGCATCGACTACCAGCTGGCCACGCCGGGCCCGGCGGCACTGGCGCGGCGCGAGCAGATCTACCTGCCGCAGCGCTTCTCGGACCATGCGCCGCTGATCATGGACGACGACTTCGAGGTCTGAGGTTTCGCTGGCGGCTCAGGCGCCGCTGAACGCGTGCCGCACCAGCAGGGCCGCCAGCACGAACATCGTCAGGGCGATCAGGCCGTCCAGCACCTGCCAGGCGCGGGGCCGGGCGAACCAGGGGGCCAGCCAGCGCGCGCCGAAGCCCAGCAGCGTGAACCAAGACAGACTGGCGACGCTGGCGCCGGCGATGAACCAGCCCTGCACCGGGGCTGCCTGCTGTGCGCCGATGCTGCCCACCAGCAGCACCGTGTCCAGGTAGACATGGGGGTTGAGCAGCGTGAAAGCTGCCGCCTGCGCCAGCACCGCGCCGCGACGCAGGCCTGCACCGCCGGCAGACGCCTGCAGCCGATGCACCTGCCGCGCACGGCGCAGCGCGCGCCAGCCGTACAGGGCCAGGAACACCGCGCCGGCCAGCGCCAGCCCCCGCGCCAGGGCGGGACTCTGCCCCAGGGCCTGAGCCATGCCCAGCACGCCGGCGGCGATCAGGGCGGCGTCGGCCACGGCGCAGAACAGCACCACGCTGCCCACGTGCTCGCGACGCAGGCCCTGGCGCAGGACGAAGGCGTTCTGCGCGCCGATGGCGACGATCAGCCCCAAGCCGAGCGCCAGGCCCTGGACGAAGACGGGGAAGGCGGCTGGCAGGCTGGTGCTGGTCATGGTCCGAGCTTGCCAGCTGGCAACACTGAAGACAAACTAATGAAACTAAAGCCGATGTAGGGTAAATAAACCGATGCTCGACTATGCGGCGCTCTCTGCCCTGCACGCTGTCGTTCGGGAAGGCAGCTTCGAGCGCGCGGCGCTCGCACTGCATGTGACGCCGTCGGCGGTGTCCCAGCGCATCCGGCTGCTCGAAGAACGGGTCGGCTGCGCGCTGGTCGTACGGGGCCAGCCCTGCCGGGCCACGGACACCGGCAGGCGCCTGTGCCAACACGTCGACCGGGTCCGACTGCTCGAGCAGGACCTGCAAGCCCTGCTGCCGGCGCTGGCACCCGAGGGCCTGACACGGGTGGCATTGCCGGTGGCGGTCAACGCCGACAGCCTGGCGACCTGGTTCGCGCCGGCCCTGGCCGGCTACGCCGCGAACGCCCCGGTGCTGGTGGAACTGGCGGTCGACGACCAGGACCACACCAGCGACTGGCTGCGCAGCGGCGCCGTGCTCGCCGCCGTCACCGGCACCGCCCGCGCCATCGTGGGCTGCAATGTCCGGCCGCTGGGCAGCATGCGCTACCGTGCTGCCGCCAGCCCGGCGTTCGTCCAGCGCTACTTCCCGGCTGGCGTGGGTGCCGGCACGCTGGCGCAGGCGCCCAGCCTGGTTTTCAATGCCAAGGACGAATTGCAGGCGCGCTGGGTGCGTCGCCTATGTCACCGGCATGTCGAGCTGCCACGCCACACGCTGCCGTCTTCCCAGGCTTTCGTCACCGCCGCGCTCGCCGGCATGGGCTGGGGGCTGCAGCCGCAGGCCCTGATCTCGACGCTTCTCGCCGACGGCCTGCTCGTCGAACTGGTGCCCGACACACCGCTGGACGTGCCGCTGTACTGGCAGCATGCCCGCGCGGCATCGGCACTGGTCGACGGGTTGAGCCGCAGCGTCGTGGCCGCGGCTGCGCAGGCGTTGACTCAGCCTTGAGCCCAACCGCCTTCGGCTTCGCTTCGGCTTCAGGCTGAGCGGGCTTCACGCCCGCTGGCACCTCGCGGCAGAATGAAGCGATGAGCACCGCCCCGCTGTCGCACCACGAGATCCTGGAACTGGTCGAGCCCTTCACCCGGGCCGGTCGGCCCGCGGACCTGGCCGCCAGCGACCGCGGTGCGCGCCGCCTGGCCTTCCGTGCTCGGCTGCATGCTGCGGCGGGGCCCGACGGCCAGGCGCTGAAGGAAGACCTGTTGCTCGAAAGCCTGGGCACGGGCACCTGCCGCCTGACACGCACGCTCAGCCACCCGAGCGGCCTGCAGGCCAGCGCCCAGGCCCTGGGCATGCAGCCTGCCACGCTGCTGGCCTGGGTCGAAGCGCTGCCCTTGCACCAGCACTTCCGCGCCGGCCCCGGCTTCCTGCTGGCGCGCGACTATCAGGTCACGGGCCCATCCCAGGCCGTTCTGTCGCGCGGCCAGGTCAGGCTGGCCGCCGCCGACGCGGGCCCGGTGCCCGCGCTGACGCTGTCGATGGAGGTGTCGCGCGTGCGCGGGGTGGCGGCCGAGATCCTGCTGAACGCCCCGCGCGAGCCGCTGGAACTGCCCGAGGACCTGCTCGCTGTCCTGGGCTGGAACTGGACGCGCCTGGTGCCCGACCGCGCCGGCTGGAAGACCCGGCTGCGCCTGCGCGGCGCGCCCGGGCGTCGCACGCTCGCGGCCGAAGTGGCGCTGGACCGTGTGGCTGCGCACCTGGCGCAGACCCTTGCCGAAACCCCGGCGGCTTATCACGACCGTCATCGGCGAGCCAGGCTGGGCGTGGTCCTGCGGCGCGCCATCCCGCTGCTGACGCCACTGGCGCTGGTGGCCGTGATCCTGCTGCTGCCGCGCTTCGACACCTCGGAAAACACGGCCTTGTGGATGCTGCTGTATCACGTGCCCACGGCGCTGATCGTGCTGAGCTTCTGCGTGCAGGAATTGCCGAGCCTGAAGCCTCCGCCCTGGCCACGGCGCTCGAAGGCGCCGGGCTGGGGCGCCGGTGGAGGCGTGGTTCAATCCGGCGCTTGGAAACCTTCCTCAGCACCGACGGCCTGAAACTCCACTTGCGCCGCTGGCCAGCGCCCGACCCTGGCAGCGCCCGCGGCACCGTGCAGATCGTGCACGGCCTGGGCGAGCACATCGGCCGCTATGCCTGGCTGGCCGCCAGGCTGAATGCCGCGGGTTGGCACGTGGCCGGGCACGACCACCGCGGCCATGGCCGCAGCGAAGGCGCACGTGGCAGCATCGCAGCCAGCTACAGCCTGCTGGCCGATGTCTCGGCCGTGATGGACCATGTGCGCGGCCGCGGGCCGCTGGTGCTGCTGGGCCACAGCATGGGCGGGGCGGTGGCGGCGCGATTCGTCGCCGAAGGCTTGTCGCGTTCGACGGCGCGCTGGGCGCGCGACATCGACGGCCTGGTGCTCAGTTCACCCGCGCTCGATCCCGGCATGTCGTCGCTGCAGAAGCTGGCTCTGGCCCTGCTGAACCCGCTGCTGCCGCAACTGAGCATGGGCAACGGCCTGAAGCCGCAATGGGTGAGCCGCGACCCGGCGGTGGTGGCCGACTACATCGCCGACCCGCTGAACCACGACCGCATCACGCCCCGCCTGGCGCGCTGCATTGCCGACGCAGGCCCGGTCGTGATGGGGCGGGCCGCGGGCTGGCGCGTGCCCACGCTGCTGATGTGGGCCGGTGCCGACCGCTGCGTGGCCCCGGCCGGCAGTGCCGCCTTCGCTGCGGCTGCGCCATCCAGCGTCGTCACGGCCCAGCCCTGGCCGGCGCTGGCGCACGAAATCTTCAATGAACCCGAACGCGAACAGGTGCTGGCCCGGCTGCTGGGCTGGCTGCAACGGTTCTAAACTGGCCGGCTCGACATCTCCGCCACGGAGCGCCCCATGAATGCACCCTTGAAGCCGCAGGAAGCCAGCGCGCTGGCCGCCTTGTCCGCCTACTGCAATGAAGCCTGGGACCAGCGCATCGTGCCGGCCCTGACCGACTACATCGAAGTTCCGGCGAAGAGCCCGATGTTCGACGCCGACTGGGCCGCCCACGGCTACCTGGACCGGGTCGTGAGCGATGCCGCGCGCTGGGTCGAAAGCCGCAAGGTGGCCGGGCTGAAGCTCGAGGTCATCCGCATCGAAGGCCGCACGCCGGTGATCTTCTTCGAGATTCCAGCCACCGTCAGCACCTCGAAGGACACCGTGCTGCTGTATGGCCACCTCGACAAGCAGCCCGAATTCAACGGCTGGCGCAGCGACCTGGGCCCGTGGACGCCGAAGTACGAAAACGGCCTGCTCTATGGTCGCGGCGGCGCCGACGACGGCTATGCGGTCTATGCCGCCGTCACCGCCATCGAGGCGCTGCACGCCCAGGGCATCGGCCACCCGCGCTGCGTGGGGCTGATCGAAAGCTGCGAGGAAAGCGGCAGCCAGGACCTGCCGGTCTACATCGATGCGCTGCGCCCGCGCCTGGGGCAGGTGGGCCTGGTCGTGTGCCTGGACAGCGGCGCCGGCAACTACGACCAGCTGTGGCTGACGACCAGTCTGCGCGGCATGGTCAGCGGCGTGCTGAAGGTGGAGGTGCTGAGCGAAGGCGTGCACAGCGGCGACAGCAGCGGCGTCGTGCCCAGCAGCTTCCGTGTGCTGCGCCAGGTGCTGGACCGGCTGGAAGACTCCAAGACCGGCAACCTGCTGCCCGAGAGCTTCCACTGCGAGATTCCCGCTTCGCGCCTGGAGCAGACCCGCGCCACCGCAGCCATCCTGCAGGACGAGGTCTGGAAGCGCTTCCCATGGGCCTGTGGCGGCGACGGCGGCAGCGTGCTGCCGACCACCACCGATCCGGTGGAAGCCTTGATGAACCGCACCTGGCGGCCCACGCTCAGCGTGACAGGCGTCGACGGCTTCCCCGAGTTGAAGAACGCCGGCAACGTGTTGCGCCCCTACACCGCCTTCAAGCTGAGCCTGCGGCTGCCGCCGCTGGTGGACGGCCACCAGGCTTCGGTGAAGCTGAAAACGCTGCTGGAGGACAACGCGCCCTACAACGCCAAGGTCACCTTTCACCCCGACGGCCGCGCCGGTGCGCTGGGTGCCACGGGCTGGAATGCACCCGACCTGGCCCCCTGGCTCGAAAGCGCGCTGAACCAGGCGTCCGGCAACCACTTCGGCGCGCCGCTGGGCTACATCGGCCAGGGCGGCACGATCCCGCTGATGAGCATGCTGCAAAAGGGCTTCCCGGCAGCGCAGATGATGGTCTGCGGCGTGCTGGGGCCCAAGAGCAACGCCCACGGGCCGAACGAGTTCCTGCATGTGCCCTATGGCAAGCGGCTGACGGCGGCGGTGGCGCAGGTGATTGCGGCCTGCCCTTGAAGCGCTGAGGGGCGGCCCCGGCCAGGATGGCGGTTGCTGGCCCCCGCGAAGAGACGCAGCTTCAGGCGCTCTCTTCGCCCCCGCCTTCCATGGCCTTCTGGTGCCGCGCCACGAAGTCGGCATAGGTGTCGATGCCGCGCAACTGCAGCACCGTGTTGCGCACCGCAGCTTCCACCAGCACGGCCAGGTTTCGGCCTGCGCCCACTGCGATGACCGCCTTGCGCACGGGTTGTTCCAGCACTTCTTCGTACAGCGGCTCGTAGGGCAGGCGCTCGAACTCTTCCTCCAGCACCTCCTGGCGCACCAGGTGCACGATGAGCTTCAGGCGCATCTTCCGCCGCACCGCGGTCTCGCCGAAGATGGCCTTGATGTCCAGCAGCCCGATGCCGCGCACTTCCAGCAGGTTCTGCAGCAGCGCGGGGCAGCGGCCTTCCAGCGACGTCTGGCTGATGCGGTAGATGTCGACCGCGTCGTCGGCCACCAGGCCATGGCCACGGCTGATGAGTTCCAGGCCGAGCTCGCTCTTGCCCAGGCCGGATTCACCCGTCAGCAGCACGCCCAGCCCCAGGATGTCCATGAACACGCCGTGGCGCGTGATGCGGTCGGCGAAATGCTGGCCCAGGTAGCCGCGCACCACGTCGATGACGTGGCCGGCCGATTCGCGCGTGACGAACAGCGGGATCTCGGCGCGGTCGCACATGGCCACCAGCCGGTCGGGCGGCTTCTGGTTGTCGGCGACGATCAGCACCGGCGGCTCCAGCGTCACGATGCGCGAGATGCGACGTTCCTGGTCCTCGGGCGTGCTGGCCATCAGGTAGGCCACCTCGCGCCGGCCGACCAGTTGCACCCGGTAGGGGTGGATGTAGTTCAGGTAGCCCACCAGGTCGGCGGCCGACCGGGCGTCGCGCACGGCCGCGTCGTCGAAGCGGCGTTCAGGGTGGGCGTGGCCGGCGATCCACTCCCAGCGCATCGTCTTGCGGTGGGCTTCGAACAGCGCTTCGGCGCTGATCGATGTCGGCTTCATCCGGGAGCAGCCGTGTTCAGGCGACCGACTTCAGCGGTTCCCAGTCGGAGATGAGCTTGTGCACGCCTGCGGCTTCTGCTTCGGTCTTCAGTCGTTCGCGCAAATCGCGGTCGGACAGCATCTCCGCAATCTCCGACAGGATCTCCAGGTGCCGCTGCGTCGCGGCTTCGGGCACCAGCAGGAAGATCAGCAGCAGCACGGCCTCGTCGTCGGGCGCGTCGAAGGGGATGGGCTGCTGCACCCTCACCACGGCCGCCAGCGGGTTCTTCAGGCCCTTGATCCGGCCATGTGGAATGGCCACGGCGTGCCCGAGCCCGGTGGAGCCCAGGCGTTCGCGGGCGAACAGGTTGTCGGTAACGAGGCCGCGGGCAATGGCATGCTGGTTCTCGAACAGCAGTCCGGCGTGCTCGAAGACGCGTTTCTTGCTGGTCGCATCCACGTTCACCAGAACGTTGGTGACGGGAAGGATGGCGGCGAGACGGTTCATCGTGGACAAACTCCCAGATACCGCGGTCACGGCCCCGACATCGGGGTCTGGCACACACAGCGGGCAGAGCGGCGCATCATAACCATCGGGTTCGCCCTAGGGCCTAGTGCAGCCACCCTCAATCGCTGGGTTTTCCTCTTCCATGCGGCATTGCAGCAACAGGGGCAACTGCGATCGGTGCGGGGATGCAAAACGGCCCCTGGGGGCCGTGGTTTTCGCGGGGCCGACGCGGCCGGTCAGAGCAGACCTGCGTCCAGGCGTTTCGGGGCGACGTGGTGGTGGTCCTGCAGGCGGTCCTTGTGACGCACGACCTGTCGGTCCAGCTTGTCCATCAGCTGGTCGATGGCGGCGTACATGTCTTCGTGCGTCTGTTCGACAAAAATATCGCGCCCCTTGACGTGCAGCGTGACTTCCGCCTTCTGCCGTCGTTCCTTTTCCTTCAGCTTTTCAACGCTCAGCAACACGTTGATGTCCACCACCTGGTCGAAGTGTCGAGTGACGCGGTCCAGCTTTGTAAGTACGTACTCTCTCAATGCTGGCGATACGTCGAGATGATGGCCGCTGATCGTCAAGTTCATCAGAACCTCCTTTGCGAGGGGTGGGAGACTGGGACCCGGGCCGACGCGACCCGGTCGAGCCCATCTTGCTCCCGTTGCAGGGTGATGACAAGCGGGTAGGCCGCAAGCCAGCGTGGCGATGCCGTGGCTTTGTTCACCACCCCGGCTTGCCCGCATCATTGGCCATGAAATTGCTTGTCACCCCTTCATGAGTCCGCCCGCCCCCGTGCCGCTGCTGGTCCGCGACGCCACCCTGCCCGACGGCCGGCGTGGCATGCAGCTGCTGGTGGAAGGAGGCCGGATCCGCGCCTTGGCGCCGCAACTGCCCGAGCCTGCCGGCGCTGAGGTGCTCGACGCCCAGGGCTGGCTGCTGAGCCCGCCTTTCGTCGACGCGCATTTCCACATGGACTCCGTGCTCAGCCACGGCCTGCCGCGCGTCAACGTCAGCGGCACCCTGCTCGAAGGCATTGCGCTGTGGGGTGAACTGAAGCCCCTGCTGACGGAAGAGGCGATCGCCGAACGGGCGTTGGCCTACTGCGACTGGGCCGTGGCGCGGGGGCTGCTGGCCATCCGCAGCCATGTCGACATCTGCGACCCGCGCTTGCTGGCGGTGCGTGCGCTGCTCGAAGTGAAGCGGCGCGTCGCACCTTACCTGCAGTTGCAGCTGGTGGCCTTCCCGCAGGACGGCTTGCTGCGCAGCCCCGCCGCGCTGGCCAACCTGGTCCGGGCGCTGGACCTGGGCGTGGATGTGGTCGGCGGCATCCCGCACTTCGAACGCACCATGGCCGAAGGCGCCGAGAGCGTGCGCCTGCTCTGCGAACTGGCCGCCGAGCGCGGCCTGCCGGTGGACATGCACTGCGACGAAAGCGACGACCCGCTGTCGCGCCATGTCGAGACGCTGGCGTTTCACACCCAGCGGCTGGGGCTGCAGGGCCGCGTGACCGGCTCGCACCTGACATCGATGCATTCGATGGACAGCTATTACGTCAGCAAGCTTCTGCCGCTGATGGCCGAGGCCGGCCTGCAGGTGGTGGCCAATCCGCTGATCAACATCACCCTGCAGGGCCGGCACGACAGCTACCCGAAGCGGCGCGGCATGACGCGCGTGCCCGAGCTGCTGGCCGCCGGGGTGAACGTCGCCTTCGGACACGACTGCGTGCTCGACCCCTGGTACTCCTTCGGATCGGCCTGCATGCTGGAAGTCGCGTCGATGGGCCTGCACGTGGCCCAGATGACCGGCAGCCAGGCCCAGCGCCAGTGCTTCGATGCGGTGACAACGAACGCCGCGCGGGTGCTCGGGCTTGAAGGCTACGGCCTGGACGTCGGCTGCCGCGCCGACTTCGTGCTGCTGCAGGCGCACAGCCCCGAAGAAGCGCTGCGGCTGCGGGCGCAGCGCCTGGCGGTGGTCAGTGGCGGCGTGCTGGTCTCGCGCATGGCGCCGGCCATCGCCGAGCTCGCCTTGCCCGGCCGTCCCGGTCACGTGGACTTCACACGACAGGCCGCTGGCTAGAATGAATCGACCATGACCTGCCGCACCTCATGAAACTGATCGGTTCACTCACCAGCCCCTACGTGCGCAAGGTTCGCATCGTCATGGCCGAGAAGAAGCTCGAAGCCCAGTTGCTGCTGGAAGACGTCTGGGGCTCGGACGCCATCCTCAAGAGCAACCCGCTGGGCAAGGTGCCCTGCCTGGTGCTCGACGGCGGTGAGGCCATCTTCGACTCGCGCGTGATCGTCGAATACCTGGACACGCTCAGCCCGGTGGGCAAGCTCATTCCGCCTTCGGGTCGTGAACGCACCGAAGTGCGCACCTGGGAAGCACTGGCAGACGGCATCCTGGACGCCAGCGTGCTGGCGCGGATGGAGGCCACCTGGACGGGCCGCAGCAGCGAACAACGATCCCAGCCCTGGATCGACCGCCAGATGAGCCGTGTGCACGCCGCCGTCAAGGCCATGGCCTCGGGTCTGGGCGACAAGCCTTTCTGCATGGGCAATCATCTGACGCTGGCCGACGTGGCCGTGGGCTGTGCGCTGGGCTACCTGGACTTTCGCTACCCGCAGATCGACTGGCGCGGCGAACATGCCAACCTGGCCAAGCTGCATGACAAGCTGGCCCTGCGCCCGAGCTTCATCGACACGGCACCACCCGTCAGCTAGTTCCCGGGCGCGCTCGCGCTCGCAAACCCCGCCCGTGGCGGGAAGCCGGGTTCAGTCGATCTTCTGCGTTGCGGCAGGCTGCCAGCTTTCGCTGTTGGCCAAGGGCCAGTATTCGCTGAACACCCGGTGCGGCCAGGGTTCGCGACCGGCCATGGCGTTGACCAGCTGGCCGGGCTTGATGAAGACCAGGTGGTTGGCCAGCAACCGCACGTCGTGGTCGGCGCGGCGGCGCACGATGTGGGCGGCGGTGATTTCGCCCGGGTGCTGAAGGCCGGCGGCCTGCACCAGTTCCTTCAGCGCGTGCAGCGTGTTGTCGTGGAACTTCCACACCCGTTCGGTCTTGTCGCCCACCACCAGCGCCTTCGCGCGCTGCGGGTCCTGCGCGGTGACGCCGGTGGGGCAGTTGCCGGTGTGGCAGGTCTGCGCCTGAATGCAGCCCAGCGCGAACATGAATCCGCGTGCGGCGTTGCACCAGTCGGCGCCGAGAGCCATCGCGCGCGCAATGTCGAAGGCGCTGGTCACCTTGCCGGCACAACCCAGCTTCACGTGCCGCCGCAGCCCCAGGCCGACCAGGGTGTTGTGCACCAGCAGCAGGCCTTCCTGCAGCGGTGCGCCCACATGGTCGGTGAATTCCAGCGGCGCCGCACCGGTGCCACCTTCGGCGCCGTCGACCACGATGAAGTCGGGGTACAGGCCCGTTTCCAGCATGGCCTTGGTGATCGCAAACCACTCCCAGGGGTGGCCGATGCACAGCTTGAAGCCCGTCGGCTTGCCCCCCGACAACTGGCGCAGTCGTTCGACGAACCGCAGCAGGCCCACCGGTGAGTCGAAGGCGGCGTGGCTGGCCGGGCTGATGCAGTCCACGCCCACAGGCACGCCGCGGGCGGCGGCAATCTCGGGCGTCACCTTGGCGCCAGGCAGCATGCCGCCGTGGCCGGGCTTGGCACCCTGGCTCAGCTTGACCTCGATCATCTTGACCTGCGGGTCGCGGGCGTTGCGGGCGAAAGCTTCTTCGCTGAAGCCGCCCAGCTCGTCGCGGCAGCCGAAATAGCCGCTGCCGATTTCCCAGATCAGGTCGCCGCCGTGCTTGCGGTGGTGCTCGCTGATCGAGCCTTCGCCAGTGTCGTGGGCGAAGCCGCCGCGCGCCGCGCCGGCATTCAGCGCCAGGATGGCGTTGGCGCTGAGCGAGCCGAAGCTCATGGCCGAGATGTTGAAGACGCTGGCGCTGTAGGGCTGGGTGCAACTGGTGCCACCACTGCCGATGGTGATGCGGAAGTCGTGGCTGGCCAGCGTGGTCGGCGCCATCGAGTGGTTCAGCCATTCGTAGCCGGCTGCGCCCACGTCGAGCTGCGTGCCGAACGGCCGCTTGTCGGGCTGGCCCTTGGCGCGCTGGTACACCAGGCTGCGCTGCTGGCGCGAAAACGGCGTGGCCTCGGTGTCGCTCTCGATGAAGTACTGGCGGATCTCCAGGCGGATGAACTCGGCCAGGAAGCGCAGGTGGCCGATGACCGGGTAGTTGCGCAGCACGGCGTGGCGGCGCTGGCGGATGTCGCGCCAGCCCAGCAGCACCAGGAACAGGAAGACGAGTGCGAAGCCCCCGCCCAGGTCGAACGCGACCCAGGTGAACATGGCCAGCATCAGCCCCACGCCGCAGGCCGCCCAGACGGTGTACCGAACCGGGAAATGGGTGTCGATCTTCTGCAGCCAGTCGTGCATGTGTGCCTCCTGCCGGCGTCTCGCGGGGTCTCTTCGACGGATGCGGCTCGTTCGTGTCGCGCGATGCTATCCGCGCCGGCCGCGGCCATCGCTTCAAGATGCAAGGCGCTTGCAGTGCAGTTTCCTGGCGGCAACGTCCTTGGGCGATGGCTATACTTTCCGCCCATAGCGCTGATTTGCTCCGGCTTGCGGGCGCTTTAAAAGAACCGCTAAACAGGGACCGTCCGTGGAATCGATGACCCGGTGTCCGTGAAGCAGCGGCGCAAGGTCTTCCAGTTCCAACATGTCCACGATCGGTCTCGTCACCCCGCAGCAGATGCACTTTGCCGAACCGCTGGCCTTGCGCAGCGGCGCCGTGCTCGCGGACTACACGCTGGCTTTCGAAACCTACGGCACGCTGAAAGCCGACGCCAGCAACGCCGTGCTGGTGTGCCACGCGCTGAACGCCAGCCATCACGTGGCCGGCACCTGGGCCGACGGCAGCCGTGGCTGGTGGGACAACCTGGTCGGGCCGGGCAAGCCGCTGGACACCGAGCGCTTCTTCGTCATCGGCATCAACAACCCGGGCTCGTGCTTCGGCTCTACCGGACCGATGCACCTGAACCCCGCCACCGGCCGGCCTTATGGCGCGGCATTCCCGGTCGTGACGGTGGAAGACTGGGTCGACGCCCAGGCCCGGCTGGTGCAGCGCCTGGGCATCCGCCAGCTGGCCGCGGTGGTGGGCGGCAGCCTGGGCGGCATGCAGGCGCTGGCCTGGACATTGCGCCACCCCCATGCGCTGCGCCATTGCGTGGCCGTGGCCACGGCGCCGAACCTCAGCGCGCAGAACATCGCGTTCAACGAAGTGGCGCGCCGCGCCATCGTCACCGACCCCGAATTCCACGGTGGCGACTTCTATGCCCATGGCGTGGTGCCCCGCCGCGGCCTGACGGTGGCCCGCATGATCGGCCACATCACCTACCTGAGCGACGACGCGATGGGTGCCAAGTTCGGCCGCCAGCTGCAGAACCTGGTCAGCGGTGGCAAGGGCGGCCTGGCCTTCAGCACCCAGGATGTCGAATTCCAGATCGAGAGCTACCTGCGTCACCAGGGCGACAAGTTCAGCCAGTACTTCGACGCCAACACCTACCTGCTGATCACGCGCGCGCTGGACTACTTCGACCCGGCGCTGGACCACGGTGGTGATCTCGCCCGCGCCTTTGCCATGGCGCGCGACCAGCGATTCCTGATCGTCAGCTTCACCACCGACTGGCGTTTCGCCCCGGCGCGTTCGCGCGAGATCGTCAAGGCCCTGGTCGACAACGCCATCGACGTCAGCTACGCCGAGATCGACGCACCGCAGGGCCATGACGCTTTCCTGCTGGAAGACCCGCGCTACCACGGCGTGATGCGCGCCTACTTCGACCGCGTGGCCCAGGGCTGAAGACCATGTCGGAAAGAAAAGACCTCGAGATCATTGCCGACCTGGTGCCTGAAGGTTCGCGCGTGCTCGACCTGGGCTGTGGCGACGGCGAACTGCTGGCGCTGCTGCGCGACCGCAAGGGCTGCAGCGGCTACGGCATCGAGTTCGCCGACGCCAACGTGCACCGGGCCGTGCAGCGCGGTGTCAACGTCATCCAGCTGAACCTGGAAGACGGCCTGGCGCTGTTCGACGACCGCAGCTTCGACGTCGTGCTGCAACTCGACACGCTGCAGAACCTGCGCAACACCGAGGTGCTGCTGAAGGAAACGGCGCGGGTGGGGCGCATCGGCATCGTCAGCTTCCCGAACTTCGCGCATTGGCCGAACCGGCTGGCGGTGCTGGGCGGGCGCATGCCGGTGACGAAGGTGCTGCCCTACCAGTGGTACGACACGCCCAACGTTCGCGTCGGCACGTATGCCGACTTCGACGTGCTGGCGCAGCGCAGCGGTCTGAAGGTGACCGACAGTTTTGGTCTGCAGGCCGGGCAGGTGGTGCGGCGCTGGCCGAACCTGCTGGCCAGCGTTGCCGTCTTTCGCTTCGAGCGCGCCTAGGCCCCGCCGTTCTCAGCCACCGCGCAGGCGCACTGAAAATGTCGAGCCCTCGCCGAGCCGGCTGCTGACGCTGATCTGCCCACCCATGGCCTCGGTGAGCTGACGGCTCAGCGCCAAACCCAGGCCGGTGCCCAGCACCGGGCCGCTCTGCGCACCCAGGCGTTCGAAGGGTCTGAACAGGCGGGCGCACTGGGTCTCCGTCAGGCCGGGCCCGTTGTCGGTGACGTGGATGAGCCAGTCGCCGGCCTCGGCTGCCACCGTCACCCGCACCCAGCCGCCAGCGTCGGGGTCGCCGCCAAGGTGGTGGTACTTGATGCCGTTGGCCACCAGGTTCAGCAGCACCTGCTTCAGCCGCTTGCGGTCGGCCCGCAGCAGCAGGCCGGCCGGGGCGGCGGCTGCCAGGGGTTGCGGGCGCAGCGTCAGGCAAGCGCTGTCTGCGGCGGTGCTGAGCAGGTCTCCCACTTCGGCCAGCAGCGGCGCGAGTTCCACCGTCTGGATCACCACCGGCAGCTCGCCAGTCTGGGCGCTGGACAGGTCGAGGATGTCGTCCATCAGGCCCAGCAGGTGGCGCCCGGCGCCCAGCACCTGCTGCACCCAGCCGCGCTGGCGGGGCGGCAGATTGCTTTCCAGTTCGAGCAGCTGCGAGAAGCCCATGATGGCGTTCAGCGGCGTGCGCAGCTCATGGCTCACGCGCGACAGGAACTGAGACTTCGCCAGGTCGGCCGCTTCGGCACGGTCGCGTGCAATGCGCAGGTCTTCGGCCTGGCGCCGGGTGGTGACGTCGGTGTGCGTGCCGATCATGCGCAGTGGCAGGCCTGCGGCGTCGCGCGCGATGACGATGCCACGCGACAGGATCCACTTCCACTGCCCGTCCTTGCAGCGCACGCGGTGTTCGTTCACATAGCGCGGAGTCCGCCCCGCGAAGTGGTCGTCGCGGGCCTGGTGCATCGCGGGCAGGTCGTCGGGGTGGGTGCGCTCGTCCAGCGCGCCCGGGGTGTCGGGCAATTCCTCGGGATCGAAGCCGTACAAGGCCTTGCAGGGCGGCGACAGCTGTTCCACGCCGTCCTGGATGTGCCAGTCCCAGACGCCGTCGCCGCTGCTTTCCAGCGCACGCTTCCAGAGCTCGCTGTTGGCGCGCAGCTCGGCTTCGGCGCGCTTGCGGGCGGTGATGTCCAGCAGCAGGCCGATGCGGACTTCGCAGCCGTTTTCCGGGGGTGCCAGTCGGTTTGTCTGCTGGATCCAGACCTCGCGGCCGTCGCGTCGCACGATGCGGTATTCGACATCGAGAGGCCGCTGCTCTTCGAAGGCTTCGCGGATGCGGGCCGCCACGTGGTCGCGGTCGTCGGGGTGGCGCAGTCGGTGCACGGCCCGCGAATCGGCCAGCAGCTCTTCGGCCTTCAATCCCAGCATGTCTTGGACGTTCGGGCTGATGAAGTCCACCGTCGAGACGCCTTCGGGGCTGGTCACCACCCGGTAGCTGACACCGGGCACCAGGTCGATGATCTGCCGGAGCTGCTGTTCGTTGCGCCGCAGCGCTTCGCGGTCGTGCACGCGGTCGGTGATGTCCTCGACCGTGCCTTCGTAGTACAGCAGCCGACCCTGCGCGTCGCGCACGGCATGGGCGTTCTCGCTGATCCAGATGCGTTCGCGCGTCTTGTAGCGGAAGACCTCGCTTTCGAAGGCGGTGACGCGGCCGCTCTCGGCCATCAGGGCCTTGAACTCATCACGCCGCCCTGGCTGCACGTACCAGTTGTGGCCGATGTCGCAGACGCTGGCGAGCAGTTCGGCTTCGTCGGCGAAGCCGTTCATGCGCGCCAGCGCCGGGTTGGCGCGGAGCTGTCGACCCTCGGCGGTGGTGCGATAGGCGCCCACCGGAAGAAACTCGAAGAGCGTGCCGAAGTGGTCTGCGCCCTGCGCCAGTGCAGGAGGTGCGGCGCTCAATCGAGGATGACCTCGCAGCGCACCGTACCGGCGCGGTCGGCCGTGGCCGACAGCGCCAAGGCCGTGCCGCGCGCGCCACGCACCACCCATTCGACCACGGCCCGGTCGCCGGTGATGTCGCGGTTGGGCAGGAAGGCCTGCAGGCTGCTCTTCGGCGCATGGCCTTCGAGGTGGGCGCCGACGACCCGTTCGCGCCCGCTCACCAGGCTCAGGCCGTCGCCCAGGTGGATCTGGAAGACCGTGCCGCGCACGGTCTTGCGTTCGCGTGCGCGCTGCGTCACGTAGGCCGGCAGGTAGCCGCTGTTGGCGACCGCAAAGCGCACGCGCCAGGTGTCGTCGCCGAGTGCCCGCACCTCGGTGCGCAGCACCTCCAGCTTCGGCAGCGACAGCGCGATCTGCTGCAGCCAGGCCGGAAAGCGCGCGGCCTCGCGTTCACGCAGCGCTGGCGGCGGGTTGCGCCAGTAGTTCATCTTGTCCCAGCCGCCGAGCTCGACCATGCCCAGCTGCGGGTGCTGGTAGGGATACCAGTCGACATGGGCCTGGCCGCCGCACTTCTCGTCGCTCCACTTCAGCAATTTCAGATCGTCTTCGGCCGGGTGGTCGCGATACCACTCGATCCACTTGTAGTCGCTGATGCCGGCTTCCTTGTTCGGCGACCAGATCTCGACGGTCCAGAACAGCGCGCCCAGATGTTCGTAGACCCAGTCCTGGGTGCCGGTGATGACCTGCTTGGGGTGGTACTTGAAGTCGTGCCAGATGCTCACTGACGGATAGCCCGTGAGCTTCGCGCCGCTGTCGGACAGGCGCTGGATCATCCACAGGTCTTCGGGCGTGATGTCGTCGTCCTTGCACATGCCCGAAGGCCGCAGGATCACGCCGCTGTGGGTGTGGAAGCTCACCGCCGCGCCGATGTTGGGGTGGGTGGTGATGAAGTCCACCATCGCCCGCACTTCGGGTTCGCTGGTGGGGTAGGGGCCGGCGCCCTGCTGCTCGCCTTCCTGGCGCCAGTGGGCGGGGAAGTTGCGGTTCAGGTCCAGGCCTTCGCGGTCGGGGTTGACGCTGATCCTCAGGCCGTCGAAGTCGGTCAGAAGCCCCTCGGGCATGACGCGGTAGTACTGGCCGCCGAACTCGCCCGGTTCGCGCGGCACCATCAGGCGCGCGTCGGCGGCGTGCTGCTTCCAGGTGCCGTGGGGGTCGGGCACGCGCATGCTGAGCATGCGGCCATCGCCGTCCACGTCCTGCACGTTCAGCCCCTCGACCGGATTCTCGTCGTACGGGTAGGGGCGCGTCGAAGAACGGATGTGCCGGGGCCGGTCGGCCAGGGCCAGCTCGGCGCCGTCGGGATTCAGGCGCGGCACCATGTAGACGACGCGGCTGTCCAGCAGCTCGCGGATGCCGCGGTCCTTGTCTTCAGCGCTGTCGTAGCCCGAGACCAGGGTGTGCAGCCAGTACAGGCAGGCGGTGCTGGCGGTCAGTTCGGCGGCGTGGATGTTGCCGTCGACCCAGAACGCGGGCTTGTCGGTATCGGCCCCGGTGGCCGTGTTGGTCAGCACCAGGAGCCAGATGTCGCGGCCCTCGTGGCTTTTGCCGATGCTGCGCACCTGCACCAGCTGGGGCACGGCGGCGGCGTAGTCGTGAAGCAGGCGGGTCAGTTCGGCATCGCGGTAGAACTGGTCGAAGCGGGGGACCGGGATCGGGGGCATGGGAGAACAGCACAATCGAAAACACTATTCTGCGGGCGCAGCACCCGGAAATTGACTTGGCTCCCGTTCCTTCCATCGATCCTTCGGCCCCGCCGCAACAACCGGCGGCCACGCAGTCAGGGGGTGAGCCCGGGCCGGGCATCGGGCAGCGGCTGCGGCAGTGGTGGCGCGGGCGCCGTCCAGGCGTGGTGGCTTACGGCTGGTTCCTGCCCGACGAGGTGCAGCGCCTGCATGCGGCCTTGATGGCGGACATGACCGATCCTGCGCCAGTGCTGGACGACGCGACCTGGCGCGACCTGGAGCTGGGCCGCTACCTCGACGCACTGGCGCGCCACACCAGCCTGTTCGGCCGGCAGGTGCTGTTTCACCGGCTTCGCGCCAGCACCACGCTGGCGCCCGACGATCGATTGCAGGCGCGGCTGCAAGGGCCGCAGTCCGACGCCGAGGTCGACGCGGCGTGGATGGCGCTGCAGCCGCTGCGCAGCGTCGACATCGACCTGGCCGGCCCCTTGTTCAGCGACCCGCTCCCGGTGGTACCGGCCTGGGTGCGGCATCTGTGGGCGGTGCCGCTGGGTTTCGTGGCGGCGGCGGGGCTGGCTGCAGCCGGTGCCGTGGCCTGGGCTGCGGCACTGGGCCTGGCCACGCTGGTGGTCTCGACACGGGCGCAGATTGCCCTGCATGCGCCGCTGCAGCAATGGCAGCGCCAGCGCTGGGCCCTGCTGGTGATGCTGCAGGCCACGACCGATGCCGCCGCGGCCGGCCGGCACAGCGCCATCCTGCACCCGGTGCAGGACCAGGCCCCGACTGCGCGCACGCTGCTGCGCGCGCTGGGTCCGGGCTGGGCCGACCGCATTCCGGCACTGGCCGAATACGCCAACCTGCTGGCCCTGACGCAGTACCGCCGCTGGGGCCGCGACCTGGCGCGGCTGCCGCTGCAGCGTGCCGGCCTGCAGCAGGTGTTCCTGGCCGTGGCCGGTCTCGAGGCCGACCTCACGCTGCGCGGCCACCTGCGCCACGGCCCGGCCACCTGCAGCGCGCAGTTGGCCCAAGGCCGCAGCCTGGACTTCGTCGACCTGGTGCACCCGCTGCTGGACCGGCCGCACCCGCTGTCGCTGCGGCTGGACGGACAGGGAGCCTTCATCACCGGCCAGAACGGCGCTGGTAAGAGTACGCTATTGCGCAGCGTGGGCTTGAATGTCGTCGTGGGGCAGGCGTTCGGCTTCTGCTACGCCAGCCAGGCGCGCGTGCCGCGGCTGCCGGTGGGCACCAGCCTGCAGATCGAGGATTCCCTGGGCACGGCGACCAGCCTCTACATGGCCGAGCTCGGGCGTGCGCGCTGGCTGTGTGGCCTGGCGCAGCGGCCCGGGGGCGCGCTGCTGCTGGTGGACGAGATCTTCCGCGGCACCAACCCGCAGGAATCGATGGCCGCCACCGCCGCGCTGGCGCGTGAGCTGGCGGCCACCGCACTGCTGCTGATGGCCACGCATCACCGGCAGTTGGCGCCCTGGCTGGCGCCGGCCCTGCTGCCCTGGTGCGTGGTGCTGGCCGCCGACGGCGCGCAAACGCTGCAGGCCGGCGTGCTGGAACGTACCAACGGCCTGACCATGCTGGCCGACTACGGTTTCAGTGAGGCGATGCGCATCGACGCCGAGAGGGTGTTCGAACGTCTGCAGGCTGCAGGTCAACCGGATGCGGCGCCCGCCTGGCCTACTGCCCCTTGAACAAGGCCTGGAAGTGGCGCGACACCGGCAGGGTCTCGGGCCGCCCGCGCAGCGTCAGGTGCATGCTGCCTTCGTCCACGCGCACCGCGCTGGCGATGTGGCGGTGGTTGACGATCACGCTGCGGTGCACCTGCCAGAAGACGCTGTCATCCAGCTGCGCCAGCAGCTCCTTCAGCGGCGTGCGGATCAGCGCGTCGCCGCCGGCAGGCTTGCCGTCCTTGCCATCGCCCTCGAAGACGACGCGCGTGTAGCGGCTGTCGCTTTCGAAGTAGACGACCTCGTCCGTGCGGATCAGTCGCACTTCGCGCCCGACGCTGGCCTGCAGCACCTGCAGCGGCGGGCGCCGCGCGCTGCCGGCCTGGCCCTGCAGCTGGGCCAGCAGGTCCTGCAGCAGGGGCTGCGCCGGCGCGGCCAGGGCCTTGCGCTGGTGCAGCCGGGCTACGGTCTGGGCCACGCGCTCGGGGTCCACGGGTTTCATCAGGTAGTCCACGGCGCCGGCGTCGAAGGCGGCCAGGGCGTGGTCGCCGTAGGCGGTGACGAAGACCACGGCCGTGCCCGGCCCGATGCGCCGCGCCACGTCGATGCCGGTCAGCCCGGGCATGCGGATGTCCAGGAAGCAGACCTGGGGCTCGTGTTCGAGGTAGGCGTCCCAGGCGTCGACGCCGTTCGTGGCCTCGGCCACGATCTGCAGGTCGGGCCAGGCCTGCTGCAGGGCCAGGCGCAGCTGGGCGCGGGGGGCTTCTTCGTCGTCGGCAATCAGGGCGGTGGTGGGCATGGAGGGTGAGTTCAGTTCGGGGTGGGGATCGGCAAGGGCCACTCGATGCGCGCGTCGCAGCCGCCGCCGGCGGCCTCGCCCAGGTTCAGCCGCGCCTGGGCGCCGAAGGCCTGCTGCAGGCGCACGCGGCTGTTGCCCAGGCCCACGCCGTCGGCGGCGCCCGGGGCACAGCCGGGACCGGTGTCGCGCACGCTGATCCAGGCCTGGCGGCCGGCGCTGCCGGGCTCGATGCCTGCGCGCACCTGCACCTCGGCACCGCGCAGGCTGCCCTGCACGCCGTGCTCGACGGCGTTTTCCACCAGGGTCAGCAGCAGGCCGGGAGGCACCTGCAGTTCGGCCGCGTCGTCATCGATCTGCACGCCGTAATGCAGGCGTTCGCCCAGGCGCAGCTGCATCACCGCCAGGTAGCGGCGCACGGCCTCGGCCTCATCGCCCAGGCGCAGGCGCTGGCGATTGAACAGCGGCAGCGTGGCGCGCAGGAAGGCCGTCAGGTCGGCCAGCAGCGGTGCGGCGCGCGCATCGCCCGTCTGCACCCAGTGCTGCAGGCTGGCCAGGGTGTTGAACAGGAAGTGCGGCTGGATCTGCGCCGTGGCCAGCTGCCGCGCCATGTCGGCGGCACGTTCGCGTTCGGCCAGTTCGCGCAGGCGCGCAGCGATCTGCTCGCTGCGGTAGACGGCGAGAAACCACAGACCCAGGTGGCCTATCGCGACGACGCCGACCGTCGTGCCCACCAGCCAGCGCGCGGCCTCGGTCTTGTGCTGCCCCAGGCCGACGATGAGCCCGACCGCCAGGCCCAGTGCCGCGAAGACCCAGATCGCCGAGTTCAGCAGCCGGCGTTCGGGCCGCCACCACAGCCGTTTGGCCAAGGTGCCCAGGGTCGCCAGGCCGCCCGCGAGCATGGCCGTCACCTGGGCCAGCAGCCCCTGTGGCACCGACTGCAGCAACGGGAAGATCATCGACACGCCCATCAGCGTGACCATCACGACGAGCGTGCGGCTGGGCGCGTCGCGCCCGGCGCGGGCCAGTTCCTCGTCGGTGAAGACGCGCACCGGGCCGGGGTTCCACAACTGCGACCAGTCGATGCGGTCGCTGGCGGGCAGCACGCCGACGGGGCGGTCGTCACAACCCGAGAAGCGGCGCCACCGCTTGTTCACAGGCGTCCTTCGGGAAGGGTGGCGGCCTGCACCTCGATGCAAGCCTGGGTGCCGGCGGGTTGCAGGGCTTGCAGGCTCAGCCGCGCCTGGCTGCCGAAGCGATGCGCCAGCCTTTGCCGGCAGTTGGCCAGGCCCGTGCCTTCCTGCCAGTGCGCCGGCGGGCCGGCGCCGTCGTCCCTGACGCACAGCCGCCAGCCGCTGGCGGTGGGGCCGGCCTGCACACGCACCGTGCCGCCGGCCAGGGCCGGCGAGATGCCATGCTCGACGGCGTTTTCCACCAGCGTCAGCAGCAGTCCCGGCGGCAGCGCCTGGCTGGCGACGGCCGGGTCGATCTCGATCGACACCTGCAGCCGGCTGCCGAGCCGGGCCTGCAGGATGTCCAGGTAGTGGCCGGCCAGCGCGGCTTCCTCGGCCAGGGTGGCCTGCTCGCGCGCCAGCAGCTCGGTGCTGCCACGCAGGAAGGTCGACAGCGCGCGCAACAGCGGCGCGGCGCGCGGGTCGGCCGTGTCCACCCAGTGCTGCACCGTGGCCAGGGTGTTGAAGATGAAGTGCGGCTGGATCTGCGCCTGCAGCAGCCGCAGTTGCGCCTCGGCCGCCCGGCGCGCCGCGTGGTCGCGCTCCTGCACCAGGCGCAGGGCTTCGAGTTCACGTTCGCTGCGCTGGCGCCTGATCTGCGCCACGCCCCAGGTCAGGGCCAGCAGCAGCCCCAGCAGCACCAGCACCACCGGCGTGGCGGTGACGGCAGCGTCGCGCAGCGCCTGCCACAGGGTGTCGGTCTGAAGGCTGCCGTGGCGCTGCCAGCGGCCGAACAGGAAACCGCAGGCCAGCCCCAGGTAGGCGAGCAGCAGCGAGCCCGCGGCGCCGCGCAGCAGGCGCCGGCCGGTGAACTTCTGGGGCTGCATCCAGGCCGCGAACAGGCCGAGGGGCAGGCTCACCCAGACCGCCAGGCTGCACAGCGCGGCCACCCACAGTGGCAGCCCCGAAGCCCGCAGGCCCGCGGCGGTGGCCAGCAGGGCCGCGGCCAGGCCCAGCCACAGACCCCAGGCCTGACGGCTGTAGAGCCAGCGGTCGACGGCCTCGGCTTCCTGGCGCAGCGCCGGGTCCAGCCGCTCGTAATGCGGTGCCGCCCAGCGCGCATAGGCGCGCTGCAGGCGGTTGCCTTCGGAAAGGGGCTTCAACCCGGGGAGGCGGGGGCCGGCACCCGGGCTGGCCCGGGTGCCAGCGCTCGGCCCGGCCCCAAGGTCGGCATTCGGCAGGCAAGAGCGTGGCAGTTCCATCGCCGCCAGTGTAGGCAGCGCGCTGCGCTGGGGGGCACACTGCCGGGCGGGCTGCCGGCTGCGGCGCTCGATGGCCGGTTTCAGCCGTTGAACAGTTGCCCGCCGCTGTAGACGCGCAGTTCGCCGGCGGCAAAGGGTTGCCAGGTTTCGTCGGCGGTCAGTGGCTCGGTGGCGACCACCGCCACCCGGTCCTGCGGCGTCGTGTGGGCGGCGAAGTCGATGCTCAGGTCTTCGTCGGCCAGCCGTGCGGCCGTGAAGGGGTGCCGGCGTTCCACCGCGTAGAGCTTGGTCGTGCCGTAAGCCCACAGCGCCTGCCCGTTGGACAGCAGCATGTTGAAGCTGCCGTGCGCTGCCGGCTGCGGCAGCAGTTCACGCAGGGTGTGGCTCAGCTCGGCAATGCCGGGCACGCTGGCATGGGCCTTGGCCAGTTCCTGCATCAGCCAGCAGAAGGCGCGTTCGCTGTCGGTGTCGCCCACCGGCCTGAAGGCGCCGTGCAGCCGCGGCGCGTAGTCCTTCAGGTCGCCGTTGTGGGCGAATACCCAGTGCCGGCCCCAGAGTTCGCGCACGAAGGGGTGGCAGTTCTGCAGCGCCACCGCGCCCACGGTGGCCTTGCGGATGTGGGCGATGACGACCTCGCTCTTGATCGGGTAGCGCTTGATCATCTCGGCCACCGGGCTGTGCAGCGCGCCGTCGCGGTCGATGAAGTGGCGCAGCCCGCGGTCTTCGAAGAAGGCGATGCCGAAGCCGTCCTTGTGTTCGCTGGCGCGCGTGGCCAGGCCGGTGAAGCTGAACATCACGTCGGTGGGCGTGTTCGCGTTCATGCCCAGCAGTTGGCACATGGCGGGTGTCCGGCAGCGCTCAGCGTGTCTGCGCGGCGGCGGTGACGACGAGATTGGGCTGCGGCAGGCAGTCGCCGCTGGGCAGCAGAGCCGGGAAGGCGACGCAGGGCGCGCTGGTCATGGCGGTGACGACCTCGGTGCCGGCCGTGACCGTGCCGAAGACGGCGAAGCCGCGTGTGGTGGGGGTGCGGTTCAGGGTCGGGTTGTCGACCATGTTCACGAAGAATTGCGAGGTCGCCGAGTTGGGCGCGTTGGTGCGTGCCATGGCCACCGTCCACCGCAGGTTCGACAGGCCGGCGTTGTCTTCGAGCACGATGGCTGCGTTGGTGGTCTTCGGGGTGGGGGCGGTGGCGCCGGGGGTCAGCGGGCCGGCGTAGCCGCCGCCCTGGATGACGAAGTCGGGCGAATTGCGGTGGAACACCGTGCCGACGTAAAAGCCGGAGTTCACGTAGTCCATGAAGTTGCGCACCGTCACGGGCGCCTGGGCCGGGTTGAGCGTGATGACGACGTTGCCCAGGCTGCTGCTGCCGTTGCCCACCGTCAGGGTGACCTGCGGCGCGGGCACGGTGACAGGCACGGTGGCCATGACGAAGCCGCTGATGTCGCGCAGCACGCCGAGCGTGACCGTGCCGGCGCTGTTCACCGTGCATTCGTAGTAGGCGGTGCTCGCGTTGCTCTCGAACGGCGCTGCGGTGAGCCGCGTCATGCCACTGCAACTGTTGGACAGCACCGTGATGCCGTTGTCGAGCGCGCTGCCGTTGACGGTCAGCCGGATTTTCTGGCCGTAGGTGCCGGTGCCCTGGCCGCTGCCCAGCGTGCCCGCCGGTTGCACGCTGGTCGAACTGACGGTGGGCACCACGGATTCCTCGCCACCGCCGCAGCCGGCCGAGAACAGGGCTGCCAGGCTGACCAGGGTCAGAAGCGGCAGGGATCGGCGTACGGGCAAAGCAGTCATGGCGGGTTTCCAGTCATTCGAACATCAGCTTGGTGATCCCTGAGACAGTGAACAGGCGTCCAGGGTTCTGCGTTTCTTCCAGCACGCCCGACAGGCGGTTCAAGATGCGCGGGCTCTTGCGCCCGCGCCAGATCACCAGGTCGGCCAGCCAGGGGTGGTGGTTGACGCGGCTGGCGGTCTCGTACAGGTCGAACTGTGGCTTGATTCTGCGCAGGCCTTGGGCATGATGCGCCTGGACGGCGTCGTCGTCGGTGGCATTGTGAATCGCCTCGGCGGCGATCATGCCGGTCTCCATGGCCTTGCCGATGCCCTCGCCACTGAAGGCATAGGTGCTGCCAGCGGCTTCGCCGGCCACCAGCAGGCCCGGCCGCGACCAGCGTCCGCCGATGAGCGAGCAGCGCAGCGGCGCACCTTTCAGTTCGCCCTGCAACTGGCCGCCAGCCATGAGCTCGCGCGCCGGGGCATAGATCTCGCAGAAGGCCTGGAAGAAGTCCTTCAGGTTTGCGCTGTCGCGGCTGCCCTTGTTGCCGCGCGCGCTGCGCGTCTGGATATGGCTGCCGGTGAGACCTGCGCCGATGTTGAACAGGCCGCCAGGGGCCGGGAAGATCCAGCCATAGCCGCCGCGCATGCGCGGGTGCCAGACGATCTGCAGTTGGGTGATGCGGCCGACCATGGCGTCGTGCCGGACATAGCCGCGCAATGCCACGCCGCTGGGGGTGTGGCGGTCGCACAGGCCGGCGGCCATCAAGGCTGCAGGTACGGCGCCGGTGGCCAGCACGGTCCAGCGGGCGCGCACTTCGCACGTCGTGCCGTTTTGCCCGGCATGCTTCAGCCGTGCGCCGACGACACGGCCATTTTCTTCGAGAGGCGCCTCGAACTTCACCGGTGTGGCCAGCACCGCGCCGGCGCGCTGTGCGGCGCGTACCAGGATGTGGTCGAGCTGCTTGCGCGGCAGCACCGACAACTGCCCCGGAATGTCGATGTGGCCGCCGCGCGGGCCCACGCAACGCACGTGCTGCACGGGCATGGCCAGGGCGGCGACTTCGTCGTACACGCCCAGCCGGCGGAAGGCGGCATGGGTGTCGGGGATGAGCCCGTCGCCGCAGATCTTGTCGCGCGGAAACTCGTGCTGGTCGACCAGCAGCACGTCCAGCCCCTGCGCCGCCAGCTTCTGCGCGGCGGCGCTGCCGGCCGGGCCGGCGCCGACGACGAGCACGTCGCAGCGTGGTGGCAGGCGGGGCGTCGGATCGGGTCGGCTCATCCGCGCGGGATTGTAGGCAGCGCAGGCCGCCGGGGGCAGCCCTGCCGCCTGCCAGCGGGTTCAGCTCGCGGCGGCGACCACCTGGTTCTGCGCCGCCTTCAGCTTCAGCCGCGCCGCATGCAGCAGCGGCTCGGTGTAGCCGCTGGGCTGTTCCTTGCCCTTGAACACCAGGTCCAGCGCGACCTGGAAGGCCAGGTGGGTGTCCTCGTGCCCGGCCATCGGCCGGTAGAGCGGGTCGCCGGCGTTCTGCCCGTCGACCACAGCCGCCATGCGGCGGAACGAGGCGTGCACCTGTTCGGGGTTGACGATGCCGTGGGTCAGCCAGTTGGCGATGTGCTGGCTGCTGATGCGCAGTGTGGCGCGGTCTTCCATCAGGCCGACGTTGTGGATGTCGGGCACCTTGCTGCAGCCCACGCCCTGGTCGACCCAGCGCACCACGTAGCCCAGGATGCCCTGAACGTTGTTGTCCAGCTCCTGCTGGATCTCAGGGGGCGTCCAGAACGGCAGCAGCGCCACCGGCACCTGCAGCATGGCGTCCTGCAAGGCCTGTTCGACCCTGGCCGCCTTGCTGCTGAACGCAAACTCTTCCATGGTGATCTGCAGCGCGGTGACGTCGACCTGGTGGTAGTGCAGCGCGTGCAGGGTTGCGGCGGTGGGGCTGGGCACCCACGCGGTATTGGCGCCGGCCTGCGGGTGCGCGATCTTTTCCTTCAGCATGTCGGCCATCAGGTCGGGCATGGCCCACATGCCCTTGCCGATCTGGGCGCGCCCGCGCAGCCCGCAGGTCAGGCCGACCTGGACATTGTTGAACTCGTAGGCGCGCAGCCAGTTGGTCATCTTCATGCGCGGCTTGCGCACCATCGGGCCGGCGTGCATGGCGGTGTGAATCTCGTCGCCGGTGCGGTCGAGGAAGCCCGTGTTGATGAAGGCCACGCGGCTGCTGGCGGCCTGGATGCAGGCCTTCAGGTTCAGGCTGGTGCGGCGCTCCTCGTCCATGATGCCCAGCTTCACGGTGCTGTCAGGCAGGCCCAGCAGCTTTTCGACGCGGCCGAACAGTTCGCTGGCGAAGGCCACTTCGGCCGGGCCGTGCATCTTCGGCTTCACGATGTAGATGCTGCCGGTGCGGCTGTTGCGGATGCCGCCGGGCGCACGCTTCAGGTCGTACAGGGCGATGGTGGTGGTGACGACGGCGTCGAGGATGCCTTCGGGAATCTCGTGCTCCCGGCCTTGCGCATCGGCCCAGATCACGGCCGGGTTCGTCATCAGGTGGCCGACATTGCGCAGGAACATCAGGCTGCGGCCATGCAGGCGCACCTCGCCAGCGGGCGACTGGTAGACGCGGTCGGGGTTGAGCCCGCGCGTGAAGGTGCGGCCGTTCTTGCGCACGTCTTCCGTCAGCGTGCCCTGCAGGATGCCGAGCCAGTTGCGGTAGCCCAGCACCTTGTCCTCGGCGTCGACGGCGGCCACGCTGTCTTCGAGGTCGAGGATGGTGGACAGGGCGGCTTCCAGCACCACGTCGGCCACGCCGGCGGTGTCGCTGGCACCGATGGTGGTGCTGCGGTCGATGCGGATGTCCACGTGCAGGCCGTTGTGCTTCAGCAGCACCGAGCTCGGCGCCGTGGCCTGGCCCTGCCAGCCCACCAGCGCGCCGGCATTGGCCAGGCCGGTGTGCATCTCGCCCTTGAGCCCGACGACGAGCCGGCCGTCGACGACGGCATAGCTGCTCGCGTCGACATGGCTGCCCTGGACCAGCGGGAAGGCCTGGTCGAGGAAGCGGCGGGCGTAGGCGATGACGCGTGCGCCGCGCACGGGGTTGTAGCCGCCGGCCCTGCCGGCGCCGTCTGTTTCGGAGATGGCGTCGGTGCCGTAGAGGGCGTCATACAGGCTGCCCCAGCGCGCGTTGGCGGCGTTCAGCGCGTAGCGGGCGTTGAGGATCGGCACCACCAGCTGCGGGCCGGCCTGCAGCGCGAGTTCATCGTCCACGTTTGCCGTGCTCACGGTGAAGGGCGCGGGCGTGGGCTGCAGGTAGCCGATGCGCTCGAGGAAGGCGCGGTAGGCCGCCGGGTCGCTGATCGGGCCGGGGTGGGCGCTGTGCCAGGCATCGAGCTCGGCCTGCAGGCGGTCGCGCTCGGCCAGCAGCTCGGCATTGCGTGGTGCCATCTCGGCAACGATGGCGTCGAAGCCGGCCCAGAAGCGCTCAGGCGAGATGCCGGTGCCGGGCAGCACTTCGTTTTCGATGAAGTCGTGCAGGGCGTTGGCGACGAACAGGCGGTGGCAGGGAATGCGCATGGTGGTGGCCTCAGGCAGGTTCAGAAGGTTCAGGAGGTTCAACGGATTCAGTTCGAGACGGGAAAGAGGTCGAGCACCGCCCGCAGGCTGGCGCCGATGTGCGTGGGCTCGGTGCCCAGCTGCTCGATCGGCAGCCCGGCCCGATTCACCCACAGGGTGGTGTAGCCGTGCCAGGTGGCGCCGATCGCGTCCCAGCCGTTGCTGGAAACGAACAGGATGTCGCGCGCCGGCAGTCCCAGGGCCTGGGGGCCCAGGGCGTAGGCGGTGGCGTCGACCTTGTAGCGTTGCACGCCATGCACGCTGATGACGTGCTGCAGCAGGCCGTCGAAGCCGGCGCTCCGGGTGGCCACGGCCAGCATGTCGGGGTCGCCATTGCTCAGGATGCCGGCCGGGATGCCGCGGCGCTGCAGCTCCGCCAGCACTTCGCGGTTCTCCGGAAAGGCGCTGAGGTGCCGGTACTGGTTCATCAACCGGTCTTCGGCTGTTGCGCCCAGGTCGAGCTTCAGGCGCTGGGCCGCATGGCGCAGTCCGTTCCGGGTGACTTCCCAGAACGGCTGATAACGGCCGGCCAGGGTCAGCAGCCGGGTGTAGTCGATCTGCTTGTCGCGCCACAGCGTGGCCAGGGCCTCGCCGCGGCCTGGAAACAGCTGCTCGGCCAGCAAGCCGACGCTGTAGACGTCGAACAAGGTGCCGTAAGCGTCGAATAGAACGGCGCGAGGCTGGGACGGTGCTTTGGCCATGCGCGCAGTCTATTCAAGACCGCCTGCGCCATTAACTCCCGAAAAAGTGATGGATTCGTGCAGATTTGATGCATAGTCTGGGCTCATGGCGCGGCTCAAGCAGATCGAATCCTTCGTGTTGGTGGCCTCGCGCGGAAGTCTGACCGCCGCCGCCCATGTCGAAGGCGTGGCGCCTGCTGTCATTGGCCGGCGCATCGACGCGCTGGAAGAACGTCTGGGGGTGAAGCTGCTGGTGCGCACCACGCGCAAGCTCACGCTCACGCACGAAGGCAGTGCTTTCCTGGAAGACTGCCAGCGTTTCCTGGCCGACCTGACCAATGCCGAGGCCAGCGTCAGCGCCGGCGGCGTGAAGGCCAGCGGCCACCTGCGCATCACTGCGCCCGCCGGCTTCGGCCGCCGCCATGTGGCGCCGCTGGTGCCCGATTTCCTGGCCCAGCACCCCGAAGTGAGCCTGTCGCTGAACCTGAGCGACCGGGTCGTGGATATCGTCAATGAAAGTGTCGACTGCGCCATCCGCGTCGGCGACCTGCCCGACAGCAGCCTGGTCAGCGTGCGCCTGGCCGACAACCGGCGCCTGTGCGTGGCCACGCACGGCTATCTGCAGCATGCAGGCATCCCTCAGACCCCGGCCGACCTGGCCCGCCACCAGTGCCTGACGCTGAGCAGCGACGCCAGTCAGAGCCGCGGCTGGGCTTTTTCAGTGGATGGCGAAGTCACGTACACGCGCCCCAGCGGCAGGCTCGACTGCAGCGACGGCCAGGTGCTCCAGCAGTGGTGCCTGCAGGGCCTGGGCATCGCCTGGCGCAGCACCTGGGAAGTCGAGCATCACGTGGCGCAGGGCCGGCTGCAGGTGGTGCTGGAAGCCTTCCAGGCGCCGCCCAACGGCATCTACGCCGTTTTTCCCCAGCGCAAGCACCTGCCGCTGCGGGTGCGGCTGTGGATCGACTTCATCAAGCACAGCTACGGCGACCCGGCCTATTGGCAACGGGCCGTCGAGCGCTGAAGGCGACCGACCTCAGTTCTTGGCCGGGCCGCCGTCGGCGGTGCACTTCTTGATGTGGCTGGTCTTGGCGGCGCCGGCCAGCCTCTTGTCGGTGGCGCTCTTCTCGCAGGCGGCGGCCACCGGGTTGGCAGCGGCGGCGTCCTTCTCGCACTTTTTCACGAAGCTGTTCTTGGCGGCACCGTTGAGCTTCCTCTCGGCGGCCTGGGCCTCGCAGGTGGCTGCGGCAAAGGCCTGGCTGGCGAACAGTGAAAGCAGCAGGGCAGCAGCGGTGATCATGGATTTCTTCATGGTGTCCTCGGGCAGGTTGGGCGATGGTGCCGAGCGCGATTGCAGCAGAGCTCCGCGGCCTCGGCAATATATGAACGCGCGGGGACACGCGGCGGCTGACCGTGGGCCTACAGTATCCGTCGCGGGTGGGCCAGGGCTTCGTGGGCGGCGTGCAGCCGCCGCACCAGCACGCGGATGAAGGCCACGTCGAACAGGTGCCGCGCCTGCAGCGACAGCCGCTGCATGGTTTCGGGCGTGAAGGCCAGGGTCGTGGCAGGTTGCGACACCAGCAGGTCGGCCGTGTGCACGCGCAGGTCGGGGCTGGGCGCCAGGTAGGCCATCTCGCCCACCGAGGTGCCGGCCCCCAGGGTGGCCACCTTGCTGCCGTCGCGGTACACGTCGACCTGGCCCTGGGTGATGATGTGGAAGGCGTTGCCTTCTTCGCCTTTCCTGAACAGTGCGGCGCCGAAGCCATGACGCTGCCAGCGTGCCCGGTGGACCACCTCCCACAGCTCGACGTCGCCGAAGCCGGCAAAGAAGTCCAGCGAGCGCAAGAGGGTGAAGCGCTCCGAGTCCAGCACCTCCTGCAGCGGCCCGCGCTGGGCCTGCTGGTGGGCCACCAGGTCCGACAAGGCCTGCGAGAACTCGTCCCAGTTGGCTGGCCGGTCTTCGCGGCTCTTGGCCAGGCCGCGCTCGATCAGGCCCTGAAGCTGCGGGGAGATGCCCTCGCGCAGCCTGGCCAGCGGCGGCGGCGTGGCGTTGTAGATCTGGTTCATGATGGCCGGCTGGGTCTGCCCGTCGAACGGCGGCCGGCCGGCCAGCAGGTGGTAGAGCACTGCCGACAGCGAGTAGATGTCGGCGCGGCAGTCCAGCGCGTCGCCATCCAGTTGTTCGGGCGACATGTAGGCCAGGCTGCCCACCCGGAAAACCTGGGTGTGGTCGGCGTCGAGGTTGAAGACGCTGCCGAAGTCGGTGATCTTGACTTCGCTGATCTGCTCGCCGTCGAGCGTGACCATCAGGTTCGCGGGTTTGACGTCGCGGTGGATCAGGCCCTGCTTGAACACGTAGCCCAGCGCCATCGCGCACTTGAAGCCGATCTCGATGACGGTGGCCAGCGGCAGCAGTGCGTCGGCCCGGCAGTAGCGGCGCAGTGTCACCCCCTTGACGTACTCCATCACCAGGTAGGGTGCAACCGGGTCGTCGACGGCGTCGAGGATCTGCACCACGTTGGGGTGGTTCAGCCGGCCGACCAGGGCGGCCTCGGCGGCGAAGAAGCGCTGCTGGAAGTGGGTCTCGCGAGCGTCTTCTTCCTGAAGGTTGCGGCGCACGCGCTTGACGGCCACGTCCTGGCCGCGGAACGGGTCGTAGGCGAGGAAGACCTCGCTGGTGGCGCCTTCGCCCAGGCGACCCTTGATGCGGTACTTGCCGATCACCGCGGGCATGTCGGTGGCTGCCGACCGGGCAGGCAGGGGCAAGGGTGTCAGGTCACGGGCAGCCATTCCCCGGATGTTGGCGGCTGGCAGGCGGCCCTGGTGGTCCGAACAGCCGGCATAACCGGTCCCAAAATCACGCTGGGGGCAAAAAGTAGAATCGTCCACCATGATCCAAGCCAAGCAGGAATTGCTGCAGGCCCTGGCTGCGGCCCTGGGCGAACTCCCTCTGCCCGAAGGCATTGCGCCGCCCGTGGCGGCCTTCGAAAGCCCGAAGCAGGCGGCGCATGGCGACTTCGCCATCACCGCGGCCATGGGCCTGAGCCGCGCGCTGCGCCAGAACCCGCGCGAACTGGCGCAGACCCTGGTCGACGCGCTGCAGCGACAGCCCGCGGTCCGACGCTGGGTGCAGGCGCTGGAAATCGCCGGCCCGGGCTTCATCAACCTGAGGCTGTCGGCCGCTGCCAAGCAGGCCGTTGTCGCCGAAGTGCTGGCTGCCGCCGAGGGCTTTGGCCGGCAACCTGCCAGCGGGCGGCGCGTGATGGTGGAGTTCGTCAGTGCCAACCCCACCGGCCCGTTGCATGTGGGCCACGGACGCAATGCCGCGCTGGGCGACAGCATCTGCAACCTGCTTCACAGCCAGGGCGCCGAGGTGCTGCGCGAGTTCTACTACAACGACGCCGGCGTGCAGATCAACAACCTGGGCATCTCGGTGCAGAAGCGCCTGCAGGGCTTCAAGCCCGGCGACCCCGGCTGGCCCGAGCAGGCCTACAACGGCGACTACATCGCCGACATCGCCGAAGACTACCTGGCAAGAAAGACGGTGAAGTCCGACGACCGCGAGTTCACCGCCAGCGGCGACAAGGACGACCTGCACGCCATCACCCAGTTCGCCGTGGCTTTCCTGCGCCACGAGCAGGACCTGGACCTGCGCGCTTTCGGCGTGAACTTCGACCACTACTTCCTCGAAAGCAGCCTGTACAGCAGCGGCCGTGTCGACGACACCGTGCAGCGCCTGGTGGCCAGCGGCAAGACCTATGAGAAAGACGGCGCGCTGTGGCTGCGCACCACCGACTATGGCGACGACAAGGACCGCGTGATGCGCAAGTCATCGCCAACCGGCGATGACTCCAAAGTCAACGACGGCACGCTTTACACCTACTTCGTGCCCGACGTCGCCTACCACCTGAACAAGTTCGAGCGCGGCTACACGCAGGTCATCAACGTCCAGGGCGCCGACCACCACGGCACCGTGGCGAGGGTGCGCGCCGGGCTGCAGGCGGTGGGCATGGGCATCCCTGCGGGCTATCCCGACTACGTGCTCTACAAGATGATCGCGGTGATGAAGGGCGGCCAGGAAGTGAAGATGTCCAAGCGTGCCGGCACCTCGGTGTCGGTGCGCGACCTGATCGACTGGACCAGCCGCGACGCGGTGCGCTTTTTCCTCATCAGCCGCAAGGCCGACACCGAATTCACCTTCGACGTCGACCTGGCGCTGAAAGCCAACGACGAGAACCCGGTGTTCTACGTCCAGTACGCCCATGCGCGCATCTGCTCGGTGCTGGCAGCCTATGGCGAAAAGAACCCTGGCCATGGCGACTTCGTGCGCGCCGACCTGAGCCTGCTGACGGCACCCACCGAAGCCGCGCTGATGCTGAAGCTGGCCGAGTACCCCGCGATGCTCACACGTGCCGCGTCGGAACTGGCTCCGCATGACGTGGCCTTCTACCTGCGCGATCTGGCTGCCGCTTTCCATGCCTATTACGGGGCAGAGCGCTTCCTGGTCGAGGACGCGGCCCTGGCGCATTCGCGCATGGCCCTGCTGTCGGCAACGGCCCAGGTGCTGCGCAACGCACTGGCGGTGCTGGGGGTCAGTGCGCCGCAGGCCATGGCCCGTGACGCGGCGCCGGCCGCCGAGGTGGCCGCATGAAGCCCCAGCACGGCCCGCCGCATTCCGTGG
This sequence comes from Burkholderiales bacterium Ga0077543, assembly GCA_001464055.1. Classification (GTDB taxonomy): domain Bacteria; phylum Pseudomonadota; class Gammaproteobacteria; order Burkholderiales; family Burkholderiaceae_C; genus Rubrivivax. The sequence continues at coordinate 39,905 of LNET01000073.1, forward strand.
CCCGGGGCGGGTTTGGCCTGGGCATGGTCGTCGGCCTGCTGGTGGGCCTGGCCCTGGCCCTGGCCGTGGCGCTCTACATCACGCGCGCGCCCATTCCCTTCGTCAACAAGGTGCCGCCGCGCACCGCTGAACAGGACACGGCCGAAGCCGAGCGCAACCGCAACTGGGACCCGAACGCGCCGCTGGGCGCAAAGCTGCCGCCCAGGCCGGTGGCAGCCGCTGCCAGTGCCGCCTCGGTTGCCGCGGAAGCGGCTTCGGGGGCGGCTGTTCCGGCCGTGGCGCAGGTGCCGCCAGCCTTGCCCGCATCTGCGGCGCCGATCCGGCCCGCACGCGACCCGGCCGCCATATTGGCTGGCACCGAGGCGGCTCGGCCGCTGGCCGAACCCTTCATCTACTTTGTCCAGGCCGGGGCCTTCACGCGCACCGAAGACGCCGAACAGCAGCGCGCCCGGTTGGCGATTGCCGGCCACGTGGCCAAGATCAGCGAACGCGAGCAAGCCGGCCGTACGGTCTACAGGGTGCGGCTGGGCCCGTTTCGCACGCGCGAAGACGCCGACGGAATTCAGATCCGGCTGCAGGAAGCGAGCATCGAGTCGCAGATCGTGCGCGTCGAAAAGCCCTGACAGCGGCGCAGAGGCAGATTGCCGGAACTCGGTCGGCGGCGCGCGCTCCCAGGGCGTTGAGGTGCCTACAGGACACTTTTGCTTATCAACCGAAAGGAATTTCATGAAGCGGCGCGACTTTTCCCTGCAACTGGCTGCCACCGGTCTGGGCCTGAGCTTGGCCAGCACCGTGCATGCCCAAGGCGCGCCGGTCGAGGGCAAGAACTACGTCAGGCTCAATACGCCGGCGCCTGTTTCGCTTTCCGGACCCGACAAGAAGGTCGAAGTCGTCGAATTCTTCGGCTACTGGTGCCCCCACTGCTACGCCTTCGAATCGACTCTGGATGCCTGGGTCAAGCGCCTGCCAGCCGATGTCTCCTTCCGCCGCGTGCCAGTGGCTTTCGGCGTGCCGCAGCAGCCTCTGCAAAAAGCCTTCTATGCCTTGGAGGATCTGGGCCAGATCAACACCATGCATCGCAGGATCTTTGCGGCCATCCACCAGCAGAACCGGCGGCTGGGGACCGAATCCGAGATCTTCGAGTTCGTGGGCTCGCAAGGCGTTGACATGGCCAAGTTCCGCGAAGCCTTTTCCTCGTTCAGCGCCAATACCCGTGCCACCCGGGCCCGCCAGTTGTCGCAGGACTACAAGATCGACGGCGTGCCCACCCTGGGCGTACACGGCCGCTTTTTCACCTCAGGCTCGCTCAGCGGCGGCAACGACCGCATGGTCGCCGTGGCCGATTTCCTGATCGACCGCGTTCGCCGCGGCTTGTGAGGCCGGTCCGGTTCCTGTCGGCATTCCTGCAGGCCGGGTTCTGTGACGGGCGCCCTGGGTACCAGGTCGGGCCGATGAGGCAGTAGTTCCGCTGCCTGGGAAAAGCGCAGGTCTGGGCGCGGTGTTTGTCGCGGCTGGCAGGCTAGAATGGCCTGCAAGTTCCGTGCCGAAATCTATGCCTGTGATGAGCTTCCGTTTCCTGTCCGTCTGTGCCATGGCCTGTGTGCTGGGCGCAGCCGTGCTTCCGGTTCGGGCAGAAAAGGCCGATCGCACCAAGCCGATGGTGCTGGAAGCCGACCGTAGCGGCAGCATGGACCTGCAGCGACAGGTCTTCGTCTACGACGGCAACGCCGTCATCACCCAGGGCACGATGGTGATTCGCGCCGACCGCATCGAGGTACGGCAGACACCCGACGGGTTCTACACCGGCCAGGCCATCGGCACCTCAGGCAAGCCTGCCAGCTGGCGCCAGCGACGTGATGTCGGGGACGAGTATGTCGAAGGCACCGCCGACCGCATCGATTTCGATGGCCGTGCGGACACCCTGCGTTTCATCGGCAATGGCGCGGTGCGGCGCTTGCGCGACGGCGTCGTGGCCGACGAGATCACCGGCGGCACGATCGTCTGGGACAACCTGGCCGAGGTCTTCCGCGTCGAAGGCGGCACGAGCACGGCGGTGAACCCCAGCGGGCGTGTTCGCGCCGTGCTGGCGCCACGCCAGGACAGCGCTGCCTCTGCACCCCCGGCAGCGCCGACCCCGGGCCTGACCCCCAGCCGCAGCCTGGGCGCGGCCGCGGCGCCGGCCCCTGCCGGAAAGACGCCGCGGTGATGCAGGCCAGCCGGCTCGAGGCGAAACACCTGGCAAAGACCTACGGCCAGCGCAAGGTCGTGAAAGACGTGCACCTGGCCGTGGCCGCAGGCGAGGTGGTGGGTCTGCTCGGTCCCAACGGCGCTGGCAAGACCACCACCTTCTACATGGTGGTGGGGCTGGTGCGGGCCGATGCAGGCGAGATCCGCATCGACGGCCGCGCCGTCCAGGGCCTGCCCATCCACCAGCGTTCGCGGCTGGGTCTGTCCTACCTGCCTCAGGAAGCCTCGATCTTCCGCAAGCTCACCGTGGCCGAGAACATCCGCGCCGTGCTCGAACTGCAGTTCGGGCCCGATGGTCGAGCGCTGCCTGCGGCGCAGATAGAAAGCCTGCTCGAAGGCCTGTTGCGCGACCTGTCGATCCAGGGCCTGCGCGATTCGCCGGCGCCCGCGTTGTCCGGCGGTGAGCGCCGGCGGGTGGAAATCGCCCGGGCCCTGGCCACGCAGCCGCGCTTCATCCTGCTGGACGAGCCTTTTGCCGGCGTCGACCCGATCGCGGTGATGGAGATCCAGCGCATCATCGGTTTCCTGCGCGAGCGTGGCATCGGCGTGCTCATCACCGACCACAACGTGCGCGAGACGCTGGGCATCTGCGACCGCGCCTACATCATCAGCGACGGCAGCGTGCTGGCCGAAGGCACCCCCGGCGAGATCGTCGCCAACGCCGAGGTCCGCAAGGTCTACCTCGGCGAGAACTTCCGCATGTAGGGCGGGCGGGCCCCGATGATGAAACCGTCTCTGCAAGTCCGCCTTTCGCAGCACCTGGCGCTGACGCCGCAGCTGCAGCAGTCGATCCGCCTGCTGCAGCTGTCGACGCTGGAACTGCACCAGGAAGTCGAGCAGATGCTCGAGCAGAACCCGTTCCTCGAGACCGACGACGAAGCCGGGTCCACCGCCTTCGACACCCCGGCCGAGCGCCAGGCCGTCGACCGGGTGGCCGAGCGCGAAGGCGGCGAAGGCGCCGAGGCCGGTGACGGTGGCGAGCCGGTGGCCGAGATCCGCGCCGAGGAATTCGGCGGCACCGAACGAGAAGACTGGGAAAACGGCACCGAAGGCGATGACTTCGACGGCATCCGCGAGACCCCCAGCCTGTCCAGCGGCGGCAGCGGCGCCGACAACGACGGTGACGAGATGGATGCGCAGGACCGCCGCGGCGGCAGCCTCAGCCTGCAGGACCACCTGCGCGAACAGCTGATGGGCATGCGCCTGGCCGACGAGGACCGGGCCGCGCTCTGGGTGCTGATCGAGTCCCTGGACGGCGACGGCTATCTCGCCGACCCGCTGGAAGAAATCGCCGAGCGCCTGGCCGAGATGCTGGACGCCGAGGTCGTGGCGGCATCCGAGCCCGACGCCCTGATCGACCGCCTGCGCTGTGCCTTGCGCTGGCTGCAGAGCATGGAACCCCCCGGCATCGGCGCGCGCAGCCTGGGCGAATGCCTGTCGCTGCAACTGAACCTGGGCCCGAAGACGCCGGCGCGCCAGGTGGCGCTGAAGATCTGCGACCAGTACCTTGAACTGCTGGCGCGCCGCGACATGCGCCGCCTGACGGCCCTGACCGGGGCCAGCGAAGATCTGGTGCGCGAGGCCCACGAACTCATCAAGGGCTGCGAACCCAAGCCGGGCCGGCCCTTTGCCCAGACCGAGTCCAGCGCCATCGTGCCCGACGTCATCGTGCGCAAGACCGGCCGTGGCCTGAGCGTGGTGCTCAACCCCGACGTCATGCCCAAGCTTCGAATCAACGACCTGTATGCCCAGGCCGTGCGCGGCACGCGCGGCAGCAACGGCCAGCCGGGCCTGGGTTCGCGCTTGCAGGAGGCGCGCTGGTTCATGAAGAACATCCAGCAGCGCTTCGACACCATCCTGCGCGTCAGCAAGGCCATCGTCGAACGCCAGAAGAGCTTCTTCAGCCATGGCGCGATCGCGATGAAACCGCTGGTGCTGCGCGAGATCGCCGACGAGCTGGGCCTGCACGAAAGCACCATCTCGCGCGTGACCACGGCCAAGTACATGGCCACCATCCACGGCACCTTCGAGCTGAAGTACTTCTTCGGCAGCAGCCTGAACACCGACGCCGGCGGCAACGCCAGCAGCACGGCGGTGCGGGCGCTGATCCAGCAGCTGGTCAGTTCCGAGGACGTGAACAAGCCGCTGTCGGACAGTCAGCTCAGCGAAATGCTCGAGGAGCAGGGCATCCAGGTCGCCCGGCGAACGGTGGCGAAGTACCGCGAGGCGCTGAAGATCGCCCCGGCCAGCCTGCGAAAGCGCATGTGAGGGCCACACTCTTCCTGCCCTGCGCCAGCGGCAGCGAGGCCTGGCTGGCCGACGAAGTGCTGCGCATCACCGGCCGGACCGGGGAAACCGGCCGCGGCGGCGTTTGGGTGGAGGGTGACGCGCGCATGGCGATGCAGCTGAACCTGGAAAGCCGCATCGCCCAGCGTGTGCTGTGGCCACTGATCGACGGCCCCTACCGCGACGAGCACGACCTGTACGACCTGGCCCGGCGCGTGCCCTGGGTCGACTGGATCACGCCGCAGCAGACGCTGCGTGTGGACGTGGTGGCCATGCAGAGCCCGCTGCAGAGCCTGAATTTCAGCGCCCTGCGGATCAAGGACGCGGTGTGCGACGTGCTGCGCGAAGCCACGGGCGAGCGCCCCAGCGTCGACACACGCCGGCCCGATCTGCCGATCGCGCTGTTCGTCGGCCCCGAGCACGCCATGTTGTATGCCGATACCTCTGGCGACGCCCTGTTCAAGCGCGGCTGGCGCGAAGACACCGGCGAGGCGCCGCTGAAGGAAACGCTGGCGGCGTCGATGCTGGCCGCCATCGGCTGGCAGGGCCGGGCCGAAGACGGCCCCTTGCTCGACCCCTGCTGCGGCGCTGGCACCATCGCCATCGAGGCGGCGCAGATGGCCTGCGGCATCGCCGCCGGCAGCCTGCGCCACTTCGCTTTCGAACGCATGCTGCCGTTCAGAGCCCAGATGAACACCTGGCGCGAACTGCAGCGCGAAGCCCAGGCCCGCGTGCATGCCCCGCAGGTGCCGGTGTTCGCCGGCGACGTGAGCTTCCGCATGACCGACTTCGCCCAGCGCAACGCCCAGCGCGCCGGTGTCGCCCACGCCATCGAGCTGAAGACCGCCGATGCGCTGCAGCGCCTGCCGCCGATGCCGCGCGGCACCATCCTGATGAACCCGCCTTATGGCGAGCGCCTGGCGGCCAAGGGCACGGGCACCGATACCTCGCGCGAGGGTTTCGAGGGTGGCGGGTCTTCGGCCGAGTTCTTCGGTGGCCTGGCCGCGCACTGGAAGCGCCATTACGCCGGCTGGACCGCCTGGCTGCTGACGCCCGACATGAAGCTGCCCGGTCTGATGCGGCTGAAGGAAAGCCGCCGCGTGCCGCTGCGCAACGGCGCCATCGACTGCCGCCTGTTTCGTTTCGACATGGTCGCCGGGTCGAACAAGCCGGCGGCCAGGGAGACCGTGCCATGAAGATCGATTTCGTTTCCGACATCGCCTGCCCCTGGTGCGCGGTGGGGCTGAACGCGCTGGAAGCGGCGCTGCGTGAACTCGACGGCGAGATCGACGTCGCCATCGAGTTCCAGCCCTTCGAGCTGAACCCCGACATGCCGCCCGAGGGCGAAAGCGCCGACGCCTACCTCGCCCGCAAATACGGCCGCCCACCCGAAGAGCGCCAGGCCATTGCCACGATGCTGAAGCAGCGCGGGGCCGAGGTCGGTTTCAGCTTCGGTGAGCGCATGCAGGTGTGGAACACCTTCGATGCCCACCGGCTGCTGATGTGGGCCTTCGACGAAGACCCGGCTGCGCAACGCGCGTTGAAGCATGCGCTGCTGAAGGCCTATCACGGCGAAGGCCTGAACCCGGGCGACCCCGAACTGCTGGTGGCACTGGCCGCGGCCGTGGGGCTGGACGCCGAGCGCGCGGCCGTGATCGTTGGTTCCGACGAATATGCCGAGGCGGTACGCGAACGCGAACAGCGCTGGCAAGCGCTGGGCATCCAGTCGGTGCCATCGGTGGTGGTCAATGGCCGCCACCTGATCCAGGGCGGGCAACCGCCCGATGTCTTCGTGCGGGCGCTGCGCGAGATCGAAGCCAAGGGCTGAGCCCGGCGGGCTTCAGCGGTACAGCGGCAGCGTGTCGAGCCGGTTCTCGATGTCGGCCAGCACCTGCTGGTAGCGCGGCGAACCCACGGCACCGAACTTCGCCTCGAACTCGGCCTGGTCCAGGAATTCCGGCAGGTCGGCCACGGGTGGCAGCAGCGCGGCTTCGTCGACGCCGCGCGCCAGCCGGTCCTGCAGCAGCGCGGGCTGCCCCGCGGCCAGCCGGCCGAAACGCAGGCCGGCGCGGTTGGCCGCCAGGTCGGTGAAGCTGAAGCCGCTGCCGCCGTTGGCGTCGGCCACTTCCTTGGCCAGGCCGATGGCGTGGGTCAGCGGGTTGGTGCCTTCCATCGCCAGGAAAGCCGACACCAGGAAGTGCTGCGGAAAGTCGGTTCGGTCGGCCAGCCGCACCTGCAGACGGCGGGGCTGCGGCCACCCGCGTGCTGCCGGCACCACGCTGCCCAGGCGCCGCCCGGTGGCGTACATCGCCAGTGTCAGAACCGCGGCACGGTTCTCTGCCGCCGCGTCGTTCGTCAGCGAACGCTGGCGTGCCAGTTCGAACATCGGCCCCAGCAATGCCGGCAGCGGCAGTACCCAACCCTGGCCGCGGGCCGTCAGGTCGGCGAGCAGGGCGTTGTAGGCCTGCAGCCGGGCCTGTTCGTCTGGCGGGGTCAGGGCAGCCAGCACGCGCTGCGACGTGTCGGTCTGCCAGATGTAGTCGATCGCCATCTCGCGGTCCTGGAATCGCACTTGTTGCACGACTTCGGGAATCAGGGCCAGGTCGGGTACCGCGCCCAGGCGTTGGGCTGCCGCTTCGAGCAGCGGCCAGGCCAGGGCCCTGGGCAGCGGCAGGCTGCCCAGTTGCCATTGCGCCAGGGTGGGCAGGCCCGGGGCCTGGTGCAGTTCGGCCCGCAGGTTCAGCCAGCCGGCCAGCGGGCCCCAGCGCCAGGGCAGGCTGGCCACCAGCCGCGCCTGCTGCGGCTGCAGGGCCACGGCCACGCGCACGCCCAGCAGGCGGTGAGCGGCGTGGTTCAGCAGCAGTTCGATGTCGCGGTCGTTCACCGTCATCTGCGTCAGCCGCCCGGGCACGCTGCGGCGCGGGTCGTGGCTGCGTGCCACGCCCAGGGCATGGGCCACGTCGTTGACGCTGATGTCGCTGCGCTCGACCACCGCCGGCTGGCGGTCGACGGCCAGCATCAGCAGGACGGCGGCAGTCAGCATCAGCGCGAACAGGCTGCCGGCCGTCCACCGTATCCAGGGTTTCATGGACCGGGAGTCTGCCATCGCAGCGGCCCGGGGCAGCGGCCAGGCAGCACGGTGCTGGCCCTCATAATGGACGTTCATGCTGAATGTCTTCACCCTCGTCAACGGCAGGCTGGTCCAGCACGAAGTGTCCAGGGCCGAAGGGCTGGTCGGCGTGCAGCCGGTCTGGGTCGACATGGAAGCGCCCACCCCCGAGGAAAAGGGCTGGGTCACCAGCCGGTTCGGCCTGGTGGTGCCCAGTGATGCGGTCGACGACGACCTGGAAGAGTCGGCGCGTTTCTACGAGGAAGACAACGGCGAGCTGCACATCCGTTCTGACTTTCTTGTCGATGCCGAGCCCGGTGTCGACGGCCGCCCGGCGCGCAACGTGCGTGTGGCCTTCATCCTGCGCGACCGGGTGCTGTTTTCGGTGCACGGCGAGGACCTGCCGGTGTTCCGCCTGCTGCGGCTGCGGGCACGGCGCACGCCGGCGCTCATCGAAGACGCCAAGGACGTGCTGCTCAAGCTGTACGACGCCGACGCCGAATTCTCGGCCGACGCCCTGGAAGGCATCTACGACGGGCTGGAAAAAGTCAGCGCGCGCGTGCTGAAGCAGGACGTGGACGACCGCACCGCCGGCGAGATCCTGACCGCCATCGCGCGCGAGGAAGACCTGAACGGCCGCATCCGCCGCAACGTGATGGACACCCGCCGGGCCCTGAGCTTCATGATGCGCAGCCGCATGCTGAGCGCCGAGCAGTTCGAGGAAGCGCGACAGATCATGCGCGACATCGACAGCCTGGACAGCCATACCGCCTTCCTGTTCGACAAGATCAACTTCCTGATGGATGCCACCGTCGGCTTCATCAACATCAACCAGAACAAGATCATCAAGATCTTCTCGGTGGCCAGCGTGGCCTTGCTGCCACCCACGCTGATCGCCAGCGTCTACGGCATGAACTTCGAGTTCATGCCGGAACTGAAGTGGCAATACGGCTATGCCTTCGCCATCTCGCTGATGGTGGCTTCGGTGGCAGCGCCACTCCTGTTCTTCGTGCGCAAGGGCTGGTTGCGCTAGCAGGGCCTGGCCAGGACGGGCCTCGGCGGGAGCCTGAGCGGCGGCGTCACGCCGGGTCCTCGACCGACAGCGCCGCAATCACGCCCGGGAGCACGGCCAGGGTGTTGGCATGGGCCTGCGCGTCGGGCGCCTGACCGGGTTCGGCCTTCCACAACGAACGTTCCAGCGCCTGGGCGTGGGCGGCCAGTTCATGGGCGCCGATGCTGCCGGCAATGCCGTTCAGGTCATGGGCCAGTCGGTGGGCGCGTTCGGGCTGTTCATCGCGCAGAGCCTGTTCGAAGTGCTTGTCCCAATCGCTGAGGAAGACCAGGGCATGCTCACGCATGCGCGCCTGGAGTGCGGTGTCGTCGCGCACACGTTCGTCGGCCGCGCGGGGGTTCAGCACGGCGCGCAGCGATGTGCCCGCGCCGGCTCCTAGCGGGCCTGCCGCCGCCGGCGGGCGGGCCAGGCGGACAATGGCGCCAACCAGCATCTCGCGCGTGAAAGGCTTGGGCAGATGGTGGTCGCAGCCGGCGTCCAGGCTGGCCTGCACGTCGCTGGGAAAAGCGTTGGCCGTCAGGGCGACGATCGGCGTGCGCAGGCGGGCGCCCTGGATTTCGAGTCTGCGCAATTCGCGCGTCACCGTCAGCCCGTCCATGCCGGGCATCTGCACGTCGATGAAGGCCAGCGCGAAGTCCCGGCGCTGGAGCAGGTCGAGTGCTGCCGGGCCATTCGTGGCGTGGTGCAGGTCCAGTTTCAGGTCCTGCAGCATGGCGCGAAAGATGTAGGCATTGACCTCGTTGTCTTCGGCCAGCAGCACCGGCAGCGGGCCGGCCTGCAGCATCCAGTCGGGCAGGCTCGTGGGTTCCCCGAGCGCAGCAGCTGGGCTGGTGGCAGCGCCGGCCTGGCCCGGGCCGGATTCGGGCAGTGCTGGCGGCGGCGCGGTCGGCAGCGGCAGGCGCAGGGTGAAAGTGCTGCCCATGCCCGGCGTGCTCTGCAATTGCACCGTGCCGCCCATCAGCGCCATCAGGCTGCGGGTGATCGACAGCCCGAGGCCGGTCCCGCCATAGATGCGCGTGACGCTCCCATCGGCCTGGGAAAAAGGCTCGAACACGGTGTCGAGCTTGCTGGCGGCGATGCCGATGCCGGTGTCCTTCACGTCGAAGCGCAGCAGCTTGCGGTCGTCGGGGTCGGGCATGGCCAGCACGATGACCTCGCCGCGCTGCGTGAACTTGATGGCGTTGCCCACCAGGTTCGTCAGGGCCTGTTCCAGGCGCATCCGGTCGCCGACGACACGCTCGGCCAGCAGCGGCGAGATCTCCAGCGTCAGCGTGATGCCCTTGTCATCGGCACGCATGCGCAGCAGCCGCACCAGTTGCTCGAGCATGTGGCGCAGGTCGAAAGGCGCGGGATGGATTTCCAGCCGCCCTGCCTCGACCTTGGACAGATCGAGCAGGTCGTTGATGAGGGCGTGCAGGTTCTGGCCAGCTTCGCGGAACACCTGCACGTGCAGCCGCTGCTGCGCGTCCAGCGGCGTGGCCGCGAGCAGTTCCGACACGCCCAGCAGCGCGTTCAGCGGGGTGCGGATCTCATGGCTGACGTTGGCCAGGAAGGCCGCCTTCGCCTTGGCCGTGGCGGCCGCGATGTCGAGCTCGCGCGCCAGGCGCTGGCGTGCGGCCGTCTGGTCGCGCTGGAACAGCCACATGGCCATGGCCAGGCCTGCGGCCAGGGTGGCCAGTGGCGGCAGCCACGCCGTGGGCTGCCGTCCCACCAGCAGTACCGACAACGCCACAGCGGCCAGTACCAGGGTCACCAGCCCGGTGGTGGTGGCCTCGCGTGAAGGCTTGACGCGTCCACGCATCACGGCAAGGGCTGCCGGAATCAGGGCCAGCAGCAGCAAGGCGAAGTCCAGGCGCCGGTCGTGTGGCAATGCGTCCTGGCCCTTGGCCATCGTCGAGTAGATCTGCGCCAGCACCTCGGTGCCCGAGGCTTGACCTCGCGTCGTCATCACCGTGTCGGCGAGCAGGGCGCTGCTGCCGATGAAAACGACGCGTCCGGCCACCGCGGCGCGCAGGGCGGTGGCGTCGCCCTGTCCCCGTGCCACGGCGGCCAGTTCGGTGAATGGCAGGACCCGCGGCCACAGCGCCGGTGCAGGCATGAGAAGCCGGTAGTTGCCGTGTTCGTCCAGTTGCACGGGCGGCGCATCGGGTTTCAGCATCAGATGCAGCGCCAAGGGCATGGTCGGCAGCCTCGCCCGGGCGTCCTGGTGCCAGGCTGGCAGGCTGCGCAGCACGCCATCGCTGTCCAGCGGCGTGGTGATGACGCCGAAGCGCGGCGGTGGGCCGCCCTGCCAGGTACTGGCTGCCGGCAGGGCCAGCGCAGGCCAGATCCGTGCCGGCGGCTCGGCCGCGGCGGGCAGCACGGCGCTGCCCGCCAGTGCCTGAAGCGGCGCGACCTGGTCGGTGCCGGTCTGCAGCGCGGCTGCAGCCAGTACCACGGGCGCGCCAGGCCGGGCGAGGGCGCGGGCCAAAGCCGCGTCGGCGGGCTCCCTGTCGGCCAGCAACAGGTCGATGGCGATGGCGCGGGCGCCGGCTTCGCGCAGCACGTCGATCGCCAGCGCGTAGACGTCGCGCTGGTAGGGCCAGTTCCCGAACTGCGGCTGCAGAACTGCCAGCGAGTCGTCGTCGATGTCGAAGACAAGCACCTGGTCGCTCTGATGCGCGGGCGCCAGCCAATGGAGCTGCAGGTCGTCGGTGCTGCGACCGAGCAACTGGCCCAGTGGGGTCAGCGTCATCAGGGCGCCCACCAGTGCGGCCACCAGCAACACGGGCCAGGGCCGTCTGCGGGAACCCGACTTCAGAGCAGCAGCAACAAGGGCAGCAGCCACGGCCACCAGACAGTATGCGGAACGTCGACGAGCTGCGCGGAACCAAAGGCTCCGGCCCGGCCATCGGCGCCGATGGTCCGCACGCGCACGTGGTAGGTGCCGGGCCTGGGGTCGGGCAGCAATTGCTCGGTGCCGCTCACGCGTTCATCGAGAACGATCTCGGCGAAGGCCGGGTCGCGCGCGACCTGCACCTGGTAGGTGGCGCCAGGCAGTCCAGACGCACTCCAGCCGACGACGACGCCGGCGTCGGTGCTGCGGGGTGCCTGCGCCGCTGGCGCGGCCGGTGGCGGGGGCGGCGGCACCCGTTGGAACTGCCGGGTGTCGCCCCAGGGGCCGATGTCGCCGTCGGCGGTGATGCTGCCCACGCGCCAGTGCCAGGTGCCCAGCGGCAAGGTCGCGACGAACTCGGTATCGGTCAGGTCGGCGCGTGCCAGCACGGGGTTGGCAAAGCCTGGCTCGTCCGCAATCTCCAGACGGTAGCGCAGTGCCAGGGGGTTGCGGGCCCAGCCCAGGGTGGTGCGTTCGGTGTCCAGCGTCTCGCTGGCGCGCGGGCGCAGCTGGAAGGGCGGCACCGGCTGCGTGTCCAGCTCGAAAGGATGGCTGGCATTGCGGCCTTCCAGGCCCTGGGCGTCGATGGCGCGCAAGCGCAGTTCGTAGCGCCCGTCGGGCAGGGGTTCGGCCCACTGCACCTGCGCCTGATCGACCACGGTTTCGAGCACGAGCCGGGGCGGGTCGGTGGCGGCGTCGAGCACCTGGGCGCGGAAGCGGCTGGTACCGACAGCCGCCGGCCAGGCCAGTTGCAGCGGAAGCCGTTCGACGCGCCCGGGCAGCCCCCCGAGCATGGGCGCTGCCAGCAGTGTCTGGGGTGCTGCCGTACCCTGTGGCGTGGCGACGGCACCGAACCCGGCATCGACGATGCGCGGGCCGGCGCTGACCTGACCGCTCTCGACTTCGACCAGGGTGCGGGCTTCGTCGACGCGTGCGCGGAAGCTGGTGCCGCGCACACCCAGGTTCACGGCCGGGGTGCGCAGTTCGAAGCGAGGTGGGGTCCGCTGCGGCTGAACCTGGGTCTCGGCGCCGCCGGCGTCCAGCCGCACTTGCGTGCGCACGACGGGGCTGGCGCCCAGCCGGCCATGGCTGTCCAGGCGCAGCCGGCCGTTCGGGCCCAGCTGTGTGCGTGAACCGTCGGCAAAGCGCAGGAAGACCGAGGACTGCGCGCCAGTGACGACGACGTCGCCGGCGCGCAGCAGGGCAGCGGCGAGCAGGGGTTGCCGCGCCGCGCCGCCGCGCTCGAGCCAGACCTCACCATGCGCTTGCAGGACTTCGGCGTCCAGGGGTTCGGCGCGCAGCAGCGCCACCGGAATGCGCAATTCACTGCCCGGGCGCAGCCGCCGAGGGTCGGCCACGCGGTTCAGGCGCTGGACGACGCGCCAGCTGGCACCGGGATGCAACAGCTGGTTTTGCAGGCCGATCAAGGTGTCGCCGGGGGCGACGACATGGGTCCACATCGCCGGTTCAGCCGAGGCCGACGCGGCGACACTGGCTGGCAGTTGGGGGGGCGCTGCTTTACACTCTGTTGCCAATGCAGCGGCACAGCCCAGCATTGCGCAGGCCAGGCCTCGTGCAGAGCGGGCAGCAGTGACCAAGGAAGGCATTCTTTCCAGGAAGAAGGCGAACAGCGCACGGCGCCTGGCTTTCGGTCGAAGGCCAGGCGCTCGCGCAACACGGGACTATGCCATGCCGGAATTTCTGGCCCCGACCAGGGTCAGCCGGGCTCAGCTGGAAGCGCGCTTTTTCAGCCAGCGCATCAAGGCACCCACCACCGGCAGCTTCTCGTACAGCTCTTCGGCAGCGTCCCAGTAGTCGCGGTGCATCGTCACCCGGCCGTCCTCGGCCAGCAGCAGGTGGCTGCTGCCCCGGATGCACTGCTCGCCGGGGCCCAGGCGATGCTGGCGGAACAGGAAGTCCCAGGTCAGGAAACACTGGTGGCCCTGCACCACCACGTCGTGGACGACAAAACGTGGGCCCTGCAGGTTCACGAACATGTGCTCGAAGATGGCGCGGATGGCGGGCACGCCCTGCACCTCGTTGAACGGGTCCTTGAAGCGCGCGTTGTCGGTGTAGAGCAGGTCCATGCGCGCCAGGTCGGCCGGCTTGATCTGCTCGAAGAAGCCCTGGATGCGACGGGCGGCGGCTTCGGCATCGGCTTGCTGCATGGTCCGGTCCCGCCGCCCTAGAGCCCGGTGGAGCGGCGCACCGCCGCGAAGTAGGCGCCGTAGGGCAGGTGCCGCAGGCCCTTCAGCCAGAGCGTGAAGCGCTTGGGGAAGTGGATCTCGAATTCGCCACGCTCCCAGCCCCGCACCACTTCCAGCGCGGCTTGTGCCGGGGTGATCAGCGCCGGCATCTTGAAGGCGTTCTGCGCCGTCAGCGGTGTCTCGACGAATCCGGGGTTGATGACCGAGATGCCGACATGGCTGTCTTCCAGGTCCATGTACAGGGTTTCGGCCAGGTTGATCAGCGCCGCCTTCGTGGGCCCGTAGGCCAGGGACTTCGGCAAGCCGCGGAATCCGGCCACGCTGGACACCAGGCTCAGATGTGCCGGCTGCCCGGCCCGGCCCTGGGCCAGCAGGGTGGGCAACACCGCGTCCAGCAGGTACAGCGCGCCGACATAGTTCACCTGCACGTGGCGCAAGGCGATGTCCAGGTCGAATTCGGTGGCCCGCATGGGCGTGTAGGTGCCGGCAAAGTAGGCCACGAGGTCGATGCGTCCGTGGCGTTGCACGATGCCCGCGGCCGCGGCCCGCATGGCGTCGCGGTCGGTCGCGTCCAGCGCCAGGGCCTCGCTGCCGGGGTGGGCGGCCGCAAACGCTTCCAGCGCTTCCCGGCTGCGCGCCGAGACCACCACCCGCGCCCCCAGGCCGTGCAGGCGTTCGGCCGTGGCCCGACCGATGCCGCTGGAAGCGCCCAGCAGCCAGACCGTGCGGCCGGTCCAGGTGTCGATGCGCGGGTTCAGTGCCATGCAGGCCTTCTGTCTTTGTTCGGGCCTGGGCCCGCAGTGCTCTTGTTCAGATTTTGTAGAACGATAGCGTCACTTCACCCAGGCGGATTCCGAACTTGCTCATCACCGCCTTGTTCAGCATGACCTTGTCGTCCATCAGGTACATCCAGTCGTCGAACTGCACCTCGTAGACCTTGTCGTCCACCGGCAACTTCAGGGTGTAGCGCCAGTTCAGCGCATTGCCCGCAGCCACGCCCACGGCTTCGCCCACCACGTCGTCGGCGCGGCCGCTCCAGCGGCCGTTGCCCAGGTCGGTCAGGCGCCAGACGCGGCGTTCGGTCTTGCCGTCGCTGTAGGTGAAGCGTTCGTCCAGAACGCCTTCCTGGCCCTGCCAGGTGCCGGTCATCTGCACGGTGAAGCGGCGCGCCACCTTGCCCGATCGGTCGGTGAAGATGCCGTGGGCGACCAGCGGGCCGTTGAAGTAGGTCTTCAGATCGAGCACCGGCTTTTCGCTGGCGTAGTCGGCCGGCTTCGGCCCGGCGCAACCCGTCACGGTGAGCACGGCCGCAGCGGCGGCCAGCAAGGCAAGGCGACGTTTCATGACATGGCTTTCTGCAAAGGTTGGTCGGTGCCGGGGCGGATCCACAGCATGTAAAGCAGCGCTGCCGCCACCAGCTTCAGGGCACAGGGCAGCAGGCAGTAGGCGATGGTCAGCGCCTGCAAGGCGCCGGGGTCGGTGGCGCCCGGCGCATAGCCGAACAATCCCAGCAGCGGCAGGGCGATGCCGGCGGCCAGCGCCAGGTTCAGCTTGGTCGCGAAGTTCCACCAGCCGAAGTAGCCGCCTTCCAGCCTTTCGCCGTGGCCGGCGCGCTGGATGACGCCGGCCAGCAGCGCGCCGGGCAGGGAGAGGTCGGCGCCCAGCGCGATGCCGCTGGCCACGCAGACGATGACGAAGCCGGTGACATCACCCGCGCCCAGCATCGTGGCCCAGGCGAAGGTGGCCACGGCCAGCACCATGCCGGCCAGCCAGGTCGGGGCGAGGCCGAAGCGCGAGACGGCGCGCACCCAAAGAGGCATCGACAACGCGCCCGCAGCGAAGTAGCTGGCCAGGAACAGCGGCTCGAACGCGGGCGCCTGCAGCCTGTCGCGGATGAAAAACAGCACCAGCGTCGCCGGCACCGCGCTGGCGACGCCGTTGACCAGATAGATCAACAGCAGCCGCCTGAACGCTGGCGTGCGCAGCGGCTCGGTCATCGATGGCAGCTCCACCGGCACGGCGCCGATGCGCGGGCGTGGCGCACGCGCCAGCAGCGCCAGCCCGCCCGCCAGCGCCACCGCGAACACCACCGTGGCCACCGACAGCCCGGCCACCGAAGGCAGCACGCTGGCCACCAGCACGCCCACCAGGGACAAGCCCTCGCGCCAGGACACGATGCGCGCCCGCTGGCCTTCGTTGCCCCCCAGCCGTGCGCCCCAGGCCTGGTGCAGCACCGTCACCACGCTGAAGCTCAGATAGGTGACGGCCAGCAGCACCGCACACCACACCAGCAGCGCCTGCTGGCCCTCGACCGGCGGAAAGAACAGCCCGCGAAAGCCCAGCGCCAGCACGATGGCTGCCGCCAGGGCGAAGCCCAGCACGCGCCGCACCGAGTGCGTGAACCACCCGTCGACCCAGCGACCGATCCAGGGGTCGGCCACGGCGTCGAGCAATCGCGCGCCGAGCAGCAGCGCGCCCAGCGTCGCCAGCGGAATGCCGAAAGCGCTGGCGTAATGGTTGGGCAGGATCACGTACAGCGGCAGCGCCACGAACGCCAGCGGCAGGCCCAGCCCGCCATAGGACACGCCCTGCAGCCAGCCACCGCGCCAGGCGGTCGGGGCGCCGCCGGCGGGTGTCACCGCGTGCCGGCGCTGGCGCCGCCGAGCAAGGCGTCGCGCATGGCGGGTTCGCTGGTGCGGGCCGATAGCCAGATGCCGAAGAACCAGCGCGCGAATTCCGCGTCGCGCACCTCGCCCTTGAGCTGGCCGTTGATGAAGAAGCGGGCACCGTCACCGGGCAGGTGCACGCCGGTGATGCGGTCGCCGGGCCCCACGTCCGGGAATATGCGCGTCATCTCGCCCAGCCAGCGTTCAGCCGTCGCCGCGGCAATGTCGCCCTGGCGGCGCATTTCGGTCAGGGAACGTTCGGCGATGGCCTTGCCGTCGAGCTTGCGCAGGTACTGCAGTTCCAGCGCCAGCGGCGCCGTGCGCCACTGCTCGGGGCCGGTGGCCGCCGGGGACCACAGCCGCGCGTCGTAGACCTGGAAGCCAAACACCCGCAGGCGGCCGCTGCCTCGCAGTTGCGCACCGGGCAGTTCGGCGGCCACTTCGGACGGCAAAACGGTGGCCCGTGCCGGCAGGCCGGGGCCCAGGGCCAGTGCGGCCAGGCCCAGCAGCCACCGGCGACGGCTCGCACCCTTGACGGCGGGCTGCTTCACGGCCGGCGCAGCGTGAACTGCATGACGTTGGTATTGCCGGTGGCGAACGCCGCTTCGCAGTAGGCCAGGTAGAACTCCCAGATGCGCATGAAGCGGGTGTCGAAACCGAGCTGCCGCACCTGGCGGTCCTGAGCCATGAAGCTGGCACGCCAGCGGCGCAGTGTCTCGGCGTAATCGCGGCCGAAGGCGAGTTCGGTCACCACCTGCAGCCCGGCCTTGGCCGCCTCGGCGCGGAAGGCCTCCGGGCTGGGCAGCAGGCCGCCGGGGAAGATGTACTGCTGGATGAAGTCGGTGCTCTTCAGGTACCGCGCAAAGAGGTCGTCGCGGATGGTGATGGTCTGGATGCAGGCGCGGCCGCCGGGCTTGAGCTTGTCGCGCAGGGTGGCGAAATAGCCGGTCCAGTACTCGCGGCCGACGGCTTCGAACATCTCGATCGACGCGATCGCGTCGAAGGGCTCGTCCTGGATGTCGCGATAGTCCTGCAGGCGCAGGTCGGCATTCGCGGCCTGGCCCTTGGCGGCCAGGCGCTCATGGGCCCAGGCCAGTTGTTCGCTGGACAGCGTGACACCCGTCACCTTCGCCCCGAACTCGACCGAGGCGGTTTCGGCCAGCGCACCCCAGCCGCAGCCGATCTCGAGCACGCGGTCGCCCGGCTGCACCAGGCATTCACGCAGCGCGCGGCGCACCTTCGCGGCCTGTGCGTCGGCCATGGGCCGGGTCAGGTCGCCTTCGAAGAGCGCGCTGCTGTAGTTCATCGTCTCGTCCAGCCAGAGCTTGTAGAACGGGTTGCCGATGTCGTAATGCGCGTGGATGTTCTTGGCCGAGCCCCGCCGCGAATTGCGGTGCAGCAGATGCTTCACGCGGTAGGCCAGGCTGCCCCACCAAGTGCCGTAGATGACCGATTCGATGGCGTCGCGGTTGGCAATGAACAGTTCCAGCAGCGCCACCAGGTCGGGCGTGGTCCAGTGGCCGGCAATGTAGCTTTCGGCAAATCCGATGTCGCCGCTTTTCAGCGCGGCGCTGCAGGTGTCCCAGCTGACGAGGCGCATTGCCGCGCGGCGGCCGCCTTCGACCGGCTGGCCGAAGTGGACCTGGCTGCCGTCGGGCAACTGCACGTCGAGCGTGCCGCCCCGGATGTTCTTCAGCAGGCCGAACACGGCGCGTGCCGCAGCCGGGGCCGATGCGGGCAGGGCGAAGTCGGAAGCGGCGGTACTGGAGGTGGTGGAGGAGGTCGTCGTCATGGCCGGCAGGTGGGGGCTTGTCGGGTGGGTGAGCAATGTGTGGGTCAGCGCGAAATGAAGGCCTGGGGCGGTGCCGGCTTACTGAAGAACGGTACGCGCTTGATCCACAACTGCAGAGCATGCCAGTGGATGCGCATCAGCACACCCAGGGTCATCAGCGGCATGCCGAAGAAGGCGCGGCGCACGGCAGCCCCGTCCAGGGGCTGCAGGCGGCCGCTGACGCTGGTCTGCAGCAGCGCGCCGGAGTCGTCGTCGTGGTCGATGCGCGCCACGGTACGGTCGGCCGTGCGCATGAAGCGGAAGCGGTACCGGCCCTCGACCGCGCAGAACGGCGAGACGTGGAAGACCTTCTGCGCCTGCAGCTCGCGGCCCAGGGCGACATCGGGTCCGGCCAGCAAGTAGCAATGGCGTTCGCCGAACGTGTTGTTCACTTCGGCGACGATGGCCGCCAGCCTGCCGTCGCCGCGGTGGCAATACCAGAAGCTCACGGGCTTGAAGACGAAGCCCAGCACACGCGGGTAGCAGTGCAGCCAGACCTCGCCTCGGTCTTCGCCGGGCATGAACACGCCTTCCTGGTCGAGCACCTCGTCCAGCCAGGCCAGTGCGTCCGTGCGGCCGTCACCATGGTCGGCGTCGTGGAAACTGAGCAGACCGCGCCCGTTGCGCTGCAGCGCGGGTTCGGGCGTGGCACGCAGCGCGCGCATCGGCAGCATCAGGAAGTAAGTGGGGTAGGCGAAGGCATGATCCCGCGGGCGCAGGCGGCGATGCCGCACCTCGCCGGTGCCGATCAGCGCCCGCGGGATGCCGGTCATGCGGCGGCCAGGGCGGGCTGATTCGCCGCGTCCTCGCCGTGCCAGCGTTGCTGCAGCCTGGCCACCACGTCCTGGGCCGACATCAGGCCATCTTCGTGAAAGCCGTAGCGCGTCCAGGCGCCGCAGAACGAGACGCCGGCACGGGCTTGAATGTCAGGCAGCCGGCGCTGGGCGTCGATCGCCGCCCGGTCGAATACCGGATGGCTGTATTCCCAGGCACCGAGAACCCGGGCTGGGTCGGGCGGGCGGGACGGGTCGGGATTGAGCGACACCACCACCGGCTGTTCCCAGGGCAGGGGCTGCAGGCGGTTGATCAGGTAGTGCAGGCACACCGCCGCCTGCTCGCGCTGGACATGGGCAGCCCGGGCATAGTTCCAGGCTGCCCAGGCCAGCCTGCGGCGTGGCAGCAGGCTTGGATCGGTGTGCAGCACGGCGCGATTCGGGTGGTAACGCACGGCACCCAGCACCGCGCGCTCGTCGGGCTGGGCGTCAGCCAGAAGGGCCAGGCTCTGGTCGCTATGACAGGCCAGCACGGCGTGGTCGAAGCGTTCTTCACCCAGGCTGGTGGCCAGCATCACCGCCCGGCCGTCTTCGATGCGTCGCAACGAGCGCACGGGCGTGTTCAGCCGGGCGTCTGGAATGCCGGCAAGCAGCTTGGCCACGTAATGCTTCGCGCCGCCGCGCACGGTATGCCACTGGGGCCGGTCGGCCACCTGGATGAGGCCGTGGTTGTGGCAGAAGCGGATCATCGTGGCGACTGGGAACTGCAGCATCTGATCGGTGGGGCAGGACCAGATGCAGCCGATCATCGGCAGGAAATAGCCGTCGCGGAAGCGCTGGCCGAAAGCCTCGCGGTCCAGGAAGCTGCCGATGGGCTCGGCCAGTTCGGCATCCTGCCCGCGGCTGGCCAGTCCCGTGCACAGCTTGTTGAACCGCAGGATGTCGGCCAGCATGCCCAGGAAGCGGGGCTTGAGCAGATTGCTGCGCTGGGCGAAGACGGTGTTGAGATTGCATCCGCTCCACTCCAAGCCTGGCGCCTGCACCGAAAACGACATTTCCGACGCGGCCGTGTCCACGCCCAGCGTCTGGAACAGCTTCACCAGTTGCGGGTAGGTGCGGTGGTTGAAGACCAGGAAACCCGTGTCCACACCATGGGTGACCGCTTCGCCCCCGGGGCCGGGCAGGGTGATGTCCACGGTGTGGGTGTGGCCGCCGAAGTAGTCGCCGGCTTCGAACAGCGTGACCCGGGTCTGCGGCCGGGCGGCCAGCGCATGGGCACTGGCCAGGCCCGAAATGCCGGAACCAATGACGGCCACGTGCTTCATGTCGGCCTCCATCGGCCGACAGGCTCAAGAAAAGCTGTCGGGCAGCGCCCCCGGGCCAAGGAGGGAGGGAGGGAGGAGGAGAAGTAGCACCCGGGGATTTCAGGCGACGGGGTCACCCGTCTGCGCGACAGAAAAAATCCTGCGGCGGTTGGCGCTGCATTGGTTGACGCTTGGTGCAGCAAACCCACTCGCGTGAGCCTTCTGACGGACGGCCGCCATGAAAGTTCCCGCATGTCGTCCCGCGCGTCGCCGACGGCAGGCGCGGCGACGATCGCAAGGTCGGTTCTGGCAAGGCAGCTTCGTTCGAACGGGGGCATGGCGGGCGTATACGCAAAAAGTGCTGTTCCGGGTGAAGGGCATGTGCTGCGATGCAGACCCGCCGGTATTCTCGCGTGAACTAAACAGTCACAAAGCGACTGTACAGTATCTCACTCCGGTGTGTCCACTGGCCAGCGCGAAAAGAGTGGCGATCCAGGTCTACGCTGTCCTGTTCAAAGGACGATCCCTGCCCTATTATCGAATTGCGAAGTTGCCCGCGCATCGGCTTTGTCCAGGACAATACGCCATGACTTCCTTCGCCGCGCGATGATGGGCAACCCCGAATTCCCACCTGTCGTACCGACGACACCGCCCCTCTCGCCGGTTCCTGGCGGCGCTCCGACCGGCACCGAGATGAACGACCGAAACCGGCTGACGCCGATCACCTTCTCGATTGCCGCCGTGGAACGCGATACCGGCTTGAGCAAGGACACGCTGCGCGTCTGGGAGCGACGCTACGGCTTCCCGACACCGGGTCGCGACGATCTGGACGAACGCGCCTACACGATGGACCAGGTCGAGAAGCTTCGGCTCATCAAGCGCCTGCTCGACGCCGGTCATCGCCCTGGCCGTGTCGTGCCGCTGCCTTTCGACGAACTGCTGGGCCTGGGTGGCGCTGGCCGCGACGCCAGCGCGCAGCTGGCCGAGATGCCGGCCGCGACTGGCGACCTGCCGTCCTACATCTCGCTGATCCGTGCCCACGACGGGCCGGGGTTGCGCGTGGCGCTGACTCGCGCGCTGTCGCGCAATGGCGTGGCTGGGTTCATCAGCCAGGTGGTCGGCCCGCTGAATGCGATGGTGGGCGACGCCTGGCTGCGCGGGCAGATGGAGATCTTCGAAGAGCACCTGTACACGGAGATGGTGCAGGTGGTGCTGCGCCAGGCCATCGCCAGCCTGCCCGAAGCCACGCCAAGCAGCGCGCCACGGGTGTTGCTCACCACATTCCCTGGCGAGCCGCACGGCCTTGGCCTGCTGATGGCCGAGGCCATGTTTTCCCTGGAAGGCTGCGCCTGCACTTCGTTGGGGGTGCAGACGCCGCTGTGGGACACCGTGCTGGCCGCCAGCGCCCACCGCAGCGACATCGTGGCACTCAGCTTCACGGGCTGCATGAACCCGAACGCCGTCGTCGACGGACTGGTCGAGATCCGCCAGAAACTGCCCGAGCGCGTTCGCGTCTGGGCTGGTGGCAGTGCGCCTGTGCTCTTCCGCCGTCGTGTCGACGGCGTCCAGCCCATGCCCAGGCTGGAAGACCTGCCCGGCCAGGTGCGCCAATGGCGCCAGACCTCTGACCTGCCCGGTCCGGGCTGAGTGACCCCGGCTTGGCCGGGTCATGCGTAAGTGCTTGTCGGATTCATGACAAGGCCTGCCTAGAATTGGGTCTTCTTGGCAAGGTTGGACGCGATGCTGTACCCCGAACTCTTCAAGCAACTGGAAGCGGTGCGCTGGAGCATGGACACCGACATCCCCTGGGACAGCTTCCAGCCCGCGCTGCTGACCGAAGAGCAGGCGCAGACCATCAAGATGAACGCCATCACGGAATGGGCTGCCTTGCCCGCGACCGAGATGTTCCTGCGCGACAACCGCGGCGACAGCGACTTCAGTGCCTTCATGAGCGTGTGGTTCTTCGAAGAGCAGAAGCACTCGCTGGTGCTGATGGAATATCTGCGGCGCTTCCGACCCGATCTCGTGCCTACTGAAGAAGAACTGCACTCAGTGCGCTTCGAATTCGACCCCGCCCCGGCGCTGGAAACGCTGATGCTGCATTTCTGCGGCGAAATCCGCCTGAACCACTGGTACAGGCGCGCTGCCGAATGGCACAGCGAGCCCGTCATCAAGACGATCTACGAAACCCTGGCCCGCGACGAGGCCCGCCATGGTGGCGCCTACCTGCGCTACATGAAGCGTGCCATGGGCAAGTTCGGTGACGAGGCGCGCGCTGCCTTCGCCAAGGTCGGTGTCCTGATGGCCAGTGCACGCCGCACCGCCAAGGCCTTGCACCCGACCAACCTGCACGTCAATGTCAGCCTGTTCCCGCGCGACACCATCCAGAGCCGACTGCCCAACCCGGAATGGCTGGAGCAGTGGCTGGACAAGCAGATCCAGTTCGACGCGGTCTGGGAGAACAAGGTCGTCGACCGCATCCTGCACAACATGAGCCTGCTGATGGAGCGCAGCTTCACCAGCGTGCAGGAGCTGAACAGGTTCCGCAAGGAAATGGCGAGCAAGCTGGCTGCCAACGCAGTCCAGACGGCCCACGCGGGCAACGGGCCTTCCCCGGCCGGAGCCTGACAGCCCGACCGAGGGCTGCCCGGCTACTTCTTCGCAGGCTGCATGTCGGCCTTGCGATCGGCCGCCACCCGAACAGCGCTCTCGCGAGCGCCGACGAGCTTGATGTAGGCCCGCCAATCCACGCCAGCGGCCAGCAGCAGGTCTTCGCCCAGTACCGCCTTGCTGGCCATGCCGACCAGCGGCAGGCTGCACCAGGCTGCGGCGTCGGCCTGCGTGAATTCGCTGCCGGCCACATAGGGCGAGAACTTCGCCAGGCGCTTGAAGCCGGCGATGTTTTTCACAAGCTGCTCGCGCACCCGCGCCTGCGTGGCTTCGGACACCTGACCGCCGAAGAAGGCTTGCGCATAAAGCTCGCGCGCCACCAGTTCCAGGTGCAGGTCGACGAAGCTGCTGATCTCGCGCACCTTGGCCGCGGCCAGCGGGTCGGCCGGCAACAGCGGCGGCGCGGGGTAGGCGGCTTCGAGGTAATCGCAGATCACCTGGCTTTCGCACAAGGCCACGCCGTCCACGCGGATGAACGGGATCTTGCCCAGCGGCGTGGCCATCAGCACGGCTTCGTCGCTCGAGCCGGTACCGACAAATACCTCCTCGAAGGGGATGCCCTTTTCGAGCAGCACCATCTTGACCTTGTTGTAGTAGTTCGACAGCGGGCGGCCGTGCAGCGTGATCATGATTGTTTGTCCAGGGGGTGTCGTGGGGGCGCCAGTTTAGGCACGCCGCGGCGCCAGGTTTACCAGCGCGATGCCAGCACACACGGCCACCAGGGCCAGCATCAGCCTGGCCGTCAAGGGTTCGCCCAGAAGCCAGACGCCCGCCAACAGCCCGAACACGGGCGTGAGCAGGGTGAAAGCGGCCACGCGCGTGGCAGGGTAGTGGCGCACGAGCCAGAACCAGACCAGGTAGCTGGCGAAGGTCACGACCACGGTCTGGAATGCCAGGGGCCACAGCGACGCGCCCGTCAGCCGCTGCGGCCAGGCCTCGCCTGCCGCCACCGAGGCCGCGGCCAGCGCCAGCGCCGACACCCCCAGTTGCCACAGCAAGGCCTTTTCAGGCACGACCTGGCCCAGTCGGCTGCCGCGCAGCACCAGCGTCGTCAGTCCCCACAGCACGGCGGCGGCCAGCCCCAGGGCGTCGCCCAGCCACTGCATGGGCCCGGCCGTGGGGCGCATGAAACCTTCGTAGAAGGCCCAGACCACACCCGCGAAGGCCGCCACCAGCCCCAGCAGTTGCCAGGACGAGAGTTTTTCGCTGCGCGCGATGAAGGGCATGCCCAGGGCCACGACGAAAGGCGCGATGTAGATGAACACCACCATGCGCGAGGCGCTGGTGTACTGCAGCCCGATGAAGATGCAGGCGAACTCGGCGGCGAACAGGGCGCCGGCCAGCCAGCCACCGCGGGCACTGCCGTCGCGCTGCATGACGCTGTGCCAAAACGACGGCCCACGCCAACGGCACCAGGCCAGCAGCAGCAGCGCAGCACCTGCCGAGCGCAGCGCGGCCTGCAGCAAGGGAGGTATCTCGGCCAGGGTCAGTTTGGCTGCCACCTGTCCCAGGCCCCAGACGGCGCAGCAGCCCAGCAGCAGGACCACGGCGCGTGCATCCAGGTGGGGCCGGCGGCCGTCGGCGGCCGGGGTGTTCTCTCTTTTCTTCAGGCTGGCGCTCACCAGCGCATTCTCCTTGCGCGAGCCAGCAGCGCGAGCAGCGCTGCGCAACTGGCCCCGGCGAGTGCGCCCGTGGCATGCGCCAGCGGTGCCACGGCAATGTCCCATTCGGCGCTGGTCCGCAAGGCCGGGCCCCAGGGCGTTTCCAGCCACAGCTTGGTGACCACGCCCAGCGCGATGGCCAGGCCGATGCGGCGTTGCAGGCCCTTGCTGGCCGTCAGCATCAACCAGACCGCTGCCACCACCACGCCCGCATGCAGCACGCCCGACAGCCCGCCGTAGTGCGCCAGTTCAGGCCGCAGCAGCAGCCCCAGCTGGGTCAGCGGCCAGGCCAGCACCCAGGCCAGTGCCGCCAGCGCCGGCAGGCGTGCCACCCAGCCCAGCGCCGCCACTGCCAGCACCCCGGCGAGATTGGCCGCCAGGTGGCGCGGGCTCCAGTGCACCCAGGCAGCGGTGAAGGCGCGCCAGGGCTCGCTGCTGGCCAGTGCAGGCTGCCAGTCGAGCAGTGTCGCGGGCAGCCACCAGGCCAGAAGCGAACCTGCCAGGCCAGCCGCGGCCACTGCCAGCCAGGCCTGGCGGCCGCGCAGGATGGACTCTGCCGTCGCAGACACTGCCGGCACTGGGGCTGCTCCGGCCGGGCGGGACGACTTCAGGGGAACACCGCCTGCCACAGTGCCATCACCGCATCGCGCGGGCCGGCCATGGACTCAGGGTCGAACTGGGTCGGCCGTTCGTCGAGACGTGCCTGGTGCTGGGCACGGCGCAGGTCGCGGTAGGCGTTCGCCGCGGCGAGCCCCAGCCCGGGGGGCAGCAAGCCGGCGGCCTCGGCGCGCTGCAGCAGGGCGATGTTGCCTGCGTTGTCGAGCAAGGCCGGGTGCTGTCGGGCATGGGCCAGCACCAGGAACTGCACCGCGAATTCCACGTCCATCATGCCGCCCGGGCTGTGCTTGACATCGAAGCGATCGACCGGCACCGGGCGCGCCGCCCGCACCTTCTCGCGCATGCTGCGCACTTCCTCGCGCAACGCTGCGGGGTCGCGTTCGGCCACCAGCACCTCGCGTCGCGTGGCTTCGAAACGTGCGGCGATGGCCGGTGTGCCTGCCGCATGGCGGGCCCGCGTCAGCGCCTGGTGTTCCCAGGTCCAGGCGGTGTTGCTGCCGCGGCCGCGCTGATAGTTCTCGAAGCTGGCGATCGAGGTGACCAGCAGGCCGGAATTGCCGTTTGGCCGCAGCGCGGTGTCGATGTCGAACAGCTCGCCCGCCGCGGTGCGCAGCGTCAACCAGGTGATGAGCTTGCGCACGAAGTTGCCGTAGACCTCCTGGGCCAGCTGCTGCGCGGCAGGCCCGGTCTCGGCGGTGTCGTCGAACAGGAAGACGACGTCGAGGTCGCCGCCGTAGCCCAGCTCTTTGCCGCCCAGCTTGCCGTAGGCGACGATGCCGATCTGTGGCGCTTCGCGGTGCTTGTGCTTCATCAGCGACCAGCACCAGCGCACGGCCACGTCCAGCACGGTGTCGGCCAGCGCCGAGAGGTCGTCGGCCACCTCCTCGACGCCCAGGTCGCCATCGACATCGCGTACCAGGGTGCGGAAGACTTCGGCGTGGTGAGCGCGGCGCAGCGTGTCGAGCAACTGTTCTTCGTCGGCCTGACCGGCGCGCTGCCAGGCGTCGCGCCGGTTTTCCAGTTCGCTGGTGAAGGCGGCCCGGTCGAAGCGCTGGTGCAGCAGGCGCTCGTCGGCCAGTTCGTCGATGACACCGGGGTGGCGCATCAGGTATTGCATGGGCCAGCGTGCCAGGCACAGCAGGCGCAGCAGGCGGCGGTGGACCTCGGGGCGTTCCAGCAGCAATGCGAGGTAGCTTTCGCGGCGCAGCAGCGGGTCCATCCAGTCGATGAAACGCAGCGCTCCGGCCAGGGTGCAGTTCTCGTCGAGCAGCGCGGTGGCCGTCTTCTGGACCAGCCGGCCCAGGCGCAGCTTGCTTTCGTCGCGCAGTGCCTGCACACGCGGCTGCTGGACCCAGTGGCTCACGCGCTCAGCCAGTTCGGGCGGCAGCTTGTCGAGCAGGGCCTCGCTGTCCACGGGCAGCGGCACCGGCCCGCAACTGCGGCAGACCCGTGCGGTGCCGGCGGGGTCGGCCCCGGTCTGGCCTTCGCGCAACAGGGCGTCGAACTCGGCGGCCACCAGTTCGCGCACCTCGCCCAGGCGGTCCAGCATCTCGCAGGTCTCGCGGCCACCCTGCTGGCGGCACTGGAAGCCCAGGCTCAGGGCAATCCAGCGCAGGTCTTCGTCGTTCGTCGGGAGCAGGTGGGTCTGCTGGTCGTCCAGGAACTGGATGCGGTGCTCGACCTGGCGCAGGAAGGCATAGCCCTCGGCCAGCCTGCGCGCGGTGTCGGCTTTCATCAGGCCGCGCGCGACCAGGCGCTGCAAGGCGCGCAGCGTGCTGCGTGTGCGCACTTCGGGGAACTGGCCACCGCGCACCACCAGCATCAGCTGCACGGTGAATTCGATCTCGCGGATGCCGCCGCGGGACAGCTTCACGTCGTTGGCGCGTTCCGGCCGGCCGGCGGCGCGTCGCTGGGCCTCGTCGCGCACCTTGCGGTGCAGCTGGCGCAGGCCCTCGAAGACGCCGTAGTCCAGATACTTGCGATAGACGAAGGGCGTGACCAGCGACCGCAGCGCCAGTGCGCGGCCGCTGTCCACGGCTGCGCGCGGGGCCACGACGCGACTCTTCAGCCAGGCAAAGCGTTCCCACTCGCGGCCCTGCACCTGGAAGTACTCCTCCAGCATGCCCAGGCTCACGACAGGCGGTCCGCTGTTGCCGTTCGGGCGCAGCGCCAGGTCGACGCGGAAGACGAAGCCGTCGTCGGTGGTGTCGCCGATCAGGGCGAACAGGCGCTTGGCGACGAAGCTGAAGTACTCGTGTGCCGAGACCGGGCGCTCGCCTGTGGTCTGGCCTTCGTCCTCGTAGACATAGATCAGGTCGATGTCCGACGAAACGTTCAGCTCACGTGCACCGAGCTTGCCCATGCCGACGATCCAGAAGTCGATGGGCTGGCCCTGTGCGTCCAGCGGCGGGCCATGGCGCGCGTCGGCTTCGCGCCGGGCCTCGGCCAGGGCCAGCTCGAGCGTGGCTTCGGCCAGGTGCGTCATGCAGCCGGTGACGGCGTCCAGCGTTGCGCCTTCCTCGATGTCGAGCACGGCCACGCGCTCCATCACCAGGTGACGTGTCACGCGCAGCGCACTCGACAGATCGCGTCCCCCGGCCTGCAGGCGCAGCACCCATTCCGTGATCGCGTGCCAGCCGGGCAAGCCGGGCATTTCCGCGGCGAAGGCCGTCAGATCGGCGGCATAGCGGCGGCGCACCCGCTGCACGAAGCGGCTGTGCGCGGCGTTGGCTGCTGTTGCATGCAGCGGCTGATTCATCGGTTTCCCTCCAGGGCCCGGGCGGCAGAACTGGTTTTCTTGTCACGTGTTTGGCGCGGAGGTTAGCGTGGAAGGCGCGACCTTGCCGACTCGGGCCTTTGTGCGCCGCCGCATGGGCGGCAGCACCGCACAATGGCGGCATGAAGATCGCCGCCGTGCAGATGGTCTCCACACCCGACGTGGCCCGCAACCTCCAGGCTGCAGACCGTCTGCTGTCGCAGGCCGCCGCTGCAGGCGCGCAGCTGGCTTGTCTGCCCGAGTATTTCTGCCTGCTCGGCCGGCGCGACACCGACAAGCTGACCGTGGCCGAGGAGAGCGGTGACGTCGAGCACGGCGTGATCCAGCGTTTTCTGTCGGAGGCTGCCGGGCGACATGGCCTGTGGCTGGTGGGCGGCACCTTGCCGGTACGGTCTGGCCAGGCCGACCGCGTGCTGAACCGCTGTTGCGTCTACGCCCCCGATGGACGGGAGGCTGGCCACTACGACAAGCTGCACCTGTTCGCCTTCGACAACGGCCGAGAAAGCTACGACGAGGGCCGGGCCCTGGTGGCCGGGACCCTGCCCGTGGCCCTGCAGGCCGGGACGCTGCCGAACGGCGAACCGTTGCGCGTGGGCTTGAGCATCTGCTACGACCTGCGCTTCCCCGAGCTCTACCGCGCCTTGATGAGCCCACCCTGCGACCTGCTGTGCGTGCCTTCGGCCTTCACCTACACCACGGGCCAGGCGCATTGGGAACTGCTGCTGCGCGCCCGCGCCGTGGAGAACCAGTGTTATGTGCTCGCCGCGGCACAGGGCGGCACCCACGAGAACGGCCGCCGCACCTGGGGCCACAGCATGGTGGTCGACCCCTGGGGCGAGGTACTGGACGTTTGTGTGGAAGGCGAGGGCCTGGCCGTGGCAGACCTCGACGTCGAGCGCATTCGGCAGGTGCGCAGCCAGCTGCCGGCGCTGGCGCACCGCAAGCTGTAGCGCCGCGCCGCGCCGCCTGGCTCAGGCCAGCTTGAACGGCAGTTCGCGCAGGCGCTGCCCGGTCAGTCTGGCCAGGGCGTTGGCAAAGGCCGGCGCCAGCGGCGGCAGGCCGGGCTCCCCCATGCCCTTGGGCGGGTCGTTGCTGGGCACGATGTGCACGGCCACGCTCGGCGCGTCGGTGATGCGTGGCATCGGGTAGCGGTCGAAATTGCCCTGCTGCACCACGCCGTCCTTCATCGTGATGCGGTGCTCGCGCAGGGTCGTGGCCAGCGCCATCACCACCGAGCCCTGCACCTGGGCTTCGACCGTGCGCGGGTTCACGCACAGGTTGCAGTGCACGCCGGCGGTGACGTTCACGAGCACCGGCTTGCGGTTCCTGCCGGTGCCTGAGATCCTGGCCTCGACCACATAGGCCACCACCGATTCGAAGCTTTCGTGCACCGCCACACCCCAGGCCACGCCCTTGGGCAGTGGCTTGATGCCATAGCCCGATTTGTCCACCGCCAATTGCAATGCGGCCTTGTGGCGCGCGGCCTTCGGGTTGCTGCCCATCAGCTTCATGCGGTAGGCCACCGGGTCCTGGCCCGTGGCCACGGCAAGCTCGTCGACCAGCGTCTCCATCACATAGGCGGTGTGCGTGCTGCCCACGGCGCGCCACCACAGCACCGGCACGTCCACCTGCGGGTGGTGCACGCTCAGGTTCATGGGCAGCGCATACGGCTCGCGCATGCCTTCGGTGGTGGTGCCGTCCACGCCCTTGACGACCATGAACGATTCGAACGGGCTGCCCTTGATGATGCTCTGGCTGACGATGCGGTGGTCCCAGGCCAGCACCTGGCCCTGGGCGTCGAATCCTATCTCGGCACGGTGCACGGTCAGCGGGCGGTAGTAGCCGGCCTTCATGTCGTCTTCGCGGCTCCACACCACCTTCACGGGGGCGCGCTGGCCGGCAGCAGCCAGCGCCATGGCCACATGGGTGGCTTCGCGCACGTATTCGGCCGTGGGCACGGCGCGCCGGCCGAAGCCGCCGCCGGCCATCTGCACGACGATGTTCACCTGCTCGGGCTTGAGCCCGGTGGTGGCGGCCACGGCGCCGGCGTCCAGGCCCGGCATCTGGCTGGCAAAGTACAGCGTGCAGGCATCGGGCTTCAGGTCCACGGTGCAGGCCAGCGGCTCCATCTGCGCGTGGTTCAGATACGGGAAGACGAATTCGGCGCTCAGCCTGCGCGCTGCGCCTGCCAAGGGCGCGGTATCGGCACGCAGCGTTTCCTGCGGCGCGGGCAGGCCGGGGCGAGCTGCCAATGCCCTGTAGTCGACCACCATCTGCGCGGTGTCGGGGCGAGGCAGGCCGGCGGTGTCCCATTCGGCCTTCAGCGCGTCACGCCCCATCTTGGCAGGCCAGTAGCCGTCGGCGACGATGGCCAGGCCGTCGCCGCCGCGGTCCAGTTTCACGGGCAGCACGGCGCGCACGCCCTTCACGGCACGCGCGGCGCTGGCTTCGAAACTCTTCAGCCGGGCGTTGAAGACCGGCGGGCGCACGATCACGGCCGTCAGCTGCCCCGGCAGTTTCACGTCGATGCCGTAGACCTGGCTGCCGCTGCTCTTGGCGCGCGCCACCTTCAGGTTCGTCGGCTGGCCGATCAGCCTGAACTGCCGCGGGTCCTTCAGGCTGACTTTCTCCGGCACGGGCTCCTTCATCGCCGCTTCGAACATGTCGCCGTACGAAGCGAAGCGCCCGCCGCCGGCGGTGGTCTTGACCAGGCCCTGCTCGGTGGTGACGAGGCTGGGCGCCACGTCCCACTGCTTGGCGGCGGCGGCCACCAGCATCGCGCGGGTGCGGGCGCCCAGTTCTCGGTATTGCGTATAGCTGTTCTTCACCGAGTTCGAGCCACCCGTGAGGTGCATGCCCATCATCGGGTCGACATAGGCGCCCGCCTGGTTACCGAAGCCGGTCTTGACCTTCGACCAGTCGGCGTCCAGTTCTTCGGCGCAGATCATCGCCAAGGCCGTTTCGATGCCCTGGCCCATGTCCATGCGGTTGCACAGCACGGTGGTGGTGCCGTCCCTGGCGATGCTGACGAAGGCCGCCGGTTGTTCGCTTGGTTTCTGGCCGGGGGGGACGCCGGGCGCGTTCTGGGCGCGGACATCCCGGCTGGCGAAGGGCAGCAGCGGCATGAAGCCCAGGCCGATGGCGCCACCGACGGTGACCGTGACGAACTGGCGCCGCGACAGCGCGGTCGTGGTGGCCTCGGCCGTGGCATGGGAGAGGTAGCGCTCGATGATCATGGTGGCCCCTTCAGGCGATGGCCGTCGCAGCGTCCAGGATGGCCGCACGCACCCGTTCGTAGGTGCCGCAGCGGCAGATGTTGCCGGCCATGGCGGCGTCGATCTGGGCCACGCTGGGCTTCTTCGTCTGGCGCAGCAGTGCGGTGGCGCTCATCACCTGGCCACTCTGGCAATAGCCGCATTGCGCCACATCGTGCTTGACCCAGGCGTCCTGCACGGCCTGGCCCAGCCTGTCGGCGGCCACGGCTTCGATGGTGATGATGCTTGCGCCCGCCGCGGCCGTGATGGGCGTGACGCAGCTGCGGATGGCCTGGCCGTTCAGGTGAACGGTGCAGGCGCCGCATTGGGCGATGCCGCAGCCGAACTTCGTGCCTGTGAGTTCCAGCGTGTCGCGCAGCACCCAGAGGATGGGTGTGCTCGGGTCGACGTCCACGCTGGCGGACTGGCCGTTGAGGGTGAAGCGGATGCTCATGGTCGGTGCACCTGGCGGGTTTGCAAGCCTCGGTTTGTACTGCGCTTCGGACTTCCGTGCCAGGTCTGTGCCGGATGTCGACCCGCCGGGGCCTTCAGCGCAGCCCGAACATCATGTGATGGGCCAGCCACCGCTGCAACGGTGGCGCGGCCTGCAGCGCGGCCAGGCCCAGGCCGCGCAGGCTGGGGGCGCCGGGCAGCTGCCAGGTGAAGCTGCGGGCCAGAAAGTCCGTGGTGGCGATGGTGGCCCAGCGGTCCGGCGCGCGCTGCCATTCGGTGCGCTTCAGGGCCTGGTCGATGTCGCTGGCGTTGCGCAAGGCGGTCAGCAGGCTGTGGGCGTCGCGCAGGCCCAGGTTCAACCCCTGGCCGGCCACCGGGTGCAGGGTCTGCGCAGCGTTGCCGATGCGCACCGTACGTGCCTGCACCAGGGTGCGTTCGGCGTTCAGGCCGAGTGGCAGGCCCTTCAGCGGCGACAGCGCCGTGACGCGGCCCGCACTGGCCGGAAACATCGTGTTCAGCACCGCCAGGCGCTGCTTGTCGTCGAGCGCGTGAACCGGGTCTTGGGCGGTGTTCACGCACCACACCAGCGCGGCCCGCAGGCTGCCGTCCGGGGCGGGGTGCAGCGGCAGCAGCGCGGCCGGGCCTTCGCGCGTGAAACGTTCGAATGCCCGGCCACGAGTGCCGCCTTGCAACTGCACCGTGCCCACCCAGGCGGTCTGGCCGTAGTCGCGGCTGAGGGGCTTGCGCACCTGTTCGCCGAACACCCCGCCTTCGGCCACCACCGCCAGGTCGAAGCTTTCGGCCACGCCGGCGTCCACTTCCACGCCGCCAGGCAGGGGCTTCAGGGCTGACACCGGCGTGCCGAAGCGGCTGCGCAGGCGCCGGGGCTGCGCCGCTTCCTCGCGCAGCCAGGCCGCCTGCAGGGCCGTCACCAGCGCGCCGTAGCTCAGCACGGCGCCCAGCAAAGGCACCTTCAGCGAGGCCTGGGTCAGCAGCAGCTCAGGCGGCCCCCAGGGCGTGCTCAGCGTGGGCGGCTGCTGCGACACATGTACCTGAAGGATGGGCTCGGCCGCCTCGGCCGGCCAGGCCGACAGCCGCTGCAGCATCTGCACGCTGCCCAGCGACAGTGCCAGGGTGCGCGGGTCGGCGGCGACGTCGGCGGCCAGCGGCCGGGCGTCGAACAGCGTGATGCCCGCCTGCGGCAGGGCCCGGGCGGCCTGCAATGCCAGCGCCAGCCCCACCGGGCCGGCGCCGATGACTGCGATGTGCATTGCAGTGGTGGCTTCGGACATGAAAACCCCTTGGTTGCGCCGTATTATTTGCGCGCGCCCGGCTTGGGCGCTTTTGCCGGGAGAAACAGCCATGGCGCTGATGGACTTCATCAGGAAACAGTTCATCGACATCCTGGAATGGACGGAGTCGGGCGACGGCACCCTGGCCTGGCGCTTCCCGATGGCCGGCAACGAGATCCAGTACGGCGGCAGCCTGACGGTGCGCGAAAGCCAGGTGGCGGTGTTCGTCAACGAAGGCCAGGTGGCCGACGTGTTCGGCCCCGGCATGCACAAGCTCACCACCCAGACCTTGCCGGTGCTGACCTACCTGCGCAACTGGGACAAGCTGTTCCAGAGCCCGTTCAAGAGCGATGTGTATTTCTTCAGCACGCGCCAGCAGATCGACCGCCGCTGGGGCACCAGCCAGCCGGTGACCATCCGCGACAAGGACTTCGGCGCGGTGCGCCTGCGCGCCTTCGGCAACTACGCCTATCGCATCCAGGACGCCAAGCTCTTTCACACCAGCATCAGCGGCACGCGCGACCGCTACACGGTCGAAGACCTGGACGGGCAACTGCGCGGCCTGATGCTCCAGCACATCAGCGACGCAGTGGCACAGAGCGGCGTACCGTTCCTGGACCTGGCGGCCAACCAGATCGAATTCGCCGTTCAGCTGAAGGAGGCCACGGCCCCTGAGTTCGTCAAGCTCGGCCTGGTGCTCGAAAGCGTGACGGTGCAGAACGTCAGCCTGCCCGATGAACTGCAGAAGATCCTGGACCAGAAGATCGGCATGGGCATGGTCGGCAACGACATGGGCAAGTTCATGCAATACCAGACGGCGCAGGCGATTCCAAAGTTTGCCGAAGGCGCCGCCGGCGGTGGCGGCGGCAGCGGCGTGGTGGGCGACGCGATGGGCCTGGGCGCCGGCGTGGCACTGGGTCAGGTGATGGCCCAGCAGCTGAGCCAGGGGCTGCAGGGCGGAGGTGCTGCGGCCGCTGGCGCAGCGGCAGCCGCAGCCTCGGCTGCTGCCCCCGTGGGCCTGAAGCCCGACGAAGTGATGGCCACCATCGAGAAACTGGCTGAGCTCAAGGCCAAGGGCATCCTCACCGACGAAGAGTTCACGTCGAAGAAGGCCGAACTGCTGAAGAAGCTGGTCTAGCTTGGCCACCTCACCGCAGCGCGTTTATCGCGCTGCGTGCCCCAACTGCGGCGCGCCGGTCGAGTTCGCGTCGGCTGCCAGTGCCAGCGCGGTCTGCAGCTTCTGCCGCAGCACGCTGGTGCGCGACGGCGACACGCTGCGCCGCATCGGCGTCAGCGCCGAGCTGTTAGACGACCACAGCCCGCTGCAGCTGGGCGCCAGCGGCTCGCGCCAGGGGCTCGCGTTCACCGTCGTCGGCCGCCTGCAGTACGGCTACGAAGCGGGCACCTGGAACGAATGGCATGTGCTGTTCGATACCGGCGATGGCGGCAGCGAAGGCGATGTGCGCTCGGCCTGGCTCAGCGAAGACAACGGCGCCTACGTCCTGGCCTTCGACGCCCCCCTGCCGGCCGACGCGCCGGCCATCGACGCCTTGCGCGCCGGCCAGAGCGTGGCCATCGACGGCCGCAGCTGGAACGTGGCTTCGAGGCTGCAGGCCCGGCTCATCGCAGCGCAGGGCGAATTGCCCCAGCCGCCGCGGCTGGATGGCGAATTCACCGTCGTCGACTTGCGCAATGCTGCTGGCGAGGTGGCCACGCTGGACGCCAGCGACCCGCTTCGGCTGCATTGGTCGGTGGGCCGGACGGTGGCTTTGTCGGAATTGCGCATGGCCGGGCTCAAGGATGGGCCAGCTGAAGCCACGCTGCAGGGCCGCGGTGTCGAATGTCCGAGCTGCGGCAATGCGCTGGCGCCGAAGCTGGCCAGCACGAAGAGCCTGAGCTGCAGCCAGTGCAACGCCGTCGTCGACATCTCGCAAGGACTGGGGGCCGAGCTCGCCAGCTACGCCCAGAACAACAGCGGTGCCGCGGGTGCCGGCCCGCAGATCCCGCTGGGCAGCACCGGCAGCTTCGCTTTCGGCTCCCGCGGCACGGCGCCGCTGCCCTGGCAGGTGGTGGGCTACCAGGAACGCTGCGACATCCCCGACGACCCCGACGAAGACACCAGCTTCTGGCGCGAGTACCTGCTCTACAACCGCAGCGAGGGCTTTGTATTCCTGGTCGACAGCAACGAAGGCTGGAGCAGTGTCAGGCCCATCACCGGTGCACCGCGGGCGCGCGGTGCAGATGGCGCCCTGGTCGAATGGCAGGGCGTGGCTTACCGCAGGCGTTACAGCTATGCGGCCAAGGTGACCTGGGTGCAGGGCGAATTCTTCTGGCGTGTGCAACGCGATGAACGCGCGCTGGTGACCGACTACGAAGGCACTGGCGCTGCGGCGTCCAGGCGCCTGTCGCGTGAGCAGACGGGCAGCGAAGTCGTCTGGTCGGCCGGCGAGACGCTGCCAGCGGCCACCGTGGCCCAGGCCTTCGGGCTGGAAGCGGGCGCGCAGGCTGCGCTCGCGCGCGACGTGCCGGTGCTGTCGGCGAATGCATCGAACATGGGTTCGGGCAAGGCCGTGGCCTTGTTCGTGCTGGTCGTGCTGGTGATGATGGTGATGTCGAACTGCGGCGACGATGATTGCGACGAGGTGCGGCAGACCTTCGGCACGGCCAGCACCGAATTTCAGCAATGCACCAGTCGCCGCGCGTCGGGCGGCACGGGGCGGGTGGGGGGCGGCAGCTACGGCGGCTGGTCCAGTGGCGGCAGCCACAAGTGAAACGAGTGTCCTGGCAAAGAAGGGAAATGCAATGGCTGATCTGGAATGGCTGAAGCCCGCGGTGGTGCTGGGTTCGCTGCTGTACGCGCTGCTCGGCGTGATCGTGTTCTGGCTGTGCTTCGTCATCATCGACAAGCTCACGCCCTACAACCTGTGGGCCGAGATCGTCGAGAGGAAAAACGTCGCGCTGGCCATCGTCGTGGGCTCGACGGCGATTGCCATCGGGCTGATCGTGGCCGCGGCGGTGAAGGGTTGACGGCCGGATGGCCGGTATCCGGGCTGGCGCGCGTTCAGGCGTAGGTCACCCAGTCGGCTCGCTCAGGCGCGTCCAGGTGCGGCAGATGGTTGAAGCTGAGCAGGTGATGGCGCTTCGGGCTGAACGCGAATTCAGTGACGGCGCTGTTGCGGATGCGCAGGTTCAGCTCGATCGTGGCCTCGGCCCCCGCGCCCAGCACCTGGCCCACGGCGGTGGCGATCGGCCCGCCGCTGCTGACGATCAGCACGTCGCCCTGGTGCGTGCTGCGCACATGGTCCAGCGCGCCGGCCACGCCGGCGGCGAAGTCGGGCCAGGCCTGCATGCCCTCGGGCTGGGTGCGGCCGGCCATCCAGGCGGCCAGGGCTTCGCGCAGCAGTCTGAAGTGGGCTTTCACCACTTCCGGGCTGTCGGGTCGGGCCAGCGGGCCGGGGTGGAAGGCGCGGATCAAGGCCTCGGGGTCGTATTCGTTCAGCCCGGGCCAGGCCTGCGCCTCGGGCACTGCGCCGTGGCCTGCGCTGATGGCGGCCAGGCTCTGGACATGGCGCTTCAGCGTGCCGGTCAGGGTGGCGTCGAAACGCAGGCCGCGGCGCGCGAACCATTCACCCAGCGCCCGGCACTGGCGCGTGCCCAGCTCGCTGAGCTGGTCGTAGTCGGCTGCACCGAAGCTGGCCTGGCCATGGCGCACGAGGTAGACGGTTCCCATGGAAGCGATTGTTGCGTTGGCGCCGGGCTGGGGCCTGTCGCCGGGGTGACCCACGGCCCGGGGCCTGGGGCATGAGCGGCCTGCGGACCGGAACCGACAGCAGTGCGGCCACGCCAGCGGCTGCAGCACCAGCCCGCGTTTCGCCGGCCGAGCTCGCTTTGCTGGCCAGCGTCTTCGTCGTCGCTGCCTGCGGGCTGGTGTACGAACTGGCTGCCGGCGCCCTGGCCAGCTATCTGCTGGGCGACAGCGTGCTGCAGTTCAGCACCATCATCGGCTGCTACCTGTTTGCGATGGGCATCGGCTCGTGGCTCAGCCGCTTCATCGAACACCAGCTCGTCGCTCAGTTCCTGCGCATCGAACTGATGGTGGGCCTGATCGGCGGGCTGATGCCGGCCGGGCTGTTCGTCGCCCACAGCCTGCTGCCGGCCGACGCGCTGGCGCCTTTCCGGGTGCTGCTGTACGGGCTGGTGGGCCTGGTCGGCATCCTGGCGGGGCTGGAGATTCCGCTGGTGATGCGCATCCTGAAGCGCCACTTCAGCGAGCGTTATGCGCTGAAGGACCTGGTGTCGCAGGTGCTCACCTTCGACTACCTGGGCGCACTGGTGGTGGCGGTGGCTTTCCCGCTGCTGTTCGTGCCGCACCTGGGTCTGGTGCGTACGGGCGTTTTCTTCGGGCTGCTGAACGCGGGGGTGGCGGCCTGGGCGCTGTGGATGTTCCGCGCCGAGCTGCGCAACCTGTGGGCCCATGTCGCGGCCTGCGTGGCCGTGATCACGGCGCTGCTGGCCACGATGGCCGGTGCCGGCCACCTGACGACCTGGGCCGAAGACGCGTTCTATGGCGGCGACATCATCGTGCGCGAAAGCAGCGATTACCAGCGCGTGGTCGTCACCGCCGGCGCCGGTGGGGTGCGGCTCTATCTGAACGGCAACCTGCAGTTCCATTCGCGCGACGAGTACCGCTATCACGAAGCCCTGGTGCATCCAGCCATGGCCTCGCAGGCCGCGCCCCGCCGTGTGCTGGTGCTGGGCGGCGGCGACGGGATGGCCGTGCGCGAGGTGCTGAAGTACCCCGGCGTCGAACAGGTGACCCTGGTCGAACTCGACCCGCACATCACCCGCCTGTTCGCACGTCACCCGGCGCTGGTGAAGCTCAACGATCGCGCCCTGGCCAGCCCGAAGCTGCAGATCGTCAACGCCGATGCCTATGCCTGGCTGGAGCGCAACCGCGAGTTCTTCGATGTCATCGTCGTCGACTTCCCCGACCCCACCAACTTCAGCATCGGCAAGCTCTACAGCACCAGCTTCTACCAGCGCGCCGAGCAGGCGCTGGCCGCCAGCGGCGTGATGGTGGTGCAGACCACCAGCCCGCTGGTGGCGCGGCGCAGCTTCTGGACGGTGGCAGCCACTCTGGAAGCGGTGGGCCTGCAGACCACGCCGTACCACGCCCATGTGCCGAGCTTCGGCGAGTGGGGCTTCATCATCGCCGGGCGCAGGCCCTGGGTGATGCCCACGTCGCCGCAGGCCTTGCCAGCGGGTTTGCGCTTTCTCACCGTCGAAGGCCTGCCCGCGTTGCTGCAGTTCCCGCCCGACATGGCGCGCATTGAGATGCCGCCGAACCGGTTGAGCAACCAGGGCCTGGTGGCCACCTTCGAGGAAGAATGGGGCCGGGTCGACCGCTGATGCCGCCGCGCGGCGGCATCGGGCGCAGGCAGTGGCTGCAGGCCGGCGGGCTGGCCATTGCAGGCTGCACGGGCGAGTCTGTCCCCACCGCAGGCACAGGCTTGCCCGCCACGCCTGTCATGCGTTGGGTCGATGCCGAACACGGCCCGGGTCACCGGTTGCGGCACAAGTCGGGCAGCCTGCCGCCGGCTGCCGTGCAACGGCGCGCCACGGTGCTGGTGGTGGGCGCGGGCGTGGCCGGCCTGGCGGCGGCACGGGCCTTCGCCCGGGCTGGCGTCGACGACGTGCAGTTGCTGGAACTGGCCGCGCAGCCAGGCGGGCAAAGCCGCGGCCACGAACTGGCGGGCATGCCCTGCCCGCTGGGTGCGCACTACCTGCCGCTGCCCGGCCCGGCTGCGCGCGAGGTTTCGGCGTTCCTGCACGAGCTGGGCTTGCTGCGCCACGAACTCGGCCGCACCGTGGCCGACGAGCGCCATCTGTGCCACAGCCCACAGGAACGTTTGTTCATCGACGGTGCCTGGGCCGAAAGCCTGCTGCCACCGGCCGACCCGGCGTCCCGAACGCAGGCGCAATACCGGGCCTTCGCCGCGCAGGTGCGCAAGGCGCAAGCCCTGGGTTTTGCCCTGCCCAGCACCCGGGCGCCCTGGACACCCGCGCACGCCGCGCTCGACCGCTTGTCGTTCAGCGACTGGCTCGCCCACGAAGGCCTGGACGACGAGCGCCTGCGCTGGTTCCTGGACTATTGCTGCCGCGACGATTACGGCGCCGGGCTGCAGCAGGTGTCGGCCTGGGCCGGGCTGCACTATTTCGCCAGCCGGCATGGCTTTGCGGCCCCGGGCGAGCGCGAGGTCGAGGCCTCGGCGGCTGTCTTCACCTGGCCCGAGGGCAATGCCTGGCTGGTGCGGCACCTGGTCATGCCGCTGGCCGGCCGTCTGCACACCGGCAGAGCGGTGCTTCAGGTCGACGAAGGCCGCCACGGCGTGCAGGTGCTGGCCTGGGACGAACAGGCCGGGCAGCTCGAGTCCTGGCGCGCCGGCCGGGTGGTACTGGCGGTACCGGTGTTCGTCGCGGCGCGGTTGCTCGCGCGGCCGCCCGCAGCGCTGTCGGCGGCGGCCGCGACGCTGCGCTATGCACCCTGGCTGGTGGCCAATCTGCAGCTCGATCAGCCGCTGCTGGAGCGTCCTGGCGCCTCGCCCAGCTGGGACAACGTGCCTTATGGCGGCACCGCGCTCGGCTGGGTCGACGCCATGCACCAGACGCTGCGCCACCGGTCCGGGCCGACGGTGCTGACGGCGTACCGCAGCCTGCTGCCAGGCGACCGCGCGGCGCTGCTGCAGGGCCGTGCCGAAGACTGGGCTGCGGCTGCCTTGGCCGAGATCATCGCGGTGCACCCGGACCTGCCGCGCCGCCTGCGCCAGGTCGACCTGATGCGCTGGGGCCATGCAATGGCCATTCCGGCCCCGGGTGTGCGCAGCAGCGTGCAGGCGGGTGCCCTGGCTGCATTGCGCCAGGCCCGGGGCCGCGTGCGCTTCGCCCACGGTGACCTGAGCGGCAGTTCGGTGTTCGAGGAAGCCTTCACCCTGGGCCACGGCGTGGCCCAGGGGTGAAAGCATCAGTCCGCCAGCGTCAGCTCGCGCCAGTTCAGCCGGCGCACGCCAGCGCTGACGGGCCATTCGCCTTTGGGAGAAGTGGCGCCGCCCTTGTCGTCGCTGCCGATCAGCCTGAGCTTGCCGTCGACGCTGTAGAAGCGCAGGTCGACGACGACGCCGCTGAGTGCCGTGTTGTAGCTGATGACCGCATCGCCGCTTCTCAGCACGCTTTGGCCGCTGCCCAGGTCGATGGCGTAGATCCGGCTGATGCCCGAGGGTGAACACACGTCACCCGAGGGCACCATCGCCGCGAAGGCGACCGTTCCCAGGAAGGCCGTGCTGTCGGTGATCACGCGCCAGCCCGAGCCGCCCGTGACGGT
The DNA here is from genome assembly GCA_001464055.1 of Burkholderiales bacterium Ga0077543. Classification (GTDB taxonomy): domain Bacteria; phylum Pseudomonadota; class Gammaproteobacteria; order Burkholderiales; family Burkholderiaceae_C; genus Rubrivivax. The sequence continues at coordinate 80,377 of LNET01000073.1, forward strand.
GCCCAGGTCCAGCCACCAGCCGATCTGGCTCGACAGGTCGAGGGTGATCTTCTGCGTCAGGTCGGTCAGCTTCAGCAGTCGGTTGCCTGGGCCCGAATTGCGGATCGGGAAACTCATGCCCGCGGGCAGCGTGGCGGCCGTGTTGAAGACATTGCCGGTGCCGTCGATGATGGCGTAGAAGCCTTGCGGCTGGGTGTTGCCGATGTCGCTGTTGCCCAGCAGCTTGCCGCTGCCCACCGTGACGAAGCGGCGATTGGTCTTGGGCTGGATCACGATCAGCGGGCGCGTGGTCACGGGCACCGGGTTGCCCACGGCGTCGGTCAGCTCGGCGATCTTGGTCGGGGCGGCGTAGGCACCGGTGGCCGGCCTCAGGTCCAGCCGCCACAGGTTGCCCAGCAGGTCGCCGAAGTACAGGCTTTCGGCGGTGAAGTCGGTGCGGTCGGGCAGGTAGGCCTGCACCTGCGACACGCCGGCCGGGTTGGAAGGCGTACCCACCCCGGTGCTGATCTTTTCGAGCAATGCGCCGGTGCGCGGGTTGACGATGAAGATATAGCCGATGCCGTCGGCGTTGTTGTGGCCCGACCCGAAGATCAGCACCCAGCCGTGCTTGCGCGTCTTCACGGCCGCCGGCTCACCGTAGGTGAAGCCCAGGTCGGCGTGGGTGAACTCCCACATCACCTTGTCCGCTGCCGCGGCTTCGGAACTGAACGCGCTGGGGTCGGTGACGTCGATGGCGAAGTACGCCCTGCCGCCCTTGCCCATGGCGCTGACCAGCACCGACCGCCAGTCCGGCGTGCCGGAGCCGCCCACGGTCCTGCCCAGGTCAATGTCGAACACGCCAATCGGGCCGTCGACCAGGTTCTTGTGCGTGAAGTCGGGGTCACCGCGATGCTGCAGACCGGTCTGGCCGGGCACGCCATTGGCGCCCTGGTAGATCGGGCCGGGCACGTAGGCGAAGACTTCCTGGCCGCCGTCGGCGGCCGTGACCGAGGCCTTGATGCCATGCAGTACACCTGCGTTGGTGCCGACGTAGACCATCGGTATGCGGTCCTTCCAGGTCGTGCGGAAGGCCGCGTAGCCGGGGTTGGTCGCAGCCGAGAACGGCGCCACCGGCGGTCCCACCGGCTTGGCCTTGGAGCCGACGATGTCGCCGACCGGACCGACGCGGGTGCGGTAGATCTTGGCGCTGCCGGTGGCCGTCGAATTCACTTCGTGCGTGGGGTCGCCACGCAGGTAGTTCAGGAAGTCGCTGCTGTCGTCGCCATCGCGGTAGACGGTGTTCAGCGTGGCCAGCTGCGCGGCGGAGATGCTGTCGCTGCGGAAAGGCACGCCGTCGTTCGTGCTGGTGTTCCAGGTGATCATCCTGCGGTTGTCGTTCCAGCCCGTGCCGGCGATCTGGGCCGCCAGTTTCGCGCTGAAGTTCCAGGCGGCCACCTGCGAGGGGTTGCCTGTCGAGGCGTCGAAACTGGTGGTGTTGCCGGTGACTTCGCCCGTCCAGTTGCCCGAGTCGTAGCGTGATGCATAGCTGCCCACGCCTTCCAGCGCCACCTGGGGCAACGCGGTCGAGAACGAAGTGGTGAAGGCCTGCAGCTGAGAAGCGATGTTGGCGAAGGCGCGGGTCAGGCCGGCCACCATCTGGTCGGGGCGCGACGCCGTGAAGTAGGTGTCGGGGCGGTCCTGGGTGCCCACCTTCTCGCCCGTGGTCGACCACCACTCCATCGGAATGTCGGTGGTGCGGGTGTACGGGTCGAAGTTGTCGGGGGCCTTGAAGCCGCCGTACTTCGCTGCCAGATAGAACTGGTTGTTGGCCTTGTAGTTCTGGTACTCCAGGATGTCCAGCCAATACGTCTGCACCGTCTGCTTGTTCTTGGTCTTGGGCACCGCAGGGTTGTCCGGGCGGATGTCCTTGGTGTTGGCGTCGTAGGCGATGCCCGCCATCAGGGCCGAGTTGTTGTTGCAGCAGCCGCCCCAGTTCAGGGTGTTGCCGGCGGTTGCCCCCAGGCCGTGCAGCGCACCCAGCTTGTTGGTGGCGGCCACCGCGTCGACCGTGGTGTCTGCCACCACCGCCGAAGGCTTGGCGGGCTCGCTGGCCGAACTGGTCGGTCCCGGCACGTTCTTGTCGGCATGGCTGTTGACGTCGCCGATGCCCAGCACGAAGTTCCTCTGGCAGCTGTACTGGATCGGGTCGTCCCATTCGGTGATCACCGGGAACCCGTCCACCCAGACTCGGTTCGTGTTGGTGTCGGCGGATTTCGCCGTCCATTCGGGCACGTTGCCGAGGTTCTTGAAATAGCGGATCGCGGCGTAGTACAGCTCTCCGACCGGGTCGAAGGTCTTGTAATTGCCTGGCGTGATTTGCCCGAACTTGTTCAGGTAGTTGATGACGCCGCTGTTGGTGACGGGGGTGCCGAACAGGGTGGCGGTGTCGCTGGCGTCGGTGTCGTCGGGGTTGACGATGAGGATGCCGGTGTCAGGGTCCCATTCGCGGTCGGCATTGCTGGTCGCTGGCAGCGTCGGAATGGTGATGGTCGGGCCGACGAACTTCTGCCGCGCGCGCAGCACGCCGCCGTCGCGCTGGATGTTGCTGTCGTTCAGGTAGCCGAAGGCGCTGTAGCGGATGCGTTCCGAATACTGCTGCAGCAGCCCGGTGGGCTTGTAGCTGCCGTTCGGGTAGGCGGTGCAGTTGCTTTCCAGGGGGCCGGCCGTGGCGATGTTGCTGTCGCAGACCTTGACGCGCACGCTCACTTCATAGACCGTGGCGCCGTCGACGGCCACCGCCGGGTTGTAGGCTGTAGGCGCGTTGTCGACGCCACCGGTGACGGTAAAGCGCATCCGGTTGCCCAGGCCCTGGATGCGCATGGCCATGCTGGCCCAGGCGTCGAAGGGGGTGTTGTCGGCCACCAGCGCCGCCGTGCCCAGCGAGCGGTTGGGGAAGTTGCCGGTGCCGCCCTGGCCGCTGGCCCAGGCTTTCTCGATGAAGGTCTCGGTCGTCGTGTCGCGCACGCGATAGCCGCCGGTCAGCGCCCAACGGAACGGGTCGATGGTCTGCATCGTCGCCCAGTTCAGGAAGTTGCCGCTCCACTTCGTGTTGTTGCTGCCAGTGCAGCTGCGGTTGGTGGCGCTGCCTGCGGGCTGGAAATGGCGGTCGGCCTCGGTCTCGCTGAAGACGTAGGTGTAGCACTTGGCCGGATCGAAGTAGCCCAGGTAGGTGTTGGCCGCGCTGTAGGTGTTGCCCGTGTGGGCGACGCTGACGGCGGTGGGGAATTCCACGCTCAGGGCCAAGGCCAGGTTGCCCGGCACGCTGGTATTGGTGAAGACGGGTTGGTCGGCCAGTTGCGTCTGCGCTGCGGCCGGTGCGTGCAAAGCGGCGGCCAGGGCAGCCAGCATCAGGAGCGCGCTGCAGCGCTGGGGAGCTGTGTGTCGCAGAAGGTTCATGATGGGCTTTCGGGTGGGCTCGCTGCTACAGCGTGAAGGTGGTCTGGAAAAAGGCCTGGGTCTGGCGCGGTCCGTCGACACGGATCGACAGGCGGAAGACCACCTGTTGCGGCACCGCGCCGGCACCGCCTGCGCTGCCGAAGGCGGCATTCAGCGGGTCGCTGGAGTTGGCGCTGTTGGATACGCTGCTGTCGGCCATCGTGCAGTGGCTGGCCTCGGCCACGCCGGTGTTGCCGCACAGGCGGTCGACGACGTAGCGCACCGTGACACCCATGTCCGCAATGACGATGTCTTGCGCAGCCGTCCCCACCAGGGCAAAGGCCGTGTTGTCGACCAGCGCCACCGGCAGGCCCTGCGCCGTGATCTCGTTGCCGGTGAACTGGGTGGCGCGGTAGTTGCGCGCCACGCTGTTGTTCCGCCGCAGTACTTCGGTGCCGAGGGCGCCGCCGTCCATCAGCGCCAGCACCTCGACCATGGCGCGCTCGCCCTGGTTGGTCAGGTCGCGCTTGAAGCCCAGGTTGCCGGCATTGGCCAGGCTGCTGTTCATCGAACGCACCATGGCCACGGCACCGATGAGCATGATGACCAGGGCGATGAGACCGAAGATGATGACGACGCCGCGCTGTCTGTTGCGGGCTGGCATGGGCATGGATGGGCGCTTCATGGGCAGGGCCTCAGGGTCGCTGCGTCAACATGGCGTTGCGCAGGGGAACAGTGAAGTCAAGCACGCGATAGCGCAGCTTGCGATCATCGGCGGCAATGTCGTGGGTGGTACGCAGGGCCACCGGCAGGTCGTCGAACAGGGCCAGGCTGGCTGGCGAGATGTCCTGCTTTTCGGGGGTGTTGTTGCGCATCACCAGGGCCACGCGCACCGAGATGATCCGGCTCAGCGCCAGGCCCGACGCCGCGCTGCCGTCCATCAGCGTGGCGGCGCTCCAGGCCGGGTCGGCCGGGCTCTGCCAGCTGTCGATGCGGCCATCGTCATTGGTGTCCACGCCGTAGCGGGCGCGCAGGTCGACGACGCCGTCGGAAATCGGCACCACGTCGTTGGTGTTGTCCAGGCGCAGCAGGTCGTAGCTGACCAGGGTGTTGGTGTCGGCCACGCCCAGCAGCTGGAAAGAAGGGCGGTTGCCCGCCTCGTTGCCCAGCGGCGCCACCCAGGCGCGGCGCAGGGTGCCGATGGAATCGACGTCGACACCCCCCAGCGTCGCCGCGTAGAAGTTTCCGCCCAGGTCCAGTTCCTGTTGGCCGACCGCACCGGCGAACGGCGTCACCACCTGCTGCAGCAGGCAGGGACTGGGGTTGCCAGTGGCATCGACTTCCTGGATCACCGTGACCAGGTCGCCACCCCGCAAGCCCAGGGTCACGGGGATGAACAGTCGCGCGTTGGTGGGGGGGATCGTCAGCACCGGCAGCGGCGCTTCGCCCAGCCCGGACGAGCCGGCCTGGACGATCAGCACGTCCGACCCGCCAGCCCCGGTACCGGCCTGCACCACCAGCGGCGCCATCCGCAAGGCCAGGGGAACAGCGCCGAACGGCGCCGGGTAGGCCGCGGCGCGGGGCAGGAAAACGCCCAGCCCGTCGCGTCGCGCCTGCAATGAGCAGCCGTAGGAATCGCGCCAGCTCTGCGCGAAGCCCGAGCCGGCGCTGCGCAGCGTGCGGTCCAGCGTGTAGGCCAGGAAGGCGCCGCTGTTGGACGCGTCGTTGGTCGAGGTGAGCGAACGCCGGTTCGATTCGCTGCGGATCAGCATCGTCGTGATGGCCAGGGTCAGCGCCATGCCGATGGTCACGGCCACCAGCAGTTCGATCAACGTGAAGCCGTGCCGGAACCCGCGCCTGGAGGTGTTGCTTCTCATGGGATCAGCACCTCGGTGATGTAGCGCGACGGCGGGCTGTCTGCCGGCTGCCCGGGTGGCACCCAGGTGATCATGATGCGGGCCACGTCGCCGTTGACCACGACCGTGCCCAGGCCACCGGGCAGGCCGCCCGCAGTGGCGTCGGCGACCCGGGCGGCCCAGGCGTCGATGACAGCGGCGTCGAGGTTCTGGGTGTCGTTGTTCCACATCGTCGACGCCATCTCGCCGGCCAGCAGCGCCGCGCGGTTGCTGTCCTCGGCGTTCACCGAAACCTGCATGGCCCGCGCCTGCAGACCCACCAGGCCCAGCAGCCCGAAGGAAAACAGGACGATGACGACCAGCACCTCGATCAGCGAGACGCCGCGTGCGCGCTTGTTGCGGTTCTTCATGGTCAGGGAGTGCATCCGTCAGGGCCGGTGCCGTCGACCAGGCACATGCGCACCTGGCCGCCCAAAGCGACCGTGACATTGAGCGTGCGTTCGGCGCCCGGGGCGGCGACGACATAGGTACGCTGCAGGGCTGGTGCCTCGCAGGTCTGGTCGCCGACGACGTTGTTGGGGTTGGCGGCCAGGCGCCCGGCGGAGTTGAAGCACAGCACGCGTGGCCCGGTCACGGTGACGCCTGCGGCCACATCGCTGAGCACGCCGCATTGCACGGCTTCGGCGTCTTCGCCCACGAACAGTGGCACGGTGCGGATGGCCCAGTGCGGTCCGGCGGCGCTGCTCGTCGCCGCGGTCGTGCATTCGCGGCTGTCGGTGCGGAAGAAGGCAATCTGGCGGTTGCGGCGCACGGCTTCTGCCTGGGCATAGCGCAGGCCGTTCTGCAGGGAGTCGCTCACCGTGCGCACCTGGGCATTGCGTGTCCACGTTCCGAACGCGGGCGCTGCCAGGCTGAGCAACAGCGCCAGCAGTGCGATGGTCACCATCACTTCCACCATCGAGAAGCCGCGACGGGTCCGTGGCAGCCGCAGGGCCGGAATCAGCACGTCTGGCCCTTCTTGGTGATCCAGGCCGTGGCGCAGGTGGCGTAGCCAGTGGCAGCGGCCGTGGTCGCGCGCACGTCGGCCTGGTTGATGGTGAAGGTGAAGCCGCTGACGCTGCCGCTGCCCACGGCCTGCAGCACGAAGGTGGTGGCGGCCGGGGCAACCGGGCAACTGACCAGGAACGCGCCGAAGCGGCGCGTGGCCTCATCGGCCTGGCAAGGGGTGGTGAAACCGTTGGCCGTGGCGTAGGTCCGGTTGTCCAGGAAATGGCGCTCCATCTGGGCGCGCACGCTGGACAGGCCGTTGGTGGCATCGGTCAGGCTGCCGCGGATGATGTAGTCGCGGTAGCTGGGGTAGGCCACGGCGGCCAGGATGCCGATGATGGCCACCACGATCATCACTTCGATGAGCGTGAAGCCTGCGTGCGGGCGGAGTGTGCGGAATCTGTTCATGGCTGGCCGAAAGTGTGCTCAGGGCCCGCCGCTTCGAATCCTCGAAGACAGGGGTTGATGTACGCCTTTCGACCGCTTCTCCGAGGACTTGAGGCCCACGGCGGGTCAAACCAGTCTCAAGTCTGAGGAACTTGTACCGAAATGTTGCTCCCGGCAACCGCCGCGCGCTTTCCCGACCAGTCCAGGATCTCCAGCCGACCGTCGGCGTGTTCGACCAGCGCGGTCAGGCTCTCGACCCAGTCGCCGTCGTTGCAATACAGCACGCCGCCGATGTGGCGCATCTCGGCATGGTGGATGTGGCCGCAGACCACGCCGTGCACGCCACGCTGGCGCGCTTCGCGCGCCACGGCTTCCTCGAAATCACTCACATAGCTGACGGCGCGCTTGACCTTCAGTTTCAGGTAGCGCGACAGGCTCCAGTACGGCAGCCCCAGCCGCGCCCTCCAGCCGTTCAGGCGGCTGTTGATGCGCAGCGTCAGCTCGTAAGCCCAGTCGCCCACATAGGCCAGCCACTTCGCGCACTGGATCACGCCGTCGAACAGGTCGCCGTGCGTCACCCACAGGCGCCGGCCGTCGGCCAGGGTGTGGATCCACTCTGGCGCGACGTCGATGCCACCGAAGTTGTGGTTCAGGTACTTTCGCGCGAACTCGTCGTGGTTGCCGGGCACGAAGATCACTCGCGTGCCCTTGCGCGCCTTGCGCAGCAGTTTCTGCACCACGTCGTTGTGGGTCTGAGGCCAGTACCACTGCCGCCTGAGTTGCCAGCCGTCGATGATGTCGCCCACCAGGTACAGGGTTTCGCATTCGACGCTGCGCAGGAAGTCCAGCAGTGCGACGGCCTGGCAACCCGGCGTACCCAGGTGCAGGTCGGAGATCCACACCGTGCGCAGGCGGATCGGGCCAGCCGCGTCGTCGTCGCCATGTTCCTCGCGGGCGGGTGCGTCCGGGGGTGGCGACAGCGCCGGGCCTGCGATCAGGCCCCTTTGCGGAGGCTTTGCCGTTGTGGCCGGCGCGAAGAAGGCTTCTCGGAACATGCAGCTTGGATGCTGCGCCTGCGCTGCGACCGGCGCATGACAAAGCCACGTCAAGCCGGTGACGGCTCCGCCCGGGAATGTTGGCGGGCGCTGGCCGGCAGCAGTCTGGACAGCAGGGCCGGCACTTCCAGCAAGGCCTGGTTCTCGATGAGGCGCACGTTGGCCTGCAGCTCGGGCAGGCGCGCCAGGGTTTCAGCCACGGCCGCGCGCACGGTGCGCAGGCTGCGGTGCACCACCCCCACCCCCTGCTGGCGCACCCACTCGGTGTTCCAGCGCTCCTGCGGCATGGTCCAGGCGTTGCGGGTGGTGATCACCGGCAGGCCCATGTGCACCGCCTCGCTGATGGAGCCCGGGCCGGGCTTGCCGATGAAGAAGTCGGCCAGCCGCATCTGCGCAGCGACGTCGGGCGTGAACTCCAGCACCCGGCGTGCGGCGCGGGCGGGCTGGGCGCGCAAGGCCGCAGCCAGCGCCGCATTGCGTCCGCACATCAGGATGAGTGGCACGTCGGACAGCCGCTCGGCCACGCGCAGCATGGCCCGGCTGCCATGGCCACCGAACAGCACCAGCCCGGTCGGCGCGTCGGCCGGCAGGCCTGCGGCCAGCCTGGCTTCTTGCCTGCAGCCGGTGGCCGGCGCGTAGAACGCCGGTCGCAGCACCATGCCGCTGACACGGTGCACGCGCGCCGGATCGCAGCCGGCGGCCATTGCCTGTCGTACTGCGTGGGCGGTGCCACACACCAGGTGCTGCGGCAGCTCGGGTTCGGCCCAGAAATGTGGCGGGTGATCGGCCATGTCCGTCATCACCGTGACGAAAGGCACGCCTGGCCGGACCTGGCCCAGGCTGTCGCACAGCGCGCGATTGAAGTTCGGAATCAGCGAGACCACCAGGTCCGGGGTGCTGCGTTGCCAGTGCGCGCGCAGGCGCTGCACCAGGCTGCCATGGGCCATGCGGATGCCGCCTTGCAGCAGCTTCAGTTCCTGCGCCAGGCCCAGTGTGAAGCCGCTGGCCAGGCGCTTGTTGTACAGGTCTTCGGGCTGCAGGCCAGTCAGGCGCTGAAACAGCGCTTGCGGGTCGATCACGTCGGTCAGGTTGGTGAGCACCACCTGCCAAGGGCGGCGCTGCGCCGTCATCACCTGTTGCAGCGCCTGTGCGGCGGCGCGGTGGCCGCCGCCGGCGTTGAAATAGATCAGCTCGATGGTGTCCATGGCGGCTGATGCTCTGCCGCGCCCGTGACGGTTCGGTGAACCTGTGCCGTGTGGGGCCAGCGCGGCGGAAGGTGCATCAGCGCCTGGCCCATGCGAACGCGCGCGCCTGGACCGATGCCGTCGGCCAGGCTGAAACCCGGCGGGCCGAACACGATGATGGTGCTGCCATGCTCGAACCAGCCCAGTTCCTGGCCTTTGCCGACCTGGGCATTGCAGGGCATCTCGTTCGGGCCGGGATACTTCAGGTGCAGCAGCAGGTCCAGGCAGTGCAGCCTGATGCTGGCCACCAGGATGGCCGCGACGGGCACCAGGGCCACCGGTGCGCCGTCTGCCAGGGTCATGCGGATCACCGCACGTTCGTTGCGACAGAACAGTCGCTCCACGCGTTTCAACGCGATCGGATTGACGTTCCAGGTGTCGCCCGACAGGTAGCTGACATGCTCGATGCAACCGTCGTGCGGCGCATGGAAGCGGTGGTACATGGCCGAGGTCAGCCGCAGCGTGACATAGCTGCCGTTGCGCCAGGGGGCGGCGGCGTCGATGCTGCCGAACAGGTCTTCGATGCGGTACGGAAAGCCCTTGGCCTGGAACAGCTGGCCACTGCGCACGGCGCCACATTCGCCGACGATGCCTTCGCTGGGGCTGGCCAGCACGTCGGCGCGGGCGTCCACCGTGCGGGCACCGGGCTTGAGTTCGCGCGTGAAGCAGTCGTGCAGGCTGTCGAAGCGGGACTTCTTCGCGTCGCTGAGGTCGAGTTCGGTGAACAGCTTCCAGATCGCGATCGAGGCGTCGCGCACCAGCGGCTGCCGGATCTTGCTGAAGCGCCCCATGAAGCGCGTGACGGCTGCACGGGGCAGCCGGTTGGTCAGCAGGAAGTTCAGGTCTTCCTGTTGCAGCAGGCTGTTGCGCAGGTCGCGCCAGCCTTGTCGTCGCAAGCTTGTCTTCATGGGGTCATCACACCGTCAAGGCAGGTACATACAAAGGCAGCGTCAACTTCACGGAGTTCTGCTGCATGAACGAATCGCTGGTTTTCACCGCGCTGGCCGTGGCCGGGCTGGTGGCGGCTTTGCCGCTGGCCAAGCGCCGGCTCGAGCTGTCTCTGGCCAAGCACCCTTCGCTGACCGGCCATTCGCGCATGGCCAAGCGCGTGGCCTCGCTGGTGCCTGGCTACGCTTACGACGAGGCCCGCTTCTTCGGCAGCGACGGCGCGCCGGCCGACGTGATGCAGTACCGCAAGGCCGGTTTCCAGAGCCTGGCGGCACAGCTGGGCGAGCGCCATGCCAGGAGCATCGAACTGACGGCGCAGGCGCGCGAAGGCATCAGCGACCTGCAGTTCACCGGCGCCTACCGCGTGCCTTTCCAGTACAGCAGCTACCTGCGCCAGCATCTGAAGCTGGGCAGCTTCGTGCAACGCAGCGACGGCGTGACGATGACCGACATCGACGGCCAGGTCTTCTTCGACCTGACCGGCAGCTACGGCGTGAACGTCTTCGGCAACGACTTCTACAAGGCCTGCATCGAAGAAGGCAGCGCCCGCGTGCGCGACCTGGGCCCGGTGCTGGGCAGCTACCACCCGGCAGTGGCCTGGAACGTGGCGCAGTTGAAGCAGATCAGCGGCCTGGACGAGGTCAGCTTCCACATGAGCGGCACCGAAGCCGTGATGCAGGCCGTGCGCCTGGCGCGTTATCACACGCGCCGCAAGTACCTGGTGCGCTTCAGCGGGGCTTATCACGGCTGGTGGGAAGACGTGCAGCCTGGCCCCGGCAACCCCTTGCCGCCCGGGCGCACCTACACGCTGAAGGAAATGGATGCCGACACCCTGCGCGTGCTGAACAAGCGCAAGGACATCGCCTGCGTGCTGGTGAACCCGCTGCAGGCCCTGCACCCGAACAAGTCGGCGCCGGGCGATTCGGCGCTGCTGGACAGTGGCCGCCGCGCGCAGTTCGACCGCGCTGCCTACACCGCCTGGCTGCAGCAGTTGCGCGAGGTGTGCAGCGCGCGCGGCATCGTGCTCATCTTCGACGAGGTCTTCGTCGGCTTCCGCCTGGCCCCGGGCGGCGCACAGGAATACTTCGGCGTGAAGGCCGACATGGTCACCTACGGCAAGACGCTGGGCGGCGGCCTGCCGGTGGGCGTGGTCTGCGGACGCGCCGCCTTGATGAAGCGCTACCGCGAGGAGCGCCCGGCCGACATCTGCTTTGCCCGCGGCACCTTCAACGCCCACCCTTATGTGATGGGCGCGATGCAGGTCTTCCTGGAACGGCTGCACAGCGAACCGGTGCGGCGCATCTATGCCGACCTGGACGCCACCTGGAATGCCCGCGCCGCGCAGATGAATGCTGCGCTGCAGGCGGCCGGCGTGCCGGTGCAGGTGGCGAACCTGTCGAGCATCTGGACCGTGTACTACACCGCGCCCAGCCGCTACAACTGGATGCTGCAGTTCTATCTGCGTGAACGTGGCCTGGCGCTCAGCTGGGTGGGCACCGGAAGGCTGGTGTTCAGCCTGAACTACGCCGACGCCGACTTCGCGGCCGTGCTGCAGCGTTTCGTGGCTGCAGCCCAGGCCATGCAGGCCGACGGCTGGTGGTGGCAGGACGCGGCGCTCACGAACAAGAGTATCCGGCGCGGCATCCTGCGCGAGATGCTGGCGCATCGCTGAAGGGCTGGCGCTCGGCGCCTCAGCGCGGCGCCTGTTCGCCATGCGCCAGCACGTGGCGCATCGGGTCCATGCGCTCGCCGCGCAGCAGGTGCAGGGGGGCCTTCCAGTACAGCATCACGTCGTGGAAGGGGTCGGTCAGGATCTTCGTGGCCCAGACCAGGCCGGTCTGCAGGTCGAACAGGAAGAACAGGTGCACGGTGCGGAACAGCAGGCCGGCCACGCCCAGCGCCAGCCAGGCGATGCCCACGTCGTGCCACCAGCCGGCCAGGCCGGTGGCCGGGGCGATCAGGCCGCCGAGCGAAGGCGCCAGCCACAGCGCCAGCGGTGCGGCGGCCCACGCGCTCATCAGCACGACCTTGCGACGCAGGTTGTACCCGACCTTGATCTCTTCCTTGTGTTCGTGCGTGGCCTGGTTGACCTGGTCGTAGCCTTTGGGTTCGAAGAAGAAGTGTCCGGCCTGACGTGTCGTCATCGAGACGCCCCAGGCCAGCCAGGCCGCGGCGGCTGGGGCCACGAACAGCAGTGCATAGGCACACAGGAAGCTGAGCGCGCTGACCAGGTGCAGACTCTGGTTGATGCGGCAGTGGTGGTAGTAGCGGTGGTCGTCCCAGCGCTGGGTGTGCAGGGCTTGCAGGAAGGTCTGGCGGGGCAGGGGGGTCACGATCGGCGGCTCCTTGCAGCGGTGACACACCGGAGTGGCGTGTCATGTGAAGGGATGGTGACGGGGGGTGATGAACCGGCCGTGATGCTGACGTGAAGGCGTCATGAAGGAACCATGACGGCGGTGTGTCGCGCAGGCGCGCAGCGCCTGCATCACGCCAGGTCGGCGTCGGACACGTCTTCCGTGAGAAACCCGCCGCTCTGGTGTGCCCAGAGCTTGGCGTAATGGCCGCCCTGCGCCAGCAGTTCGGCATGGCTGCCTTCTTCGACGATGCGGCCCTGCTCCAGCACGATGAGCCTGTCCATGCGGGCGATGGTCGACAGCCGGTGGGCAATCGCGATCACCGTCTTGCCTTCCATCAGACCCAGCAGCTGGCTCTGGATGGCGATCTCGACCTCGCTGTCCAGCGCACTGGTGGCCTCGTCCAGGACCAGGATCGGCGCGTCCTTCAGGATGACGCGGGCAATCGCGATGCGCTGGCGCTGGCCTCCGCTGAGCTTCACGCCGCGCTCGCCCACGTGCGCGTCGTAACCGGTGCGGCCCTTCCAGTCCTGCAGCCCCAGGATGAATTCATGGGCCTGCGCCTTCTTCGCCGCGGCCACGATCTCGTCCACGGTGGCGCCGGCGCGGCCATAGCCGATGTTGGCGGCTATCGACCGGTGCAGCAGCGAGGTGTCCTGCGTGACCATGCCGATGGCGCCGCGCAGGCTTTCCTGCGACAGCGTGCGCACGTCGTGGCCGTCGATGCGCAACTGGCCCTGTTCCAGGTCGTGGAAGCGCAGCAGCAGGTTCACCAGCGTGCTCTTGCCTGCACCTGAACGGCCCACCAGTCCGACCTTCTCGCCGGGCCGCACCACCAGGTTCAGGCTGTCCAGCACCTTCTTGCCGTCGCTGCGCCCGTAGGTGAAGTTGACGTTCTCGAAGCGGATCTCGCCGCCTGCCGGCGCCGGGGCGACGACCAGTTCACGGGCGTCGGGCGCGTCGGTCATGGCCAGCGGCACGGCGATGGTTTCCATGCCTTCCTGGACCACGCCGATGTTCTCGAAGATGCCGGTGACCTCCCAGCTCACCCAGCCCGCGACGTTGGCAATCGTCCATGCCAGCGGCAGTGCCGTGGCCACCGTGCCGGCATCGATCTGGCCCTGGCCCCAGAGCGTGATGCCGATGGCCGCCGTGCCCACCAGCAGCATCGCGTTCAGAGTGGACAGCGTGCCCATGAAGGCGGTGATCAGGCGCATGTGAGCGGCAATCGCGCCGGTGTGGTCGTCGATGGCGTCGCGCACGTGCGCGTCTTCGTCGCGGGCACGGGCGAACAGCTTCACGGTCAGGATGTTGGTGTAGCTGTCGACCACGCGGCCCATCACCAGGCTGCGCAGTTCGCTGCTGATGCGCGAGCGGTCGCGCATCTTCGGCACGAAGTAGAACAGGAAGGCCAGGTAGCCGGCAAACCACAGCGCCGTGGGCACGGCCAGGCGCCAGTCTGCCTGGGCCATCAGCGCCAGTGCGCTGATGCCGTAGACGATGATGTACCAGATGGCGCGCACGCAGCTGACCGCGCTTTCGCGCACCGCGTGGCTGGTGTTCATCACCCGGTTGGCAATGCGCCCGGCGAAGTCGTTCTGGAAAAAGGGCCAGCTCTGACGCACCACATGCCAGTGGCTCTGCCAGCGGATCAGCGCGGTCACGCCGGGGGCGACCGCGTTGTTGCGCACCAGGCTGTCCAGCAGCAGCGCCAGCGGCCTGCCCACCAGCACCAGCAATGCCATGCCGATGAGCAGTGGCGTCTCGCGTTCCAGCGTTGCGGCGCGGTCGGGGCTTTCCATCAGGCGCACAAGATGGCCGATGAAGACCGGGATCAGGGTGTCGATCAGCGCCACCACCAGCCCGGTCGCGAACATCGCCGCGAACAGCCCGCGCACCTGTCCGATGAAGTGCCAGTAGAAGGCCAGCAGACCTGGTGGCGGTGGTGTGCTGCCCGGCATGGCCGTGGGGCGGGTACGGCGTTCGAAGAAGCTGAACAGGGCGGAGTAGGGTGGCATCGGCCAGGATTGTGGCCTCTGCGTCCGGGCCTGGTGGCAACATGCGACGCCCGACCCCTGAAGCCACTGGCGAGACCTCGATGGACCTGATGCGCGCGATGAAGGTGTTTGTCCGTGTCGTCGACGAGGGCGGCTTCGCCAGGGCTGCGCGGGCGCTGGACCTGGCGCCGCCGGCCGTGACGCGCATCGTGGCCGAACTCGAAGCCCACCTGAACGCCCGGTTGCTGAACCGCACCACCCGCAGCATCGCCCTGACCGAGGTCGGCGAGTCCTATCTGGCCAAGGTGCGCAACATCCTGGTCGAGATCGAAGAGAGCGAGGCCCTGGCCGGCGAAGCGATGCGTGAGCCACGCGGCCACCTGCGTGTGCTTTGTCCGCCTTCGGTGGCGGTTCATCAGCTGGCCAAGCACCTGCCAAGGTTTTCTGCCCGCCATCCGCAGGTCAGCATCGAGTTGCATTCACCCGGGCCGGTGGAGACCCTGGACGACTCCTACGACCTGACGATCATCGCCACGCGTCGGTCGCTGCAGGGCGACTTCGTAGCACGGCTGCTGGCGCGTTCCGAAGTCGTCACCTGTGCTTCGCCGGAGTACCTGGACCGCCGTGGCCGGCCCCAGCACCCCCGCGACTTGATCAGCCACGACGGCCTGGTGCCGCCTATCTCCGAGCTTCAGCGCGGCCTGACCTTCGTGCGCGGCGCCCTGGGCGGCGATGACGCCATGTCCGAGACCTATACCGTGGTCTCCGAACGCCGGCCGACCTTGAGCTCGTCGCATGTCGACACGATGTATGCGGCCGCGCTCTCGGGTTTGGGCATCGCCGGTCTGCCCTCGTTCGTGATCGAGGACGCGCTGATGGAGCATGCCTTGGAGAGGGTGCTGCCGGAATGGCGGCTCTTCGACACCAGCCTGTGGGTGGCCATGCCCTCGCGCAAGCATGTCCCGGCGCGTACCCGGGTGTTCATCGACTTCCTCCTCGGCGTTTTCGGCGGTGTCGACCACGACCCCTGGCTGCAGGCGGCGGGCTGTGCGACACCGGCGCGGCGGGCCTGACGCCTGGACTGCTACAAAACGCAACTCATTGGTCCGATAATTACCCTACGGTTGAAATGTTGAACTAATCAGTTCAAATTTCGCATTGACGACAAGCGCATGGGGCGCTGGACCGGTCCGTCACTAGGAGGGTTGCACGTGCTGCATTGGATCAAGCGTTGGTTGGCGGTAGCCAGTTTGGGGTTGCTTGCCGCATGCGGTGGCAGCGACGACGAACAGGCCGATGTCGTCGGTGTGATCAACCAGCAGGCTGGTTTCAGCATCCTGGCCGAGGCCATCAACGTCGCGGGCCTGCGCGACGACCTCATCGCCGACGGTCCGTTCACGCTCTTCGCGCCCACCGACGCCGCCTTCGCTGCCCTGCTCACCGAACTCGGCATCACCAGGGAACAGCTGCTGGCCGACCGCGCGCTGTTGACCTCGGTGCTGACCTACCACGTGCTGCCGGCCAAGGTGGAGCGGGCCGCCGTTCCCGTGGGGCGCGCCATCACCACGCTCGAGGGCGGCATCTTCAGGGTGTCGGTCAGTGGCAGCGCGCTGCGCATCAACGACGGCCGCAACCGCGCCGCGACCATCGTCGCCACCGACACCCAGGCCCGCAACGGCGTGGTGCACACCATCGACCGCGTGCTGCTGCCGGCCAATCGCAACATCGTCCAGACGGCGCAAGCCCTGCCGCAGTTCAGCATCCTGGTCGAAGCGGTGCTGGCGGCGAACCTGCAGGGCGCACTGTCGGGCCCTGGGCCGCTGACGGTCTTCGCACCCACGAACGAGGCTTTCGGCGCCTTGCTGGCCGAGCTGGGTCTGTCGAAAGATCAGCTCCTGACCAACGTCCCCCTGCTGACCCGGGTGTTGACCTATCACGTCGTCAATGGGCGTGCGCTCCAGGCCGACATCGTGCCTGGCCAGGCCATCACGTCGCTGCAAGGCAGCAGCTTCACCGTGGATGCGTCGTTGCGCATCACCGACCAGCGCGCCCGGGTTTCGCAGATCGCCAGCACCGACGTGCTGGCCACGAACGGCGTCATCCACGTGGTGAACCGGGTCATCCTGCCACTGCCGGCAGAAAGCATCGTGCAGACGGCGCTGGCGGCGCCCCAGTTCAGCATCCTGGTCGAAGCGGTCCAGGCCGCCGGTCTGGCCAACGCACTGTCGGCGCCGGGTCCGCTGACCGTGTTCGCGCCGACGAACACCGCGTTTGCAGCCTTGCTGGCTGAACTGGGTGTGTCGAAGGACCAGTTGCTGGCCAACGTGCCTCTGCTGACCCGGGTACTGACTTATCACGTGGTGAATGGTCGCGTGCTGCGCAGCCAAGTGCCGCTGAACCGCGACATCACGAGCCTGCAGGGCGGCGTGTTCTCGGTCGGTTCCGACCTCGTGATCACCGATGCGCGCGTTCGCCGCAGCACCATCACCGCCACCGACACGTTCGCCAGCAACGGTGTCATCCACACCATCGACCGCGTGATGTTGCCGCTGCCCGCCGAGAACATCGTGCAGACGGCCCTGGCTGCGCCGCAATTCAGCATCCTGGTCGAGGCGGTCCAAGCCGCAGGCCTGGTGAACGCGCTGTCTGCTCCCGGCCCGCTGACCGTGTTCGCGCCGACGAACGATGCCTTCGCGGCACTGCTGGGCGAATTGGGCCTGAGCAAGCAGGCACTGCTGGCCGATGTGCCGCTGCTTACCCGCGTGCTGACCTATCACGTGGTGCCGGGGCGGCAGGTATCGGGCAACGTGGTGGCGAACGCCGTCAACGTCCAGCCATTCACCACGCTGCAGGGCGCCACGTTCAGCGTCGGTGTGAATCCCCTGCGCATCGTCGATGCCCGTGGCCGCAGCGCCGCCATCGGCGCCACCGACACCTTCGCCAGCAATGGCGTCATTCACACGCTGAACCGCGTCATCCTGCCCCCGGCGAACTGATTCGTCGCGAGCTTTCCAGTTTTCAACCGCCCCACCCAAGAAGGAAGTACTGACCCATGAAGAAGCTCATCATTGCTGCCGCCCTTGCCGCCAGCGCCCTGGCCGTTCAAGCCAAGGACATCGTCGATACCGCGGTGGCCGCCGGCAATTTCAAGACCCTGGCAACGGCCCTGCAGGCCGCCGGCCTGATCGAAACCCTGAAAGGCAAGGGCCCGTTCACGGTGTTTGCGCCCACCGATGCAGCCTTCGCCAAGGTGCCGAAGGCCGACCTCGACGCCTTGTTGAAGGACAAGGCCAAGCTGACCGCCGTGTTGACCTACCACGTCGTGCCGGGCAAGGTCATGGCCAAGGACGTCAAGGCCGGTGCGGTGAAGACCGTGCAGGGCAGTGACATCACCATCAGCACCGCAAGCGGTGTGACGGTCAACAACGCCAAGGTCACGGCCACCGACATCGTGGCAAGCAACGGCGTCATCCATGTCATCGACACGGTGATCATGCCCAAGTAAGAAGGGCATCAGCGCGCGGCGCCGGGAGGCGCTGCGCCGGGCCTGACCGGCCCGGATGATCAGAACGTGAAGCCGCTTCCCACGCGGGCACCCGACAGGGGTTCCAGCAGGCCCAGCAATGGCTTCAGCGGCCCGTAACGCAGTGCCACGCGCTGCGCATACGTGAAGAAGCGCGGCAGGTCCGCAGCGTATTGCGGTTTGCCGTCGCGATGCTTCAGGCGGCAGAAGATGCCCATCACCTTCAGGTGACGCTGCAGCCCCATCCACTCCAGAGCCCGCCAGAGTTCGCCGAAGTCCGACTCGAAGTCCGGCCCCAGCGGCAGCCCCGCTTTTCGCGCCTGCTGCCACCAGCGCACGGCCCAGTCGAGTTCCTGGGCCTCGTCCCAGCTGATGAAGGCGTCGCGCAACAGCGAGGCGATGTCGTAGGTGATGGGCCCACGCACTGCGTCCTGGAAGTCGAGCACGCCCGGGTTCAGTGCCGGTGGCAGGGCTCTCATCAGGTTGCGTGGCATCCAGTCGGCATGCACGGCAAGCTGCGGCTGTGCCAGCGCGCTGTCGATCAGCAGCCGCGTCAGCCGCTGCCAGGTGGCCTGTTGGCTGTCGGTCCAGGTGATGCCGAATTCCCTTTGCACGCACCACTGTGGAAACAGGGCCAGTTCGGATGCCAGCAGGGCTTCGTCGAACGCGGGCAGGTCGGCTGCCGGCACACCCTGCTGGAACTGCACCAGGGCAGAGATGGCGTCGCGCATCAGGGCGTCGGCGCCGGGCCCGTCGGCGGCCTGCAACGCCGGCAGGTACAGGTCGTTGCCCAGGTCGGTGAGCAGCAGGAAGCCGTTCTCGGTGTCGGCCGCGAGCACCTGCGGTGCATGCAGCCCGGCCTGTGCCATCAGCCCTGCCACATGCACGAAGGCTCGTACGTTTTCCTGGGCCGGCGGTGCGTCCATCACCACCAGGCTGCTGGCGGCAGTGCCGCTGCAGGCCACGCGCAGGTAGCGGCGGAAACTGGCGTCGCTGGACGCCGGGGCCAGGCTGCCGCAGTCGATGCCATGTGCCGGCGCCAGCCCGGCCAGCCAGGCGCGAAAGGCCGCCTCGCGCTCGGCGCTGGGCCAGGGGATGGATGGCGCAGCGGCCGGGGCGGGGGCGGGAAAGTTGCTCATGGATAATCGATTTTACGAATGCAACTCCCCGTGCCCCTGACGCAACGCCCCGCGCTGGCTCGCTGCCTGGTCCTCGTGTTCGGCGCGCTTCATGGTCTGGCCTGGAGCCAGCCGGCCAAGCCGGCCGCAGCGGCCTCGTCCGCTGCTCCCGCTGCTCCCGCTGCTTCAGCAGTACCCACCACGGTATTCGCGCCCAGCAGCCGTTTGCAAGCCCTGCCCGGCGGTGCCGAAGGCAGCCAGTTGCCCATCGTGCTGCGTGCGCGCAGCCTGAGCGCCCGGCCCGACCTCGATGCAGTGGCCGAGGGCGATGTCGAGTTTCGCCGCGGCGGCCTCGTCATTCGCGCCGACAAGCTGCAATACGATGGCCCGACCGACGAGGCCACCGCCACCGGCAATGTGCGTGTGCTCCGCGACGGCGCGGTCTACTCGGGGCCGAAGCTGCGCTTGCGCGTGCAGCGCTTCGAAGGCCGCTTCGACGCGCCGGTGTTCGACTTTCCGCTGCTGGGTTCAGGCGGGCGGGCCGATCACATCGACTTCCTGGACAGCGCGCGCAGCAGCGCTGTCAATGCCAGCTACACCAGCTGCCCGCGCGACGGCCCCGAACCACTGGCCTGGGTGCTGATGACCAAGAGCGTACAGCTCGACCTCGACACTGGCGTGGGCATCGCCGAAGGCGCGGTTCTGCGTTTCCTGGACACCCCCATCCTGGCCTGGCCGCGCCTGAGCTTTCCTTTGAGCGACCAACGCAAGTCGGGCTGGCTGCCGCCTGGTATCGATATCGACAACCGCAGCGGCATCGAGCTCTCGGTGCCTTATTACTGGAACATCGCTCCGAACCGCGACGCGACGTTGACGCCTCGTGTCATCACCCGCCGAGGCATGGCCCTGGACAGCGAGTTTCGCTATCTCGAACGCCTGGACTCCGGAACGCTCGGCCTGGACTGGTTGCCCGACGATCGCGTGGCCAAACGCTCGCGCCACGCCTTGCGCTGGCAGCATGACGGCCAGCTGGGCAGCGGCTGGGCCGAGGGCTTGCGCTACCGAGTCGACGGCGTGCGTGTTTCCGACAATGACTGGTGGAAGGACTTTCCGAACGCCAGCCGCAGCCTGACCAAACGGCTGCTGCCGGCGCGGGCCTCGGCCGAGCTTCCGCTGGCGATTTCCGCTGGCCGCCTGGGGTCGCTGCAGGGCCAGGCCTACGCGCGGCTGCTGGGCTGGCAGGTATTGCAGTCCGAGGAAAGCTTCATCACATCGCCGTATCAGCGTCGGCCACAGCTCGGCGCGCGGCTGGGCGGCCAGGACGGTGGCCTGCGATACGACATCGAAGCCGAGTACAACCGCTTCACGCTGCCTGGTGGTGACGCCACCACCACTGGCCGGCCGCAGGGCGACCGGCTGCACCTGCTGGGCGCGGTGTCGTATTCGCTGCGCGGGGTGGGTTGGTGGGTGTCGCCGCGGCTGGCCCTGAACGCCGCAGCCTACGAAACCGACAACCCGGGTCAGGACAAGCCGAGCCGCGCCCGGCGCAGCATCCCGACCCTGAGCGTCGACGCCGGCATGGAGTTCGAACGCGAGGCCCGGTATTTCGGCCGCAGCCTGCGCCAGACGCTCGAGCCGCGGCTGCTTTATGTCAACACGCCCTATCGCGCCCAGTCCCAGCTGCCCAGCTATGACG
Source organism: Burkholderiales bacterium Ga0077543 (assembly GCA_001464055.1). GTDB lineage: Bacteria > Pseudomonadota > Gammaproteobacteria > Burkholderiales > Burkholderiaceae_C > Rubrivivax. The sequence goes on from LNET01000073.1 coordinate 101,016, forward strand.
CGGCGGCAAAGGACTTCAATTTCGTCTCGATCTACACCGACAACAGCTTTGCCGGGGTGGACCGGGTCGCCGACGCCCATCAGGTGACGGCTGGCGTCACGACCCGGCTGGTCGACGAAGCCAGCGGCGCGGAACTGCTGCGGCTGGGGCTGGTGCAGCGCTACCTGCTGCGCGACCAGCGCGTTGCGCCACAGGCCGACGGCAGCCCCGACGGCGAAGCCCTGACCCGCAGCTTCTCCGACGCCCTGCTGCTCGGTTCGACCAGCGTGCTGCCGGGCTGGGGGCTGGAGGCTGCAGTCCAGTACAGCCCGGAGATTTCGCGTTCAGTGCGCTCCATCCTGTCGGCTCGTTATTCGCCCGGGCCTTTTCGCACGGTGGCGATGTCGTACCGGCTCGCGCGCGGCCTGAGCGAGCAGCTCGAGATCGGCTGGCAGTGGCCGATTGGCAGGACAAGCGTCGCGGGTCCGGCGGCGCTGGCGCTGGCGGGGGCGGACACGCTCGCCAGCCGGGCTGGCCAGTCCTGTCAGGGCCGCTGGTATGCGGTGGGCCGGGCCAACTACAGTTTGAAGGACGCGCGGGTCACCGACAGCCTGGTCGGCGTCGAGTACGACGCGGGTTGCTGGATTGGCCGAGTCGTTGCCGAGCGGCTGTCGACCGGCCGGGCCGAAGCCACCACCCGGCTGCGACTGGAACTGGAGCTGGTAGGCCTGTCGCGCATCGGGTCGAACCCTCTGCAGGTCTTGAAGGACAATATCCCCGGTTATCAGTTGCTGCGCGAAGACCCGGGCTCGGGCTTGCGCGGTAGCGAGTGGCAGCCGGCACGCTGACGGGCAGTGGGTGTCTGGCCATCGCGGCGGTCATGGCCGCCGGAACCCGAGGACCCAGCCCACATCCAACCCGGAAGTGAGGCAACGCTTGTGCCCGGAGTCATCCCCTTGTTGAGCCTTCCTGCCCATTTGCACCGAGCGCCCTTGTTCAATGATCGAGTCTGACCACTTCCGCCGCGTTCTGGCCACGGGCCTGGCCCTGCTGCTGGCCGTCTGGGCCTGCAGCCCGGCCCAGGCCCAGGGCCGCACCCCACGCAACGGCGACTACATTGCTGCCGTCGTCAACCAGGAACTCGTCACGGCCGGCGAGGTCGACCGGCGCATCAATGCGGCGCGGGCCGAAGCTTCACGCATCGGCCAGAGCCTGCCGCCCGAAACCGAACTGCGTCAGCAGGTGATGGACCTGCTGATCGACGAGCGCGTGATCATCACCAACGCCCGCGAGAGCGGGCTGCGCATCGACGAACCGGAAATCGACCGCGCTGTGCAGAACGTTGCTGCCCAGAACCAGCTGACATTGCCGGTGCTGCGTCAGCGGCTGGAAGCCGAAGGTGTCGATTACGCCCGCTTCCGGGCCCAGCTGCGTGACCAGCTGATGATGGAGCGCATGCGCGAGCGCGAGGTCTACCGCCGCATCCAGGTCAGCGACGAAGACGTCGACAAGCTGCTCGCGCAGCGCCGCGCGGCGGCTCAGGGTGAAGCAGAAACCAACATCGCCCAGATCTTGGTGCCCGTGCCCGAAGGCACCACGGCCGAGGCCGAGGCCGCATTGCGTGCACGCGCGCAGACGGCGCTGCAGCGTGTTCAGGCGGGCGAGGACTTCGCCAAGATCGTGCTCGAGGTCTCTGCAGACGCCAATCGCGAGCGAGGCGGGGCGCTCGGCATGCGACCGGCATCGCGGCTGCCAGACGCCTTCGTCGAGGCCACGCGCACGGTCGCCGCAGGACAGGTGGCGCCCAATGTGCTGCGCACGGGTGCCGGTTTCCACGTGCTGAAGGTCCTTGAGCGCCGCGAAGCTGGCGAACCGCGCATCACCCAGACCCGCGCGCGCCACGTGTTGCTGCGGCCTTCGGCCCAGCTCTCGGCCGAGCTCGCAGCGCGTCGCCTGGCCGACTTCCGCCGCCAGATCGAGGCCGGGACGCGCAATTTCGAGGACATCGCCCGCCAGTTCAGCGAAGACGGATCGGCTGCGGCGGGGGGCGACCTGGGCTGGGCTGGTCCTGGCGTGATGGTGCCGGAGTTCGAAGAAGCCATGAACGCGCTGCCGCTCAATGCCTTGTCGGCGCCGGTGACCTCGCGCTTCGGCGTCCACCTGATCCAGGTCCTGGAGCGCCGCGAAGTCGCTGTCGACCCCAAGGCCCTGCGCGAACAGGCACGCAACATCCTGCGCGAGCAGCGTTTTGAGCAGGCCTATCTCGACTGGACCAAGGAAATGCGAGCCCGCGCCTACGTCGAATTGCGCGAGCCGCCGCCCTGAACGGCATCACCCGCCCGTGAGGCACGCCGCGAAAAAGCGCTTTGGCCAGCATTTCCTGGTCGACGACAGCGTCATCGAAGGCATCTGCGACGCCATCGACCCGAAACCCGGGCAGGCGCTGGTGGAGATCGGTCCCGGGCTCGGCGCCATGACGCGTCCGTTGCTGGCGCGCTGCCAGGCGCTGACCGTCGTCGAGCTCGACCGTGATCTGGCGGCCCGTCTGCGCCGAGAAGCCGGGCTCACGGTCGTCGAGTCCGACGTGCTGAAGGTCGACTTCCGCGCCCTGGCGGCAGCGGCGGGCCAGCCGCTTCGCGTCGTCGGCAATCTGCCCTACAACATCTCCACGCCGATCCTCTTTCATCTGCTGCCCGTAGCCGACGTGGTGGCCGACCAGCACTTCATGCTGCAAAAAGAAGTGGTCGACCGCATGGCGGCCGTGCCGGGCAACAAGGACTACGGCCGGCTGAGCGTGATGCTGCAGTGGCGTTACCGCATCAGCGGTGTGCTGGACGTGCCACCCGACGCCTTCGACCCGCCGCCGCGGGTCGACTCTGCCGTGGTGCGCATGCGGCCGCTGCCAGCCGACGCCAGTGTCGACCCGGCTCGGCTGGGTCAGATCGTCATGGTGGCTTTCTCGCAGCGTCGCAAGTTGCTGCGCAGCACCTTGGGCCGGTGGATCGAATCCGAGGGCCTGGACACCCCGTTCGACCTGCATCGGCGTGCCGAGGAAGTGCCGGTGGCCGAGTATTTGGCCCTGGCCCGGGCAGCAGCGCCGGCGTGATCGTCGTTTCGCAGATCTCGCAGCTGAACGGTTTCAGATGCGAGGCTGCCGTCACGGCGGCGCAGGCAAGGCCGCAACAGTGGAAGGGCCAGCCACCGGCCTTGCCGCTGCACCAGTCGGTTCAGGCCGCGTTGAGCCAGGCGGCGGTGTCGAAGGCGCTGCTCATCATCGGCATGTTCATGCCGAAGTTCGGATTGGTGCCGTTCTTGGGCACGGCCACTTTGGGTGCCGGCTTGGAGGCGGCGGTGTTGCTGGGGGCCACTTCAGTAGCCCGCTCCCATGACCCGGTTTCTTGGGAGCGGGCTACTGAAAAGAATAGAAGCACCTGAAGGGTATTCGTCGGTCTCCCCAGAACTCGGCGGCGTCGCGAAAGACTTCCAAAAGCTGTTCGCGCGCTTCACGATCGAAGCGGGGGTTGTCGGGCAGCTGTTCCAGCACGACGACGAAGCCAGGCTGCTGGCCGGCCTTGTGCACCAGGTCGGTCATGCAGTCGAACAGGGCATCGAGGTTCTTGCCGAAGTGCGGCGGGAACAGGAACGCCAGCGCGATGGCATCGAGCACGTCCTGCTTGGTCTGCGCTTCGGCCAGATTGACGTAAAGAAAGTGCTGGCCCGCAGATTCGGCGGCCTTCATGAGGTCGTCGACCCGGTAGGCGCGGATGGCTTGAACGATGTTCGGGCGGATGGTCTGCAACTGCATGGTCGCGTGCCTCCTTGAGTTTTGGTGTTGGAAATCGGTAGGGTCGAGCCGCGGCGCAAGGATGTCGGCGTTCATGGGACGATTCGACTGAAGCTTGCGTAGTGGTCGGAGGTATAGAAACAGACTTCAGGCTGGTTCGGAGGTATCCCGCCGCAAACAATGCGGCGTGCACCCCTGTTTCGGGCGCCTGGGGTCTTCACGGTGTATTCGCGGTAGTGCCCGCGTGGCTGCCGAGGCAACAAGCGCTCGCGGTTGAAGAACACCGTACCGTCTTTCTGGTACGGGAAAGGCCCGCCTTTGAGGATGAGCCGGTGTGTCGCCTGCGCCTCACGCGGCAGCGTGGTCAGAGCGACCGGCGGCAAGCCGACGTTCGTTTCTGGCGTGCGCGCTGCGCTTGGTCCCGGTAAGCCGACCGACAAGCCGGCCGCTGCCAAGGTCAGCAGACCCGACAGCCCCCACTTGAGCAAGGCCTGCCTAGGCGCCACGCGCTGGCAGGCTGAACCGGTCGAAAACACGGGTTAACCCTGCGAAATCAAACCAGAATGGTATCGGAGTGGCCCCAAAAACTCAAGTCCATTGCCCAAAAATGGGGCAAACCCCGCTTGAAGTTTGTGGGCGCTTACATGGGCATGCTTCTCGTCTTCACGACACATCGAGGTCGTGTCACGGAAGCGACAAGCCACGCGAACGCCGCTTTGGTGCGCTGCTCAGGCGGTTACACCGACGCGCGGCCCGCCTGGGCGTCGGCCACGGTGATGGCGGTCATGTTGACGATGCGGCGCACAGTCGCCGAGGGCGTCAGCACATGCACGGGCAGGTCGGCGCCCAGCAGTACCGGGCCGATGGCGATGCCGCCCCCGGCAGCCACCTTCAGCAGGTTGTAGGCGATGTTGGCGGCGTCGATGTTCGGCAGCACCAGCAGGTTGGCGTCGCCCTGCAGCGTGCTGTGGGGCATCAGCACCCGGCGGGCGGCGCTGTCCAGGGCGACGTCGCCGTGCATTTCGCCGTCCACTTCCAGCCAGGGGGCCTGTACCCGCAGCAAGGCCAGCGTGTCGCGCATCTTCCTGGCGCTGGCGCTGTCGCTGGTGCCGAAGTTCGAATGCGACAGCAGCGCTGCACGCGGCGTCACGCCGAAGCGCATCATTTCCTCGGCCGCCATGCAGGTGATCTCGGCCAGTTCGGCCGGGCTCGGATCGACGTTGACGTGGGTGTCGACCAGGAAGATCTGGCGGCCGGGCAGCATCAGGCCGTTCATGCAGGCGTAGACCGGCACGTCCTGAGCGGTGCTGGGGCAGCCTCCCTTGCGCTTGCCGATGACCTGGTCGATGTAGTGCAGGTGTTGTACAGGCGTGCCCCAGGTGCCGCAGATCAAGCCGTCGACCTCGCCCTTTTTCAGCAGCATCGAGCCGATCAGCGTGAGGCGCCGACGCATCTCGATCTTCGCCACCTGGACGGTCACCCCCTTGCGCTCGGTCATGCGGTGATAGGTCTGCCAGAAGTCGCGGTAGCGATGGTCCTGCTCGACGTTCACGACGTCGTAGTCCAGGCCTTCCTGCAGCCGCAGGCCGAACTTCACGATGCGGGTCTGGATGACGGCCGGCCGGCCGATCAAGGTCGGCCGCGCCAGGCCTTCGTCGACCACCACCTGCACCGCCCGCAGCACGCGTTCTTCTTCGCCTTCGGCATATGCCACGCGCTTGGCGATGGCCCGCTTGGCCACCTGGAAGATCGGCTTCATCGTGTTGCCGCTGGCATAGACGAAGCTCTGGAGCTTTTCGCGGTAGGCGTCGAAGTCGGCCACGGGCCGGGTGGCCACGCCGGATTCGAAGGCCGCTTGGGCCACTGCCGGGGCGATCTTCATCATCAGCCGCGGGTCGAAAGGCTTCGGAATCAGGTACTCTGGCCCGAAGCTCAGGTTGGCCCCGGCGTAAGCCGCAGCCACCACCTCGCTCTGTTCGGCCTGTGCCAGTTCGGCAATGGCGTGAACCGCAGCGATCTCCATTTCGTCGGTCACCGTCGTCGCCCCGCTGTCCAGCGCACCGCGGAAGATGTACGGGAAACACAGGACGTTGTTGACCTGGTTCGGGTAGTCGCTGCGGCCAGTGGCGATGATGGCGTCGGAACGAACGGCCCGCACTTCGTCGGGGCGGATCTCGGGTGTGGGGTTGGCCAGCGCGAAGATCACGGGGTTTGGTGCCATCGCAGCCACCATGTCGGGCTTCAGGACGCCACCCGCCGACAGTCCGAGAAAGATGTCGGCACCCTGAATGACCTCGGACAACTTGCGCAGCGCTGTCTTCTGGGCGAAGTGGATCTTGTCCTCGTCCATCAGTTCGGTGCGGCCGTCATAGACCACGCCGGCGAGGTCGGTCACCCAGATGTTCTCGCGCCTGACGCCCAGCTTCACCAGGAGACCCAGGCAGGCCAGAGCCGCGGCGCCGGCACCGCTGGTCACCAGCTTGACCTCGCCAATGCGCTTGCCCTGGACCTTCAGGGCGTTGATCAGCGCCGCGCCGACGACGATGGCGGTGCCGTGCTGGTCGTCGTGAAAGACCGGGATCTTCATGCGCTTGCGCAGTTCCCGCTCGACGTAGAAGCAGTCGGGTGCCTTGATGTCCTCCAGGTTGACGCCGCCGAACGTCGGCTCGAGCGCTGCGATCACGTCGACCAGCTTGTCGAGGTTCTTCTCGTTGATTTCCAGGTCGAAGACATCGATGCCGGCGAACTTCTTGAACAGCACCGCCTTGCCTTCCATCACCGGCTTCGCCGCGAGCGGGCCGATGTCGCCCAGGCCCAGCACCGCCGTGCCGTTGGTGACCACGGCCACCAGGTTGCCGCGCGCGGTGTAGCGGAAGGCATTGGCCGGGTCTTCGACGATGGCCTCGCAGGCGAATGCCACGCCCGGGCTGTAGGCCAGGGCCAGGTCGTGCTGGTTGACCATCTGCTTGGTTGCAGCGATCTCCAGTTTGCCGGGCGTCGGAAACTCGTGGTACTCCAGCGCCGCACGCTTCAGTTCAGCGGCCCGGTCTTCCTGGGAGCGCTCGGCGTTCGGTTCGCCGTTCGGTTCACTCTTCTTGCTGGAATTGTTCGAGTCGGTGGACATCGCGGCGGTCTCCTGGGCGGCCCTGGGCAAGGCGGGTCGCGGATTGTAGGTAGCGGAGTGTCATCGCGCCGGGCGGGCCATGCCCATGCGCGAAACTGCGTACGGCTTTGCGGCCGGTGGCAGACAGAATCGGACCATCGTGGCCCTTCCACCCCAAGCCGTGCCCGCCGAGCAGCCTGCCGTGCCGGCAACACGCGGCGCGCGCCGCTGGCGCCGCGTGCTGCTGTGGGGCGCGCTGCTGGGCCTGTTGGCAGTGGCACAGACTCTGCTGGTGGTGCTGACCGTGAAGGTCGAGGCCGCGCGGGCCCAGGAGGAGGCCGACAGCATGGCGGCCGAGGTGGCCAGCAACCTGCGACGCGAAATGCTGCGCTCCAGCCAGCAACTGATGACGCTGGGCTGGGGCGAGCCGCCCCTGGCGGTCTGGCGCAGCGGCGCGATCGAACTGCTCAAGTCCCGCCCCGAGATCCGCCGCATCGAGCGTCGCGACAGCACCTTCGGGGTCGTCGACCAGGTTGAAACGCCTTTCGGTTCGGGCCTGTTCGAGCACATTCCACGTGCAAGCCTGCGCGTCGACGGCGACGTGGCCTGCGCGGCGGCTCGTCGCAGCAGCGCACCCACGTTTTCTCGCAGCTACTTCGTCCCCTTGTCGGGCGGCCAGGGCCTCGAGGTCGTGGACCTGTGCGTGCCGGTGCTCGACGGTGGCCAACAGGTGGGCTATCTGGTCGGCAGTGTCGCGCTGGCGGCGCTGCTCGACGCCGCGCTGCCGGCAGTCGGCGGGCAGCGCTACGAATTCAGTTTCGTCGAAGGTGACGGCACACGCCTGGCGCGCACGGGACCGGCGCGAGGTACCGGCGTCTATCTCGCAGAGCGCCTGGTCGACCTGCCCGGCAATGCCCTGCAGTTGCGCGCCGACAGCACCGCCGGCCGCCCGAGCCTCATTCCGAACCTGGCCACGGCCTTGGTACTGGGCTTGTCGCTGGCCTTGTTCGCCGTGGTCCTGCTCCTGGCGCGCGACGTGCGCCGCCGCGCCGACGCGGAGCGCGCACTGGCCGAGGCGCTGGCATTCCGCAAGGCCATGGAAGATTCGCTCAGCACCGGCTTGCGCGCGCGCGACCTGCAAGGCGCCATCACCTACGTCAACCCGGCCTTCTGCGCCATGGTGGGCTTTTCCGCTGCCGAACTGCTGCGGCCCGGCGCCGGCGCCGGCGCCCGCCCGGGTCAGCCATCTGCTGCGCCTTATGCGCCGCCATACTGGCCGCCCGAACAGGCCGAGGAATACCAACTGCGGCAGCAAACCCGGCTGCTGGCCCAGCCGGCCCGGCCGCGCGATCTGGGCGACGCACGCGGAGGCTTCGAGACCGTCTTCATGCGCAAGAACGGCGAGCGTTTCCCAGTCATGATCTACGAGGCCCCGCTGGTCGACGGCAGTGGCCGCCACACGGGCTGGATGAGCGCCATCGTCGACATCAGCGCGCAGCGTCGCGTCGAGGAAATCTCGCGGCAGCAGCAGGACCGACTGCAGGCCACGGCAAGGCTGGCCACGGTCGGCGAGATGGCCTCGCTGCTCAGCCACGAACTGAATCAGCCGCTGGCAGCCATTGCCAGCTATGCCAGCGGTTCCCTGAACCTGCTGGACGCCGCGCCCGGTGACGGCGCCGGCCTGCCGCCGCTGCCGCCGGAAGAAGAACGCGGCTTGCTGCGCCAGGCGGTGGCGCGCATTGCCGAGCAGGCCGAACGCGCCGGCCGCATCATCAAAAGTGTTCATGGCTTCGTGCGCAGGCGCGAGCAGCAACACGAGGCGCTGGGTGCCGACCTCCTGCTGGAAGCCGTGTTGCCGCTGGTCCGGCTGCAGGCGCGCAAGACTGGTACGCGCATCGAGGTCGACGTCCTGCCCGTTTCGCAGCCGCTGCCCAGCGCCGGGCGCACGCCGCGTGTGCGTTGCGACCGCACGATGATCGAGCAGGTGCTGATCAACCTCACCCGCAATGGCATCCAGGCGATGGAGGCGGCCACACCGCTGGCCGAACGTGTGCTGACCCTTCGAGTTCGCCAGACCCACGAGCGCTGGGTGACCTTCAGCGTCATCGATGCCGGCCCGGGCATCCCGGCCGACGTGGCCGCGCGCCTGTTCACGCCGTTCTTCACCACTCGAGACGAAGGGATGGGCCTGGGCCTGAGCCTGTGCCGCACGGTGATCGAGCAGCACGGCGGTGCACTCGACTTCGGCCCCGGGCCGCTGCAGCCGGGATTGCCGCCTGGCACCCCCCGCGGCACCGAGTTCCGCTTCACCCTGCCCGCGCCGCGCACGCCGGATCCGGCCGAGCCGGCCAAAAAGGAAGACACTGCGGGCCTGGAAACCCGCTGACCTCAGCCACGCCCGCAGCCGCATGCCGATCGATCCCCGCCTGGGCATCCCGATGGTCTACCTGGTCGACGACGAAGATGTCGTTCGAGAAGCCCTGGCCTGGCTGCTGCGTTCTCGCCGGCTGCTCAGCGAAGGCTTCAACAGCGCCGATGCCTTCGAAGCCTGGCTGGCGCAGCGCGGCGGCCCGGGCGATTGGCCGACTTCTCCTTCATGTCTGGTGCTGGACGTGCGCATGCCGGGCACCAGCGGGCTGGTGCTGTTCGAGCGACTGGCGGAACAGGGCTGGCTGACGCAACTTCCGGTCATCTTTCTCACCGGCCACGGCGATGTGCCTACCGCGGTGGCCGCGGTCAAGCGCGGCGCTTTCGACTTCGTCGAGAAGCCGTTTTCGAACAACCTGCTCGTCGACCGCGTCGACCAGGCCCTGGCAAAGAGCGCCGCTGCCCTGGTAAGGCGCCAGCAACGTGCAGCCGGCGCCCGCGCCCTGGCCGAACTGACCGAGCGCGAGCGCGAGGTCATGCGCCTGGTGGTGGAAGGCCGGCCGAACAAGCTGATCGCCGACGCCCTGGACATCAGCGTGCGCACGGTGGAGGTGCATCGCGCGCGCGTCTTCGACAAGATGGACGTCAAGTCCGCAGTCGAGCTGGCGAACCGGCTGCGCGACGACGACCCGGAGGGTGCGGCTTGAGCGACCTTGGCGGCGAATTCGGGCTGATCGCGCGCCATTTCACCCGCCCCGCGCGCGGCGGCCGCGTCGTGCTCGGTGTCGGCGACGACTGCGCGCTGGTCCAGCCCGATGCCGGCCAGCAGTTGGCGATCAGCAGCGACATGCTCGTCGAAGGCCGGCACTTCCTGGCCACCGTGCCGCCTGAGCGCCTGGGCCATAAGGCGCTGGCGGTGAATCTGTCGGACCTGGCAGCTTGTGGCGCCGAGCCTCTGGCCTGCACCCTGGCGCTGGCGCTGCCGCGGATCGACGACGAATTCCTGGCCGGCCTGGCCCAGGGCCTGTGGGCGCTGGCCGACGCACACGGCATGGCCCTGGTGGGCGGCGACACCACGGCCGGGCCCTTGAACATCTGCATCACCGTGTTTGGCCAGGTGCCGCCCGGCCAGGCGCTGCTGCGCAGTGGCGCGCGCCCCGGCGACGAGCTCTGGGTCAGCGGGACGCTGGGCGATGCGCGGCTGGCGCTCGAGGCCTTTCGTGGCCGGGTGTCGGTTGCGGCGCTGGGCGCCGACTTCGATCGGGTGCGCCTGGCCATGGAACTGCCACAGCCGCGGGTGGCGCTCGGCTTGGCGTTGCGCGGCGTGGCCAGCAGCGCCATCGATCTGAGCGACGGCCTGGCCGGCGACCTGGGCCATGTGCTGCAGCGGTCGGCGGTCGGCGCCACGGTCGATGCAGACGCGTTGCCGCGCAGTGCCGTGCTCGCCGCACAGCCCCTGGCGATGCAGCTTCAATGCCTGCTGGCCGGTGGCGATGACTACGAACTGCTGTTCACCGCGCCGCCCGGCCGGCGCGACGCCGTGCTGGCCGCCGCGCGCCAGGCGGGAGTGCCGGTCAGCCGCTGCGGCCGCATCGATGTGGCACCAGGCCTGCGCATCGAAGACGGCCACGGCCAGCCTGTCGACGGCCAGTGGCGCGGCTTCGACCACTTCAGCGCCTGAACGGCCGCAACCGATGGACGCTGCCATCCGCCCGAATGCAGGCTTCATGCGGCGGCATCCTGCCCACTGGGTGGCGCTGGGCTTCGGCAGCGGGCTTTCGCCCATGGCTCCGGGCACGGTGGGAAGCTTGTGGGGCTGGGTCGCTTTCCTGGTGCTGGACCGGCTCTGGCCTGAGCTGCCCTGGGGCTGGCTGGTGGCGGCGGCTTTGCTGGGCGGGTTGTGGGCCTGCACGCTGACCGCGCAGCATCTGGGCACCGCAGATCCAGGTGCCATCGTCTGGGACGAGATCGCCGCGATCTGGCTCGTGATGTGGCTTTGGACGCCGGCCGGTTTCTGGGCGCAACTGCTGGCGTTCGGGCTGTTCCGCTACTTCGATGCCGCCAAGCCGGGCCCGGTGGGTTGGGCGGATCGCCTGTTCAAGCTGCAGCCGGGGCAGCAAATCGGTTGGCGCCAGGGCTTGGGCATCCTTCTTGATGACTTGGTGGCGGCCGCTTGCACGCTGCTGACGCTGGCCCTGGGCTTGGCGCTGTGGACTCGTTGGTAACCGAAGGTAACGCCGAAGTCGGCGAATGTCTGCCGCAGGCCCTGGCCACGGCTTTGCGCTCAAGAAACTGGCGGCTGGCTACCGCTGAAAGCTGCACTGGCGGCCTGATCGCTGCAGCCTGCACCGAACTTGCCGGGTCCAGTGACTGGTTCGAACGTGGTTTCGTCACCTACAGCAACGCCTCCAAAACCGAGCTGCTGGGTGTGGATCCGAGCCTGATCCAGGCTCATGGCGCGGTCAGTCAGGAAGTGGCCGCTGCCATGGTGCGTGGCGCCCTGGCCAGGGCGCCAGTGCAGCTGGCCGTGGCCGTCACCGGCATCGCCGGGCCTGGCGGCGCGGTGCCCGGCAAGCCGGTCGGCACGGTCTGGCTGGGCTGGGGATGCGTCGGCGCCATTCAGACCGAACTGCTGCAGCTGCCTGGCGACCGCGCCAGCGTTCGCCAGGCCACCGTCGCTGCCGCCTTGCGCCGGCTGGTGGCAGTGGCGCGCGCAGCGCCAGCGAGACCACCTGCTTGAGCAGGCCGCTATCCCACCCCCCCTGTCAGCGGGGGGCAGTAAAGGCTTGCCTCCAGGCGGGCGGGGTGCCGGCTTGTGGCAAGCTCAAGCCCCGGCATGGTGCCGATGGTCCGCCCTTAACAAGAGTCCTGATCGAATGACCCACGTCCCTGCTCTGTGTTCCTTGCCCGTTGGCGGGCTGTCTCACCGGCTGGCTGGCTGGAGCCTCGGCCTCTGGCGGCTGCTGGCCATGTTCGCCTTGGCGCTGGCGCTCGGTGCCTGCGGTGGCGGTGGCGGTGGCGGCGGTGGTGGTACCGACATCGGCGGTGGCGGGGGCACGACACCCCCGCCTGTCACGGGTACGCCTCCCACGGGTGCGCCTGCCATCGTGGCCCAGCCTGCGAACGTGGCAGTGACGGCGGGGCAAGCAGCCACTTTCAGCGTCGCTGTCACCGGGACCGCTCCGCTGACCTACGAATGGCTTCGCAACGGCGTCGTGATTGCCGGCAGCAATGCGGCAAGTTACACGCTCACGCCCACCGCGCTGTCTGACAACGGCGCGCAGTTCAGCGTCAGTGTCAGCAATGGCGCCGGGCGCATCACCAGCACGCCTGCAACGCTGAGCGTCAGCGCCGCCGTGATGGCGCCGAGCTTCACGTCGCAGCCGGCGAATGCAACTGCCCTGGTCGGGCAGACGGCGCGCTTCGTGGCCGCCGCCACGGGCAGCGACCCGCTGACCTACCAATGGCTGCGCAATGGTGTGGCGGTCGCGGGTGCAACCTCGGCCGACTACACGACGCCGGCGCTGGTTCTGGCCGACAACGGTGCCGTCTACACCGTCACTGTCAGCAACTCGGCTGGCACGGCCACATCGTCGGGCGCCTTGCTGAACGTGAATGCCCTGCCCACCGCGCCGGCCATCACCACCCAGCCGGCTGGCCAGACCGTGACCCTGGGGCAGAGCGCCACGTTCCGTGTCGTGGTCACCGGCGACCCGGCTCCCACTTTCCAGTGGCGCCGAAACGGCGTTGACATTGCTGGTGCGACGGGCGATGCCTACACCACGCCCAGCACCCGGCTGGAAGACAGCGGCGTGGTCTTTTCAGTGGCCGTGCGCAACACGGCGGGCAGCGTGCTGAGCAGCGACGCCATCCTCACCGTCACCGGCAGTGCCGTTGCCCCTTCGATCACGACCCAGCCCTTGGCCCAGTCGGTCATCACCGGTCGCAGCGCCAGCTTCAGCGTGGCCGCCACCGGCACCAGCCCGCTGGCCTATCAGTGGCGCCGCAACGGCGTGGACATTGCCGGCGCCAACGCCGCCACTTACACCACGCCGACGCTGACCGAAGCCAACAGTGGCAGCCTGTATACGGTGGCGGTCTCGAACGGTGTGGGAAGCATCGTCAGCGCGCCTGCGCTGCTGACGGTAAACCCTATTCCAGTTGCTCCGGCGATCACCGCCGAGCCCACCAACCAGAGTGTCACCGCCGGCGCGCGCGCCACCTTCAGCGTCACCGTGACCGGCACCGGCCCGCTCCAGTTCCAGTGGAGCCGAAATGGCAATCCGCTGGCGGGTGCTTCCAGCGCGGCCTACACCACGCCGCCCACGACCCTGGGCGACAGTGGCGCCGTGTTCCGCGTCGTGGTCAGCAACTCGGCGGGCAGCGTCACCAGTGCCAACGTCTCGCTCACGGTCAACGCGGCGGCGACGGCGCCGACCATCACCACGCAGCCCTCGCCGCAGGCGGTGACGGTGGGCCAGGCCGCAAGCTTCAGCGTCGCCGCAGCAGGTACCGAGCCTTTCAGTTATCAGTGGAAGCGCAACGGCGTGGACATTGCCGGTGCCACGGCGGCCAGCTACCGCCTGGGCACCACGGTGCTCGAAGACAGTGGTGCGCTCTTCACGGTGGTGGTGACCAACGCTGGAGGCAGCGTCACCAGCAACCCCGCGCGTTTGGCCGTCAGCCCGCTTCCTGTGGCCCCCACGATCACTACCCAGCCGGCAGCGCAGACCGTGATCGCCGGCCAGGTGGCCTCGTTCACTGTCCGGGCCACCGGTTCGACACCACTGGCTTACCAGTGGCGGCGCAACGGCGACAACATCGCTGGTGCGACCAGCCAGACCTACTCCACGCCGGTCAGCACGGGTGCTGACAACGGCGCCATCTACGATGTGGTGGTCACCAACAGTGTCGGCAGCATCACCTCCTCGCCGGCCAATCTGACGGTGTTGGCGCCTCTGGCCTCCAGCTACTGGTTGAGGGGCAGCGCAGGTGTCGGGACTGCAGGGTCAGTGACCTTTGCCAACGGCTCCGTGACGGCCAACAACCTCAACCTGACCCTGGTGGACCCAGCCAACCTGGGCAGCCCGCTGGTGGTGGAGCAGCCTGGCGGGTGGCTGTTGCAGGCTGTGGCCTCGGAGCCCCGCTTCAACCCGCAGAACGCCGGCGATTCCGCCGAGCGCTATGTGGTGTACGCGCGGGCCAACCAGCTGTGGCGGCTGGACCTGGGGCTGGTCACGGGTTTGCCAGCGCCCCAGCAGGTCAGCAACGTGAACCTGAACAGCCTGTGCTCGCCGGTGGGTGGTGCAGGTGGCATCACCGGCTTCTTTGCCGACAACGCCGATGCCGGCAATTCACTGCTTCAATACCGCACGCCGGGTGGTGACGGCATCTGCCAGACGACCGACGACGGCTACGTTGCGTTCCGCGTCAGCGCCACGGCCACCACGGCGCCGGTCAACACCCAGCGCATCCTGCTGGCGCTGCGCAATTCCGGCGGTTCGATCATCGGGTTCCTGGCGCGTTCGGGCAACCAGATCCAGCGCCTGAACGCCAATCTGGGTGGCGCAACGAACGCCTTCACGGTGGGGTCGTCAGAAATCGAATTGCTGCGCCAACCTGGCGGCCCGGGCATCCTGGTGTTCAGGGACGGCAATGCATTGCGGGCTTACGACACCGCAACTGGCGCCGAGCCCGTCACCTTCGGAACGGCCGCGCCGGACTTCCTGCAGTTGGGCGAAATTGCCGGCAGTCCATCCGTCTCTCTCTACCGCAACAACGGCAGGGTGGTCGCGTTCCCACTTTCCATTTCTGGCACGCTGTCCACGGTGCTGACCCTGGCGCCGGGGCAATCGGTCAGCGGGGCCGGCGGTGACGCCAATCAGCAGCTTCTGGTGCTGGCCTCCGGCAGCAGCAGTCAGCTCATCAGCGTCGGTACTTCGGGCCCGGTCACCGTCCTGGTCGAAGAGTCGGGTCTGATCGATGCCGCCAGCCTGGGCGCTACGCCCACGCGCTGGGTCTACACCGTTCAAGGTGGACGCACCCTGAGATCGGTGCTGCGAACCGGCGGTGTGCCCTTGACCCTGGCATCGTCGGACAGCCTGCGGGTGTTCAACATCGGCAGCTGGAACTACGAGACCGTCTGGTATGAACTGCGTGGCGCCGGTGGCGGGTTCTTCGGGTCTCAGGTTCGGGCATCGAACAGTGATGGTGGCAGCCTGGTTTCGCTGTCCAATGCAGTCACGGTCGGTGGCGCCTCGTTCAACGGTTTCCAGGACACCAGCGTCGGCCGCATCGTGGCCACGCCCGTCGGCGCCAATCCGACGACGCCGTATCAGGGTGTGACCCTGCTCGTGCTCGACCCGGTCACCGGGTCGACGCGGGTCACTTACGGTGCGCTCGCTGGCGCTGGCTACAACACCATCGATGTCTCCGGGCTCAGCGGCCCGAACCGGCCGGTGCTGATCACGGCCTCGTCGGTTCAGGTTCTGGGTGCCACGACAGCGGACCTGTATTTCGTCCGTGTCGGCTCCACTGGCCTGCTGCGGCTGACGAACTTCGTGCCCTGAGCTTCCTCCCGGGCCACTGCGCGTTGTTCGGCATGCCGTGAAGCTGCTGCTCTGTGGCGACTTCGACGCCGGCGAGGAGGCGCAGTGGCGCCTAGCGCTTGCTGCTGCCGCGCCGCAGGCGCGTTTTCTGAGCCTGGACGAAGCTCGGGCCGACCCGGCTGCCGTGCAGGCCGCGCTGGTAGCCAACCCGCCGCCAGGCAGTCTGCAGGGCTTTCCGGGACTGCGTCTGATCCAGAGCCTGTGGGCGGGCGTCGACCGCCTGCTGGCCGATACCAGCCTGCCTTCAGGCGTGCCGCTGGCACGCATGGTCGACCCGGCGATGAACGCAGCGATGGCCGAAACCGCGTTGTGGGCCACCCTGGCCCTCCAGCGGGATTTCTTCGCTTATGCCCGCAACCAGCGCGCCGGCGTCTGGCGCACCCACGACCAGCGCCGCGCGCAGGACCTGCGCGTGCTCGTGCTCGGGCAGGGCCAGATGGGGACGGCCGCGGCAGCGTCCCTGGCTCGCCAGGGATACCAGACGCGCGGCTGGCGCCGCGACGGCGTCGCACTCGTGCCGCTGCTGGCCACCAGCGACGTGGTCATCAACCTGCTGCCGCTGACGGCGGCCACGCGCGGCCTGATCGATGCAGCCTTCCTGTCGGCGTTGCCCTTCGGTGCCGGGCTGGTCAATCTGGCCCGAGGCGCCCACGTCGTCGATGCCGACCTGCTGGCGGCCCTGGACAGTGGCCAGCTGGGTCACGCCGTGCTCGATGTCTTCCACACCGAACCCCTGCCTTCAGGTCATCCGTTCTGGCAGCATCCTCGGGTGACGGTGCTGCCCCACGCTGCAGCCTTCACCGACCCGCGCAGCGCAGCGGCGGTGGCGATGGCCAACGTTCAGGCTGCCCTGCGCGGCGAAATGCCTGCGCATCTGGTCGAGCGCGGGCGCGGTTACTGACCCGTTCTCCAGCCGCCCCGGCCTGGGCTTCAGGCGCGCAGTACCAGGCGCCGCATCGGCGCCGAAGGCGGGCTGCCTCGGGCGGGCAGAGTCTGCAAAGCCATCAGCACCAGCCGGCGCAGGCCGTCCCAGGGCTCGGCAGGCCAGTCGGGCTGGCGCAGACCCTTGCAAAGGCCGTCGCACAGGCTCGCGGCGTCCAGCAGGTGCGCCAGCTGATGCTCGGCCAGCACTGGCAGCACGCGCTCGAACAGCTTTTCGCGCAGACCCCAGGCGCGGGCTTCCTTCAAGGCCAGCGGCAGCGGCCGCCCCTGGTCGAGCGCGGCACGGCCGCGGGCCAGCGCGCGGATGTCGTCGGCCAGCATCCAGTGCACCATCACCGGCGATTCGCCTTCGTGACGCAGTCCGTCCAGCACCCGCAATGCCCGTCCCACCTGGCCGGTCCACACTGCCTCGGTGAGCTTGGTGACGTCGTAGCGCGCGACGTTCAGAACCGCAGCCTCGACCTGCTCGAAGCCGAGCTCGCCGGGTGGGTGCAGCAGCCCCAGTTTCTGGATTTCCTGGTGCGCGGCCAGCAGGTTGCCTTCCACGCGGTCGGCAAAGAAGGCGAGTGTGCGTTGGCCTTCCTCGCCTTCGCGCACGCGCTGGCCCTGGCGCGCCAGGCGCTGGGCCAGCCAGGCCGGCAGCTGCGCACGGGCCACGGTTTCCAGCTTGATCACGGCGCCGGCGCTGTCGAGCGCCCCATACCAGGCGGCCTTCGTCTGCTGCCAGTCCAGCGCCGGCAACTGCACCAGGGTCAGCAGGCTGTCGTCGCCGCCGGTGCCGATGCGTTCGCAGTAGCGCTGCAGGGCCTCGGACCCGTCCTTGCCGGGCTTGCCCGAAGGGATGCGGATCTCGATCAACTGGCGGTCGGCGAACAGGCTCTGCGCCTGTGCGGCGCCGAGAACGCCGCTCCAGTCGAAGTGCGCACCGCTGACGGTGAAGACGCGCCGCTCGCTGTAGCCGGCAGCGCGGGCAGCAATGCGGATGGCGTCTGCGGCTTCCTGGGCCAGCAGCGGCTCGTCGCCCACCAGCGTGTAGACCGGTCGCAGGCCGCGACCGAGCTGGGCTTCCAGCTGTTCCAGGCGAATCTGCATGGCTTCAGCGCAGCACCGCCGCCAGGCGGCGCAGCACCTGGTTGGCGATGTCCACGTCCATCGCGCGGTAGATTTCGCGCGCCTCCGCATCCTTTGCGAGCACAGCCGACTCGCTGAAGGTCATGTTGCGAGCCAGCTGCTGCTGGGTCGCCGGGACGAGCTCGGTGCCGTCGCGCGCCGTGGCGCGAAAGCCGAAGGTGCGCAGCAGTTGCACTTCGCGCACCTGCGCGAATGCGGTCTGGGCCACGGCGGTGGTGTCTTCGCGGTCGGCCAGAGCCTGCAGCACGACATCGGCCCGCTCCGGGCTGTCCACCAGTTGCACCTGCTCGCCGAGTTGGCGCGCGAGCTCTGCGCGCAGCGGCGAGTCGGGGGAAAAACCCACCAGCACGATGCTGCGAAAGCGCAGGCTGGGGGGCTGCCGACGCTGGAACCCGCAGCCGGCCATGACCAGGGTGGCGGTGAGCAGCGTCAGCAGCCGGCGGCGCGTTCGGCCCGGGCGCAGCCGACGGCCGGCTTCAGACGACCACATTGACCAGGCGACCCGGCACCACCACCACTTTCTTGGCCGGCTTGCCTTCGGCGAAGCGGACGAAGTCGGGGCTGGCCAGCGCCGCAGCCGCGATCGCGCCACGGTCTGCCGTGGCCGGCACACGGATGCTGCCGCGAAGCTTGCCGCCCACCTGCAGCATCAGCTCGATCTCGTCTTGCTGCAACGCGGCTTCGTCGACCACTGGCCAGTGCGCATCTTCCAGCGGACCCCACTGCGCGGCCAAATCGAGTTCGCGCCACAGCGCCCAGGTGATATGCGGTGCAGCCGGGAACAGCGTGCGCAGCAGGATGCCATAGCCCTCGCGCAATGCCGCCGGCTCGGCGCTGCCCGCGCCCTCCAGCGCATTCAGCATCTTCATCGCGCCGCTGACGACGGTGTTGTATTGCATGCGGTCGTAGTCGCTCGTCACCTGCCGCAGCAGGGTGTGGATCTCGAAACGCAATGCGCCAGCGCCCGTGGCCTGGGTCGGCGCGCTCATCAGCGTGTCGCGGTGCTTCAGGCCGAAGGCCCAGACCCGCCGCAGGAAGCGGAACGAGCCTTCTGCGCCGCTGTCTGACCAGGCCGCGCTCTGGTCGGGCGGGCCGGCGAACATCACGAAAACCCGCGCGGTGTCGGCACCGTACTTGGCAATGATGTCCTTCGGTTCGACGACGTTGTTCTTGCTCTTGGACATCTTCTCGATGCCGCCCGATTGCACCGGCAGGCCGTCGGCCTTCGCCTTCGCCCCCAGCGGCTGGCCCTTCTCGTCGGTGAGGATCTCGACCTCGCTGGGGTAGAACCAGGTCTTCTTGCCGCCGGCTTCCTCGCGGTAGAAGGACTCGTTGAGCAGCATGCCCTGGGTGAACAGGTTCCTGAAAGGTTCGCTGAAGCTCACCAGGCCCAGGTCGCGCATGGCCTTCGTCCAGAAGCGGGCGTACAGCAGGTGCAGCACGGCGTGTTCAATGCCGCCGATGTACTGGTCCATCGGCATCCAGTATTCGGCGCGCGCGTCGATCATCGAGGCGTCACTGTCGGGGCAGCAATAGCGCAGGTAGTACCAGCTGCTGTCGACGAAGGTGTCCATCGTGTCCGTCTCGCGCCTTGCGGGCCGGCCGCAGCAGGGGCAAGGCACGTTCAGGAACTGGGCGTTCTTGTTCAGCGGGTTGCCGCTGCCGTCGGGCACCAGGTCTTCGGGCAGAAGCACTGGCAGGTCCTGCTCGGGCACCGGCACCGCGCCACAGCTGTCGCAGTGGATGATGGGGATGGGCGTGCCCCAATAGCGCTGGCGGCTGATGCCCCAGTCGCGCAGGCGCCAGGTGGTCTTCTTCTCGCCCAGCCCGGCTTCGGCCAGCGCGCTCGTGATGGCGTCCACCGCCTGCGCGTGCGGCAGACCGCTGTAGTTGCCGGAATTGATGCTGATGCCGCGTGTCTTGTCGGCGTACCAGTCCTGCCAGCGTTCGTGGTCGAAGTGTTCGCCGTCGATGTGCACCACCTGCAACAGGTCGATGCCGTATTTCTTTGCGAAGGCCCAGTCGCGTTCGTCGTGGGCGGGCACGCCCATCACGGCGCCGTCGCCGTAGCCCATCAGCACGTAGTTGCCGACCCACAGCGGAATCTGACGCTCGGTCAGCGGGTGCTTCACGTGCAGGCCCAGCGGCATGCCGGACTTTTCCTTCAGCGCCAGTTCGGCTTCGGTGGTGCCGCCCTTCTTGCAGTCCTCGATGAAGGCGGCGACCTTCGGATTGCTGCGCGCCACCAGTTGTGCCAGCGGATGCTCGGGTGCCACGGCGCAGAATGTCACGCCCTTGATCGTGTCGGCGCGGGTGGTGAAGACATACAGCCGCCCGTCCTGCACCAGCGCACCGGCTTCGTCGCGGATGTCGTGCGGAAAGGCGAAGCGCACGCCGCTGCTCTTGCCGATCCAGTGTTCCTGCATCAGGCGCACGCGCTCGGGCCAGCCGGCCAGGTAGTGCGCGGCCGTGGGATCGTTCACTCCGGCCAGCAGTTCGTCGGCGTACTGCGTGATGGCCAGGTAGTAGCCGGGGATTTCGCGCTTTTCGACCACCGCGCCGCTGCGCCAGCCGCGGCCATCGACGACCTGTTCGTTGGCCAGCACGGTCTGGTCGACCGGGTCCCAGTTGACGATCTGGGTCTTGCGATAGGCGATGCCTTTTTCGAGCATCTTCAGGAAGAACCACTGATTCCACTTGTAGTAGCCGGGGTCGCAGGTCGCCACCTCGCGGCTCCAGTCGATGCTCAGGCCCAGCGGGCGCATCTGCGCCTTCATGTCGGCAATGTTTGCGCGGGTCCAGGTGCCCGGTGCCACGTTGTTGGCCATGGCGGCGTTCTCGGCAGGCAGGCCGAAAGCGTCCCAGCCCATGGGCATGAGCACGTTCATGCCTTTCATGCGCAGATACCGCGCCATCATGTCGTTGATGGTGTAGTTCCGCACATGGCCCATGTGCAGCTTGCCGCTGGGGTAGGGCAACATGCTGCAGGCATAGAACTTCGGACGCGCGGCGTCTTCGGTGACGCGGGCAGAGCCTGTGTCTTGCCAGTGCGCCTGTGCGGCGGGTTCGACCTCGGCGGGCAGGTACTTTTCGTTCATGACCTGATTGTAGAGACCGGCCATCCGTGGAAAAGAGCACGGGCGCTGGTGCATTTCGCGGGCCGGCGCACAAGAAACCTCAAGTCACATGTCGGGCTGCCGAAGACGCCAGAACCTGTTCCTGCGTCCACCCCGAAAGCCGCCAATGTCTCATGTCGATCCCGTCCGCCGTACGCTTTTCCGATCTGCCGGCCGCCTGGCGGCGCTGGCCGCAGCCCTGGTGGTGGCCCTGCCTGCCCAGGCCCAGCAGTCGAATGGGAAGCTGGCCAGGGACCTGCAGATGGCGCTGTCAACGCCGCCGGCTTCGCTGAACGTGCCCTGGGCCAGGACCGTACAGGGCAGCATGCACATCAAGGTGTTGATCAATGCCAACAGCACCGATCCCGAGCTTGCAGCCCTGCGCCGCGAGATCCTGGCCCGCGGCGGATCGGTCTTCTACAACTATGCCTCGGTGCGGGCCTTGTCAGCCATGTTGCCGGCCAGTGCGCTGAATGCACTGGCTGCGCGCAGCGACGTGGTGGCCATCATTCCGAACCGCAGCACGCGCCGCCAGGCCAGCCTGTTGCAGGCCACTACCGGCGCGCAGTCGGTATTGCCGGCGCTGCAGGGCGGTACGGCGACCCTGGGTGTGGACGGCCGCGGCGTCGCGATCGCCGTGCTCGACTCGGGCATCGACTTCCGCCACCAGAACCTGCTCGACGCCAGCGGCCGGACCCGGGTGGCCGGGGTCGTCGACTTCGTCGCGACGGGACGTGGTGCAGCCGGCCAGGGCTGGGCCAAGGGGCTCGACTACAGCGTGTCGATGAAGGCCACGCTGGACGGCAGCAAGTACAAGCATGGCGACAAGAAGATCGCGCCCTCGGCCAGCGTGCCCGACCCCTATGGCCACGGCACGCACGTGGCGGCGGTGGCCGCCGGTGCCGGCAACTACCAGCAGCCGCGCAGCGGTGGCATCGCCCCCGGGGCCCTGCTCTACGACGTGCGCGTGCTCGACGAGCGCGGCATCGGCAACCTGGCCGACGTGCTGGCCGGCATCGACTGGGTCATCCAGCGTTCGCGCATCAGCAACATCCGGGTCATGAACCTGAGCGTGGGGGCGCAGTCGACCGACTCGTTCGTCATCGACCCGCTGGCCCGGGCCGCCCGCAGCGCCACGGCTGCGGGCATCGTCGTCGTCACCTCGGCCGGCAACGCCGGCAAGGATGCCGCCGGCCGCATGGTCTACGGGTCCGTCTCGTCGCCCGGCCACGACCCCAGCGTCATCACGGTGGGTGCCAGCAACCCCCGCGCCACGGTCGGTCGCGGCGACGACAGCGTCGCCGGTTTCAGTTCACGCGGTCCCACCCGGGGCGGCCTGGTCTTTGCCAGCGGCCGGCGCTGGGCCGACAACCTCATCAAGCCCGACCTGGTGGCCCCGGGCAACCGCATCGTCGCCGCGCTCGGTGCCGAGCGGTTCGGCAACCCGCCGCGCTGGAACTTCCTGGCCAGCAACTACCCTCAGCTGACCCAGGTGCCGGGCGCCAGCCAAGCGTCGCGCCGCACGCTGATGGAAATGAGCGGCACCTCCATGGCCGCACCCGCCGTGGCCGGTGCCGCCGCGCTGATGCTGCAGGCCAACCCGGGGCTGACGCCGCCGCTGGTGAAGGCCATCCTGCAATACACGGCACTGCCGCTGGCGCAGGGCGGCCTGCTCGAGCAGGGCACGGGGCAGCTCAACGTCGAGGGTGCGGTGCGGCTGGCCCAGGCGCTGCGCACCGATCTTGCCGCCGCTCTGGCAGCGGGCACCCTGAAGGCCGGCGACAACATGGTCGCGGCAGGCCGCAGCCTGCCCGCGCCCATGTCCAGCCTGGCGGGCCAGCAGCTGCCCTGGGGCCAGCTGGTGTTTGCCGGCGGCACGCATCTGGTGGGTGGCGACGCGCTGTTCAGGCAGTGGCAACCGATCTACGACCCGCAACTGGTCTGGGCGCGCCAGCTGGTGCTGCGCAGCACGGTCACCTGGCTCAACGCGGCCGGCGTGGCGCCCCGTACTGTGCCCCGCGCCATCGTCGAGACCAACGCGTCGCGGCAGGCGCTGCTGACGCCCGGCGTGCGTTTGCTCGACAGCCTGGGAAGCAGCAGCGACGGCGGTGCCCGAGCCTTGCTGACGCCAGTACCGGCCCTGGCAGCCGCTGCTGCCGCTGGCCAGGGTGGCGCCATGCGCCAGGGCTTCAGTGGCGGCATGGGCAGCTTGCAGGGCGAAGGCTTCCTGCTGAGCGAAGGTTTCCTGTTGAGCGAGGGTTTCCTGCTGAGCGAGGGCTTTCTGCTCAGCGAAGGTTTCCTGCTGAGCGAAGGTTTCCTGTTGAGTGAGGGTTTCCTGCTGAGCGAAGGCTTCCTGCTCAGTGAAGGTTTCCTGCTGAGCGAAGGTTTCCTGCTCAGCGAGGGGCTGCTGTCGAGCGAGACGGTCATCGACCCCGCGACCACCCAGGATCCGGCACTTCTGGGGGAGTAGGCCTCTTCTTCGTGAAACATCTGCTTGCAGGCGCAAGCGGTCGCTCAAGTTACACGTCAAGGCGTCGAATTCACGCGGAGTACTCGTCTCCGAATCCATCGTCTTCATGCCCCCGCCACCGCTGCCCCAGCCTCAAGCCCCGTCAGGCTGGCGCGGCTTCCGTGCCCGGCATCTTTTCGACTACCCGCAGCCGGCCCTGCTGGCATGGCTGGGCATCAGCCTGGCGGGCGGCGCGGCGCTGATCTGGAGCCTGGGGCAGGTGCTGGTGCTGCCACTGGCCAGCGCCTGGCCGGTGGTGGCGGCCCTGGCGCTGGTGGTGGTGGCATCGCACCTGACGCTGAAGCTGCCGCGCACGAATTTCTCGATCGGCATCGCCGACGTCTTCAGTTACCTGTCGCTGGCCACGCTGGGACCGGCCGTGGCCGTGCTGGCGGTGGGCATCGAAGGGTTCCTGGGCACACGCAAGACCTCCAGGCGGCTGAGCAGCTGGATCAGCAGCCCGGCCGCGGGCATGGCGTCGATGGCGCTGGCGGGGCTGGTCTTCGAGCGCCTGAAGGCACTGGCCGTCGAGGGCGGTGCGACGCCCGAGGCGGCGGCTTTCGGGAGCCTGTTCGTGGCCGCGATGCTGAGCTACGGCCTGCCGATGCTGATGCTCATCGGCATGATGGCGCTCAAGCGTGGCGAGCGCATCGACCTGTTGCGCGACCCCTTGTCCTGGATCGTGCAGGCGCCGTGGATGCTGGCCGTGGCGTTGGGCTCGGCCTTCGTGGCCGGCATGGTGCACTTGAACGCCGTGCGCTTCGGCGCTGGTGTGATCGGCGTGTCGGTGGCACTGGTGCTGGGGCTGGCCTGGCTTCTGCGCGTCAGCCTGCAGCGCCAGGAAGCCGAGCGGGAAGCGCAGGAAGCCCTGGTCAGCGCCGCCCAGCGCGAGGCCGAACAGAGCCAGCAGCGCTTCACCGCGGCCTTCACGCATGCCGCCATCGGCATGGCCATCGTGCGCAGCAGCGGCACCATCGTCCAGGCCAATCAGGCGCTGTGCGGGCTGATCGGACGCAGTCTGCAGGGGCTGGTCGGACAGCCCTTCACCAGTCTTCTGTTCGACGGCGACGTGGCCCTGCTGGCC
This sequence comes from Burkholderiales bacterium Ga0077543, assembly GCA_001464055.1. GTDB lineage: Bacteria > Pseudomonadota > Gammaproteobacteria > Burkholderiales > Burkholderiaceae_C > Rubrivivax. The sequence continues at coordinate 125,639 of LNET01000073.1, forward strand.
AGGCACGCGCACCAGGCGCATGGGCAGGCCGAGAGCAGCTTCTCGATGGAGCTGCGGGTGGCCCATGCCAGCGGCCGCGAACTGTGGGTGGTGTTGCACTGCAGCCCGCACATCGACCTGGGCGGCGAGGCCGACTGCCTCATCTACCAGCTGCACGACATCACTTCACGCCACCTGGCCGAAGCGCGCTTGCAGCACATCGCCTTTCATGACGGATTGACCGACCTGGCCAACCGCAATTGCTTCAATGAACGCCTGGAGGTGGCGGTCGAAAGCAGCCGCCTCGACGCCGGCCGGCGTTTTGCGGTGCTGTTCCTGGACCTGGACCGCTTCAAGATGGTCAACGACAGCCTGGGCCACCTGGCCGGCAACGAGCTGCTGAAAGAAGTGGCAGTGCGCCTGCGCGCCTGTGTGCGCCCGCGCGACCTGGTGGCGCGGCTGGGAGGCGATGAGTTCGCCGTGCTGCTGGAAGAGATCGGCGACGCCGAAGCCGGCCTGCAGCTGGCGCGCCGCGTGCTGGACACATTGACCCAGCCGATGCTGATCAACGGCACCGAGGTGGTTCCTGGTGCCAGCATCGGCATCACCTTCAGCGACCTGGGCTATCGCACCGTCGACGAGGTGCTGCGCGACGCCGACCTGGCCATGTACGAGGCCAAGGCCGGTGGCCGCGGCCGCGTCGCCTTGTTCGACATCAGCATGCTCGAGAAGGTGGCCGAGAAGCTGGCGCTGGAAGCCGACCTGCGCCATGCCATCGGCGAAGGCCAGCTGAGCGTGCACTTCCAGCCCATCTACCGGCTGGAACCGTTCCGGCTGCATGGCTTCGAAGCGCTTGCGCGCTGGTCACACCCCTCGCGCGGGCCGATCAATCCGGCGGTCTTCATCGGCCTGGCCGAGGAGTCCGGGCACATCGAGGCGCTGACCGACTGGATGATCGACCACGCGCTGGCGCAGCTGGCGCCCTGGCGTGGGCTGCCGGGTTGCGAAAGCCTGGGCCTGCACGTGAACATCTCGGGCCGCGACCTGGCGCGTGCCGACCTGGCCGGCAAGGTGCAGCAGGCGCTGCTCCGGCACGAGGTGCCGGCTCGGGCGCTGACGCTCGAGATCACCGAGACGACGCTTATGGGACGCCTGGACGTGGCGCTGCAGACCATGGGCGCCCTGCGCGAACTGGGCGTGGGCTTCTCGATCGACGACTTCGGCACGGGCTATTCGTCCCTGGCCTATCTGGGCACCTTGCCCATCGAGAGCCTGAAGATCGACCGCAGCTTCGTGATGAGCCTGCATCAGTCTGCGCAAAGCGTGGAAATCGTGCGTGCGGTGCTGAACCTGGGGCAGAGCCTGGGTCGCACCGTCATTGCCGAGGGTGTCGAGACACCGGAGCAACTGGCCACCCTGCGCGAACTGGGGGTGCCCTTCGGCCAGGGCTACCTGCTCAGCCGCCCGCTGCCGGCCGAGCAGGCGCGGGCACTGCTGTCGCTGGCGACCCAGGCGACGCAGGCACCTGCGTGACCAGCCCCACCCGCGACAGGCCGGCCTGCTGCACCCAGCCGATGAGTTCGGCCACGCGTCCGTAGGGCACGCGGCTGTCGGCGCGCAACTGCACTTCGGTGGCCGGGTTGCGGCGCGCGGCGGTGCCGGCCAGGGCACTGATGCGTTCGCGTGCGGTGGTTTCGTCCAGCCGTTCTTCGCCAACATAGAGCCGGCCTTCGCTGTCGATGGCCAGATTCAGCGTCGCCGGGGCCTCGCTGCCACTGGTGCCTTCGGCCTGCGGCAGATCCAGCTTGAGCCCGCGCGCCATCAGAGGGGCGCTGATGATGAAGATCACCAGCAACACCAGCATGACGTCGATCAGCGGCGTCATGTTGATTTCGCTCATCGGCTTGGCGCCGGGGCGACGCTCGAGGCGGCCGAAGCCCATCTCAGGCTTTGGCAGGCGTCATTTCGCCGCTGCCTCATCGAGACTGGTCTGCAGCAGATCCTGCGCGAAGCCTTCCAGTTCGGCTTCGCAGGCCGCCACTTTCTGGCCGAAGATGTTGTAGCCCAGCACCGCCGGCACCGCCACGGCAATGCCTGCGGCGGTCATGATGAGCGCTTCGCCGATGGGGCCCGAGACGCGGTCGATGCTCAGACCGCCGCCGTCGGAGATGCCCACCAGCGCCTGGAAAACGCCCCAGACCGTGCCGAACAGGCCGACGAAGGGCGCCGTGCTGCCCACCGAGGCCAGCACGACCTGACCGAACTGCAGATGCGCCAGGCCATGGTGCAGGGCGTCGCGCAGCCGGCGCGTCACCTGTGCCTGCAGGCGGCCCGCGGCTTCCAGCGTGCCCGTGGCCGGCGCTGCGGTGGTGGCGTCCAGCAGCCGCAGCAGGATCTGCTCCCGGTCCATGGCCGCCAGCCGGGCGCGGCCGTCGGCCCAGCTCGGGGCGTCCCAGAAGGCCGGGATGGCGCGTGCGATGTCGGCCTGCGCGCGGCGCAGCACCCAGGCCTTCCAGAAGATCAGCACCCAGGCGGAAACCGACATGGCCAACAGGACCAGGGCGACGGCGCGGCCGACGGTGTCGGTGGCGTTCCAGAAGGCTGACAGCCCGTTCATGCGCGAATCACGCCAGGCCCAGGACGTCGTTCATGCCGTACAGGCCCGTGGCCCCGGCCGGCAGCGCCGCCAGGAAGCGGGCGGCGCGCAGGCTGCCTTCGGCATAGTTGGCGCGGCTGCTGCTCCTGTGGCTGATCTCGATGCGCTCACCGGTACCGCAGAACATGACGGTGTGGTCGCCGACGATGTCGCCACCGCGCACCGTGGCAAAACCGATCGCGCGCGGATTGCGTTCACCTGTGTGGCCATGGCGCGTGAAGACGCCGTCGTGTTCCAGGTCGACGCCGCGGGCGCGCGCCAGGACTTCGCCCATGGCCAACGCCGTGCCGCTGGGCGCGTCGACCTTGTGTCGGTGGTGGGCTTCGATCACCTCGACGTCGTAACCCGGGCCCAGGGTCAGCGCGGCCTGCTGCAGCAGCTGCAGCATGACGTTCACGCCGACGCTCATGTTCGGCGCGAACACCAGGGCCGTGGCCTGCGCCAGCGCCCCCAGCTCGGCCTTCTGCGCCGGGCTGAAGCCGGTGGTGCCGACGACCGCGCGCACGCCGAGTTCGCGGCACACCGCCAGGTGCGCCAGAGTGCCTTCGGGGCGGGTGAAGTCGATCAGTACGTCGGCGCCCAGCAGACCCGCATGGAGATCGGGCGTCAGCTTCACGCCGGTGTTGCGACCCAGGAAGCTGCCGGCATCCTGCCCCAGCGCCGGGCTGCCGGGCAAGTCGAGCACCCCGGCCAGCGTGCAGTCGGCGCTGTTCAGCACGGCTTCGACCAGCATCCTGCCCATGCGGCCGGAGCCGCCGGCCACGGCGATGCGGGGCATGGTGTTCAGGACGCTTCCAGGGGTGGGTAGCTGCGCACCGGACCCTCGGGCTCGGTCACCGGTGCGGGTGGGCGTGGCGGGATCGGCAGCGCCTTGCGCTCGTCTTCGCTCAGTTCGAGCTTGGGCGCACGCACGTCCTTGAAGCGGCTGATCGACGCCACGAACTCGCGCTCGGAAGGCAGGTCGCCGGCTTCGATGGCCTTCACCACGTCGCCGTCGAAGGTGACGACGACGCTGCGGCGCTGCAGGGCCGTATTCGGCCGGCGCAGCGTGAAGAGATAGTCCCAGCGCTGGGCATGGAACGGGTCGGTGAGCAGCGGCGTGCCGAGGATGTCGCGCACCTGCAGGCGCGACATGCCCGGCTTGATGAGCTCGGCCTGTTCCTTGGTGATGGCGTTGCCCTGCACGATGTCGATGCGGTACGGTGTGATCAGGCCGAACAGGCTGTCGGTGCGCTGCAATGATTCGCAGCCGCTCATGGCCCCGGACAGGGCCAGGCCGGCGAGCAGGGCGCCGAGGCAGCGCCGGGAAAGGAGATTGCGCAGCATGGGCAGGGTGTGACGTGGCTTAGCGGCTCGCTATGATCGTTTCATTTTAGCGGCGCACCGCCGACCCGCCGTGCAGGCATGAAGGAGAGGGCCGTGCCCACCAACAACCACGCTGACGACCTGAAGAGCAGCGGCCTGAAGGCCACCCTGCCGCGCATCAAGATCCTCGAAGTCTTCCAGAGCTCCCAACGCCGCCACATGACGGCAGAGGACGTGTTCAAGGCCCTGCTCGGCGAAGGTGCCGACATCGGGCTGGCCACGGTTTACCGGGTACTGATGCAGTTCGAACAGGCGGGGCTGCTGACACGCAGCAACTTCGAATCGGGCAAGGCCGTCTTCGAACTCAACGAAGGCCAGCACCACGACCATCTGGTGTGCATGACCTGCGGCCGCGTCGAGGAATTCTTCGACCCAGAGATCGAACTGCGGCAGCGCACCATCGCCGAGACTCGCGGCTTCGACTTGCAGGAGCACTCGCTCGCGCTCTATGCCCGTTGCACCAAACCGAAGTGCGAGTACCGCAACAAGTGAAGCTGCAGGCCTTGCGTGTGGGGGTCGTGGGCACCGGCCTGATCGCTGGTTTGACGACCAGGGCCATGGCCGCCTCGAAAGGCTGTGTGCCGGTGGCGGTGTCTTCACGCCGCCGTACCCAGGCCCTGGCCTTTGCCGCGCAGCATGGGCTAGACGCGGCTTACGACGACTGGCAGGCCATGATCGCGGCCACCGACATCGACGCCATCTATGTGGCGACGCCCACCGCGGCGCGCGAGCCGGTCGCGCTGATGGCCGCGCGCCAAGGCAAGCATGTCCTGGCGGAAAAACCCTTCGCCAGCCTGGCGTCGCTGCGTGCCATTGTCCAGGCTTGCGCCGACCGAGGCACGGCGTTCCTGGATGGCACGCACTTCGTCCATCACCCGCGCACGGCCTTGCTGAAGGCCAGCCTGGGCCAGCGCATCGGCCGCGTGCAGGCGCTGCGCTGCGGCTTCTTCTTTCCCACTGGCGACCGCAGCAACATGCGTCACGACACGGCGCAGGAACCCATGGGCGCCATCGGCGACATGGGCTGGTACGCGATGCGTGCTGTGGCTGAGTTCGCAGCGCCTGATGCCACCCTGCTGCACAGCAGCGGCGTGCTGCAGCGTGACGCGCAAAGTGGCGCGGTGGTGCGTGGCGCCGGCCTGATGCACTTCGAAGGCGGCGTCACCGCAACCTGGGACGTGGGCTACAACGCCGAGGCCTGCACCCAGGACCTGCAGCTGTTGGGCGAGCAAGGTGTCGTCACGCTCGACGACTTCGTGCTCGACTGGGCCCAGGGCTACATGCTGCCGCGGCCGGGCTTCGTCGCCGGCTTCCGCCAGCACTGCGGCATCGCCAACCCGGACGGCCACGAATGGGTCGCGGTGCCTTCGGCGCAGCCAGCCAATGTGTGCATGGTCGAACACTTTGCCGCCCTGGCGCGTGACCCTCTGGGGCCGGCCGCCCGCGCCAGCGTGGCCGCAAGCCTGCGCACGCAGTCGCTGCTGGACATGGTCTGGGCCAGCCTGCAGCCGGCCCGACAGCGATGAAGACGCTGCGCGCCCGGGACGTGATCGCCCAGCTCGGCCTGGAGCCTCTGCCCACCGAAGGCACGCTGTTCAAGGCGACCTATCGCAGCGCCGACGCGGCCTGCAGCGCGATGCTGTGCCTGTACTGCGCCGACCCGCCCAGCCATTCCCTCTTCCACCGCCTGCCAGTCGACGAGGTCTGGCATTTCCATGGCGGCGACGCGCTGCGCCTGGTGCTGCTGCATCCGGACGGGCGCAGCGAAGACCTCGTGCTGGGGTCCGACCTGCTGGCCGGTCAGCGGGTCCAGGCCGTCGTGCCTGCGGGCACCTGGCAGGGCGGGCATTGGCTGGAAGGCGGAACGCTGGGCTGGTCGCTGTTCGGTTGCACCGTGGCACCGGCGTTCGACAGCAGCATGTTCGAAGGCGGCCTGCTCAGCGACCTGATGACGGGCTGGCCGCAGCGCGCCGCTGACATCGAACGGCTGGCGTGCCTGCCGGGGCACACCCGAATGCCCAGCTTGCCTGGCGAGCCGGTGCAGTAAGGAGGCGGCCACCAGCGGCATGCTGGTGCAGACATCGCCTTGCCACGCCGTTGTCACGCGGCTGTTGCGCAAGGCAATGACCATGCGCTGCATGAGCCTGCAAGCTACGGAGGGCATACGCGTCGACGACTTTGTGCCGCAGCGGCGTTCTCTGCGCGTGGCGGTGGTCACGGAGACCTACCCACCAGAAGTCAATGGTGTGGCTGCCACCATTTCGAGGGTCGTCGAGGGCTTGCGCCAGCGCCAGCACGAAGTGCAGCTGGTGCGGCCACGGCAGGACGCAGGCGACGCCGAACTCGAAGGCAGCGAACGTTACACTGAAGTGCTGATGCGGGGCCTGCCCATTCCACGCTACCCGCAGCTGAAGATGGGCATGCCCAGCAAGCGCGCGCTGTTGTCGCTGTGGACCCGGCGTCGGCCCGACCTGGTGCATCTGGTGACCGAAGGTCCGCTGGGCTGGTCGGCGCTTGCCGCAGCGGTGAAGCTGGGTTTGCCTGTCGTCAGCGACTTCCGCACCAACTTCCATGCCTACAGCCGCCACTATGGGGTGGCCTGGCTGCACAACCCCATCATGGGTTACCTGCGCAAGTTCCACAACCGCACGGCGTGCACCATGGTTCCGACGGAAGCGCTGCGCGAGCAGCTTTCAGCTTCGGGCTTTCGCCGGCTTCAGGTGGTGGCACGCGGGGTGGACACTCAGCTCTTTCACCCCGGAAGGCGCAGTGCAGAGCTGCGCACGCGGTGGGGTGCCGGTCCCGGCGCCACGGTGCTGCTGTGCGTGGGCAGGCTGGCGCCAGAGAAGAACCTGGGGGTGCTGGTCGAGACCTGGCGCGCACTGCAGGCGCGGGCGCAGCCGGCGTCGCTGAAGCTGGTGCTGGTGGGTGACGGACCGGCGCGCTCGTCTCTGGAAGCGCAATTGCCGGGAGCCGTGTTTGCGGGTCTGCAGCGAGGAGACGATCTGGCGGCGCACTACGCGTCGGCCGACGTTTTCTTCTTTCCGAGCCAGACCGAGACCTTCGGCAACGTCGTCCCCGAGGCCATGGCCAGCGGTCTGGCGGTGCTGGCCTACGACTACGCTGCGGCAGCACAGTTGATCCGCCACGGCGAAAGTGGCCTGCTGGCGCCGATCGATGGCGGACGTGGGCTGCAGCAGCTGGCAGTGACGCTGGTTGGTGACCGCATGGCAGCGCAGGCCATGGGCCGCAGTGCCCGCACCGTGGCCGAGCGCCTGGACTGGGGGCGCATCGTTGGCCTGATCGAGGCCGAATACGAGGCCGCGATGCACGCCGCGGTTCAGGCCAATGGCGACCGCAGCACCTGGCCGAGCAAGAGCATCCGGGTTTGACCGCCAGTTGCCGCGGGCTGGCTGCCCGCGGCGGCACGGCAGGCTGGCAGGGTATTTGTGACAATCCAGGGCATGACCCACAACGACATCCCCGCCTACATGGCCCACGTGGGCGCTTCAGCCCGCGCCGCGGCCACCGGCATGGCGCGTGCCAGCACCGGTGCGAAGGACCAGGCCTTGCGCTCATTGGCCCAGCGCCTGCGGCAGTCCGGCCCGGCGCTGGCCGAGTCCAACGAATTCGACCTGATCGCGGCCCGGCAAGGCGGACTTGAAGGGCCCATGCTTGACCGGCTGCAGCTCAGCCCCGCGGCGATTTCCACCGTCGCCGAAGGCTGCGAGCAGATTGCCGCGATGCCCGACCCGGTGGGTGAGATCACGGGTGTGAAGCGCCGGCCCAGTGGCATCAGCGTCGGCCAGATGCGCGTGCCCCTGGGGGTGTTCGGAATGATCTATGAGAGCCGGCCGAACGTCACCATCGAAGCCGCTTCGCTGGCCATCAAGAGCGGCAATGCCTGTGTGCTGCGCGGCGGCAGCGAGGCCTTGCATTCCAACCTGGCGTTGTGGCGTCTGGTCCAGGCCGCCCTGGTCGACGCAGGTCTGCCGCCCGAAGCCGTGCAGCTGGTCGAGACCACCGATCGCGCTGCCGTCGTCCATCTGATTACCATGCCGCAGTACGTGGACGTGATCATCCCGCGCGGGGGCAAGGGCCTGATCGAGCGCATCAGCACCGAGGCGCGGGTACCCGTGATCAAGCACCTGGACGGCAACTGCCACGTTTATGTGGATGAACAGGTCGACCTCGATCTGGCCCTGCGCGTCACGACGCAGAAGTACAGCCCCTGCAATACCGCGGAGTCGCTGCTGGTTCACGCCGCGCAGGGCGCGGCCTTCCTGCCGCGCATCGGCACGCTGTTCGCGGCGAAGGGCGTGGAGATGCGCTGCTGTCCGGCCAGTGCCGCGCTGCTGCACGCAGTGCCCGGCGCCCGCGTGCTGCCCGCCAGCGAGGCCGACTGGTCCGAGGAGTACCTCGCACCCGTCATCAGCATCAGGCAGGTGGACAGCCTGGACGAGGCCATCGCGCACATCAACCGCTATGGCTCGCACCACACCGACGCCATCCTCACCACCCTGCATGCCCACGCCATGCGGTTCCTGCGCGAAGTGGACTCGGCCAGCGTCATGGTCAATGCCAGCACGCGCTTCGCCGACGGCTTCGAGTACGGGCTGGGCGCGGAAATCGGCATCAGCACCGACAAGTTCCACGCCCGCGGACCGGTGGGGCTGGAGGGGCTGACTTCGCTGAAGTGGGTGGTGCTGGGCCAGGGCGAAGTGCGTGGAGGCTGAGATGAAGCCCGAGCGCTCGGCTCGTTCGCGGCTTCCCGGGAGCACGCTCGGCCTCCCCGGAACGGCCGGAGATTGCTGAAATGGAACTGCCGCAGATGTCGGCCGCGCAGGGGGCCGTGCTGGCGCTGGCGGCCATCATCGTTTTCTGGATGGTGGGTGCCTACAACAGGCTGGTGGCGCTGCGCAATGCCATCGGTGCGGCCTGGCAGCAGATCGACACGGCGCTGAACCATCGATCTGTGGTGCTGCCGCCTCTGCTGGCGGCCCTGCGCGAGCCGCTGGCTGGCGAGCTGGGCGCGCTGGAGGCCTTGCAGGCGGCGCAGGCGCACGCTGTGCAAGCCGCACGCGCGCTGGCCGCGCGGCCGGTGGCGGTGGAAACGGCGGCCAGCTGGGTTCAATCGGAAGGGGCGATGGCTTCCCGCACCAGCCGCGTGCTCGCCTTGCTGGACCAGCAGCCTGGCGTGCGCGACAGTCCGGCGGTGGCCGCGCTGCTACAGGCCTGGCAGCAGGCCGAGGCCGAGCTGGGCTTTGCGCGGCGACTGTTCGACGCTGCAGCCCAGTCCTACAACCATGCGGTGCGGCAGTTGCCGACCCGCTGGCTGGTACGCATCTACGGATTCGGGCCTGCAGGCTTGCTCGGCGGGGGCGCCTGAGGCTTCAGCGGTTCAGAGCCTTCAGCGCCAGCTTGATGCCGTCGCTGACGCCCACGTCGACCGGCAGTGCTTTCACGGCGGCCTGTGCATCTCGGTCGTTATAGCCCAAGGCCTGCAATGCCTGGGCAATGTCCGCCTGATTGTCAGTGGCTGGCGTTCCAGCCGGCAGGGCGAGGTCGGGGACGAGTTTGCCTTTCAGCTCCAGCAGGAGCCGTTCGGCGGTCTTCTTGCCGATGCCGGGCACTTTCACCAGGCGCGCGCTGTCTTGGCGGCTGACGGCCTGCGAGAGCTCGGACACGCTCAGGCCTGAAAGGATGGCCAGCGCCGTGCGCGGACCGACGCCGCTGATCTTCACCACTTCGCGGAAGGTGGCGCGTTCCTCGGTGGTTAAAAATCCGAACAGCACCTGCGCGTCTTCGCGCACGACGAAATGCGTCAGCAGCACCACCGGTTGACCTGGGGCGGGCAGGTTGTAGAACGTGCTCATCGGCACATCGAGCTCGTAGCCGACCCCGCCAACGTCGACCAGCAAGTGTGGCGGGTGCTTGGCGAGCAACGTACCCGAAAGACGGCCAATCATGCGCGCTGGCGTCTTGCGACGACCGGGGTGCAGCTTGTCAGCAGGGTAGGGTGGCGCGCAAGATCGGCGACCTGGGACAAAAGGAACGACACATGCATCGACGAGAGTTTACGCAAGGCGCCTGGGTTCTCGCGGTCGCAGGGCTGTGGTGGCCCGCTGGCGCGCAGGCCGCGGTTCGCGAGTCCGATGCGGCACAGGGTGTTCGTGCCGCGCTGGAGCGCGGCGCCAGCGCCGCGGTCGCGCTGCTGGGCCGAACCGACGGTTTCCTGGCCAACGACAAGGTACGCATCGGCTTGCCCGGCGGGCTTGAGAAGGCGGCGAAGTTGTTGCGCGCCACTGGCCAGGGTCGCCGGGTCGATGAACTGGTCACCGCCATGAACCGTGCGGCCGAGAATGCCGTCTCGCAGGCCCGACCGCTGCTGGTGGCCGCGGTCAGGTCGCTGAGTGTCGAGGACGCATTGCGCATCGTGCAGGGCGGGGAGACCTCGGTCACCGAGTTTTTCAGTGCCAAGACACGTGAACCGCTGGGCAAGCAGTTCCTGCCGGTGGTGACGCAGGCCACCGCCAAGGTGGGCCTGGCCGATCGTTACAACGCCGTCGCTGGCCAGGCGGCGGGGCTCGGGCTGGTGAAGGGCGAGGACGCCAACATCCAGCAGTTCGTCACCCGCCGCGCCCTGGACGGCCTGTTCACGATGATCGGCGAAGAAGAAAAAAAGATCCGCGCCGACCCGATGGCCACTGGCAGCGCCATCCTGAAGAAGGTGTTCGGGCGCTGAGCTATTGCTGCGCGACGCTCTCGCTGCGCGCCAGTTCGAACATCATGGCCGCGGGAAGCGACTCCAGCAGCGCGTCGCGCCCGACGCTGGCGAACTGGTGGCTGCCCAGGTTGAGCACCTCGAAGGCCTTGCCGTGTTCGGCGATTTGCACGAAGGCCATCGTCGGAACCTCGGTCAGCATGTCGGCGCGCAGCTTCTCGAAACGTTCACCTGCGAGCGCAGCCTCGTAGACCACGGCGTGCGGCAGGCCGTCCCTGCAGAACTCGACAGCCTCGTCGACCGAGTTGACGAAGTCGATCATCAGGCCCATGGGCCGCAGGGCGTCGCGCACGAGACCGCGCACCTCGCGCCTGCTGGCCACCACCAGGGCATGGCGGCCTGCCAACGGCTGTGAGTTGTGGGCGTGCTGGCTGGGGTCGTCGAGTTCGCTGGTGGACAAGCCGTCGATTCGCGGCACCACGGTTTCAGGAAACTCCAGCGTCAGCGTCGTCCGATTGGCGGTGTCGTGGCGATAGATGGTCAGCTCCAGCGCCACCGCAATCTGCTGCAGCAGGCACCAGGACATGGTTTCCAGCAAGGAAACGTCGCTTTCGAGCCAGGCGGTATCGCCGGCCGTGCGGCTGTCTGCCTGGCGGTGGCTGAAGGCGCAGGTCAGGCGCGCTTGTGCTGGCCAGGGCTTGATGTCGAGTTTCAGGTCGATCCGCGAGACGGCATGTTCCAGGGCCCAGTCGAACAGGCTTTGCAGCAGCGAGAACGTCAGCGTGGCGTCGTTCATCACCTCGGCCTGGGCGAAGAACTGGCGAACTTCGGCGCCACGCGCTTCGAATTCGCGGCGACGCTGCCGCAGTGCCTCCAGCAGCAACCCGGTCAGGTCCAGACGCTCGCGTGCCACCTGGACCCGACCTGAAGCAAACCGGCTGACCTGCTGGCCCATGATGCCGGCGCGACGGGCATGGTCGACCTCTTCGCGCAGCGCTTTCAGGCTGGCACGGTCGATGCGCCCGGTCGCGGCAAGCGCATTCACGCGCTCTATGGCCGCGGACAGCGTGCGCGCGACCTCGCAACCCAGTTGCGCCAGCAGGACGTGCGGGTCCGGCGGCTGGCTGGGCCGCTGCGCGGGGGTGACTTGGTCGCGGACCAGTTCAGACATTTCCATTTGCTTGTGCTCCGAACCCGTCGGCCGAACCTGGTCGGAACGAGGGCGTCATGCGATCTTCGCGGGCGTTCCTCAAGGACTTCTCGTGGACACTTCCAGACACAGGAGGTTCACTGCTGTAACGCTTCATCGCTACCCCACGACTGGGGGGCCGTTGGGTCCCGCCCAGGGCGATCTCGCACAATTCATCACGCCGCGACCTTATCCACCCCGCAAGCTGGGGGGGCTTGCAGATGTCCAAGCGGGCCGGATCAGCCGATCACGCCCCGCGCGCGCAATTCGTCGATCCGAGCGTCTTCCAGCCCCAGTTCCGTCAGGACCTCGCTTGTATGCTCGCCCAGCAAAGGGGGATGACGGCGCAACTGCGTGGGCGTTGCGGACAACTTCATCGGACTGGACACCAGTTCCAGAGAGTCGCAGTAGGGATGCGGGACCCGCTGTGTCATGCCGCGTGCCTGAACCTGCGGGTCCTGGAAGACATCATCAAGATCGTTGATGGGTCCGCAAGGGACCTTTGCCGCATCCAGTGCGGCCAGCCAGTCTGCACGGGTGCGCATCAGCAGGCGCTCTGCCAGCATCGGCACCAGCAGGCTGCGGTGGCGCACTCGGGCAGCGTTGCTCGCGAAGCGCTTGTCGTCGGCCAGTTCCGGGCAGCCGGCCACCTGGCAGAACCGCTGGTACTGCGCGTCGTTTCCCACTGCCAGGATGAGGTGGCCGTCGGCCACGGCAAAGACCTGGTAGGGAACGATGTTCTGGTGAGCGTTGCCCGCGCGCCGCGGCGCTTGGCGCGTTACCAGGTAGTTGGCCCCCAGGTTGGCCAACATCGCAACCTGGGTGTCGAGCAAGGCCATGTCGATGACCTGCCCATGGCCAGTCGCGTCACGATGACGCAGTGCGGCCAGGATGGCCACAGTGGCATACATGCCGGTGAACAAGTCGGCAACAGCCACGCCCACCTTCTGCGGACCGCCTCCAGGGAGGTCGTCGCGCTCGCCTGTGACGCTCATCAGTCCGCCGAGCCCTTGCACGGCGTAGTCGTATCCTGCCCGATCCGCATAGGGTCCGCTCTGGCCGTAGCCAGTGATGGAGCAGGCCACCAGGCGCGGATTGCGCTGGCGCAGGCTGTCTGCGTCCAGGCCATAACGGGCCATGTCGCCCACTTTGAAGTTCTCGACCATCACGTCGCTGCGCTCGGCAAGTGCGAGCACGAGGGCCTGGCCGTCCTTTTGTGCGATGTCGATGGCCACGCTGCGCTTGTTGCGATTGGCGCCCAGGAAGTAGGCTGATTCCTGGCTGTCGCTGCCGTCACGGTGTTTCAAAAACGGTGGCCCCCAGGCGCGGGTGTCGTCGCCACCTGGATGCCCGGCACCTGCCGGGCGTTCGATCTTGATGACCTCGGCGCCCAGGTCCGCAAGCGTTTGCGTGCACCAAGGGCCTGCGAGCACGCGGGACAGGTCAAGCACACGTATCCCGGTCAGGGCGCCCGCGGGAACGGGGGCTGGCGAACGGGTGGAATTCGAGCTCATCCAAGGATTCTGCTGCAGTCGCGGAATAATCCGACTGGATGAACTTGACCCAGACCGGCTGCGCTCGTTTTTCTTGGGTTCGCCGGTTGGCATGCTGCGCAGCGTTTGGGCTGGCTGGGTGCTATCCCGCACTGGATTGGCGCGACTGGCGCCCGCCGGGCAGCGGAATCATGTTGACTCTGCCCTGCAAACCCGTCCCGCAGACACGGACGGTGCAGCTTGCAGGGCAGGCTGTGCGCCTGTCCCTGCACGCCTGCAGTGCGGCAGGCCAGACCTGGGGCCTGGCTTACGGCGACATTGGCGACCCGGCGAAGATTGGGCTGGCGCTGTCGGAGTTGCGTGAAAGCGCCGCAGCGAACGTGGCGGCCACATCGCGAATCCAGCTGCCTGCGCTGCTGGTGCCTGGAGCGACACCGCACGCACAGAGCGGGCGGTGGGCGCTGGTGGGTCGCCTGCCAGACGGCTTGGCAATTCAGGAGGAGGTGGCCGTCTTCGCGAGAGGCACCGTCGTGTTCCAGGCCACGGTTCTGGGCGAAACACTGCAGGCTGAGGCCGTGGCGACTTTCTTCGAATCTCTACGCGCACCACCTTGAGCCAGGGTGGGCGCATGACAGCGGTGTGGCCGGAACCTGACCATAATGCGCGTCGCCCATGGTCTCCGTACTCATCGTCGCCCATACACCGCTGGCCACCGCTTTGCGCCTTGCCGCGGAGCATGTCTATGCCGAGCGTTGCCGAAACGTAGGCTGCGTGGATGTCGCCTCGGGCACCACCCTGGAAGATGCAACCGCGCAGATCAGTGCTGCGATGTCCGCCCTTGGCCATGGCCCAGTATTGATTCTGGTCGACGCCTTTGGCGCCACGCCGTGCAACGCCGCGCTGGCTGCGGCAGACGCTCACGCAGAACCAGCCCGCGTCGTGGCCGGTGTGAACGTCCCCATGCTCTGGCGCACGCTTTGCTATGCGGATGTCGCTATCGAGGATCTGGTGACGCGAGCCATAGCGGGTGCCACACACGGTGTGATGCAGGTGTCGATCCCGCGTCGCCAGAACCAGCCTGTACCACCCTTGCCGAATGATCAAGCAGCCCATCAGCATCAGCAATAAGCTCGGGCTGCATGCTCGGGCCTCAGCCAAGCTCACGAAGCTGGCGGGTGGTTTCAAGAGCGAAATCCACCTGATCCGGAATGCCAGGCGCGTCAACGCAAAGAGCATCATGGGCGTGATGATGCTGGCAGCCGGGATGGGATGCGAAATCGAAATCGAGGCTGACGGCCCGGACGAGATCGAAGCCGTTGCAGCGATCCGAGCGCTGATCGATTCCAAGTTTGGCGAAGGCGAGTAGCGGGGATCGTCTGGCGAAGCGCTGCGCTACATTCGGCGCATGAGCGTTCAGGTCTTCGGAATGGCTGTTTCGCGCGGGGTGGCGATAGGGCGCGCCGTGCTCGTGGCCTCAAGTCGCGTCGATGTTGCCCATTATTTCGTTGCACCCGACCGCGTGGACAACGAGATAGCACGCCTGCGGCAGGCGAGAGACGCCGTGGCGGGCGAACTGGTGGCATTGAAGCGAGACATGCCCGCCGATGTGCCCCATGAGCTGGCGGCGTTGCTCGACGTCCACCTGATGATGCTGCACGACGAAGCTCTGACGGAGGCCACCAAGACCTGGATGCGGGAGAGGCGCTACAACGCTGAATGGGCGCTTTCGGCCCAACTCGAGGTGCTCGCGCGGCAGTTCGACGACATGGAGGATGCCTACCTCCGCGAACGCAAGGCAGACCTGGAGCAGGTTGTGGAACGGGTGCTGCGGCAGCTCGCCCAGGACCCGGGCGCCGTGGCCAGCGCGTCACTTCCCCAACCGCTGGGCAGCGATCCCCTTGTCCTGGTTGCCAACGACGTCGCGCCGGCAGACATGATGCAGTTCAAGCGCAGCGTTTTTACGGGCTTCGTCACGGATGTGGGTGGCCGTACCTCGCACACGGCGATCGTGGCCCGCAGTCTCGACATCCCAGCCGTGGTTGGTGCGCGGGAGGCTAGCCGGATGATCCGGCAGGACGATTGGCTGATCATCGATGGCGATGTCGGTGTCGTGATCGTCAATCCGAGCCCCATCGTGCTGGAGGAGTACCGGTTTCGGCAGCAGCAGAGCGAACTCGAACGTGCACGACTCAATCGCCTGCGCCACACGCCCGCTGTGACACTCGATGGCCAGGCTGTTGAGTTGCTTGCCAATATCGAGTCTCCGGGCGACGCGCAGGCGGCCGTCGCGGCGGGTGCTGTAGGCGTAGGTCTGTTTCGCAGCGAATTTCTGTTCATGAACCGCGGCGGAAACTTGCCGGGCGAGGATGAGCAGTTCGAGGCGTATCGCGAGGCGGTCCTGGCGATGCAAGGGCTGCCGGTCACGATCCGCACGGTAGACATCGGTGCGGACAAGCCGATGGATCGCCTGAGCGCGCAGGAGCAACGACACGAGCACGGTTTGAATCCCGCATTGGGTCTGCGTGCAATTCGCTGGAGCCTGTCCGAGCCTGCGATGTTCCGGCAGCAGCTTCGGGCGATCCTGCGCGCCAGTGCCTTTGGCAAAGTACGGATGCTGATCCCGATGGTGGCTCATGTCGGCGAGATGCGTGCGATCTTCGAGGCTATTGCGAAGGCCAAGCAGCAGCTCGACGATGCTGGACGGAGCTACGGACCCGTCGAAGTTGGAGCCATGATCGAAGTGCCTGCTGCGGCTATCGCGATCGACAGATTTCTGGGTGATTTCGACTTTGTCTCCCTCGGGACAAACGATTTGATCCAGTACACGCTGGCCATCGACCGCGCTGACGACGCTGTCGCGCACCTGTACGACCCCTGGCACCCTGCAGTGCTGCAACTGCTGCATCACACCATCAGCCGGGCGCAGGCAAGCGGGCGTGGCGTCAGCGTGTGCGGCGAGATGGCCGGTGACCCGTTGTTCACCGAGTTGCTCCTTGCAATGGGCCTGCGTAGCCTCTCGATGCACCCGGCCAGAATTTCGTCCATCAAGCAGAAGCTGCTTCGCGCCGACACCCGACTGCTTCAGGCGATGCTGCCGCTCGTCATGAGTGCGGATCAGCCATACGAAGCCTTGCAGCGGGCATTGGGCGAGGTGACCCGACCAGGCGCCTGAAACTTTTTTTGCCGACCGCTTGCGCAGGGAGAAGGACTGGTGATACAGTCGTGGGCTTCGCTGATCACAAACGGTGGCAGCGGCGGAAAGCGAAAGGCGGCGGCATGAAAATGCCAAAAGCCAAAAGCAAGAAGCCGATGCAGCAAACGCTGAATGTGAGAAGTAAAGAGACCAAGCAGTTGACAAGGTTATGAAAAACATGTCAGAATCGCGGTCTTCGCTGATAACAAATCAGCAGCTGAGCAAAGCAGCCAAACGGCAGTGAGCAAAGCAGTTCTTTAACAACATACAGCCGATAAGCGTGGGCGTTTGAAGGCGAGTGCCAGACAACTGAAGGAATGCGAGAGCAGACCGGAAGAAGTCAGGTCTCATGACCTTAAACGCTCGCGGAAATAGAAATGAAGTTCAGAAATGAAGTTCTTTTCAATTCCTAAGAGCAAATCAAGATCGAACTGAAGAGTTTGATCCTGGCTCAGATTGAACGCTGGCGGCATGCCTTACACATGCAAGTCGAACGGTAACGCGGGGCAACCTGGCGACGAGTGGCGAACGGGTGAGTAATACATCGGAACGTGCCCAGTAGTGGGGGATAGCCCGGCGAAAGCCGGATTAATACCGCATACGACCTACGGGTGAAAGGGGGGGATCGCAAGACCTCTCGCTATTGGAGCGGCCGATGTCAGATTAGGTAGTTGGTGGGGTAAAGGCCCACCAAGCCGACGATCTGTAGCTG
>LNET01000074.1 GCA_001464055.1 Burkholderiales bacterium Ga0077543
TTCCTCGATCAGCAGTTCCTTGGTCGGAGACAGGTCCAGGCCGCGCTTGCAGATTTCCTCGAACTCTTCCGGGTTGTAGGCAATGCCGCCACCGGTGCCGCCCAGGGTGAAGCTGGGGCGCACGACCATCGGGAAGCCGGTGCCTCCGATCAGGCCGATGATGCGTTTTTGCACCGCCAGTGCTTCTTCCATCGAATGCGCGATGCCGCTCTTGGCGCTGTCCAGGCCGATGTGGGTCATCGCGTCCTTGAACTTCAGCCGGTCCTCTGCCTTTTCGATGGCGTGTTCATTGGCGCCGATCATCTCCACGCCGTGGCGTTCCAGCACCCCGTGGCGCGCCAGTTCCAGCGCGCAGTTCAGGGCCGTCTGCCCCCCCATCGTCGGCAGCAGGGCCATCTTCTCGTGGGGGCGGGCGGCCCGCTCCTTGGCGATGATCTTCTCGACCACCTTCCAGGTGATGGGCTCGATGTAGGTCGCGTCGGCCATCTCCGGGTCGGTCATGATCGTCGCCGGATTGCTGTTGACGAGGATGACGCGATAACCTTCTTCGCGCAGCGCCTTGCAGGCCTGGGCGCCGGAATAGTCGAACTCGCAGGCCTGGCCGATGATGATCGGGCCGGCGCCGATGATGAGCACACTGTGCAGGTCTGAACGCTTAGGCATGGGGGGCCTCCTTCATGAGGCCGACAAAACGGTCGAAGAGATAGCCGATGTCGTGCGGGCCCGGGCTGGCCTCCGGGTGGCCCTGGAAGCAGAACGCCGGGCGATCGGTGCGGGCCAGGCCCTGGAGCGTGCCGTCGAACAGGCTGATGTGGGTGGGCCGCAGGTTGGCGGGCAGGCTGGCAGCATCCACCGCAAAACCATGGTTCTGGCTGGTGATGCTGACGCGGCCGTCGTCCAGGTCCTTCACCGGGTGGTTCGCGCCGTGGTGGCCGAACTTCATCTTGAAGGTTCTGGCGCCCGAGGCCAGGGCCAGGATCTGGTGGCCCAGGCAGATGCCGAAGGTGGGCAGGCCACTGTCGACGAGGGTGCGTGTGGCGGCAATCGCGTAATCGCAGGGCTGCGGATCGCCCGGGCCGTTGCTCAGGAAAATGCCGTCAGGCCGCAGGGCCAGGACCTCGGCTGCTGGCGTGGTGGCCGGTACCACCGTGACGCGGCAGCCGCGGCTGGCCAGCATGCGCAATATGTTGAACTTGACACCGAAGTCATAGGCCACCACATGGTGCCGGGCCTGCTGGCCGATCTGGCCATACCCCTGGCCGAGTTGCCACTCTGTCTGAGTCCACTCAGCGCGCGCAGCGGCCGATACCACCCCGGCCAGGTCCAGTCCGGCCATGCTGGGGGCACGCCGAGCCGCGGCGACGGCTTCGGCCCGGTGGCTGGAACTGAGCTCGGTGCCGACAGGGAAGCCGAGGATGCAGCCGTTCTGCGCCCCGGTGCTGCGCAGCAGTCGTGTCAGGCGGCGGGTATCGATGCCGGCAATGGCAACCGTGCCTTCCCGCGCCAGGTACTCGGGCAGCGTGGCTGTCGCCCGGAAGTTCGACGCACGCTGCGGAACATCCTTGACGATCAGGCCTGCAGCGTGAACCTTGCCCGACTCCACGTCTTCTTCATTGACGCCATAGCTGCCGATGTGCGGGTAGGTCAATGTGACGATCTGTCGGCAATAGCTGGGATCGGTGAGGATCTCCTGGTAACCGGTCAATGAAGTGTTGAACACGACCTCTCCGACCGTGCTGCCTGGGGCGCCGATCGAGGTTCCGATAAAGATGCTGCCGTCGGCCAGGGCCAGCAGCGCAGGGGGCAGGACGGGCAGCAAGGGCACCATCAAGGCATGAACTCCGGGGTTGTCGCGCTTCCCGCGCCAAGCCACCTGCAAGCTGGCGCTGAAGTTCGCGGGGTGCCGATGTGATCAGGCAAACCGCCGGAGTATATCGCCCGTGGGCGGCGCCTTCGGGTTGACCCGGATCGTCAGGCGCCGAGCGCCGCGATGCCGGCGCGGGCGATCTCCGCGTCTTCCGAAGACTTCACACCACTGACGCCCACCGCCCCGATGCATTGGCCGTCCACCATGACAGGCACGCCGCCCTCGAGCATGCCTTCCAGCGTGGGGGCGCTCAGGAAAGAAACGCGCCCCTGGTTGATCACATCCTCGTAAACCTTGCTTTCGCGGCGGCCGACTGCTGCCGTGCGCGCCTTGGCCGGCGCAATCTGTGCCGATATGGGCGGTGCCCCGTCCAGGCGCTGCAACCACAGCAGGTGTCCGCCATCGTCGACGATGGCGATCGTCACGGCCCAGGCGCTGGCGGATGCATGGCTTTCGGCGGCGGCGGCAATGCGCCGGACGTCGTCGAGACTGAGGGTGGGTTTTGTTTTCATGCCCGGAACGATACCTCGGCTGGAGCGTGCAATCCACGGGCTTGTAGGGGCATGGACGCAAGCTGCGCACGGAACTTACAATCTCCCATCGTCTCCACGAGTGGAGATCCATTTCGCATTACAAGGAGTCACCATGAACGAAAGCGTACAGACTTTCCCTGGACAGGCTGGTTCGGGCACCCTGGTTGCCCAGCGCAACCGCGTGCTGCGCAACACCTACTGGTTGCTGGCCTTGTCGATGGTTCCTACCGTGCTGGGCGCCTGGATTGGTGTACAGACCGGCATCGCCCGGGCCATGTCGCCCGGCATCGGGATCATGGTGTTCCTGGTGGGTGCCTTCGGCTTCATGTTCGCCATCGAAAAGATGAAGAACACCGCGGCTGGCGTCCCGATCCTGCTGGCCTTCACCTTCTTCATGGGTGTGATGCTGTCGCGCCTGGTGGGATCGGTGCTCGGACTGAACAACGGCGCTTCCTTGATCATGACGGCCTTCGCCGGAACCGGGGCCATCTTCCTGGGTATGGCCACCCTGTCCAGCGTGATCAAGCGCGACCTGTCGAACATGGGCAAGTTCCTGTTCATCGGCGCGATCATGCTGTTGGTGGCCATGGTGGCCAATTTCTTCATCCAGAGCAGCGCGCTGATGATCACGTTGTCTGTGCTGGCCATCGGTATCTTTTCGGCATTCATCCTGTATGACCTGAAGCGCGTTCAGGACGGGCTCGAGACGAACTACATCACTGCGACCCTGGGTGTCTACTTGAGCGTCTACAACGTCTTCTCGAACCTGCTCGCATTGCTGGGCATCTTCGGCGGCGACCGCGAGTAAGAGCAGCTTGCTTCAATCGTGAACGGGGCTTCGGCCCCGTTTTTCATTCCCGATCGAACACCGCCATCGATTCAACGTGGGCCGTGTGCGGGAACATGTTCACCACCCCTGCCGCACTGCATCGGTACCCGCCCTGGTGAACGAGCAGGCCAGCATCCCGCGCGAGCGTTGCCGGGTTGCAGCTGACGTAGACGATTCGTGCGGGACCCTGCCAGTCTCCGGCCGCATGCAGGTCGGCCACGGCTTTGGAAAGCGCAAACGCGCCTTCGCGGGGCGGATCGATGAGCCAGCGGTCGGCGTACCCCAGTGCACGCAAGGCCTCAGCGTCCAACTCGAACAGGTTGCTGGCCTCGAACTGCGTCCGTTCGGCGAGCCCGTTGCGCGCCGCGTTGTCGCGAGCCCGTGCGACCAGCGTCTGGCTGCCTTCGATGCCCAGTACCTGGCGTGACAGCGTGGCCAGCGGCAGCGTGAAATTTCCCAGGCCGCAGAACCAATCAATGACGCGGTGCTGCGCTTGCGGCGCCAGCAAGCGCAGTGCGCGACCGACCAGCACCTGATTGATGTGCGGATTCACCTGCGTGAAGTCGGTTGGCTTGAACGGCATGGTGATGCCGAATTCCGGCAGCCCATAGGCCAGCAACGGCCCGCCTTCATCCAGCAGGTGAACCGTGTCCGGTCCCTTGGGCTGCAGCCACCACTGGACCGCGTGCTCGGCACCGAAGTCGCGCAGTCGCTGCAGATCGGCGGGCGTCAAGGGCTCCAGATGACGCAGCACCAAGGCGGTGACAGCGTCGCCGGCGGCAAGTTCGATCTGGGGCAGGCGGTCGCGCTGATCCATGCCAGCCACCAGCGCGCGCAGCGGCAACAGCATGGCGCTGATACGGGCCGGAAGCACGGGGCAGACCTGCATGTCGGCGACATATCGCGACTTTCGCTCGTGAAATCCGACCAGCACCACGCCCTTCTTCAGCACGTGGCGCACCGACAGGCGGGCGCGGTCGCGATAGCCCCAGGCCGGGCCTTCCACCGGGCGCAGGATGCATTCGGCCTTGACCTTCGCCAGATGCCAGAGGTTGTCCTCGAGCACCCGTTGCTTGGCGGCCACCTGGGCCGCAGGGTGCAGGTGCTGCATCTTGCAGCCCCCGCAGGCCCCGGCATGCAGGCCGAAATGGGGGCAACCCGGGCGCACGCGTTGCGAGCTTTCACGCGCCAATGCCGAGATTTGCCCTTGTTCCCACTGGTTCTTCTTGCGCGACACCGAGACCTGGACAATCTCGGTCGGCAAGGCGCCTTCAATGAAGACGACCTTGCCTTGGCCTTCGCCGTCGGTCCGGTGTGCGACGCCCTGACCTTCGAGGTCGAGCGACTCGACCTCGAGCCAGTCCATGCCGCCAGCCATCAGGAAAGAGGGCTCAGCGGGGTGGCAGCAAGCGGGCCGGGTCGATGGGCTTGCCCTGACGGCGGATCTCGAAGTGCAATTGCACGCGCTCCGCGTCGCTGGAACCCATTTCCGCAATCTTCTGGCCCCTGCGAACCGCCTGATCTTCCTTGACCAGAAGTGTCTGGTTGTGAGCGTAAGCGGTCAGGTAGGTGTTGTTGTGCTTGACGATCACGAGGTTGCCGTAACCACGCAATCCGGAACCGGCATAGACCACCCGGCCGTCGGCGGCAGCCAGCACCGGGTCACCCGCTTTCCCTGTAATCGCCAGGCCCTTGCTGCGCGCTTCGTCGAAACCTGTCGCAACCGGCCCGGCCGCAGGCCAAGCCCAGTTCAGGCTGTCTTCGGTTTCCGTCGAGGGGGCAGCCGCTGGCGGGGCAGGTGGCGCGACCGCAGCAGGCACTGCGGCAGCGCTGGCCGCAGTCGCCTGTGCCGCAGCGCCAGCCGGCGCTGCGGCAGCTTCCAGTGACCTGTTTTCAACCCGACCGGCCGGTGCCACGGGGCGTGGCGTGGCAACTGGCGTGGCGTCGGCGCCGGGGGCAGCGATGCGCAGGACTTGGCCCACTTCGATGAGGTTCGGGTTCTCGATGCCGTTCCAGCGTGCGATGTCGCGCCAGTTTTGGCCGTTGTCCAGTCCGATCCGGATGAGCGTGTCGCCAGGCCTGATCGTGTAGTAGCCAGGCTTGCCTGCATTCTCGGAACCAGGCAGGGGTGTTTTGGGCGCCTCCGCCGCAGGCGCGGAAGCAGGCACATCGACAGCCACGGGTGCCTTGCGGTCTTCGACCGGCGCCCTGTGGGTCGACGAGGCACAGCCAGCCAGGGCTGCGACCATGGCAAGACTCAGCAGAGCGCTCAGCCGGCAAAAGTTTTCGGAGTTTGCTGTGAACTTCATTGGGTGCCGGATTTTAGGGGAACGAATCGCACGGCATCGAGCCAGCGCCGGGTGAGCCCCTGCGCTGAACGGTCGACGACCAGCAGTGCCTGACCTCCCCGCACCGGGTCGACAGAAGGCGCGATGAGCCGCCCGCCTTCGGCCAGCTGGTCCAGCCAGGAAAGCGGCAGGTCGTCACCACCAGCGGCCGAGATGATGCTTTGGTAAGGCGCGCGCGGCGAGTGGCCGAGCATGCCGTCACCGAAGACCAGCCGCACGTCCCCAGCCCGGGGGTTGCCCAGGTTGTCACGCGCCTTGTCGTGCAGCGACTTCAGCCTTTCGATGCTGATGACCTGACGCGCCAGCCGGGCAAGCAAGGCCGTCTGATAGCCGCAACCGGTGCCGATTTCCAGTACGCGCCCGAGTTCACCCGCGCCGCGTGCGTACTCGCCGTCGAACAACAGCGCGAGCATGTGCGCCACGACCGATGGCTTGGAGATCGTCTGCTGAAAGCCAATGGGCAGGCTGGTGTCTTCGTAAGCCTGGGTGGCAAGCGCCGTGTCGACGAATCGATGCCGCTCGATGGCCAGGAACGCCTGTAGCACCGGCTCGCAACCCACGCCACCGGCACGCAGACGTTCCACCATGCGCAGGCGGAACGCCGATGAATCCAGCCCGATGCCGCTGGGCGCGTGCTGCCGGGTTGCGTCCTGCGCTGCCTGCTGCAGGTGCAGTTGTGGCCGCAGTACAGCGGCGTTGGCGCCGTGAGCCGGGCTCGGGGCCTGCCCCAGGCCTGCGGGAAACCGCGGCTTGGCGTCCCGCCCGACGGGTGGCCGCGTCATGCGCAGCGGGTGCCGGCCAGCCGGGCCGCCCAGTCGCTGCGCATGGCGTGATCCGTCAGATCGACCTGCAGTGGCGTGATCGACACCTGGCCGCTGGCTGCGGCATGGAAGTCGGTACCTTCGCCAGCTTCGCGGGCGTCGCCAGCCGGACCGATCCAGTAAATGGGTTCGCCCCGAGGGCTGGTCTGCTGGATAACCGGCGAGCTGGCGTGGCGGCGGCCCAGCCGCGTGACGACGCGGGGCAAACTGGCCGCGTCGGCGCGGTTGGGAATGTTCACGTTGAGCAGCCAGGGCGCGCCGTCCAGGCGCGATGTGGCCAGAACGTCATCGATGATGGCCCGCGCGGTCGCCGCCGCGGCATCCAGCTGGCCCCAGCCCTTCTCGACCTGCGAAAAGGCAATGGCCGGTACGCCAAAGAGGAAACCTTCCATGGCTGCGGCCACTGTTCCCGAATAAAGCGTGTCGTCGCCCATGTTGGCGCCGTTGTTGATGCCGGAGACGACGAGGTCTGGGCGTCGCCCGAGAACCCCGGTCAACGCCACGTGGACGCAGTCGGAAGGAGTGCCGTTGACGACGTTGAATCCCTGCACGTGTTCACCACGGGCGCGAAAAATCGACAGCGGACGCCCCAGGGTCAGCGCGTTCGAGGTACCGCTCGCGTTTTGTTCCGGAGCGAAAACGCTGATCTCCCCCAGGCCTTGGCAGGCCTGGACCAGCGCTGCAAGGCCGGGAGCCAGGTAACCGTCATCGTTTGCAATCAGGATATGCATCGAGCGATTGTAGGGACCGCATCAGACACCCATCATGGTCGCTGCGGCCAGGCCAGGCCGTTCAAGGCGTCCAAGCGGTCAACGCAGGAACGAAAAAGGCCCGCAGTATCCTGCGGGCCCTTGACGGAAGGTGTGTGGTGCCGGTGAACGGAATCGAACTGTTGACCTTCGCATTACGAATGCGCTGCTCTACCAACTGAGCTACACCGGCGGTGGGCGTTGCGGGCTACCTGTCGTCCGGTGACGAAGTAGGCTGCAAAGCACAGCCCAAGAGTGTAGCAGCAAGGCCAGGCAGAATCGCCGGGAGGAGCTGTGCACTTGTACCGACGGCTTCTTCACCGAGCGAGGACGAATCCCACTTGATACAGCCCTTGCTGCACGAAGCCCCCGCCCGCCGGGCTTGGCGCACCCTGCTGCTGCTGCTGATGCTGATCATCTGCATGCTGGCCTTCTCGCCCCGCGCTCCGAGCCTTCAGTTCGACAACGCCGACAAGTGGCAGCATGTTGCGGCTTTCTTCTGCCTCAGCTTCTGCGCTGCCCTTTCGTTAGCGCCTGGCTGGCGTGCAGCCACCACTGCAGGCCTGGGCATGCTGGCCTTTGGCCTGTTCATCGAAGCGGTGCAGATGCACCTTCCCGCTCGCAGTGCCGAGTGGTTGGACGTCGTGGCCGACGGCGCCGGAATTGCCCTGGGCGTGAGCGCAGCAGTGCTCGCGCGCTGGCTCTGGCCGCGCCGCATCCGTTCGTGACGGACAGGATGGCGCTGACGGTCTTTCGCTAGCTCATGCTTTGAGCCACCCGACGCCCACACTGCCCACCAGTGTCGGACATGGGGTCTGGCGCCACCCGCTCCGCCGAAGGATCACCATGAGCCAGACCGCACTCGACCTGCTGCCGCAAGCCCCCGACGCAGGTGGCACCGACCCCGTCACCCGCACCGGTTTCCAGATCGGCTGGGACCATGCCCGCCACGCGATGGTCCCGCCCCCCGAACTGCTGCTGGAAGGCACCCCCGTGGCCCAGGGCTGGATGGCCAGCCGAGCCGTTTTCGGGGCCCGAACCCTGGCCGCCACACGCACCGTGCGCCTGTGGCTGCAACTGCGCACCACGGCGTGGCGCCAGGGACTGGGCTTCGACGACCTCCAGGTCACGCCGCACTACCTGGCTCAGATCCACAACGAACGTTGTCCTGTCTTGCGCCAGCCGCTCGGGGGCGTCACGGGCAGCCCGCTGGCCGCCGTCGTAGAACGCCTGAATCCACAGGCAGGCTACGCCGCCGGCAACCTGGCGGTGATGAGCCAGGCTGCAGCCGATGCCCGCCGCGGGCTCGGTGTGCCAGACCTGATACGACGCGCGCGCCAGGCCGAACTGTGCGGCGACACCGTGGCCGGGCTGGATGCAGCAGCCTGGTGGCGGCTGGCCGCGCTGTCGGCCTTCGCCCTGCCCGCCCTGCCCTTCGCCGACGCCGCGCGCCTGCCGCTGGCCCTGTTGCCACCGAACCGCGTGCGCGTGCTGGGGGCTGCACAAGGCCTGCAGGTGCTGGTCACCCAACTGTTCCTGCGGCCGGGCTGGAGTGGCCGGGCGCGTGCCATTGGCGCGATGCTGCCGGCGCACACGCTGCGGCACGACTTCAACCTGTTCGTGGGCGCGATGGCGCCGCGGGTACTGGAGGCCGGCACCGATCCGGCGACGCTGCGCTCGGCGCTGGAAGACGCCTGGTGCCACGAACGCGTGCAGCGCCGCTGGCAGCATTTTGTGCTGACGCTGGGTGAAACCGCCTGCGAGAGCCTGCTCGAACAGGCCGTTCGCACCGGCCTGGCGGGCGTCAGACTACTGACCCACCCCGCTGAACAGGCCGTCGACGGCTGGGGCTTGCCCATTGCGCAGCAGGCTTCGCAGTCTCCTGCTCAGGCGGCGCCGGCTCAGCGTGCTGGCGGCGCCTTCACCCCGGCCAGGCCGCCGAAGAACAGGTCGGCGACGACCGGCGCCAGACTGTCGTGATCGAGCGCGCCCCCAGCCTTCATCCAGGTAAAGGTCCAGTTGATCATGCCAAACAGCAGCATCGCCAGCGGCGTGGTCAGCTGCAGCGGCGCCAGGTCGGGGCGCAGCGCCGACACGCTGGCGGCGAAGCTGGCAACCACCCGCCGCTGTGCGGCCACCACCTGGCCGCGTTCGGCGTCGGCCAGGAACTTCACGTCTTCGGTCAGCACGCGGTGTTCGTGTTCGGCGCGGGCGTAGACATGCATGAAGCGCTGGATCAGCAGCCGCAGGTGTTCGGCCGCCGGCAGGTCCAGGGCCGCGACCTCGGCCTGCAGGGCTTCGAGTCTGGCGACATGGCCGCGCGTGATCTGCGCCAGCAGTTCGTGCTTGTCGCGCACGTAGTGGTACAGCGTGGCCTTGCTGACACCGCTGGCGGCGGCCACCTGCTGCATCGTCGCCGCGGTGTAGCCGCGCAGTGCAAAAACGCGCGCGGCGGCGGCCAGGATCTGGTCGCGCTGCTCGTCGAAACCGGCTGATCGCGGGCGGGCCATGGCGGCAACGACCTTTCGGCGCGCTAACGCGCGTCGAAACTCAACACGACCGGGCCCAGCGGCCAGGCCTGGCAGGCCAGCACCCAGCCCGCCGCCACCTCGGCAGGTTCCAGCGCGAAGTTGCGGGCCATCTGCACCTGGCCCTGCAGCACGCGGGCGCGGCAGGTGGCGCAGACGCCGGACTGGCAGGAATACGGCAGGTCGAAGCCGGCCCGGCGTGCGGCGGCCAGCACCGGGCCGTCGGCGGGATGCCAGAGCAGGTCACGCGAGACCCCGTCCCGGACCAGGGTGACGAGGTGCCCAGCGGCGCCCGCGCCCAATTCCGGCTTGGCATGGACCTCGGGTGGCAATGCGCGCTCGACGGGTACGCCGAAGCGCTCCACGTGCACCTGCGCCGCCGGCACGCCGTGCGCAAGCAGTGCGGCCTCCAGGCTGTCGTTGAAGTCGTGCGGGCCGCAGATGAACGCGTCGTCCACCGGCCCGGCCAGGCGCAGCCAGCCGGGCAAGGAAGCAGCGTCGAGCCGGCCGCTGACAGCCGGGTTGTCCAGCCGTGCGCGCGAGAAGACCGGGTGCAGGGCAAAGCGCGCCAGATGGCGGTTCTTCAGCCCCAGCAGGTCGCCCAGGAACATGCTGCTGGACAGGCTGCGGTTGGCGTAAAGCAGCGTCACCCGGCTCGCGGGCTCGGTTTCGAGCACGGTTTTCACAATGGACAACAGCGGCGTGATGCCGCTGCCGCCGGCCAGTGCCAGCACATGCCGGCCCGCTGGCGCCGGCCGCTGCAGGGCAGCCGCGAAACGCCCCTGCGGAGCCGCGACATCGACGCATGCCCCCGTCCGGATCGTCTCATGCAGCCAGTTCGAGAACACGCCGCCAGGCACCCGGCGCACGCCCACGCGCAAGGCTTCGCCGGGCATGGCGCAGATCGAATACGAACGGCGCCACTCCTGGGCTGCCTCGCGCCGGCGCAGCGTCAGGTGCTGGCCCGCGGCGAAAGCAAAGCTGCCGCGCAAGGCGGCGGGCACTTCGAAGGTGATTGCGAGCGCGTCGTCGCCTTCCGGCCGAACCGTGCTGACCCGCAGCGCATGGAATTCCAAGATTCAGCCCCTCGCCACGCAGTGCGCCGTCAGATCGGCTTGAAGTGTTCGAACGGTTCGCGGCAGGCCAGACAGCGGTGCAGTGCCTTGCAGGCGGTCGAGCCGAAGGCCGACAGGCGCTCGGTGTCAAGGCTGCTGCAGCGCGGGCAGGCCAGCGCGCGCGGGCGGATACGCACCCGCGCCGCGCCGTCCACCGCTTGCAGGCCATCGGGCGGCGCGATCCCGTAGTCGCGCAGCTTGCGCCGGCCTTCGGCGCTGATCCAGTCGGTGGTCCAGGCCGGTGCCAGCCGGTGCTCCACCTGCACCGGGCCCAGGCCGGCGGCCAGCAGCGCTTCGCGCACGCAGGTGGCGATGACTTCGGTGGCCGGACAGCCGCTGTAAGTGGGGGTCAGCACGACCCGGGTGCCGCTGTCCGTGCACTGCACATCGCGCACGATGCCCAGGTCGCAGACCGACAGGGCCGGCACTTCGGGGTCGGGCACCTGGTTCAGCACGGCCCAGGCCCGGTCCACGGCCTCGACGGTCGTGTTCACCAGCGCCCGCCGGGAAACTGGCGCTGCAGGCTCTGCATCTCGGCCAGGATGTAGCCCATGTGCTCGCTGTGCCGGCCCTGAGTGCCGGTGCTGAGAAAAGGCGTGGCCGGGGGCAGCACGAGCCGGGCTTCGCTGAAGACTTCGGCCAAATCCCGCTGCCATTCGACTGCCAGGCTGGCGCGCGCCGGGCCCAGACCGCTGTCAAGCGCCGCGGCGTCGACATCGTCGTTGACGAACATCTCCTGCGTGTAGGGCCAGGCGCGGTGCAGTGCAGCGGCCAGACGGCGGGCCGATTCCTCGGTGCCGTCGCCCAGCCGCACCACCCAGTCGGCGGCGTGCTGCTGGTGATAACGCGCTTCCTTCACGGCCTTGCCGGCAATGGCTGCCAGCTCGCCGTCGGCCGAATCGGCCAGCCGGATCCAGATGGCCTTGAACCAGGTGGCCAGCAGGAAGTTGCGAAGCACGGTGTCGGCAAAGTCGCCGCCCGGGGCATGGGCACTGGGCTTGCGCAACGGCAATTCCACCAGGCTCAGGTTGAAGAAGTCGCGTTCGGCGCGCAGGAAGGCGAGCTGGTCCTCATCGAAGCCGCTGCCTTCCAGCCGTGCCGCGTGGCTCAGCAGCGCCCGCGCCTGGCCCAGAAGGTCCAGCGCCATGTTGGTCAGGGCGATGTCTTCCTCCAGTACCGGGCCGTGGCCGCACCACTCCGACAGGCGCTGGGCGTGGATGAGTGCCGTGTCGCCCAGGCGCAGCACGTAGCGCACTGCGGGCGTCGTCTGGACTTTGATGGACCCGGCCGTGGCCATCACATGTGGTCCACCGCCTGCGGCAGCGGGAAGAAGCTGGGGTGACGGTAGATCTTGTCGGCCATCGGGTCGAACAGCATGGGTTCGTCCTCGGACCGGCTGGCAGTGATGTCGCTGCTGCGAACCACCCAGACGCTGCAGCCTTCCTGGCGCCGGGTATAGACATCGCGTGCCAGTTGCAGCGCCATCGGCGCGTCGGCGGCGTGCAGGCTGCCGCAGTGCTTGTGGTCGAGCCCCGCCTGCGGGCGCACGAACACTTCCCACAGCGGCCATTCGTTGGCGGCCGGACTCATGCCGCTGCCTCCTTCATGATCTGCTTGCGCGCGTGGGCCAGCGCCGCATCGCGAACCCAGGCGCCGTCATCCCAGGCCTTGACTCGCGCACCCAGCCGTTCGGTGTTGCAGGGCCCGTGGCCGCCAACGACACGCCAGAACTCGGCCCAGTCGATGGGTCCGAAGTCATGGTGGCCGCGCGCCTCGTTCCACTTCAGCTCGGGGTCGGGCAGGGTCACGCCCAGCACTCGCGCCTGCTCGACGCAGGCGTCGACGAACTTCTGCCGCAGTTCGTCGTTGGACAGGCGCTTGATGCCCCAGCGCATGCTCTGCGCACTGTTCGGGCTGTCGGCGTCGGGCGGGCCGAACATCATCAGGCTGGGCCACCACCAGCGGTCCACCGCGTCCTGCACCATGGCGCGCTGGGCTTCGCTGCCCTCCTTCATCATCACCAGCAGGCTGTCGAAGCCCTGGCGCTGGTGGAAGCTTTCCTCGCGGCACACGCGCACCATTGCCCGCGCATAGGGGGCGTAGCTGCAGCGGGTGAGCGGCACCTGGTTCATGATGGCCGCACCGTCGACGAGCCAGCCGATGGTGCCGATGTCGGCCCAGCTGAGCGTGGGGTAGTTGAAGATGCTGCTGTACTTGGCCTTGCCGCTGTGCAGGGCCTGGAGCATCTCGTCGCGGCTGGTGCCCAGGGTCTCGGCCGCGGCATACAGGTACAGGCCATGGCCGGCTTCATCCTGGATCTTCGCCAGCAGGATGGTCTTGCGCTTGAGCGTGGGCGCGCGCGTCACCCAGTTGCCTTCGGGCAGCATGCCCACGCACTCGCTGTGCGCGTGCTGGCTGATCTGCCGCACCAGCGTGCGGCGGTAGTGCGCAGGCATCCAGTCCTGCGGCTCGACGAAGGCGCCGGCGGCCACGCGGGCCTCGAAAGCCGCTTCGCGGGCCGCCTCGTCGGCGTTGCGCACCGGGGCCAGCACGTCGGGTGGCGCGGTGTCCATGGCTTGGGTGTACATGCGGTGCTGTCCTTACTTCGCTGGCTTCGGCCGATGGTCGACGACGCGGCGCGCCTTGCCCACCAGGGTGCGTTCGATGCTTTCCGGCAGGCCCACGTTCACCGCGGTGCTGACGCCGGTCAGCGCCTTGATGCGCTGCTGCAGTTCATGGCCCAGTGCATCACGGTCTTCGTGACGATGCGCGGGCGCGAGTTCACAGCGCACCTCGACTTCGTCGAGCAGCGCCGGGCGTGTCACCACCAGTTGGTACTGGCCCGACAGGCGCCCATGCTGCAGCACGATCTCCTCGATCTGCGTCGGGAACAGGTTGACACCGCGGATGATGAGCATGTCGTCGCTGCGGCCGACGATCTTGCCCATGCGGCGCATGCTGCGCGCGGTGGGCGGCAGCAGCCGGGTGAGGTCGCGTGTGCGGTAGCGCACCACGGGCAGGGCCTGCTTCGTCAGCGTGGTGAAGACGAGCTCGCCTTCTTCGCCTTCGGGCAGCACGGCGCCGGTCTCGGGGTCGACGATCTCCGGGTAGAAGTGGTCTTCCCACACCACCGGCCCGTCCTTGGCCTCGACACACTCGCTGGCCACGCCCGGACCCATGACCTCGCTCAGGCCGTAGATGTCGACGGCATCGATGTCGGCGGCCTGCTCGATCTCGCGGCGCATGGCCTCGGTCCAGGGCTCGGCGCCGAAGATGCCGGTGCGGATGCTCATGCGGCGCGGGTCGCGGCCGGCACGGCGCATTTCCTCTATCAGTACCTGCATGTAGCTGGGCGTGACCATGATGATGTCGGGGCGGAAGTCCTCGATCAGCTGCAGCTGCTTGTCGGTCTGGCCGCCGCCCATCGGCACCACGGTGCAGCCCAGTTTCTCGGCGCCGTAATGGGCGCCCAGGCCGCCGGTGAACAGGCCGTAGCCATAGGCCACGTGTACGATCGCGCCGGCCCGCCCGCCCGCGGCATGGATGCTGCGCGCCACCAGCTGCGCCCAGGTGTCGATGTCGCTCTGCGTGTAGCCCACCACGGTGGGCTTGCCGGTGGTGCCGGAAGACGCATGCAGCCGCACCAGCTGTTGCCGCGGCACCGCGAACATGCCGAAGGGGTAATGGGCGCGCAGGTCGGCCTTGGCGGTGAAGGGGAAGCGGGCCAGGTCGGACAGCTGGCGACAGTCTGAGGGGTGCACGCCTTTCGCGTCGAAGGCAGCTCGGTAATGCGGCACATGGTCGTAGGCGTGCTGCAGCGACCAGCGCAGGCGCTCCAGCTGAAGCGCCTGCAGTTCGTCGCGGCTGGCGTGCTCGATGGCGTGCAAGCCGCCTTGGCGGGGCGCCTTCATCCAGTCCTCACGGCGTCTTGCCCATGGGCAGGCCCGGCACCAGCGGCTTGCCCTTGAGCGTGTAGGAACGCCCGCGAAACGCCGCCACGGCCACCCCCAGCTGGTTGCGAACCGTGACGTCGTAGACGCCCGTGCGGCCGGCCTTGCTCACCTCGACGGCCTCGGCGGTGAGCACGTCCCCGGCGCGTGCCGCGGCGAGCAGGTTGACGTCGAAGCCCGAAGCCACGGTCTGTTCGTTGTAGCTGTTGCAAGCGAAGGCAAAGGCGCTGTCGGCCAGGGTGCTGACGACGCCGCCGTGGCAGGTGTCCAGGCCGTTGAGCATGTCTTCGCGCACCATCATCGCCAGCCGCGCCGTTCCAGGCCCGACGGCCAGCACCTGCATGCCCAGCGCCAGGCTCGCACGATCCCGGCGCCACATGGCTTCACGCGTGGCCTCGGCCACCTGCTGCGGGGTGATGGGGCTGTCCATCTTCAGCGGTCCTTGAAGATCGGTGTGCGTCGGGCCTTGAAGGCGGCCACGCCCTCGGCGAAGTCGGGCGCGCTGCCCAGCAGGCGCTGCGCCTGGGCCTCCAGCGTCAGCGCACCGGCCAGGTCGGTGGTGCCGGCCTCGTCGAGCACGCGGCGGGTTTCGGCCAGGGCGCGGCTGGGCAGCGCCGCCAGGCGCTGCGCCAGCGCGGCGGCGGCGGCAGGCAATTCGTCGTCGTCCACGCATTGCCAGATCAGGCCGATGCGCTGCGCTTCATCGGCCGGGAGCTTGTCGCCCAGCATCGCCAGCCCCAGCGCCCGGGCGCGGCCTACCAGGCGCGGCAACAGCCAGCTGCCACCACAGTCGGGCACCAGGCCGATCTTGCTGAAGGCCTGGATGAAGCTGGCGCTGCGCGCGGCCACCACAAGATCGCAGCAAAGTGCCAGGTTCGCGCCGGCACCGGCCGCCACCCCGTTGACCGCTGCCACCACCGGCACCGGCATGCTGCGCACGCGCAAGGCCAGCGGGCGGTAGTGGCGTTCGATGACGGCGCCGACGTCCAGCCCCTGACCGGTGTCGACCATGGCCGGGTCATTCAGATCCTGTCCGGCACAGAAGCCGCGGCCGGCACCGGTGATGACCACGGCCCGCACCGCGGGGTCGGCCGCGGCATCGTTCAGCGCCTGCAGCAGTTCGGCGTGCAGCGCCGCGGTGAAGCTGTTCAGCGCGGCTGGGCGGTTCAGGGTGAGGTGCCTGACCGCAGCTTCGGTGGCGACGAGGAGGGGGGCTTCGGACATGGCGGCCTTGGGTTGCGACGCCCGGCCTCGTTTCTCGACCGCGCGGTCGAGAAATTCTAGGCCGCCCCCGCCAGGCTGGCATTCAGGGTTTTTCCGGCCAGGCCGCCACCTCGTCGGCCACCAGTTTCACCACCAGGGCGTCCAGGCTCTGCACCGAGTAGTTGCGTACGTCGTGCAGGGTGTCGCGGCCCGGGCCGCTGGCCGGGTCGCGGGCGTCGGCATAGGTCAGGAAGACGAACCGTCCACCACTGAACTGCGCTGCCTGGCGCAAGGCGGTCTCGCCAGTGGCGTCCAGGCCGCTGGCGCCCACTGTCAGCAGCTTGATGCCGCGGCCCTGCGCCCCGCGCAGGTCGTCGTCGAAGTGCGGGGCACCGCGGTCCAGGTGCGGCGGGGCGTCGGCCACCAGCAGCACGAGCCGCGCGGTGCCTTCACCGCGCCAGCTCAGGCGGTGCACAGCGGTGTGCAGGGCTTCGCTCAGCGCCTCGGGGGTGTCGCCGCCGCCGCCGGCCTGCAGCCGCGCCAGCGCAGCCTGGAAGGCACCCAGGTCGTTGCTGAAGTCGGCACCGTGCACGAAAAAGGCGTCGCCACGGTCGCGGTAGGCCACCAGGGCGAAACACAGGTCGGGCCGGCTGGGCAGTTCCGCGATCTGGTCGGCGATGCTGCGCATCGAGCGCTTGAGCTTGTCGATCTCGTCGGCCATCGAGCCGGTGGCGTCGATCAGGAAGGCGATGTCGAGTTGCGCGCGCTGCGGTGCGGCGTCCGACAGGCGGGCCTGCAGCGCGTCCTTCTGGCCGCGCTGCCAGAGCACGCGGGTGCTTTCTCCGCCCTTGCTGACCTGCACCTCGAACACCTTGCCGGCCATGTCGGCCTGCGGCATCAGCCAGGTGCGGCCGGCGGCGTCGGTGCGCGCCCACAGCGGCTGCGCCCGGCCGGCGGCATAGACAGCCACGGCAGCATCGGGCACAGGGCGGCCGCGGCCGTCTCGCACTTCCAGGCGCACGCGCTCGGTCACCGCCAGTGCGCGAGGCAGGCGCTGGACGTTGCGGGCAAGGAAGGCCAGGTACTCGCCGAAGTCGGCGTTGTCGTCGACGAGGCCGGCGGAAACGGGCTCGTGGGCCGGGCGGCGGCGTGATGTGGCGGGGGGCGCGGCAGCAATCTCGCCATGGCGACGCGAGGCCATCGAAGGCAGTGCGGCCGGCAGTGGTGCAGCCGCAGCCAAGGGTGATGCAGGCTCGGCGGCCAGGGGCCCGATGGCTGGCACAGCGTCTGCCTCATCTTCCCTGACCAGCCGCTCAGCGCGGTCCATGCCCAGCACGGGAACGGCCCGCCCGCCGGAATGCCGAGGCTGGCGCAGGTCGCCTGGCGGTTCGTCCACCGAGAACGCCATCGGCGCGCGACGGCAATGGCCCGCCGCCGGAGCCTCGGGCGCGCCTGCCCGCGGGCCGGCCCAGATCAGGCCTTTCCAGGGCGTGGCGGCGGCGGGGGCTTCATCCTGCTGTTGCGGCGAAAGCTGCGGCGAGGGCGACAGCCAGTCGCGTGCCAGCGACACATCGGGCTGAAGGACACTGGCCAGCATCAGCCCGCACAGGGAAAGGCGAAGCGTGGTGGGAAAGACGGGAGTGCGCATGTTCGGCTCCAGATGAGGGGACGGAAGCTGATACGGCGCAATCCGGGGAACAGGGTGAATGCTGTCGACGAAAACTATTCGCCGCACTCCTTCACCCCGTTTCTGCCCCTGCTGCGTAGAAGCCGGGTGGCACACTGAAGCGCACCGCGCACGCCCCATGCCCCGCCCACCGGCCCCCGAACCGCAAGACGACGACGCCTTGATGCGTGCCTATGCCGAAGGCAACGCGGCCGCTTTCGAACGCCTGTACGACCGCCACCAGGCGGCGCTGTACCGATTTGTGCACCGGTTGCTGGGCCGCGAGGCCGGCACACAGGCCGAGGAGGTCTTCCAGGACACCTGGCTGCGCGCCATCGAGGCCCGCCATCGCTGGCAGCCGCAGGGCGCCAGTTTCCGCACCTGGCTGTTCACGCTGGCCCACCACCGCGCCGTCGACTGCCTGCGCCGCAGCGGCCGCGAGACCGCGCTGCCGGGTTCGGGCACTTCGGCCGACGACGACGCTCCGCCCTTCGAACCCGTCGGCACCGCCTGGGCCGCCTGGCCGCCCCCGGGCGCCGAGGACCTGGTGCACTGGCGCGCAGCCGGTCGCCGCCTGCTGGACTGCCTGGACGCACTGCCCCTGGCGCAGAAGACGGTGTTCCTGATGCACCATGAAGACGGCCTGAGCGTCGACGATCTGGCCAAGGCGCTGGCGCTGGGTTTCGAGACCGCAAAGACACGGCTGCGCTATGCAATGAGCAAGCTGCGCACTTGCATGGGGGCCTACCTGGCGGCGCCCGTGTCGGGCAACGGGAGCTCCGAGGCGCCGCAATGACGAACCCCGACGTCCCGGACGACACCCCCCGCGACGAACATCTGCGCGCCGCCCTGCGCCACGCACCCGACGCCGGCCTGCAGCCACCGCCGCACCTGCGCGCGCAGATCGTCGCTGCCGCCCAGCGTGCGCTGACAGAGCCCGGGCGTGCGGCCCCCGCGGCCCGCCCGGGCTGGGCGTGGATGACGAGCCCGCTGGGCGCTTCGGGCGCGCTGGCCAGCCTGATGCTGGCCGGCGTCATCGGCCTGATGTGGCAGGAAACGCCACCCGGGCCGGCGCTGGACGAGCCTTTGGAAGCCAGACCGTCGGCACGGTCAGAAGCGCCGGAGGCCCAGGCCTCGGCGACCGTACCGCGCCGGCAGGTCGACATGGAATCTGCCCGGGTGCCCCTGCCCTTGCCCCCGACACCGGCAGCCCCGCCAGCACCACCACAGCCCACACCGGCCGCGCCGGCCGTTGCCAAGGTGATGCCGCCACGGGCCCCGCTCACCCAGCCACCAGAGACGGGAGCGCCAGCGGCGCCAGCCGCCGCCAGGGCCGCCGCAGAAGTGACCGCGCCAGAGCCCCAGGCCGATGCACTGGAGCCCAGCAGCGCAGCGCCACCCCCGCCCGCAGTGCCTGCCGCGTTGCCGCCGGCCGCGCCGCCCGCCATGGTCGAACCGCCTGCACGCCGACCTGTGCCGCTGGCAGCCGCCGCGCCAGCCATGCCCCCTGCGCCAGCCACAGCGCTGGGCAGCCAGGCGCTGACCAACCGTGCGCAGTCCGCACGGACCCAGGGCAGCGCACCCGAGTCGGCGCCGACGCAGGCCGCAGCCATGCGCTGGCACATCGACGGTGTCGAGCGTGGCGCTGCATCGCCGGGATGGGTCCAGGCGGCACAGCGGCTCGACCTTCGCCTGGGCCAGCCGAGCGAATTCCTTCAGCTGGCCGACGCCCGCCAGATCGATCTCGTCGAGCCCTCGGGCGCCGTCATCCGGCTCTGGCTGGGCGAAACCCAATTGCTGTGGTGTCCGGCCGACAGCAGCGCCTGCCGGCTGTCGACCCTGGTGCCTGCCACCGCGGACAGCCTGCTGCGCCTGCTTCCGGCTGCGCCTGCCGCTCCTGCTGCAGATCCGCCCGATCAGACGCCGAAGCGCGACTCCAGGTAACGCAGCAGCGTGCGCAGCGTCTGCGCCTCGCCGCCCACGGGCCGGCCCGGCCGGGGCGTGTCGTTCCAGGCGAACAGGTCCAGATGCAGCCAGGGCAGGCTTTCGGGCACGAAGTCGGCCAGGAACAGGGCCGCGGTGATCGCACCACCCAGCCCGTTGCGGCCGGTGTTCACGATGTCGGCGATGTCGCTTTCGATGCTGCGGTGGTAGTCGGCCCACAGCGGCATGTGCCACAGCGGGTCGTGCAGGGCCAGGCCGGTGTCGACCAGTTCACGGCCCAGCGTCAGGTCGCGCGTGAACAGCGCCGGCAGTTGTGCGCCCAGCGCCACGCGCGCGGCGCCGGTCAGCGTGGCCATGTCGATCATCAGCGCCGGCTTGGTTTCGGCGCCGTAGGCCAGCGCATCGCACAGGATGACGCGGCCCTCGGCGTCGGTGTTGCCGATCTCGATGTGCAGGCCGGCGCGGGTCTTGAACACGTCGCCGGGGCGGAAGGCGTTGCCCGAGATCGCGTTCTCCACAGCCGGGATCAGCAGTTGCAGGCGCACCGGCAGCTTCAGCGCCATCACCATCTGGGCCAGGCCCAGCGCATTGGCGGCGCCGCCCATGTCCTTCTTCATCAGGCGCATGCCTTCGGCGCTCTTGATGTCCAGACCGCCGCTGTCGAAGCAAACGCCCTTGCCGACGATGCACAGCCGCGGGTGCTGCGGCTGGCCCCAATTCAGCTCGATCAGCCGTGGCGCGCGCCGCGCATCGGCAGCACGGCCCACCGCATGGATGGCCGGGAAGCCGCCGCCGGGGGCCTTCAGCAGCGCGTCGCCCACCACCTGGCGGAACTTCGCGCCGTGCTGGCGCGCGACCATCTGCACCGCCCCCGCCAGTTCGGCCGGGCCCAGGTGCTCGGCCGGGGTGTTCACCAGGTCGCGCACCGACGCCATGGCGTGGGCCTGCAGCAGGCCGCGCTCGGCGTCGGCGCCGGGCGCAAGCATCAGCACGGGCAGTTCGCGCTTCGCGGGCTTGTAAAGGTCGAACTGGTAGCCCCCCAGCTCCCAGGACATGGCCGCGGCCTCGGCGTCGATGGCCAGGGCAGCTTCGGCCAGCTTGTAGCGGCCAGTGGGCAGGCTGCGCGGCAGGGCCGCCAGCACATAGGGGTGGTCGGTCGCGCGCACGCCAGCCCAGGCCGCGGCAATGGCGCCGTCGGCACCGGGCACCAGCAGGTGCGTGTCCGGCCCGCCATTGAATCCATTGGCCTGCAGCCAGCGGCGGGTGGGCTCGGGGGCGGCAGCCAACTGGGCCGGGTAGGTGTCCCGCGTGACGGTGACGATGGGGGTGCAGGCCGCGGTGGGCTTTTTCAGCTGGGTGGTCATGGAGTCGCCGGAATTGAACGTGGGCCGCATTGTGCGCAGCTTGGCGCTGCAGCGTGCAGTTCGCGAACCCCCGCTGCGTTCCGTCGCAAGCGGCTCGCCGGCTGTGACTCCGTCGGGCACATTCACGCCACTCGATCAACGCACCCGCAGGAGCCTGCCATGAGCCTCTTCAGATTCGTCACCCGCCCGGTCAAGAACATCACCGACGCGATCGTCATGCCGTTCAAGGCGGTGTTCGTCGTCGGCCTGTGCTGGGTCATCAACGCCATGACCTACAGCGGCACCTGGTGGGTGAAATGGGTGGCGCTGGGCATGGGCATCGCCACGGTGGTGGCCATCGGCCGTGCTGCCAAGACGCTGCTCGTGCTGGGCTTGGTCGCCTGGGTCGGCATGAAGATCTACCAGCGCTACGGTCAGGCAGCGCGCGAACGTTTCGACGACTGGGTGGCCAAGACCCAGCCCGACGCTGCCGGCGTGCTGGGTGTGCTGCGCTCGCCTCAGGCGGCCGCCAACGCCGGCGCGGTGGACGACAACCCGCCGCTGCGCCGCAACGCCTTCTGAAACTTCAGCTGGCCGCGCTGGCCGCGTTCGCGGCCTCGGCCGGCGCCAGCTTCACATTGCGCTCGGCGTGCCAGTCGACCAGTCGGCGCATGTGGCCCATCGACAGCCAGTGTGCATGCACCAGGCCCAGCAGCCCTTCGCGATGCAGTTGGCCCACGACGGCGTCGGGCAGGGCCTGGAGCTTTTCCTCGTCCACGGTGAGGAACCCGTCCAGGCTGTGCTGGCGCCCGTCGGCCAGGGTGGCGTCGAAGCGCATGTCGCGCAGCAGGTCCAGTTCCTGCAAACGCTGGCCCACCAGCCGCGTACGCTGGACCTCGGCTTCCAGGTTTTCCAGGTGCTTCTGGATGGTGACGAGCATCTCGCTGGGCTGGCCATCGTCCTGGAAGACAGGCGTGCCGCTGTCGGCCTGCACACCCGACCAGGCCATGTCCACACAGATCGCGAACTTCTCGGCGTCGATGCGGCCGATGCAGAACGGGTAGCAGCGCAGCACCGCAGGCACGTAGCTGGCGCGCCATTCGCCGTCTTTTTCGTACAGGTTCTGGTTGGAAAGCAAGCCCAGCACGGCGATCGGGGCGATCTGTTCGCGGCCGTCGGCTTCCTTGCCGGCGCGCACGAAGACGATCGGGAATTCGCGCGAGACGTCGGCAAACTCCACCGCAGCCACGAACAGGGCGTTCAGGCGGCTGGCGACGCGCCAATCGGTCAGGGGCAGCTGCAGCTTTAACCGACGGTGCTGGTCACGGTCCAGCGCCAGCGGGCTGGTGTGCAGGGCTTCGATGATCACGTCTTTTCTCCAGAGTTTTCGGTGGCGGTGACGAGCACCTTGTCGACACGCTTGCCGTCGAGGTCGACGACCTCGAAGCGCCAGCCCTCCCACTGCACGGCGTCGGCGGTTTGCGGCAGCCGGCCCAGCAGCAGCATCACCATGCCGGCCAGCGTGTTGTAGCGCCCGCGGTCTTCGTCGGGCAGGTCTTTCAGTTCCAGGCGGTCCTTCAGCTCGGGCACCGGAATCAGCCCGTCCATCAGCCAGCTGCCGTCCTCGCGCTGCACGGCCCAGGCATTGTCGTCGGTCTCGTTGCCGAATTCCCCGGTGATGGCCTCGAGCAGGT
Source organism: Burkholderiales bacterium Ga0077543 (assembly GCA_001464055.1). Lineage (GTDB taxonomy): Bacteria > Pseudomonadota > Gammaproteobacteria > Burkholderiales > Burkholderiaceae_C > Rubrivivax. The sequence continues at coordinate 22,591 of LNET01000074.1, forward strand.
CGCGTTCGGTGATGACACCCTGCACGGCACCATATTCGTCGACGACGAACACCAGGTCGGCACTGCTTTGGCGGAAATGCTCCAGCAGCTCCATGCCCGACAGGGTTTCGGGCACGAAGACTGGCGGCTTGAGGTGGTCGGACAACTGCGGCTGTTCGCCCCGGGCCAGCGGCAGCAGCAGGCTTTGCGCGCCCAGCACGCCGATGACCTCGTCCAGGCCGCCGCGGCACACCGGGAATCGCGTGTGGCCGCTGTCGGCCATGGCCTGCAACTGCGTCGCCATGGCATCGGCCACGTCGAGCCAGACGATCTCGGCACGCGGAATCATCATCGAGCCGATCTGCCGGTCGTCGAGCCGGAAGACGTTTCGCACCATCTGGTGTTCCTGGGCTTCGATGACACCTGCGTCCAGGCCCTCTTCCAGGCTGGCGTTGATCTCCTCTTCCGTCACCGCCCGGTTCGTTCCGCCCTTGATTCCGAGCAGCCCCAGCATGGCCGTGGTGCAGACACTGAGCAGGGCCACCAGGGGCCGGGTGGCGGCCGACAGCAGGTTCATGGGTCGCGACACCAGGCGAGCCACGGTCTCCGGGAACATCTGGCCCACGCGCTTGGGCACCAGTTCGCCGAAAATGATGGTGAGGATGGTGATGATCACCACCACCAGCCCTGTCGCGGCAATGCTCGCCGCGCCCTGGGCAATGCTGAAGCCTTCGACCAGCCAGCGGGCCAGCGGCTGCGAAAACGCCGCTTCGCCGACGATGCCGTTGAGGATGCCGATCGAGGTAATGCCGATCTGCACCGTCGAAAGGAACTTGGTCGGGTTGTCGTGCAGGTCCATCGCGGCCTGGGCGCCAGACTCGCCACTTTCCACCATCACCTGCAGCCGTGCCTTGCGGCTTGCGGTGAGCGCCATTTCCGACATGGCGAACAGCCCGTTGAGAAGAATCAGGAAGACGAGTAAGGCGACGTCCATGCTCGCCGCGGTCCGACAGGCCGCGGTGGCAGTTGCAGGGCCGCCAAGGGTAGCAGAATCGACCCATGATCCTTCTCATCGGCGACATCCAGGGCTGCGACAACGCGCTGCAGGCCCTGCTGGAGGCGGCCGGCTTCTCGCCATCGCGCGACCAACTCGTCTTGCTGGGCGACCTGGTCAACCGGGGCCCGGCTTCGCTCGCCACCCTGCGCCGGTTGCAGGCGCTGGGCGATGCCGCCACCTGCCTGCTGGGCAACCACGACCTGCATCTGCTGGCAATGGCCAGCGGCGTGCGCAAGCAGCACCGGGGCGACACCGTGGCCGAGGTTCTGCAAGCACCCGACCGCGACGCGCTGCTGGACTGGCTGCGCCACCAGAAGATGGCGCACATGGCGTCGGGCTGGCTGTGCGTGCACGCCGGTGTGCTTCCGGGCTGGACACCGGCCCAGACCCTGGCCTTGGCCGGCGAAGTGGAAGCGGCGCTTCGGGGGCCCGATCCTCACGCGTTTCTGCAAGGCATGTACGGCAACACACCTGCCCGCTGGCACGACGGGCTGGCGGGAGCCGACCGCAGCCGCGTCATCGTCAACGCCCTCACGCGCCTGAGGTTCTGCACACCGCAAGGCGTGATGGACTTCGAAACCAAGGAAGGTGCTGGCGGTGCGCCGCCGGGCTTCATGCCCTGGTTCGACGTGCCCGCCCGAGCCAGCGCCGGCCAGCCCATGGCTTTCGGCCACTGGAGCACGCTGGGCCTGATCGACCGCCCTGATCTGCTGGCGCTGGACACCGGCTGCGTCTGGGGCGGCCGGCTGAGCGCGGCGCGTGTCGACGGAGGTCGGCGGGAAGTATTGCAGGTGGACTGCCCGCAGGCGCAACAGCCGGGCGCCTGAGGCCGAACGCTCCCAGCGCCAGACTGCGGCGCTACCCCTTCGGCTTACTGTGTGCCCAGCAGCTTTGCAGCGCCTTGCTCGCGTTCTTCGGCGCTCTTCAGCGCCTTCATTTGCTGCTCGAACTGGCGCGCGGCCGAAATCATCGCGACCATCGTCTCGATGGCACTGACGTTGCTGCCTTCCAGCGCACCCGGCTGAACCCGGGCCGTCGCGTCGGCAGGCAGTTCGCCCTGGTCGCTGCGGAACAGGCCGTCGTCGCCGCGCGTCATGCCGCCTTCGGGCGTCACCAGTTTCAGACGGCCCGCCTGCTGCGGCCGGCCATTGCCCACGGTGGCGGTGATGCTGCCATCGGCGGCCACGTCGACCTGAGCATTCAGAGGCAGGTTGATCGGCCCGCCGTCGCCCAGCACGGGCAGGCCCGAGGGCGTGACGAGCTGGCCTTCGGCACTGACCTGGAACGCCCCTGCGCGGGTGTAGGCCTCGGTACCGTCCAGCGCCTGCACCGCGAACCAGGCGTTGCCCTGGGCGGCGACGTCCAGCGCCCGGCCGGTGGTCTGGATCGGGCCAGGGCGCATGTCCATGCCGACACTGGTTTCCGCCGTGAAGGCACGCGTGCTGGCACCATCGCCGCGCACGGGCACGGCGCGGAAGGCCTGCATCTCGGCACGAAAGCCGGTCGTCGAGACATTGGCCAGGTTGTTGGCCAACAGGTCCTGGCGCTGCAGTGTGGCCTTGGCGCCCGACAGCGCGGTGTAGATGAGGCGGTCCATGGGGACGACCTAGGCGCTATCGAAGGTTGACGAGTGTCTGCAGGACCTGATCCTGCGCCTTGATTGTCTGGGCATTGGCCTGGTAGATGCGCTGGGCGGTGATCATGTTGACCAGCTCGCCGGTCAGGTCCACGTTGGACTCTTCCAGCGCACCCGCCTGCAGCACGCCCAGGTTGCCGTCGCCGGGCACGCCACGGACCGCTTCGTTCGACGCGAAGGTCGAAGCCCACATGTTGTCGCCCATGGGCTGCAGACCCTGGGGATTGCGGAAGGTGGCGACCTCGATCTGGCCAGCCGCCTGCGACCGTCCATTGCTGTACCGCGCCATGACGATGCCATTGGATTCGACGCTGACCGAAGTCAACTGGCCCGCTGCGAATCCGTTCTGCGTCAGGTTGGTGACGCCGAAGGGTGAACCGAACTGGGTGATCTGCGACAAGTCGATCTCGACTCCGTCGATCGGCACGATGTCGGCACCCTGCAGGTTCGGGCCGGCTTCGATCAAAGGCATGGGAACGAGCAGAGCGGTGGGCTCCACCGGCCGGCTGCCGTCGGCCGGGAACACCAACCGGGTGAGCAAACCCGGGTCCCCACCCACAGACACGCCGTTGGCGGTGGCGAAGACATTCCAGGCGATGCTGTCGTCACCGCTGGGATCGACGGCGTCAGTGCGCTGGAAATAGAGCGTCAGCGCCACCTCCTGACCGCGGACATCGAAGATCGTCAGTGAAGTCGCGTTGTTGTAGGTCTCGGGATCGTTGAAGTCGATGGCCGCGGGCGTGTCGACGCCCGTGGAGGTCTTTCGCGAATCGAGGTTCATCTGCAGCTCGATGAGCTCCGTCTGCTGCGGTGCAACGCCTCCCGTGGGCAATTGCAGTGGTACCGCTTGCCCGGTCTGAATCACACCTTCGGCATTGGCCGGATAACCCATCAGCCGCATCTGCGCGTTGTTGACGAAGTAGCCTTCGCGGTCGATCTTGAACTGACCGTTGCGCGTGTATTGCGGGGGATTCGCACCGTCGGTCAGCTGGAAGAAGCCAGCACCGTTGATGGCCAGGTCCATCGGGTTCTGGGTGGTGGTGATGTTGCCCTGCGTGAACTGCTGGGCCACCGACACCAGGTTCGTGCCGATGCCGACGTTGTTCGTGCCGGCACCGCCCAGTGAAGCGGCATAGACGTCGGCGAACTCGGCGCGCGACGCCTTGCTGCCGTAGGTATTGGCGTTGGCGATGTTGTTGCCGATCACGCTCAGGTTCTTGCTGCTGGCGTTCAGGCCTGACAAACCTTGCTGGAAGCTCATGGTGGGATCTCTCGGTTGCGCTGCGGGCGTTCTGTGGAGGGGGGTCAGCCGCCGTTGACGGCGCGGACCTTGCTGAAGTCGATGCGCCCGGAGACCATGGTCTCGAGCTGAAGGCGGTCGCCACTGATGGACACGGCCTCGACGCGGTCGCGCATCATCGGCGCGGCGTTCACGTTGGTGCCACCCGACGTGGCGCTGACGCGGAAGCGGTAGCCGTCGGTGGGTGCGGGCAGCTTGCTGTCCACTGGTTGCCAGGCGAAGCCGTTCAGGCCCGAGCTGGCGGCGCCCAGCTCCAGCGTGTCGACGACACGGCCATTGGGCCCCAGCACTTCCACCTTCACCCTGTCGGCCGGGCCGGCAAGGTCGAAGCCGCCGATGCCGGCGTCGGCGGTATAGGCCAGCTTGTCGCCGGGCACGGTGATGTCTCGGCCGACCAGGGAGGTGCCCTGCATCGACTGCAGCTGCGCGAAGCGACTGTTCAGTCCCTCGACCGTGGTGTTCAGCGTCTCGATGCCGCTGACGGTGTTGATCTGCGCCATCTGGCTGGTGATCTGCGCGTTGTCGGCCGGGTTCAAGGGGTCCTGGTTCTGCATCTGCGTGACCAGCAGCTTCAGGAAACGTTCGGCGCTGCCGGCCTCGAAGGCGTTGGGCTTGCCGCTGGCGGCCGGGCTGGCCGGGTTCAGTGCGGTGAAATTGCTGACGCTGGTGGCCATGATCAACCCTGCCCGATCTGCAAGGTCTTGAGCAGCAGCGTGCGTGCCGTGTTCATGACCTCGATGTTGTTCTGGTACGAACGCGAGGCCGACATCATGTTGACCATCTCCTCGACGGCGCTGACGTTGCTGTAGGTCACGTAGCCCTCTTCATCGGCGTTGGGGTGGGCCGGGTCGCGCACTCGGCGGCCGGGTTCGGCGCTTTCGGTGATGGCACTCACCTGCACCCCGGCGCTGGCCTGGGCCGGCGTGCTGGCGCCCCCTGCGCCCACCATCAGCGTCTGGAAGACGACCTGGCGGGCCTTGTAGCTGGTGCCGTCGGGCCCGGCCACGGTATCGACGTTGGCCAGGTTGCTGGCCACCACGTTCAGGCGTTGGCTCTGGGCGCTGACAGCGCTTCCGGCCACATCGAAGATCCGCAACATGCTCATCGTTCAGCTCCCAATTCAGCCCTGGTTGGCGCTCTTCATGGCGTCGAGCATGGTGCGCACGCTGCCGTTGATGAAGCGCAGCGTGGCTTCGTAGTTCACGCTGTTGTCGACGAAGGCAGCGCGCTCGCGGTCCATGTCGACGGTGTTGCTGTCGGCGCTGGTCTGGCTGGGCAGGGCGTAGCGCAGGTCGGGGGCGGGCCGGCCGTCGGCGCTGCGGCGCATCACGCCGGCGGCGATGTCGGTCCCCAGCGTGCCGGCCATGGCCGAGGTACCGGCGCCACCGCTGCGCATCGAACTCGTGGCGTTTCGAAGGGCCGTGGCGAAGTCGAAATCACGCGCCTGGTAGCCCGGCGTGTCGGCGTTGGCGATGTTGCTGGCAATCACGCGCTGGCGCTCGGCCCGCAGCTGCAGGGCTTGCGCCTGGAAGTCCAGCGAGTTCGTCAGACGGTTGATCATGGGCTGCATTCTGGGCAGCTGCCGGTGCCGACATGAGCGCGATAAGCACCCCCGTCACCGCCCATTTCCTTGCCTTGCGGCGCGGCAAACGCGGCAGCATCCGTGATGTGAAAGACCGCCTGCTCTCGCTGCTACCCCTGCCCCGTCCGACCATGGGCGGCGCGGCCCTAGGCTTGCCGTGGCGCTGGGCACAGGGCCTGCTTGCCAAGGTGCTGGGCCTGGCCTGGGCCAGCGCCGTGGCCGGCGCCGCTGCCGCGCAGTCACCGGGCGCGCTGCCGGCGGCCGATCTGGCGCGCGCATTGGCCCTGGCACAGCAGACCGCCGAGCGCCTGGCACCCGAGGGCGCCGAGGTCAGCGCCACGCTGGGACGGCTGGACCCCCGCCTGCGGCCTGCACCCTGCACTCGCGCCGAACCTTTCCTGCCGCGCGGCGTGGCCGCCTGGGGTGCCACCCGGGTGGGCTTGCGCTGCACCCAGGGCACAGTGGCGTGGACGCTCTACATCCCGGTGCAGGTCCAGGTTCGTGCCGCCGGCCTGAGCTTGAAGACTGCCATGCCGGCCGGCGCCGTGATCAACGCTGCCGACCTCGTCGTCACCCTGCTGGACTGGTCGGCCCACCCGCAGCGCCCGCTGACCGATCCGCAGGCAGCGCTGGGACGCACGCTGGCGCGGGCCATGAGCCCAGGCGCTCCCGTTTTGCCGGCCGATTTGAAGACGAGGCGCTGGTTTGCCGCGGGCGACCGCGTGAAGGTGGTGTCGGGGGGCCCCGGTTTTGAAATCGAAGCCGATGGCCTGGCCCTGGGCGACGGGCAGGACGGGGCGCGAGTTCGTGTCCAGATGTTGCTGCGCGGCAGCGACGGCCAGGCCGAGCGCGGCCCCGTGGTGCAAGGGCAGGCCGTGGCCGAAAGACGTGTGGAGCTGCCGCTGTGACGCGCCAGCAGCCCAGCACCCCCCGCATTCAGGGGGAATACGTGAAAATCCTGCTCACGGCCCTAAAGTCGCCAGATCCCATCGCCGATAGCACAGGCATGTCGAAGGGTTTGCACCCTCTCGTGCCCCGGACAGGAGTTCATCATGAAGATCGGTTCCACTGACACCACGCCCATTGCCAACCCTGGCGGGCCAGACCGCAAGGCTGCATCGCCCGGCAAAACCGATGGCGGGCCTGCCGTGGCCAACATGCCCGAGGCCAGCGCCAGCGTGAAGCTGTCGGCTTCGGCCAAGGTGTTGTCGGCTGCCGAGGCCGACCCGACATTCGACACGGCGAAAGTCGACCGCATCGCCCAGGCCATCCGCGACGGCAAGTTCGAGGTCAACGCCGACGCGATTGCCGACAAGCTGATCCAGAACGCTCAGGAACTGCTTGGCCGCAAGACCAGCTGACCGGGACCCGCCATCATGCTGACGACGCCTTCCGAACACCTTGCCCTGCAACGCGTGGCCGAGCTCGAAGGCCCGGTGCAGGCTGTCGAGGACCGTCTGACCGCCCTCGGCCTGGCACTGCATCGCCAGGACGCTGCCGCCGTGGACCGCGAGGCCACGGCGCTGCACGCCGCCCTGGCGGCTGCCGTGCAGCACTTCAGCCACGCGGCGCGCACGGGCGGCGTGCCCTTGCCACTGCGCCAGCGCCTGGCCATGGCCAGCGGCCAGGTGGCGGCCCAGCGCGAGGCACTGGCCCGCGCCACCGCTGCCCTCGACCGGGCGATGGACGTGCTGCTGCCGCAGACTCAGGCGCCGCGCCATACCGCCGTCTACGGCTTCGACGGCCTGGCCGACCGCAGCGCCTCGACAGGCGGCCTGCTGGCCTGAAGCGCCGGCGCATCCGGCGCCGACCAGGCTGATCGCCACTCCCAAACAAAACGGCCCGCCAGGAATGGCGGGCCGTTTTGCTTGAAGCCGGGCCCGAGGGCCCGTGTCGCGCTGAACCTACCACTCACGCAAACGCGTGCGCAGCCTGGCGATGCTCTGGCTGTGCAGCTGGCACACCCGGCTTTCGGTAACGCCCAGCACCGCAGCGATCTCCTTCAGGTTCATGTCGTGTTCGTAGTACATGCTCATTACGTACTGCTCACGCTCGGGCAGGTTCTTGATGGCTTCGACCAGAGCTTCGCGCATGCGCTGGTCCTGCAGCCGGGCCACCGGGTTGGCTTCGTCGTCGGCGACGTGGCGGTCGAGGAAGTCCTCGTCGCCGTCGTCGCCGCTCATGTCTTCCAGGTAGATGAGCTGGGTGCCGCGCACCTTGCCCAGCAGTTCCTGGTAGTCGGTCAGGCTCAGGCCCATCTCGCGCGCGATCTCGCCTTCGCTCGGGGCGCGGCCGAAGCGTTGTTCCAGCTTGTGCACCGCGGCTTCGATGCTGCGCTGGTGGCGGCGGTCGCCGCGGCTCATCCAGTCGTTGCCGCGCAATTCGTCGAGCATCGCGCCGCGAATGCGCTGGGTGGCAAAGGTCTCGAACTGAACACCCTGGCCGGCGTCGAAACGGCTGAGCGCGTCGCTCAGGCCGATCATGCCGACCTGGATCAGGTCGTCCAGCTCGACGTTGGCGGGCAGCTTGGCGATCATCTGGTGGGCCAGGCGTCGGACCAGCGGGCTGTATTGCTTCAGCAGCTGGCCGGCGTCGAGTTGTCCCTTGGCGGTGTACATGGGTCGCCCTTTATCGAGGAATGCGTGGGTCGGGGTCTGGGTTCTTGCGGGGGTCTAGGCGCGCAGGGCTGGCGCCTGGACCGACATGCCGGCGCCTGTGGCCACCGGATTCCAGTGCGGTTCATCCAGTGCCAGCTGGCCAGCCAGCAGGCTTTGCAGTGCTTCGTCGGCCGCGGCCGACACGTCGCCTGCAGGGTCGATCAGCGCGCCGTGGTGCAGCCAGGCGCCCAGGAAAGTGTCGAGACACTGGCCCAGGCTCTGGACGATGCCGATCGCGCGCGGCGACGACGGTGCGGCGGCCAGCAACAGGTCGAAGCCCATCAGGCCGCAACGCCGTGCCAGCAGCTTGGCGCTGGCATAGGCGTGCTTGATGCTTTCGGGGTGGTCGGCACCGACCAGCATGGGCCTGGCGCTGCGGCGCATGAGCAGACGCGCCATCTCATGGCTTTCGGCATGCAGCAGCACGGCGTCGGCCCAGGGTGCGGCGGCGCTCAGTGCGTCGATGAAGCCGCCGGCCGAGCCGCGTGTGTCGACGAAGGACAGTGGCAGGCCGCGCGCCGGCAGGTAGCCCACGCGCGGGGCCAGCCGTTCGATGCACACGCCCAGATCCAGCCTGGCCAGTTCGTCGGCCGGCGGCGCACCGGCACCGGCGTCGACCACCAGCACCTGGCGGCCGCTGGCGGCCAGGACGGCGGCCAGCCGGTCGAGCACCACGCCACCGAAAGCCACGTGCGGGTTCGCCACCAGTGGCAGCAGGCGCTGGCGGGGGCCGCCGGCAAACAGCCGGCGCAGGCCGTCGGCCTGGTCCAGCGGCGCGGGGCCGCTGGGGGCGTAGAAATCGCGGCTCGGATTGGACATGGCAGCCTCAGGCATGCAGACGCTGGCCCGTACCGGCCGTACCCTGGGTATGCAGTGCGGCGAGGCCCGCCGCGGCGGGCAGGGCGCTGGCCGAAGGCAGCCCGGCGAAGATCAGGCTGACATCGCTGCCATCCAGCTTCCAGGCGGCGCCGCTGGCGTTCTTCATCGAACGCTGCACCAGCGCATGGGCCGACAGGCGGTGCCAGTCCTCGGGCACGCGCTGGCCGTTGGCCACCGCCAGCACCTTGAGCTTGTGGCGGATCATCGAATCCAGTGCGGGACCCAGCTTCACGGCCTCGTCCAGCTTCGACAGCACGACACCGCGGCAACCCGGGGCCGCGTAGGCCGCCAGCTGGTCTTCGATGGTCTCGCCCTGGGCTGCGCTGTTGACGACCAGCAGGCGCTGGATGCTGCGGTGGGACAGCATGTCCAGCAGCTCCCGCGTGCGGGTGTCGCGCTGGGCCATGCCGGCAGTGTCGATCAGCACCATCTTCTTGGCGCTGAGCAGGTCCAGCAGGTCTTCCAGGCTGGCGCGGTCGTGGGCGGTGTGCACCGGCACGCCCAGGATGCGGCCATAGGTACGCAGCTGCTCGTGCGCCGCCACCCGGTAGGCATCCAGCGTGATCAGGCCCAGGTGTGCGGCGCCGTGGCGCGTGGCGAAAGCCGCGGCCAGCTTGGCGGTGCTGGTGGTCTTGCCCACGCCGGTGGCGCCGACCAGCGCGAACACGCCGCCGGTGTCTTCCAGAGCGGCGTCGCGTTCGCCGGTCAGCAGGTTGCGTTCCAGTACGCCTTGCGCCCAGTGCATTTCATCGACGTCAGCGGGCAGGCTTTCGACCAGCTTGCGGATCAGCGCAGGCGAAAAGCCAGCCTCCAGCAACCGTTGCGACAGCAGCGCCTGACGCGGATGGCGCTGCAGCTTTTCCATGAAGGCCAGCGCACCGAAACGCTGCTCGATGAGGCCGCGCATCGAGCGCAGTTCGCTCAGCATCTCGACCTGGTCGTCGTGGGTGGCCGCCATCACGGCGGCCTGGGCTGCCGCGGCCGGCTGGGGGGCCAGCGCAGGACGGGGAGGCGGGGTGTCGGCGAGATGAACTTCGTCGCGCAGCACCGGCAGGCTCGGCGGCTGGGCCGCGGCTGCGGCCGGAGCCTGACGCTGTGCGGCCAGGCGCGTGCGGGCGGCCTCGATCGGCGCAACCACGGGCGGCGCGGCTGGCGCTGCGGGAGGGTTGGCTTCGGCCTGCATTTCGGCGCGGCGCCGGCGCAGCATGCGTTCGCGCACGTAGTCCTGGAAAGACAAGGTGCTCATCTGCAGCTGTTCCACGTCTTCGGCCACGCCTTGCACCTGGCGCTGCAGTTCCGGCGCGGGCTCGTCCATGCGCGGCTCGACGCGGTCGGCAAAGCGGCGCGACGCCTGCACCGGAGCGGCGACCGGGGCCGCGACGCTGGCGGGCCGAGCCGGCGCGCGCACCGGCGTGGCCGCCGCGCCCATGCGCTCGATCTGCTGGAGACCGTCCGGCGCCATCGCCAGCACCTCCACGCCTTCCGGGCAGGGCTTGTTGGACATGACGATGGCGTCGTTGCCGAAAGCCTCGCGCACCATGGCCAGGGCCTCGCGCGAGGTGCGGGCGGTGAAGCGCTTCATGTTCATGTCGTGCTACCTATGATCGAACCGATTCGGATGGAGTGCGTTTCCGGGATCTCGCTGTGGCCCAGCACCTTCAGCCGCGGCGCAGCGCGCTTGAGCAGTCGCGCCATCGGGGCGCGGATCAGGTCGGGGACCAGCAGGCAGGCCGGGTGGCCCATGTCTTCCTGGCGGCGGGCGGTGTCGGCGGCGCTGCGGCTGAGCGTGTCGGCGACACCTGGGTCCAGCGCCGCGCCATGGGGGCTGGTCAGGGCCTGCGTGACGAGGCGTTCGAGCTCGGGGTCCAGCGCGATCACGTCCAGTTCCTTCACCGCGCCGTAGATCTGCTGCACGATGGCCGGCGCCAGGTGCACGCGGATGCGGCGGGCCAACTCGGCTGGATCGGTCACGGTGCTGGCATGTTCGGCCAGGCACTCGACGATGCTGCGCATGTCGCGGATGTGCACGCCTTCTTCCAGCAGCAGCTGCAGCACTCTCTGCAGGGTGGCAATTCCGACCATCTTGGGGACGACGTCTTCGATCAATTGGGGGGCCAGTTTGGTGACGTGTTCCACGAGTTGCTGGGTTTCGACCCGGCCCAGCAGACGTGCCGCGTTCACCTGCATCAAGTGTGAGAGGTGGGTGGCCACCACAGTCGCGCAATCAACAACCGTAAATCCGGCCATCTGTGCGGCCTCTCTCTGGCGTTCCTCGATCCACACCGCGGGCAGCCCGAAGGCCGGGTCGGTGGTCTTGATGCCGGGCAGCTGCTGCTGCATCTGCGGGCTGACGCCGCCCGGGTTGATGGCCAGGAACTGGCCCGGGTTGGCCTCGGCTTCACCGACCACGGCCCCGCGCAGCGTCACCCGGTACATGCCCGGCTTGAGCTCGACCAGGTTGTCGCGGATGTGCACCGGCGGCGGCAGGAAACCCACGTCCTGCGCGAACTTCTTGCGCACGCCCTTGATGCGGGTGAGCAGGTCGCCGCCGGCCGGGCTGCGCTGCTTGTCGACCAGGGCGATGAGCCGGTAGCCCACCTCCAGGCCCAGGGTGTCCACGGGCGTCAGGTCGTCCCAGCTGGCTTCGGCATTGGCCGGCGGCGCCACTGGCTCGGGCGGCAATGCGGCGGTTTCGGCCGCGCGCTTTTGCTGCTTCGACATCGACCAGGCCAGCCAGCCCAGGCCGCCGGCGATCAGCAGGAACACGAAGTGCGGCATGCCGGGCACCAGGCCGAGCGCGCCGACGATGCCGGCGGTGATGCCCAGCGCCTTCGGGCTGGTGAACACCTGGCCGCGAATCTGGCTGCCGATGTCCTGGTCCTTGCCGACACGCGAGACCACCATCGCCGCAGCCACGCTGACCAGCAGTGCCGGAATCTGTGCTACCAGCGCGTCGCCCACGGCCAGCACGACATAGGTGCTGGCCGCGGCGCCGGCGCTCATGCCGTGCATGGCCATGCCGATGATGAAACCGCCGATGAGGGTGATGAACAGGATCAGCAGGCCGGCGATGGCGTCGCCACGCACGAACTTGCTCGCGCCGTCCATGCTGCCGAAGAAGTCGGCTTCCTCGCTCACCTCGGACCGGCGGCGGCGGGCTTCCTTCTCGTCGATGAGGCCGGCATTGAGGTCGGCGTCGATGGCCATCTGCTTGCCGGGCATCGCGTCCAGCGCAAAGCGCGCGCCGACTTCGGCGATGCGCTCGGCGCCCTTGGTCACGACCACGAAGTTGATGACCACCAGGATGGCGAACACGATCAGGCCGACCGCGAAGTTGCCGCCGATCAGGAAGTGGCCGAAGGCCTCGATGACCTGGCCCGCGGCACCCGGGCCGGTGTGGCCCTCCATCAGCACCACCCGCGTGGACGCCACGTTCAGGCTCAGCCGCATCAGCGTGGTGACCAGCAGCACGGTGGGCAAGGCCGCGAAGTCCAGCGGCTTGACCATCTGCGCCGAGACCATCATCACCATCAGCGCGATGGCGATGTTGAAGGTGAACAGCAAGTCCAGCACGAAGGGCGGCAACGGCAGCACCATCATCGCCAGCATCATCACCACGAAGGCGGGCAGCAAGAGCGCCTTCAGCGCGGCGCCACCGTTGGCGCCAAACAGCTTGTTCAGGGCGGGCAGCATTCCCTTGTTGCCGTTCACAGTTCAGGCTCCTGTCGGGGCGGGTTCTTGTTGATCGGGTCCATGTCGGCAGGCACCTCGGGCAGCGGCGGCGCAGACGGCCCCGCGCGGCCGTTCGCGACGGCGTCGCGCAACTGGAACACCCAGGCCAGCACCTGTGCCACGGCGGCGAACAGGCGGGCGGGAATCTCCTGGTCGAGCTCACAGTGCGCGTAGAGCGCCCGGGCCAGCGACGGCGCCTGCAGTACCGGCACCTTGGCGTCGCGCGCCAGGTCGCGAATGCGCAAGGCCAGCAGGTCGGCGCCCTTGGCCACGACGCGCGGCGCGCCACCGCGGGCTTCGTCGTAGCGCAGCGCCACGGCGTAGTGGGTGGGGTTCATCACCACCAGGTCGGCGGTGGCCACGTTGCCGAGCATGCGGCGGTTCGCCAGTTCGCGCATCAGCATGCGGCGCCGGCCCTTGATCTCGGCGTTGCCTTCGACCTCCTTGAATTCCTGCTTCATGTCCTGCACGCTCATGCGCAGCCGGCGCAACAGAAGCTGGCGCTGCAGCGGCACGTCGACCAGCGCAAACAGCGCCAGCACACCACACAGCAGCAGCAGGCCGTTGCGCAGCAGCGTACCGCTGGTGGCCAGCGCTTCAGGCAAGGCCAGGGTCAGCAGCAGGGCATGCTGTGCCCATTGCACCCACAAGAGCGTGCCGCCCACCACGCCCAGGACCAGCGCCAGCAGGCAGGCCTTCAAGGTGTTTGCAAGCTGGTCCAGGCTGAACAGGCGAGCGATGCCAGCCAAGGGGTCGACCTTCTCGTACGTGGGCTCCAGTGGCTTCCAGCTGAAGTTCCAGCCACCGGCAAGCACGGTTGTTACCAGGGCCACCAGCCCGGTGACCGCCCCGATCGGCAACAAGGCCATCAGCATCGGTACCGACAGTTCGGCCAGGCGCTCGCCCATGCCTGCGGGCGACGCAATGGCCGCCGCGTCAAAACGCAGCCCACGCGCCAGCAGCGTCTGCAGCCAGGCCGTCAGTTCCGGGGCAAAGGCGGCGATCAGCGCGATGCCGCTGCCCAGCACCGCCAGGTGGGCAAGGTCACGGGAACGCGCGACCTGACCGTCCTCACGCGCCTTTTCGATGCGGCGCGGGGTGGCGGGTAAGGTGCGGTCTTGGGTGGTTTCGGCCATGGGCTTCCGGACTCTGGAGCGAGCCCAGCCATGGTGCCGGGGCGGCGCCGTCAGCGCCGGGGGAGAAGAGGGCCAAACAGGCGGGTGTTCCCCCCATCCTGCCGTCGGGTCAGGCGTTGCGGCGGCGCGCTGCGGCCGCTGTGGCCACCAGGCCGGCCAGCAGCAGTGCCCAGGTGCCGGGCTCGGGCACCGCCGTCAGCACGACGTTGTCGATGCCGATGGCAGCCTGAGGCACGACGATGGTCGCAATCTCCACTCGGATGCTGTCGGACGCGGCCGTTCCCAGCAAAGTGCGTGTCGTCCAGAGGCCATCGCCCAGCGCCGCCGTGAAGCTGCCACTGCCCAGGAGGTTGCCGGTGGGGGGGTCGTACAGCGCGTACGAGACCGAAGCCCCGATCGCATTGGTGGCCCAGGCCGCAGCATCCAGGCTCAGCCTGTAGGGTTGCCCTGCGGTGGCCGCCACGGTTTGGGAGACACCGCCGGCGAAGGTGCCGATCTGACTGAGGTTCAGGTACTGCACGCCATCGGATGCAGACACCAGGATAGGCGGGTTCACACCCCCCAGATAGTTGTTGTGAACGACCGTGACGCCACTGCCGCCTGCCGTCCAGCCCGGCGTGTTGCCGGTGCCCTTCAGGCACCAGGGTGTGCCGTTGTCACAGGTGCTGGCGGCGGTGAGGGCCGGCAGCTCGAAGCTGGGGTTCAGCAGCAGGTTGGCTTGTGCGTAGGCTGCGGGCACGCCGGTCAGCAACAGGGGCAGCAGCAAGGCGATGGGCTTCATGGGAAAGACTCCAGGCTCAGTGGCAAGGGGAAGCGGGAAGGGAATCGGGGGAGGTGGCAAGCCAGCCGCGTGCGTTCAGGCGACGCGGCGGCGCGCCAGCGCGCCCACCACCGCCAGGCCGGCCAGCAACAGCGCCCAGGTGCCCGGCTGGGGCACGGCGCTCAGGAACACGCCCGAGGCCGATGTGACGCCCACGTTGGAAGGCAGACTCCAAGTGAACGCAGCTGTGTTGGAGTAATTGGCGCTGGCGTTGCTTTCCGCATAGGTTGTGAGAGAGGCGCGGATATCCAGCGTCGGGGCGGCACCGACCAGGGCGTAGACCCCGCTGAACGTGCTGAGGCCGGGGGAAAATCCCGGCAGCCAGGCCCCGCTCACCCACCCGCTTTGGCCCAGGACGACCGTGGCGGGGTCGTCGGCGTTCTGGTCGTAGCGGATCGTCGCAAAACCCTCGCCGAAACGAAGATCACTGGCAACCGTCGCGTAGGACAGGCTGGTGGGGGTGAGCATGGCCCCGTCGATCGAGAAGCTCAAGGCGATCTGGGTCACCGTCGTGGGGCCCGCGCCGGCGATGTCGAAGATCAGACGGTCATTGAAGACGGCGGTGGTGGCCCCGACGCGGAGATAGTCGGCCTGCGCCGACCCACCCAGCCTGCCAGAAGCCAGGTCGGCATACGTGGCTGCCGTCACCTGCCCCAAGAGGGACGGGTTGCTGAACACCCCGGTCTGCAACGAGGCCTGGCTGCTGCTCGCCGTCAGGTTGTAGTTGGCACTGTTGGTTCCGCCCAATGTGGCCGCGCAGAAGGTGTCGGGGTTGGTCACACCCGGGCACGGGTCGATCCAAACCGGGGGCGTGTCCGCAGGATTGGTATAGGTGCCCGAAGCGTTCTGCGCCATTCGATAGGCGGATGTCGCGCCCAGGAAGGGGGCGGGGTCCCCGGCGCTGGCGGACGTCGCAACACCGTAGCCGTTGGTCGTGTCTGCCAAGGCTGGCGCGACCAGGCAGCAGGTGAGCAGGCAGGCGGCCACGGTGGGCAGCGGTTTCAAGACGGACATCGAGCTTCTCCTGGGCGTGATGAGATCGGGAACCTGTGTCGTTGAGGGACCTGCCTGTGCAGCGGATGCCGGCAACAGCCGCAGGGGCCTTGTCTCGGTTCACGCAGCCGGGCCCGCCAAACCGGACACCCCAGCCCCTTGCTGGGGCCCCGCGTTTGCGGGGGGTGAGGGCTGGACGCGCTGTCGGCCGCACCGGCGGCCCGGCACAAACACCCGCCGCTTGCTAGATTGCGGCGATGCCTGAACTCACCGCCCTGTTCGCCGCCGCCGGAGCCGGTGACGCCCAGGCTTTCGACCGCCTGTTCGCCGCGCTCTACGACGACCTGGCGGCCATGGCGCGCGCACGACTCCGCCGCGGCCAGCGCGTGACGATGGCCGACACCGGCGCTCTGGTGCACGAAAGCTGGCTGCGGCTGCAAGGCGCCGGCCAGATGGGATTCGAGAACCGCGGCCACTTCCTGGCGCACGCCGCGCGGGTGATGCGATCGGTCATCGTCGACATGGCGCGCCGCAGCCAGGCCGAGCGCCGCGGCGGCGACGCCGTGTTCGTGACGCTGGACACGCAGGTGGGCGAGTCGGTGGCCGCCGACGAGGCCGACGTGCTGCACGTGGCCGAGGCGCTGCAAGAGCTGGCCGAACTGGACCCGCGCCTGGCCCAGGTGGTGGAGATGCGCTACTTCGCCGGGCTCACGGAAACCGAGATCGCCAGCGCCCTGGGCGTGACCGACCGCACCGTGCGCCGCGACTGGGAGAAGGCACGCGCCTTTCTCGTGATGGCGCTCAAGCGTTGAGCGCCCACGGCGCGCCATGTCGGTACCCGGGCATGTCCGGTCGCACCCGGGCGATGCGTGAACAGGCAGGATGACGTCAAAGCTTTCTCCCGAAGACTGGGCCCGGCTCTCGGCGCTGTTCGACCAGGTGCTCGACCAGCCGGAACCTACCCGCGCTGCCGCCGCCGGACGCCGCCCTGACCGACCGTCTGCGGGCGCTGCTCGCCGCCCATGCCGACCAGGCGGCGGCCGAACGGCTGGACCGCGGGCCCCTGCTCAGCGTTCCCGGCTCCGACGACCCCGCCGGGCAGGCTGGCGGGCTGGCGGCGGGCCGGCGCATCGGCCCCTGGCGGCTGGTGGCGCCGCTGGGCCGCGGCGGCATGGCCACGGTCTGGCGCGCCGAACGCGCCGACGGCGCCTATCAGCGCGAGGTGGCGCTGAAGCTGCCGCTGCACCCCCTGCCCGATCGCGCCGCGGCGCTGCGCTTCCAGCGCGAATGCGACATCCTGGCGCGGCTGGAACACCCGCACATCGCGCGGCTCTACGACGCCAGCCTGCACGAGGCCGGCGCCGACCCGGCGATGCCAGGCGGCGGCACCCTGCCCTGGCTGGCCATCGAACAGGTCGACGGCCAGCCACTGGACCGCTGGTGCCGGCAGCAGCGCCTGCCGCTGGCGCAGCGCCTGGTGGTCTTCGTTCAGGTTCTGCAGGCCGTGCAGTACGCCCACAGCCACCTGGTGCTGCACCGCGACCTGAAGGCGTCGAACATCCTCGTGACGCAGGACGGGCAGGTGAAGCTGCTCGACTTCGGCATTGCCACGCTGATGCAGGGCACCGAAAGCACCGGCAGCCCTGGCGGGTCCGGCCCCCGGGCCATGACACCGGCCTACGCGGCCCCGGAACAGATCGACAACGGCCCGCTCAGCACCGCGACCGACCTCTATGCCGCCGGCGTGGTGCTCTTCGACCTGCTCACCGGCGCCCGCCCCTACCGCGGGCCCACGCAGACCCCGGCCGAGCTTGAACACGCCATCCTGCACGGCGATCTGAGCCTGGCCAGCCAGGCCTGCACCGCCGAGGCTGCCGACACGATGGGCCTGAGCCTGCCAGCGCTGCGCCAGGCCCTGGCGGGCGACATCGACGCGATCCTGACCCAGGTGCTACAGCGCGAACCCGGACACCGCTACGAATCGGCCCAGGCCTTCGCGGCCGACCTGCAGCGCCATCTGGGGCGCTGGCCGGTGCTGGCGCGGCCGCGCAGGCCGGCTTACGTGGCCGGCCGCTTCCTGGCCCGGCGGCGCGGGGCGGTGGCGGCCGGTAGCGTGGCCGTGCTGTGCGTGGCCGCGGGCCTTTCGGTGGCGACCTGGCAGGCCCATGTCGCGCGCCAGCAGGCCACCCGTGCACTGGCGGCCCAGGCCGCCAACGAAGCTGGCAACGCCTTCATGGCCGACCTGCTGAACGACGCGCTGCGTGCCGGCAGACCCATCAGCGCCGACGAATGGCTGACGCGCGCCGAACGCATGGCGCGGCAGAGCCTGGCTGGCAAGCCCGACCCGCTGGCCGGCGTGCTGTGGATGGTGGCCCAGCGCGCCAGCGACTGGGACGGCCAGGAACGCAGCCGCACTCTGGTGCGCGAAGCCCTGGCCCTGGCGCAGGACCCCGACCTGCGCGACCACATCGGCTGCGACGACGCCTACGCCCAGGCCCAGCTGGGCGAGCTGGCTGCAGCCACACAGCGCCTGCAGGCGCTGGTCGACAAGGCCACGGCCCTGCCCACGGCACGTGCCTGCGCGCTGGGCTACATGGCCTTCATGGCCGGCCAGGCCGGCCGTCTGCCCGAAGCCCAGGAGCTGCAACAGAGCGCGCTGGCGCAGATGGACCGAGCCACGAACGTGCCCGAGCATGTGCGTGCCGCCGCCGTGGCTCGGCTGGCGCTCTTCAAGAGCCAGCAGGGCCAGGGCCTGGAATCCGACCGCCTGTTCGCCAGCGCGCTGGCGCTGATGACCGATGCCGGGCGCGAACACAGCCAGGTGGCCTGGGTCGTGCGCAACGAATGGGCCATCGCGCTGAATTCAGCCGGCGACGCGCGCCGGGCTCTGACCCTGGGTCAGCAGAATCTGCAATGGATGGAAGACGGCGGCCCGTACACGGCCAAAATGCTCTACACCGCGCGCGGCGTGGGCCTGACGGCGCTGGCCGCCGGCCGCTTCGACGAAGCCAAAGCGGTGTTCGATCGCAGCCTGGCCCAGGCCCGTGCCGCGGGCGCCGAGACCCCGGAGATCGTGCGCGCGATCGAATGCGACCGCATCGTCCTGGCCACGCGCACCGGCAGGCTCGACCTGGCTGCGCAGGCTCTGGCGCGGGCCGACGGCGTACTGCGAAGGGCCAGCGCCAGCGACACGTTCTATGACCGCGGCTGCCGCCTGGCACGGGCCGAATTCGATGTCGCGCGCGGGGCCACCGCCGAAGCCCTGGCCGCGCTGGAGGCGATCCTGGCCGAAGCTGCCGCGAGTGCACCACCTTGGCAGTGGAACGCCCGGCTGCTGGCGGCGCGGGCACACCTGGCCCGGGGTGATGCTCGGGCAGCCCGGGCCAATGCCGAACGGGCCCTGGCTGCCGCGCAGTTGCTTCAGTCGGGGCGCCCGTACTCGGTGCGCACCGGCGCAGCACAGCTGTGGCTGGGTGCTGCCCAGGCCGCAGCGGGGGAGGCCGCCGCGGCGCGGGGCACGCTGCAGCAGGCGGTGCAGCAACTGCAGGGCAGCGTGGCCAGCACCCACCCCTGGTTGGCCGATGCGCAGGCCCGGCTCGCGGCGTTGGACCCGGCACCGGGCGCGGACAACGCCGCCAACCGCTGAGCCGGCGCCGGCTGGACGCCGAGGTTGAGGGATCGGAAGCCAACCTCGGCTGGACGCCGAGGCACGGGGGTCAGAAGCCCAGGCTGGCCAGCAGGTCGTCCACTTCGCCCTGGTTGCTGACCACGTCGGTGCGGCCTTCCGGGTTCACCACGGGACCGGCCAGCACGTTGGGGTCGACCTTCTCGCGCTGGTCCGGTGGCACCACGCTCACCAGCAGCTTGACCAGGCTGTCCTCCAGGTCGTTGGCCAGGGTCACGACCTTGGCCACGACCTGGCCGGTGAGGTCGTGGAAGTCCTGGGCCATCATGATGTCGGTCAGGTGGTTGTCGATGCGCGCGGTGCGGGCCTCGACTTCCTGCACGAAATTCAGCACCGCGCCGCTGGCCACGGCCTTGACCGGGTTCTCCACCAGCGCGGCAGCCATGGCGCGCGTGGCGTCGGTGATGTAGGCATGGTCGGCCTTGGCCTGGTCGACCGAATTCAGCACCTTGTTGGCCGCGTCGGCGGTCTTGGTGGCGATGTAGGTCAGGCGGCTGCGCGCATCGGGCAGGCCGTCGGTGGCGATCTGCAGCTTGGGCATCACGCCCAGCTGCGACATCGTGTCGTGCAGCAGCCGCGTGATCGTGCCGATCTGCTGGAAGACCTCGGGCGAAACAGAGGGTGTCGAGGGCAGCGCAGCAGGCTGCAGTGTGTTGGCGTCGTCCATCTTCATGGCTGTTCTTCCTTCAGGCTGTCGCAGCGAGCTTTTGCAGGATCTTCGCGAGCTTCTCTTCGAGCGTCGCCTTCGTGAAGGGCTTGACGATGTAGCCGGCCGCCCCACTTTGCGCCGCCAGCACGATGTCTTCCTTGCGCGCCTCGGCAGTCACCATCAGCACCGGCAGGTGCTTGAGCGAGTCGTCGGCCTTGATCGCCTTGAGCAGCTCGAAGCCGTTCATGTTCGGCATGTTGATGTCGGACACGACGAAGTCGTATTTCTGCGCCTTCAGCATGCTCAAGGCCACGGCGCCATCCTCGGCCTCGTCGGCGTTGTTGCAGCCCATCTCCTTGAGCAGGCCTCGGACGATGCGACGCATGGTGGAGAAGTCGTCGACGATGAGGAATTTGAGGTCGGTGGGCGTGGTCATGGATGGAGCCTCGGTGGAGTCGGCTGGGAACTAGTGGGGTTATCGGTTGGCGGGCGGCGGACTTGAGGGCGCAACCGGTTCGGGCTCGGGCGCCTGTAGGGCGTCGCGGAACAGGCGTTCCTCGGCCTCGCGGTTCATCACGATGATGCTGATGCGCCGGTTGGCAGGCGAGGTCGGGTCCTTGCGGTCATAGGGCGTGCTGGCTGCCAGGCCCTGCACGCGCAGCACCTGGTCTTCGGCCAGGCCACCGGCCAGCAGTTCACGGCGCGAGGAATTGGCCCGGTCAGCGCTGAGTTCCCAGTTGCTGTATCCCCTGTCGCCTGCAGAAAACGGCAGCGCGTCGGTATGCCCCTCCAGCGTCAGGCGGTTGGGCACTTCGTACAGCACCGCACCGATCTCGCGCAGCAGGTCGCGCATGTACCACTGCACTTCGCCGCTGCCGCTGGCGAACATCGGGCGGCCTTCCTGGTCGGTGATCTGGATACGCAGACCGTCGGCGACCATGTCGAGCCTGATCTGGCCGAGCATGGCCTCGAGCTTCGGGTTGGCCGCCAGCTTGGATTCGATCTTTTCCTTCAGCGCTTCGAGCCGCGCGATCTCGGCGCGTGCCTGCTCGGCCTTCATGACCCGCAGGTTGACGGTCGAACGTTCGGCGGCGGTCTCGCCGCGCTTGACCTGGCCGGTGCTGCGCGTCAGGTCCTGGCCACCGCCCTTGATGACATGGGATGAATCGCCGGAACCCGAACCGCTGGACAACAGCGCCACCTTCAGGGGTGAGCCGAAGTAGTCGGCGATGCCTTTCTTGTCGCCTTCCGTGGTGCTGCCCAGCAGCCACATCAGCAAGAAGAAGGCCATCATCGCCGTCACGAAGTCGGCATAAGCGATCTTCCACGCGCCGCCATGGGCGGAATGCCCGCCCTTCTTGACGCGCTTGATGATGATCGGCTGCAGCTTCTTCGCGTCGCCGGCCATTACTTCTTACCCTTCACGTGATTCTCGAGTTCGGAGAAGGTGGGGCGCGCGGTGCTCAGCAGCACCTTGCGACCGAACTCGATGGCGACCTGCGGCGCGTAGCCCTGCATGCTGGCCAGCAGCGTGGTCTTGATGCACTGCAGTTCCTTGCCGCTTTCCTCGACCTTCTGCTCCAGCAGGCCTGCCAGGGGTTCGGCAAACGCGTAGGCCAGCAGGATGCCCAGGAAGGTGCCGACCAGGGCAGAACCGATCATCGCGCCCAGCACCGCCGGTGGCTGACCCACGCTGCCCATGGTCTTGATCACGCCCAGCACGGCGGCCACGATGCCGAAGGCCGGCAAACCGCCGGCGACGCGCTGAATGGCAGCCACGGGGGCATGGGCTTCGTGGTGATGGGTCTCGATCTCGCTGTCCATCAGCGACTCGATCTCGTGCGCGTTCAGGTTGCCCGACACCATCATCCGCAGGTAGTCGGTGATGAACTCGGTGACGTGGTGGTCGTTGCCCACCGTCGGGTACTTCTGGAACAGCGGGCTGCTGTGCGGGTCCTCGACGTCCTTTTCGATCGACATCAGGCCTTCCTTGCGGGCCTTCTGCAGGATGTCGTACAGCAGCGCCAGCAGTTCCATGTAGCGCGCCTTGGTGTACTTGCCCCCCTTGAAGCAGCTCAAGGCACCGGCAATCGTCGCCTTGATCACCGTCATCTGGTTGTTCACCAGGAAGGCGCCCAGCGTGGCGCCGCCGATCATGGCCATTTCCCAGGGCAGCGCCTTCAGGATCGGGCCCATGTTCCCGCCATGGGCGATGAACGTCCCGAAGACGCAGACCATCACGACGACCCAACCGATGATGACGAACATGTCTTTCTCAGAGTTTCCGGCGAAAGCGGCGCGGCCGCAGGGCCAAACGGCTTGGGTCTTTATCGGCAGCCAGGGGCCGCGGTTGAGCTCTGCCGATACAGCCAGACAGGCCGTCCGTCGGCACCTTCCAGCTGCCGAGCCGGCGCCACGCCCGGCACCTGGAATTCCAGGCTGACCAGCCAGCCACCCAGCGGCAGTTCACGCATGGCCTTGTCGAAGGCGCGCTGCATCGACTCGGGTCTCTGAAAGACGTAGATCAAGTCATGACGCGACCAGTCGGCGGCCCAGATGTCGCCGCCCCGCACTCGCGCCCAGGGGCAGCGCCAGGCCGCGAGCCAGCGCAGCACCCGGCTGCGCTCGATGCCATGCACCTGGGCTTGCGGAAACTGCTGGCGCAGTTCCGCCAGGCCGTGGCCGAGGCCGCAGCCGGCATCCAGCACCGAAGCCGGCGGCCCATCGACACAGGCCTGGGCCAGCCCGGCCAGCGCGCCACGGGGCGTGGGAAACCATGGCGCGTCGCGCCAGGCGCCCAGCGGGTAGAGCAAGAGCAAGAGCAAGGCGGCCAGCCCCCAAGACCAGGGCGGCAGGGCCATGCCCTGGGCCAGTGGGAGCAGGGTGGCCGAGGTCGCCAACGGAAAACCGGCGGCTACGATCACGCGACGCCAGCGTCCCTGGCAGGACAGTGCCAGCCCGGATGCGGCCATGACCCCGGCGCCCCAGGCCAGCGCAGGCGGCCATCCGGCCAACAGACCAGCCTGCCACAGCACCAGGGCCAGCAGCCAGGCCAGCACCGCCGGCAGCGGCCAGGGCAGCGCCGCCCTGCGAGTTGAGCGCAGCACGGGGGCGGCCTGGCGCTTGGCCAGATTCGGGGAACGAGCCTTCATTCAGGCAGTGTGGGGGACCCTCGCCTGGCGTGATCGCCCGAGAAACCACTGCGCAGCCGGCCAGAACCGAAGGCTGCCAGGGCACTTTCATCGCATGGCCAGAAGTCTGTCGTGCGGGGGCCGAACCTTCACCGAGCCGCAGGCCACGGCGGCCTTGACGGCGTGACGCCGCTCGATCGTGTCGCGCAGCGCCGGCTCCAGCATCACGTTGCCACTGCTGCCGATGAGGCTGGCGACCACTGGCAGGTTGGCGCGGCGGCCACGGGCCACGACGATGGCGATCTCGCCACTGGCCAGTTCCACGAAACTGCCTGGCGGATACAGCCCCACGGCCTTCAGCAACGCGCTGCCGATCTCGTCGGGGGCGCCGCTGGCCCCCAGACAGGCTTCGCGTGCCGCCTGAACAGGCGACATCGGCTTGCGCGTGGCACGGCGGCTGATCGTGGCAGTGAAAATGTCCACCCGACGCAGCAAGCGCGCCAGTTGGCGCGGCGGTGGCAGACCGGCCAGCGGCAGGTCGGCACCGCTGCCGTCGTGGTGCAGGCGGACTGTCTCCAGCCAAAGCGCGTTGCCCACGCCGCCATCGCGCAGCATGGCCACGCTGACCTCGGGATGCTTGTCGATCTCGGCCTTGATGGCGGGGGTCAGCGGCATCATGCTGAGTGCCAATTGGTCCTGCAACCGGTGCATGCCCACGTTCATCGTCAGCGCCGACAGGCTGAGCGCGTCGACCCAGTCCTTGGGCCAGCCCAGCAGCGGTGCGGTCAGCTCGCAGATCTGCATCACCAGCATCGCGTGGTGGCTGCTGTACTTTTCCGAGGAATGCGTGGCCTCGTAGACGCCCAGGTACAGCGCTGCGTCGGGCCGCCGCTGCAGCAGCGCACGCGCACGTTCCAGCAGGCTGGCCAGCCGCGGCTGCCAGTCCCCTTCAGGACGCACGTCCCGAAGGATCACGTCGAGCTGGCCCGTCAATTCTTCCCACTGCTCAGGCAGGGTCAGCACGCGCGCCGGGCGGGTGTCCTTGAATTCGCCTTCGATGTTGACTGCCACCACTTGCGACAGGGTTGCGCCTTGCCGGATCTTCTCGTCCATGGCCGCCTGCAGGCGACGCTGCCAGTCGGCCGACTCTGATTCGTCGACGAAGACGCTCTGTGCCGACAGCAGGTAGAGCTGCTGATCGGTCTGCACACGTTCACCGGATGCCAGCAGCAAGCGTCCGGCCGCGTCGCGCAGCCCGAAAGGCAGCGGTTTGTCGCGGCGGATGTACTGCGCAGAAAACGGGATGAGTTTCACGTCGTGGAAGCGAAAAACCGAAGAGGGCGTCTTGCGACTTGCTGGTTGTTTCGGATATCGGCCGGGTGTTGCAGAACTTTATGCGGGGTGGGTCGCACCGCAAGTTCGTATCAAAGGCCAAAAAAAAGCGGATCCCGAAGGATCCGCTGAAAGCACAGAACACTGTGCCAGGAGGAGACATGCAATCAATTCATCCGGTTCATCGGCCACAGGCCCTGGCCACTTGAGGTTCAGCATCGGTCCAAAAGTTCAGTGTGCGGGGTGGGATTCGCCGATGGCGTGCACTTCTTCACGGTCTGCTTCACGGCTGCCACGGCCCAGTTGCAGCGAGCCGGCGAGCTTGCCCTTGCCGGCGCGTGCCGGCGGGTTGCACAGCCCGCAAACGAAGTGGCGCGCCATCTCGTGCGGGTGGGTGACGAAGTGGCCGCCGCACTTGCTGCATTCGGTCATGGTCAGCATGCCGTTGTCGACGAACTTCACCAGACGCCAGGCGCGGGTGACGCTGAGTAGCGGCTCCAGGCCGTGGGCCTGGATCTGCTCGCTGTACAGCTGGTAGGCCTTGATGACGTTGTCGATCTCGTCCAGCGCCGCGGCCTTGTTCAGGTATTCGTGGATATTCAGGAACAGGCTGGAATGGATGTTCGGCTGCCAGGTCATGAACCAGTCGGTCGAGAACGGCAGCTGGCCCTTGCTCGGGCTCTTGCCCGCGACTTCCTTGTACAGGCGCAGCAGGCGCTCGTAGCTCAGGTCGGTTTCGCTTTCCAGCACCTGCAGACGCGCGCCCAGGTGGATGAGCGTGACAGCGCGTTCGATCTGCCTGGCTTCGGTGAGGATGCTCTTGTTGCGGGCCATGGGGTTCTCCTGAATCTGTTCTCGGGTCTGGCGGATCTGGCTCGGCGCTGTCAGGCCGCTTCGCGGTGGCGACCGGCGAGCAGGATCGAGGCGTGCAGGCGGCTCAGGCCGTCGTTGGCCGCGCCCTTGCCATGGCTCGTCAGCAGATTCCAGACGATGTCGTCGTCCATGCGGAAGCGGCACAGCAAGGTGCTGCCACTGGCGATCTTCATCATCTGCGCCGGGGTCAGCGCGTCGATCAGCACGGCAGTGTCTTCCGACACACCCAGGCGGTACAGGGCCTGCTCGCGGTCGCTGCGGATGAGGCTCTGGGCCAGCATCAGGTACGACAGGTTGGCTTCACGGATTTCGGCGAGGATCTGTTCGGGGCTCATCAGGAATCTCCAGGGAGGGAATGCGGGGTGGCACGGTGTGAAACAGACTGTAGGCTTCTGAAATGAGCCGTCACATCAGGCCAGTTCCGTCGCTTCAGTCCCGTTTGTTCGCCTTGTCTTGTCAGGCAAATTCCTACAGGAGCTGACAGCGGCGTCAGACAGGCGCCGAGCTGATAACGGCGGCTTGCCTTATCGTGCAAAGGCTGCCCGAATTCACGAAACAGACACCATGCTCAAACCCTTTTTCGCTGTATTGCTGGCTTTCGCCGTGGTCCTGCCGGTGGCAGCCCAGGTGCCGAACCCGCTGCGCGTGGCCGCGGAAGCCGCCTACCCACCCTTCAGCGAGCTGGGACCCGACGGTCAGCTGAAAGGCTTCGACATCGACATCGCAAAGGCCGTGTGCGAGAAGCTGAAGACCCGCTGCCAGTTCGTGCAGACCGAATTCGACGCCTTGATCCCGGCGCTACGGGCGAAGAAGTTCGACGTCATCGTGGCGTCGATGTCCATCACGCCAGAGCGCCAGAAGGTCGTGGACTTTTCGAACAAGTACTACAACACCCCGGCGCGCGTGGTCGCCCGTGCCGACGCCAGTTTCGACGGCACGGCGGCCGGCCTGCAGGGCAAGACCCTGGGCGTGCAGCGCACCACCATCCACGACCGTTACGCCAGCGCCACTTTCAAGGGCGTGAAGATCGTGCGCTATGCCAAGCAGGACGAGATCTATCTGGACATGATCGCCGCTCGCCTGGACGCGACCCTGGCCGATTCAGTGGCTCTGGAACAAGGGTTCCTGAAGACTGCGGCAGGCAGGGCCTTCGCATTCAAAGGACCGGTCTACGATGACCCGGCGTTCTTCGGCATGGGCGCCGGCATCGCGATGCGCAAGGGCGACACGGCCTTGCGCGACGCCATCAACGGCGCGCTCGCCGCCATCCGCGCCGACGGCACCTACAAGAAGCTGAACGACAAGTATTTCAGCTTCGACGTCTACGGCGCGGACGCAGCGAAGAAGTAGCCGCCGTGCCAGCCGTGCAAACCGCGCGGGCTCAGGTGCGCTCGATGCGGGCGTAGGCGCTGTGGTTGTGGATGGACTCGAAGTTCTCCACGTCCACCGTGTAGCGGCCGATGCGCGGGTCAGCGTTCAGCCGCAGTGCCACGTCGCGCACCAGGTCCTCGACGAACTTCGGGTTCTCGTAAGCGTGTTCGGTGACCCACTTCTCGTCGCTGCGCTTGAGCATCGGCCAAATCTCGCTCGACGCCTCGTCCTCGGCGAAACGCACCAGTTCCTGCCATTCCACGGCCTGCAGGGCCTCTACGCGCAGGGTCACCAGTGAGCGCTGGTTGTGCGCACCGTAGTCGGAGATTTCCTTGGAACACGGGCACAGGCTCTTCACCGGCACGGCCACTTCGGAATACACCGTGGTGAGGCCGGCGCGCGTTTCGGCGACGAAGCGGCCCTGGTAGTCCAGCAGGCTCTGCACGCCCGAGACCGGCGCACGCTTGCGCACAAAGAAGCTGAAGGCGGCTTCGATGCGGCCTTCGCTGGCGCCCAGCTTGTGCAGCATCTGGGCATGGCGCGTGCGCAGCCCGGCAGGCTCGAGCGCCTCGCCCGAGAGCGCCAGCGCGTCCAGCCAGGCGATGAAGCGCGACATGTGCGTGCCCTTCTGCTCGGCTGGCAGCGCCACGTCCAGCGACCACAGCGCGGCCGTTTGCTGCACCTGGCCGGCCACGCGCAGGCTCAGCGGATACCGGACATCCTTCACGCCCACGCGCTGAATGGCCAGATGACGCTCGTCGCGTGCGCTTTGGGTGTCGGGAATGTGCAGGGCGTCGGTGAGCATGTTCATGGTCTGTGTAGCATCCCACGGACGCTTTGCCCGAGTCGTCGTGAAGGTGTCACGACGCCGTTCGAAGCGATTGAAGGCTGTCGGCTACGAATTGACGGCAGCCAGTGCTGGCCGCAGCGCAAACCGCTGGCGGATCGACTTCTCGATGCCCGCCGCGTCCAGCCCGTACAGCGACAGCAGCCGCGCCGGGTCGCCGTGTTCGGTGAACACGTCGGGCAGGCCCAGCACCAGCAGCGGCGTTCCCACCCCCGCTTCGGCCAGGCATTCGGCCACGGCACTGCCGGCGCCGCCCATGGTGCAGCCTTCCTCGACCGTGACCAGCGCGTCGCAGCTGCGCGCCAGTTGCAACACCAGGTCGCGGTCCAGTGGCTTGACGAAGCGCATGTCGGCCACCGTGGCGTCCAGCGCCTCGGCCGCCTTCAGGGCTGGATGCAGCAGGGTGCCGAAGGCCAGGATGCCGATGCGAGGCAGGTCGTGGCGCTCGCCCAGGACGGCTGTGGTGGCCGTGCGCCGCAGCACGCCCTTGCCCCAGGGCCAGGCACTCAGGCCGGTTTCCACGGCCACGCCGGCACCGGAACCGCGCGGGTAGCGCACGGCGGCAGGGCCGTCGTGGCGGAAGGCGGTGGTCAGCGCCTGGCGGCATTCGTTTTCGTCGCTGGGTGCCAGCAGGCTGCAGTTCGGCACGCAGCGGATATAGGCGATGTCGTAGAGGCCTGCATGGGTGGGCCCGTCGGCGCCGACGATGCCGGCACGGTCCAGCGCGAACATCACTGGCAGGTTCTGGATCGCGACGTCGTGGATGAGTTGGTCGTAACCACGCTGCAGGAAGGTGCTGTAGATCGCCACGACGGGTTTCAGGCCCTCGCAGGCCAGGCCGGCAGCAAAAGTGACGGCATGCTGTTCGGCAATGCCCACGTCGTGGTAGCGCTGTGGAAAGCGTTTGTGGAAGTCGACCATGCCCGAACCTTCGCGCATGGCCGGGGTAATGCCTACCAGGCGTTGGTCAGCCTCGGCCATGTCGCACAGCCACTGGCCGAACACCTGCGTGAAGGTGGGCTTGCCGGGCTTGCTGGGCGGAAAGCCCTCGGCTGGATTGAAGCGCGCCGAAGCCGCGTGGTACTTCACCGGGTCGGCCTCGGCCAGGCGGTAGCCGTAGCCCTTTTTCGTGACCACGTGCAGGAACTGCGGGCCGCGGCGGCCGCGCAGGTTCTCCAGGGTGGGGATGAGCGCGTCCAGATCATGCCCGTCGATCGGACCGACGTAGTTGAAGCCGAATTCCTCGAAGATGGTGCCGGGCACGACCATGCCCTTGGCGTGCTCCTCGAACCGGCGCGCCAGTTCGAACAAGGGCGGCGCGTTCTTCAGCACGCCCTTCACGCCCTGGCGCGCAGCTTCGTAGAAGTTGCCGCTCATCAGACGGGCCAGGTACTTGTTCAGCGCGCCGACGGGCGGGCTGATCGACATGTCGTTGTCGTTCAGGATGACCAGGATGTCGGCACTGACCCCGGCATGCGCCACGCCGGCGTTGTTCAGCGCCTCGAAGGCCATGCCCGCACTCATGGCACCGTCGCCGATGACGGCGATGGCCTTGCGGTCCTCGCCCTTCAACCGGGCGCCGATGGCCATGCCCAGGGCTGCGCTGATGCTGGTGCTGCTGTGGGCCGTGCCGAAAGTGTCGTACTCGCTTTCGTCGCGGCGCGGAAACCCGGCAATGCCGTCCTGTTGGCGCAGCGTGTGCATGCGGTCGCGGCGGCCGGTCAGGATCTTGTGCGGGTAGGTCTGGTGGCCCACGTCCCACACCAGCCGGTCGTGCGGCGTGTTGAAGACATGGTGCAGCGCGACCGTCAACTCGACCGTGCCCAGGTTGCTGCCCAGATGACCGCCGGTCTGGCTGACGGTCTGCAGCACGAAGTCGCGCACCTCGGCGCAGAGCTGGAGCAGTTCGGGTCGCGACAGCCGCTTCATGTCGGCGGGGCTGTTGATGCGGCTGAGCAGCGTGGATGAGTCCATCTTCAGTTTTCTCTGTGCACCACTTTGTCGGCCAGGACGGCCAGGGCGCCGGCACGCGCACCCAGGCCGCTGCGGCCCAGCGCGGCATGAGCCTGGCCGCACAGGGCCTGGGCATGGCGCTGTGCGGCGTCCAGCCCCAGCACCGAAACATAGGTGGGTTTGTTGTGGTCGACGTCCTTGCCCGCGGTCTTGCCCAGGGTCTCGGAAGCCTGGGTGACGTCGAGGATATCGTCGACGACCTGGAAGGCCAGCCCGATGGCTGCGCCGAATTCCGACAGGGCCTGCCAGACAGCCGAGCCGGTGGCGGGTGCGGGTTGGCCGCAGGCAGCGCCCATCAAGACGCTGGCTTCGAGCAGCGCGCCGGTCTTGCGCCGGTGCATGTCGCGCAAGGCGGCTTCGTCCAGCGCGCGGCCGATGCTGGCCAGGTCGATGGCCTGGCCACCTGCCATGCCCGGATGGCCGGCGGCACGCGCCAGCAGCGACACCAGGCGCGCCTGCAGTGCGGCTTCGACGCCGCCATCGGGTGTCAGTACCTCGAAGGCCAGGGCCTGCATGGCATCGCCGGCCAGCATGGCCTGGGCTTCGCCGAACTGCACGTGCACCGTGGGCTTGCCGCGGCGCAGCACGTCGTTGTCCATGCAGGGCATGTCGTCATGGACCAGAGAATAGGCGTGGATCAATTCCACCGCCACCGCGGCACGCAGGGCGGCCTCGGGGTGACCGTTCAGGGCTTCGCTGGCTGCCAGCACCAGCATCGGCCTCAGGCGCTTGCCGCCGTCGAGAACGCCGTACCGCATGGCCAGGCCCAGGCCGGCCGGCGCATCGGCCGGCACCCAGCGCTCGAGCGCAGCTTCCACCGCTTGCTGCTGCGCTGCCGCCCAGGGGCTGAAGTCGGCTTCGTTCATTCGGGCGTCCAGGCCTTGAGCTGGCCGTCTTCCAGCAGCTTCACCTGGTCTTCCACCGTCTGCAGCTTGCCGCGGCAGATGGCCAGCAGCTCGGCACCACGGCGATAGCCGTCGAGCAGTTCGTCCAGCGGCAGTTGCCCACCTTCCATTTGCTGCACCAGACGGTCCAACTCGGCCAGGGCCTGTTCGTAGGTGGCTGGGACGGGCGGTGCGTTCTTGGCGACGGCAGGGCTGCGGGTCATTTCAGGAGGTGAAATATCGTCCACCATTCTAGACAAACAGCCGGTGAATCAAGCCGCTGGCTCGCCTGGATTGACACCTTGCACATGACCGCAGCCTGGGGATGGCCTGTTCAGCGGCAAGCTGGGGCCCCGTGCGTAGAATCGCGCCCCTGCCAGCGGACAGCCCTGCTGGCACTTGGTCTGGTGCAGGCGAGCTGGTCGCAAGGCCTGTCGCACGCATCAGGTTCTTTAGCCACCCGCAGGGCCACCGGGTGGCGGGGTCGATGTCCATCCATGGAGGATCCACTCGGATCATGTCGGACCTGAGCCTCAGTCTCCAAGCTCTCGAACGCAGTCGTTCACAACTTCCGGTTTCCAGCTACTTCGACGAGACGCTCTTCCGCAAGGAACAGGAACTCGTGCTGCAGCATGGCCCGCGTTACCTGGGGCATGCCTTGGCGGTGCCCGAAGTCGGCGACTATCTTGCATTGCCCCAGGAAAGCGAGGGCCGTGCGCTGGTGCACACCCGCGACGGGGTCGAACTTGTTTCCAACGTCTGCCGCCATCGCCAGGCCGTGATGCTGCAGGGCCGGGGCAGCACACGCGTGTCGCAAACCCAGGCGGGGCACATCATCTGCCCGCTGCACCGCTGGACCTACGACCTGCACGGCCAACTGGTCGGGGCACCGCACTTTCCGCAAGACCCCTGCCTGAACCTGCGCAACTACCCCGTGCAGGACTGGAACGGCCTGTTGTTCGAACGCAACGGCCGGGACATAGGCAGCGACCTGGCCAAGCTGGGCCCGAAGTCCGAGTTCGACTTCAGCGGCTTCGTCTTCGACCGGGCCCACGTTCACGATTGCGAATACAACTGGAAGACCTTCATCGAGGTCTACCTGGAGGACTACCACGTCGGCCCGTTCCATCCCGGCCTAGGCCAGTTCGTGGCCTGTGACGACCTGCGCTGGGAATTCGGCCGCCACCACTCGGTGCAGACCGTGGGCGTGGCGCACGCGCTGGAGCGGCCCGGCTCGGCCGTCTATCAGCGCTGGCACGATGCCGTGCTGGCCTACCGCAAAGGCGTGCCGCCCACCCAGGGCGCGATCTGGCTGACCTACTACCCCACGGTCATGGTGGAGTGGTACCCGCACGTGCTGGTGGTGTCCACGCTGTTTCCGCGCGGGCCGCGCAAGACGACGAACCTCGTCGAATTCTTCTACCCCGAGGAAATCACCGCCTTCGAGCGTGAATTCGTCGAAGCCCAGCAGGCCGCCTACCTGGAGACCTGCAAGGAAGACGACGAGATCGCACTGCGCATGGACGCTGGCCGCCAGTGCCTGTTCGAGCGCGGCGACGACGATGCCGGCCCGTACCAGAGCCCGATGGAGGACGGCATGCAGCATTTCCACGAGTGGTACCGCCGAGAGATGGGTCTGGCCGCCGAAGGGCTGGCACTCTGAGACGCAGCGCCCCGCTGCTGATGCTGGGCGCAGCACTGCTGTTTTCGCTGATGGGCGCTGGCGTGAAGCTGGCGTCCAGCACCTACGGCGCGGGCGAAATCGTGTTCTTCCGGGCCCTGGTCGGCCTGGTGCTGATGGGCGGGCTGATGAAACTGCGCCAGGTACCGCTGGCCACCCCAGTGCCGGCCATGCACTTCTGGCGCAGCCTGTCAGGCGTGACATCGCTGTGCCTGTGGTTCTATGCCATAGGCGGGCTGCCGCTGGGCACCGCCGTCACGCTGAACTACATGTCCTCGGTGTGGATTGCGCTGTTCCTGATCGGCGGCGCCGTGATCATGGCCGCCCCCAGCGGCACGAACACCGTCGACGGCCGGCTGGTGGCTTCGGTGCTGGCCGGTTTCGCCGGTGTCGCCCTGGTGCTGCGGCCCACCATCGCCCAGGACCAGATCTGGTTCGGCCTGTGCGGACTGTTGTCGGGGCTGCTGGCGGCAATGGCCTATCTGCAGGTCAGTGCGCTGGGGCGGGCCGGCGAGCCCGAGGAACGCGTGGTCTTCTACTTTTCACTGGGCGGCCTGCTCGCCGGGCTGGGGGTGGCGTTGGCGATGGGCGGCATGTCGACCCTGGACAGCCACCGCCCTGAGGGCCTGGCCCTGCTGCTGGGCATCGGCGTGCTGGCCACTGCAGCGCAATGGATGCTGACACGGGCCTATGCCATCGGCAGTGCGCTGGTGAACTCGGCACTGCAGTACATGGGCATCGTGTTCTCATTCGTGCTGGGCGTGTGGCTGTTCGACGACCCGGTGACACTGTCGGCCCTGGCCGGCATGGCCCTGATCGTCGCCGCGGGCCTGACGGCCACGGCATTGCGCCAGAAGGTGGTGCGTGCCGACAAGCCCAGTGCCGAAACCTGAACCCGTCAGCCACACCATTCCCACCCAGGAGCCGACACCATGCAGACCCTGATCTCCGCCACCGACCTGCTGCAGTTGCAGGCGCGCCAGTCGACACCGTCCCCCGACGCACGCCCCTTGGTGCTGCTGGACTGCGGCTTCGACCTGGCCGATCCCGCCTCTGGCGAACGCGCCTACGCCGCAGGCCACCTGCCCGGCGCGCTGTATGCACATCTGGACCGCGACCTGTCGGGCCCGAAGGCAGGCCCCGGCGAGCCTGGACGCGGTCGCCACCCCCTGCCGGATCGCGGCCGTTTCGCCGCCACCGTCGGCGCCTGGGGTGTGGCTCCGGGCGTGCAGGTGGTGGTCTACGACGCTCAGGGGGGCCCATATGCCGCACGCGCCTGGTGGCTGCTGCAATGGCTGGGCCATGCCGAAGTGGCTGTGCTGGACGGCGGGCCCGCAGCCTGGGCCGCGGCCGGCGGCGCGACGACACAGGCCGCAGCGAGCACCCGACCACAGCCGCCCTACCCCGCCACAGCCGCGCCGGCCATGCCCCTGCTGGACGCCAGCGCACTGCAGGCCGCGCTGGACCGGATGCTGGTGATCGACGCACGCGCGCCTGAGCGCTACCGCGGTGAGGTCGAACCGCTGGACCCGGTGGCCGGCCACATCCCCGGCGCCGCCAACCGCTTCTTCAAGTTGAACCTGCAGGCCGACGGCCGCTTCAAGCCTGCCGCCGAACTGCACACCGAGTTCATGGCGCTGCTGCAACCCGGCCGGCCGGTGGTGCAGCAATGCGGCTCAGGGGTGACGGCCTGCCACAACCTGCTGGCCATGGCCCATGCCGGCCTGGGCGCGACCCTGCTCTACCCGGGGTCGTGGAGCGAGTGGTGCAGCGACCCGGCGCGGCCGATGGTCAGGGCTTGACGGACGTCAAGTCAGGGAGTGCATGATGCGAGCACACTTCCATCACAGAACTTCAAGGAGCATGGCATGTACAAGCGAATCCTTTTTCCCACCGACGGCAGCGACATCACGCGCAAGGCCATGCAGCACGTCATCGGCCTGGCGCGGCTGACGGGTGCCGAACTGCAGATCCTGTCGGTCAAGGAGCCCTTTCCCTACAGCGCCATCTCGGAAATGCAGCCCGTGCCGCCGCAGGAATTCTTCGATGCCCAGGAACGCCTGGCCTCGGGCCGCGTGAAGGAAGCACTGTCCGCGGCGCAGGCCGCCGGCATCACCGCCAAGGGCGAGACGGTCGAGGCCCTGCACGCCTGGGAGGCCATCCTCGAACAAGCCAAGCAGCACGACTGCGATCTGGTGGTGATGGCGTCGCACGGCCGTCGCGGCGTCAGCGCCCTGTTGCTCGGCAGTGAAACCCAGAAGGTGCTGACGCACAGCACACTGCCGGTGCTGGTGGTGCGATAGTCCGGACCGGGCGGCGCCAGGTGGCGCAGGGGCCCATGCCCTGCCCGTTCAACCTGGAGACCCGAATAAGATGTTTTCGCACCTGATGATCGGCACCAACGATCTGGCCCGCGCCAAGGCCTTCTACGACAGCCTGCTGGGCACGCTGGGCGTGCCGGCCGGCTTCGTCGACCGCCACCGTGTCTTCTGGCGCACGCCAGCAGGCATCTTTTCGGTCACCCAGCCGATCAACGGCGAGCCGGCCACCGTGGCCAACGGCAGCACAATCGGCTTTGCCGCGAAGTCGGAAGCCGAGGTGCAAGCCTGGCACGCCGCCGGCCTGGCCGCCGGTGGCAGCGACTGCGAAGACCCGCCCGGTGTGCGTGAGGGCACCGCCGGCAAGCTGTACCTGGCCTATTTGCGCGACCTGGACGGTCACAAACTGTGCGCGATGTACCGCATGCCGAAGACCTGACGACAGCGCGCGGCCGCAAGAAGGCGGCCGACCTGCGGGACACCGAAGGTCAAGCCGCCGCGCCGCTTCAGGTGCCGCAGAAGGTCTGGTAGGCGGCGGTTTGCGAAGCAGGTGCAGGCTCTGCATAGGGGTCCAGATGGGCCGCGTCCGAAAAAGGCTGCTGCACGGCGGCCAGCAAGGCGCGGAAAGGCGCCATGTCGCCCTGGATCGCGGCCGCCAGCGCGGCTTCGACCTGATGGTTGCGCGGGATGATGCGGGGGTTCGCGCGTCGCATCGCGGCTGCACGGTCAGCCGCGACAGGGCCGCCGGCAGCAGTGTCGCGCTGCAACCTGGCATGCCATTGCAGCAGCCATGCGTCGAGCGCGTTGCGGTCTCTGAACTGATCGCGCAGCGGCTCGCTGTCGCCATCTGCGGCGCCGGCCAGCAGCCGCCAGCCCACCGTGTAGTCCACGGCCTGAGTGTGCAGCAGCGCCAGCCAGGCATCGATCAGGCGGCTGTCTTCTGCATCCTCATCAGCCCCAAATGCGCTGGCTGGCGCCCCCAGGCCGAGCTTCACGCGCTGACCTTGCAGCAGCGCACGCGCATGAAGCGCGGGGAATTCGTCGATCACCGCCGTGGCCTCGGCCAAGGCCTGGCGCGCAGCGGCTTCGTCGTCGGCATCGGCCACCAGTGGCAGCAAGGTCTCGGCCAGCCGGGCCAGGTTCCAGCGTGCGATGCCGGGCTGGTTGCCGAACGCATACCGGCCGCCGTGGTCGATGCTGCTGAACACGGTGGCCGGGTCGTAGGCCTCCATGAAGGCGCAGGGGCCGTAGTCGATCGTCTCGCCCGAGATCGTCATGTTGTCGGTGTTCATCACGCCGTGGATGAAGCCGACGTTCAACCACTGTGCGACGAGCTGCGCCTGGCGCTGCGCCACGGCGCGCAGGAAGGCCATCTCGCAGCCGGGCTTGCCGGCCAGCTGCGGGTCGTGGCGGGCGATGGCGTAGTCCAGCAGCCGGCGCAGCTTGGCCATGTCGCCTTCGTTCAGGAAGAACTGGAAGGTGCCCACGCGCAGGTGGCTCGCGGCCACGCGCGTGAGCACGGCGCCGGGCAGCGGCAGTTCGCGCAGCACGCGTTCACCGGTGCCGGCCACGGCCAGCGCGCGCGTGGTGGGGATGCCGAGCGCGTGCATGGCCTCGCCGATGAGCACTTCGCGCAGCATCGGGCCGAGCGTGGCCTTGCCGTCACCACCCCGCGAAAACGGCGTGCGGCCCGAGCCCTTCAGCGCGATGTCGCGGCGTCGGCCCCGGGTGTCGATGACTTCGCCCAGCAGCAGCGCACGACCATCGCCCAGGCGCGGAGAAAAGCCACCGAACTGGTGGCCGGCATAGGCCTGGGCCAGGGGCTCGGCACCCTCGGGCAAGCTGTTGCCGGCAAACAGGGCCGCACCGGCCTGGGCTTGCAGCGCCGAGGTGTCAAGGCCGAGTTCGGCGGCCAAGCCATCGTTGAAGTAGACCAGCTGCGGCGCTGGGACGCGGGCTGGCTGCCAGGAAGCGTAAAAGCCCGGCAGGTCGCGGGCATAGGTGTTGTCGAAGCGGAAGGCAGTCATCGGGCGCGGGCGGCCCCAGGGGGCACTCTGTCAGGCACAGACCCACAGTGTGCAGCGGCCAGGAACCGGCGCCACGGCGCGCACCCCTCGGGCGAAGGGGTCGTGTGGTGCAACGCCTGGCCCGCCCCCTGTTCGCCTGCAGAGCGGGTTGAAGGGACCGAAGGGCCCTGCGTCAATGCGCGTGCCCAGCATGCAGGAGCTCCCGTGCCAGCAACACCAGCAACAAACCAGCGCCCAGCCAGGCCACCTGCGTCACCGTCTCGCGCCAGTTCAGCCGCTGCTGCAACTGCGGCAGCAGGTCGGCCACGGCCACGTAGATGAAGCTGCTGGAAGCCACCACCAGCAGGTAGGGCAGAAGCGATTCCCAGGGTCCCACGAGGTAGTAGCCCAGCACGCCACCGGCCACTGCCGCCAGGCCCGACAACGCGTTGAAGAACAGCGCCTTGCGCCTGGAGAAGCCGGCGTTCAGCAGCACGATGTAGTCACCGGCTTCCTGCGGAATCTCGTGCGCTGCCACCGCCAGCGCGGTGGCCACGCCCAGCTTGGGATCGGCGATGAAGGCCGCGGCGATGATCACGCCGTCGCAGAAGTTGTGCACCGCATCGCCCACCAGCACGCTCAGGCCGCCACGGCCTGCCTGCTGCGCGTCGAAGTGGTGGTGGTGGTCGTGGCCGTCGCCTTCGTGATGGTGCACGTGGCGGTAGAGCTCGGCCTTTTCCAACAGCCAGAAGAACAGCAGCCCGGCCAGCAGCGTGCCGAACAAGGTCTGCGGGCTGGCGTGACTCTCGAAGGCTTCGGGCAGCACGTGCAGCAGCGAAGTGCCCAGCAGCACGCCGGCCGACAGGCTGACCAGGCTCTTGACCACGCGGCTGAGCACGGTGATCGACAGGGCGGCCGCGATGAACACGGAAAGCAGGCCGCCAATGGCCGTGGCGGCAACGATATAGGCAAGGGTCATGCAGGGATGCTACCGACCCTGTCAAGCGCCCCGGCCGCCGCCGGCGGGGCCTGCCTGGCGGCTGTCAGGCCACGCCGTGGGCCTTGAACCAGTCCAGCGCGCGCTTCCAGCCGTCGTCGGCGGCTTCCTTGCGGTAGCTGGGGCGGTAGTCGGCATGGAAGGCATGCGGCGCATCGGGGTAGACGACGAACTGGCTCTTCCGGGCAGCGGCGCTGCCCTTGGCCAGCGCGGCCTTCATCGCTTCCACCGTGTCCAGCGGGATGCCGGTGTCCTTCTCGCCGTACAGGCCCAGCACCGGGCCGGCCAGCTTGCCCGCCACGTCCACCGGGTGGCTGGGTGTGGTCGGGCTGGGCTGTCCCGTCAGCCGGCCATACCAGGCCACACCGGCCTGGATGCCGGGGTTGTGCGCGCTGTAGAGCCATGTGATGCGTCCG
Organism: Burkholderiales bacterium Ga0077543; assembly: GCA_001464055.1. Classification (GTDB taxonomy): domain Bacteria; phylum Pseudomonadota; class Gammaproteobacteria; order Burkholderiales; family Burkholderiaceae_C; genus Rubrivivax. Next base: position 60,565 of record LNET01000074.1, read on the forward strand.
CCCCAGCAGAAACCGGTGACGCCGGCCTTGGCGGTGTCGAAGCCCTGGGCCTTGGCCCAGGCCAGCGTGGCGTCCAGGTCGCCCATCACCTGGGCGTCGGGCACCTTGCTGATGACCTCGGCGATCAGCTTGGCGATCTCGCCATAGGCCGTGGCGTCGCCCTGGCGGATGAACAGTTCCGGTGCGATGGCGCAGTAGCCAGCCTTGGCGAAGCGGCGAGCGACGTCGGCGATGTATTCATGCACGCCGAAGATCTCGCTGACCACCAGCACCACGGGCGCGTTCGGCCGGTTGGCCGGTGCGGCGCGGTAGGCCGGCATCTTGAAGTCGCCCACCGGGATCGTCACTTCGCCGCTGACCAGGCCCACGGTGTCGGTCTTGATGGCGGTCTGCGCCATCACCGGCAGCACCGCAGCAGCGAAACCGGTGCCGATGGAGGTGCGCACGAAACCGCGGCGGTCGACGGCGGCGTCGAAGGCGCCTCGGGCCGGCACCAGGGTATCGAATTCTTCCTTGATCATGCGGGTCTCGATCGGGTGTTGGAAAGGCGCGATTGTCGGCTGGCCGGCAAAAAGCCGTTGGCACAATGCGCTTATGCAAGAACGCGTCAACCCAGGTGGGGCCCTGGCCGCCATCGACATGGGCTCCAACAGCTTCCGGCTGGAGCTGGCGCAGCTGCAGCACGGTCGTTATCGCCGCATCGACTACCTGAAGGAAACCGTGCGCCTGGGCGCGGGCCTGGACGGTAATGGCCAGCTCACCGAAGAAGCGGTCCAGCGCGGCCTGACCTGCCTGCGCCGATTCGCCGGGCGCCTGGCCGGCTTCGAACCGGCCCAGGTGCGCGCGGTGGCCACGCAGACCTTGCGCGAGGCCCGCAACCGCAACGCCTTCCTGCTGCGCGCGCAGGAAGCGCTGGGCTTCCCCATCGAAGTCATTTCCGGCCGCGAGGAAGCGCGCCTGATCTACGCCGGTGTGGCGCAGATGCAGCCCAGCGAGGAAAGCCGCCTGGTGGTCGACATCGGCGGCCGTTCGACCGAACTCATCCTCGGCCAGGGCCGCGTGCCACAGGTGGCCGAAAGCTACGCTGTCGGCTGCGTCAGTCTGTCGATGCGCTTTTTCGCCGACGGCAAGCTCACCGAAGCCGCCTTCCGCGCAGCCCAGGTGGCCGCAGGCGCGGAACTTGAGGAAGCCTTGCAACCCTTCGCGCCAGAACGCTGGACGACCGCGTTGGGCTCGTCGGGTACGGCTGGCGCCGTGGCCGGCGTGCTGCAGGCTGCCGGGGTGACGGACGGCCGCATCACCCCGGCTGGGCTGCGCTGGTGCATGCAGCAGTGCATTGCCGCGGGCAGCCTGGACCGCCTTTCGCTGCCCGGCCTGAAGGCCGAACGCCACGCCGTGCTGCCGGGCGGCCTGGCCATCCTGTACACGCTGGCCGCGCACTTCGACATCGACACGCTCTGGCCCGCCAAGGGCGCCTTGCGCCAGGGCGTGATCGTCGATCTGAACGAGCGCATCGAAGCCCTGCAGCGCACCCGCCCCGGCGACATGCGCGACGCCAGCGTGGCCGAGCTGCAGCGTCGCTTCGCCGTCGACACGGGCCAGGCCGCGCGCGTGGCTTCGGTGGCGCTGGCCCTCTTTGACGCCGTGCAGCCCGCCGTGGCAGCCCTGGCCAACAACGAGGTCCGCCGTGAACTGGCCTGGGCCTGCGCGCTGCATGAAATCGGCCTGATGGTCTCGCACCACGACCACCACCGCCACAGCGCCTACCTGCTGGCCCATGTCGACGCACCAGGCTTCTCGCAGAGCCAGCAGCGGCGCATCGGCGACCTGGTGCTGGCGCAGCGCGGCGGCTTGCGCAAGATCGAGCCGCAACTGGCGAACGAGGCATTCGCCTGGCAGGTGATGTGCCTGCGGCTGGCCGTCATCAAGTGCCATGCCCGCGGCGAGGTCAGCTCCAAGGCACTGGGCCTGCGTTCACGCGGCCGCGACGCGCTGCTGGGCTTCAAGCCCGAATGGGCCGAACAGCATCCACGCACGCTGTTCCTGTTGCGCGAAGAAGCCGACATCTGGGCACGCAGCGGCACGCTGAAGCTGAGCTTGCCGGCCTGAGTGGCCCGGCGCGCTTCAAAGCAGGTCGGCGCCGATGACGGCGTGCAGCACCACCTGCACCTGCCCTTCACGTTCACGCGCCCGCAGCCACCAGACGGCACCCTTCTTCACCGGCCAGGCCTGCGGCTGGCCCGAGGCCAGGTAAGAAGCGGCCAGCCCCAGCGTCGGCTGATGTCCGACGACGAGCACCGGTTCGCGCGACTCGGGCCAGCGCGTGGCATGCAGCAGGCCGTCGACGGTGCCGTCGGGGGCCAGTGCCTCGACCGTCTTGAACTTGCGCTCCAGCGCCTGCGCCGTTTGCTGCGTTCGTCGCGCCGGGCTGACGAGCACGCGAGCGCTGCTGGGCAGTTGGCGGTTCAGCCAGGCCGCCATGCGCTGGGCCTGACGTTCGCCCTTGGGGGTGAGCGTACGTTCCAGGTCGGTCTGCGCTTCGCGTATCTCGAAGGCTTCGGCGTGGCGCCAGAGGATCAGGTCCATGTTGTGCGGGTGCAGCCAGCTTCAGGCGTAGCGTTGCATCAGCGCCTGCTGCGCACTTGCCGGGGTTGCACCCGGTGCCGACTGCACGCGCCGATAGCGGCCTTCGCTGTCCAGCGCCCAGGCGTCCAGCGTGTCATGCAGATAAGGCACCAGGGCTTCGTCGATGACGCGCTGGCGCAGCACCGGGTCTCGCACCGGCCAGGCCACTTCGATGCGGCGGAACATGTTGCGGCTCATCCAGTCGGCACTGCTGAGGTACAGCACCTCGTCGTCGTCCTCGTCGCCCCAGCGGAAGTACAGCACGCGGGTGTGTTCCAGGAAGCGGCCGACGACCGAGCGCACGCGGATGTTCTCGGTTCGCCCGGCCAGCCCAGGCGGCAGCATGCAGGCACCGCGGATGATGAGATCGATGTCGGCACCGGCCTCGCTGGCCACGGCCAGGCCCTGGATCAATGCCGGGTCGGTGAGCGCATTGACCTTGACGACGATGCGCGCCGGCTTGCCGGCCCGCGCTGCGTCGGCCACCTGGCGCATGTGGCGCATGCAGCGGCGGTGCAGGAGGAAGGGCGCCGTCACCAGTTGCTGCGGCGCCTTCACACGCGTCTGGCTGGCCAGCTGCAGGAACACCGCATCGGCATCGGCCGTCAGGCCAGGGTCGGCGGTCAGGCAGCCCATGTCGGTGTACATGCGCGCTGTCTTCGGGTTGTAGTTGCCGGTGCTCAGGTGGGCATAGCGGCGAAGGCGGCCGCCTTCGCGCCGCGTCACCAGCAGCATCTTGGCGTGAGTCTTCAGGCCGACGATGCCGTAGACCACCTGGGCGCCCACGGCTTCCAGGCGTTCGGCCCAGTTGATGTTGGCTTCCTCGTCGAAGCGGGCCTTCAGTTCCACCACCGCCAGCACTTCCTTGCCGCGGCGCGCGGCCTCGATCAGCAGGTCGCCCAGCACACTTTGCGCGCCGGTGCGGTAGATGGTCTGCTTGATGGCCAGCACGTCGGGGTCATCGACCGCCTCGCGCAGGAACTGCACCACGGGCTCGAAGCTCTCGAAAGGGTGGTGCAGCAGCACGTCGCGCTGGGCCAGTTGCTCGAACATCGACACCCCGGGCCCCAGGGCTTCGATCGGCCAGCGCGGTTCGAACAGCGGGAAACGCAGCGGGTCGCTGGAAAGCCCTGCGTTGGCCTGGTCGATGAGCTGGTTCAGGCGCACCAGATTGACCGGGCCGTTGACGCGGTACAACGCCACGTCGGGCAGCGCGAACTGGTGCAACAGGAAGCGGCTGAGCATGTCCGGGCAGGTATTCGTCACCTCCAGCCGGATGGCCTGGCCATAGTGGCGCGTGGTGAGGCCCCGGCGCAGTGCCTGGCGCAGGTTGGTGACGTCGTCGGCGTCGACTTCGAGGTCGGAGTCGCGGGTGACGCGGAACTGGCTGAAGGACTGCACCGTGCGGCCGGGGAACAGTTCAGCCAGGTGGGCGCGGATGACACTGGTCAGCAGCACGAAGCCCTGCCGTCCGCCACACAGTTCCAGCGGCAGGCGGATGACACGCGGCAGCACCCGCGGCACCTTGACGATGGCGATCTGGTTGTCGCGGCCGAAGGCGTCGCGGCCGTCGAGCTGGGCGATGAAGTTCAGGCTCTTGTTGGCCACCTGCGGGAAGGGGTGGCTCGGGTCCAGGCTGACGGGAACCAGCAGCGGCCGCACCTGGGCGTCGAAGAATTCGGCCACCCATTCGCGCTGGGCCTCGCTGCGTTCGGCGTGGTTGACCACGACGATGCCGTGCTCGGCCAGAGCCGGCATCACCAGGTCGTTGAAGACCGCGTACTGTTCGTCGATGAGCTCGTGCGCGGCACCGGCCACCGTGGCCAGGTCAGCGTGGGTGACACCGCTGCCGGGCTGCCGCACGGCCTCGATGTAGTCGGCCACGCGCACTTCGAAGAATTCGTCGATGTTGCTGCTGACGATGGTGATGTAGCGCAGCCGCTCCAGCAGCGGCACGTCGGCGCGACGCGCCTGGGCCAGCACACGCCGGTTGAACTGGAGGATGGAACGCTCACGGTTGAGCAGGGGCAGGGCATCGTCGCGCATCCCGTGCAGTTTAGGTGGCCGCGCGGGTCCCGGCGTGACACTCCGATGACAGCAGGGGCAATGTCGCTACTTCAGCGAATTCGCCAGGAACGCCTGCAGCCGAGGCGACTGCGGCCGTGCCAGCAGTTCGCGCGGCGGGCCCTGTTCCTCGATCCGGCCCTGATGCAGAAAGACGAGATGGTTGCTGACTTCGCGCGCGAAGCTCATTTCGTGCGTGACGACGATCATGGTGCGGCCTTCCTCGGCCACGGCGCGCATCACGCGCAGCACTTCGCCCGCCAGTTCCGGGTCCAGCGCCGAGGTGGGCTCGTCGAAGAGCATCACCCGCGGCTCCATGGCCAGCGCCCTGGCGATGGCCACGCGCTGCTGTTCACCCCCCGACAGATGCGCCGGATAGGCATGCTGGCGGTGCGCGACACCCACGCGCTGCAGGCAACGCTCGGCGCGCGCCACGGCCTCGGCTTTCGACAGGCGCAGCACCTGCATCGGCGCTTCGACCACGTTCTCCAGCGCCGTCATGTGCGCCCACAGGTTGAATTGCTGGAAGACCATGGCCACGCGGCTGCGCAGCCGCTGCAGCTGCGCCGGGCTGGCTGCCTTCAGGCCGCCGCGGGGGTCGGGCACCAGCGCCAGCTCGTCTCCGTCGACGACGATGCGGCCGGCGTCGGGCTGTTCCAGCAGGTTCAGGCAGCGCAGGAAGGTGCTCTTGCCGCTGCCGCTGGAGCCGATCATCGAGATCACGTCGCCCTGGCGCGCCTGCACGCTCACACCTTGAAGCACCGGGTTCGGGCCGAAACGCTTGTGGATGCCCTCGGCCTGCAACAGCAGCGGGTGCAGGTCGGCCGCGCTCATTTCAGGCGCTGAGCAGCTTGCCGGTGCGCGCCAGCGCGGTGCCGGCAATCTTGCACAGGCGCTTGCCGGGCGTGGCCCAGCGCGTGGCGGTGCGGGCGTAGAGCACGCCCGAGGACTGTGCCCGCAAGGGATGCACGGTGCCGGTGTCGATGTCGACGACGTCGGCCACCAGTTCGCCGGCCAGGATGTGATCACCGGGGTCGCGGTGAAACACCACCACCCCGGCGCAGGGCGCGGTCAGGGGCTCGGAGCCGGCCAGCGGCGTGGTCTGGCATTTCGGCAGGGGCAGTGGCGCGGGCGTGCCGCCCACGACACCGCGGCGGCGCAGGAACTCGACGATGGCTTGCGCGTCCTGCTGCGCCAGGGCGTGGCTGGTGTCGGCTTCGCCGCGCAGTTCCACGGTGACGCTGAAGCAGGCCGGCGGCACCGGCAGCGGCGCAAAACGTTCGGCCAGCAGCAGCCAGGGCCGGCTGCAGGCTTCGTCGAAAGGCGAGTCGCCCGACTCGGTGGCCAGCAGCACGGCCTGCGCGCCCAGGAGCGCCCCGAACTCGCCGGCCAGGTCGGCGTGCGGCGTCAGCGCGTAAAGGTGCATCACGGCCTGGTTGTCGCAATGCAGGTCGAAGACGATGTCGCTGTCGATGGCCAGGCCCACCAGCTTGTGTTTCAAGTCCTGCGCGGTCTGCAGGCTGTGCAGTGCGGCAGCGGCTTCGCGCAGTGCCTGCCGGATCAGCACCACGTTGGCGGTGGCGTCGGTGCCCAGGCGGCCCTGCACGCGGTCACCGGCGGCCTGGGCGAGTTCGGGGTGAAAACGGTTGAAATTCAGCCCGTCGCCCAGGTCGAATCGACCCTGGTGCAGGCCCAGCGGGTGCTGGGCCAGGCCGATCGGGTTGGCATAGGGAACCAGCACTACTTCGCCCTGCAGCAGCCCGGCTTCTTCCAGGCGCTGCAGTTCGCGCTTCAGCACCTGGGCCACCAGCAGGCCGGGCACCTCGTCGGCGTGCAGCGCAGCCTGGATCGTCGCCTTCGGTCGGGCCCCCGGCGTTCCGAAGCGGTGCACCGTGAGCACGGGGTGATGCCCGGGGGCAGGCGGCGCGATGGTCAGGGTGTCGGTGTGCATGCGGTGTTCAATGGGCTTGGGGCTGCAGCCGGGCAGCGGCGGGGCGGCGCTCGGTCCGCAGGTGCCGCAGAAAGCGCCATTCCAGCAGCCTGAAGACGCCGACCAGGGTGAAGGTGAGGCTGAAGTAGATCACCGCCGCCGTGCCGAAGGCTTCGACCGGCAAGAGATGGTTGGCATAAACGTCGCGCGCCACGCGCGTGACATCGACCAGCGTCACCGTGCTGACGATGGCCGTGGCGTGCAGCAGGCCCACGACTTCGTTGCCGTATTGCGGCAGCGCCCGGCGTAGCGCACTGGGCAGCAGGATGCGCGCATAAAGGCGCCAGCCCGACAGCCCGTAGGCCCGCGCGGCCTCGACCTCGCCTTGCGGTGTGGCCCGCAGGGCGCCGGCGAAGATCTCGGTGGTGTAGGCGGTGGTGTTGAGTGCAAACGCCAGCCAGGCGCAGAACCAGGCCTCGCGCAGCAGCGGCCAAAGCACGCTGCTGCGCAGGCCTTCGAACTGGGCGAAGCCGTAGTAGACGATGAACAGCTGCACCAGCAGCGGCGTGCCCCGCAGCACGTATGTAAAGGCCCGGACCGGCAGCGAGAGCCAGCGCCTGCGCGACACCCGCGCGATGGCCAGCGGCAGGCTGAACACCAGGCCGCTGGCCAGGCTGATGGCCAGCAGCGTCAGCGACACGCGCAGGCCGTCGGCGAAATCGGGCAGGCTCTGGCTGACGATGTCCCAGTCCATGGCCTAGAACGACCCCGCTTTCACACCCAGGCTGTAGCGCTTCTCCACGCGCGCCAGCAGCCAGATCGAGGCCGAGGTGATGGCCAGGTACAGCAGCCCGATGGCCGCGAAGAAGGTGAATGGCTCGCGGGTTGCGGCAGCGGCCAGGTTGGCGCGATGCACCATGTCGTCCAGCCCGATGATCGACACCAGCGCCGTGGCCTTGACCATCACCAGCCAGTTGTTGGAAAAGCCCGGGATCGCATGCCGCACCATCTGCGGCAGCACGATGCGCCGCCAGACCTGCACGGCGGACAGGCCATAGGCCCGGGCCGCCTCGGCCTGCCCGGGGGGGATGGCCAGGATGGCGCCGCGAAAGGTCTCGGTGAGATAGGCACCGTAGATGAAGCCGATGGTGAGCACGCCAGCGGCAAACGGCGGCAGATCGATGTGGTCCCAGCCCTGCGACTCGACCAGGTCGTTCAGCAGGATCTGCCCGCCGTAGAAGATGGCCAGCATCAGCACCAGGTCGGGCAGGCCGCGGATGACGGTGGTGTAGGCCGCAGCCAGGGTCCGCGCCACGCGTGAGCCCGACAACTTGGCCGCCGCGCCCAGCAGGCCCAGCGCGCAGGCCACCAGCAGCGACAGCGCAGCCACCCCCAGCGTGACCCACAGGCCGCCCAGGAGGGCGGGCAGGTAGCCATGCAGCATGGCTCAGGCCGGCGGCTCGCGGGGCGGGTTCAAGCCCGCATTCGCCGCGTCACACCGCCAACAGGGTCTGGCGGTAGTGCACGAGTTCGTCGATCGACTCGTGCACGTCGGCCAGCGCGGTGTGCGCCTGCGCCTTCTTCAAGCCGACGAGCGCCTCCGGCTTCCAGCGCTTGGCCAGCTCCTTCAGCGTGCTCACGTCGAGGTTGCGATAGTGGAAGAAGGCTTCCAGCGCCGGCATCGTGCGCGCGAGGAAGCGGCGGTCCTGGCAGATGCTGTTGCCGCACATCGGGCTCTTGCCCTTGGGCACGTAGGCCTGCAGGAAGGCGATGACGGCGGCCTCGGCCGCGGCTTCGTCGACAGTGCTGGCGCGCACGCGGTCGACGAGGCCGCTCTTGCCGTGCGTGCCCTTGTTCCAGGCGTCCATGCCGTCGAGCACGGCGTCGGTCTGGTGGATGGCGAACACCGGGCCTTCGACACGCAAGGCCAGCATGGGGTCGGTGACGATGACGGCGACTTCGATGATGCGGTCGCGGTCGGTGTCCAGGCCGGTCATTTCGAGGTCGATCCAGACCAGGTTCTGGTCGCTCGGCAACAGCAGGGATTCGCTCATGGTCTGGGGCGGGGTGGACAGTTGCGGATTCTCGTTGAAGGGGCCGCTGCTGGCGGGTTCAGTATCCGGCGGCCACCGCCTGGGGCAGCAGGTCGGCCAGCGCGGCCAGCAGCACGACCTGGCTGCTGATGGCCGGCACCAGGTAGTAGATGTTGCCGTCCTTGAAGCCCAGGTAGGCGTCGGTGCCCGGGTAGTAACGGTAGTAGTAGCCCAGGCTGGGCTCGGTGGCCGACACGAAGCCCGAAGGCCGGGCGTACTGCGGAAAGCTGGCTTCGATGAAGTCGAACACCCGGTCGGCGTCATTCAAGGCTGGCGGCAGTTCCCGCACCGACTGCACCATGCTCAGATTCTGGTCGGAGATGCCGGCGCAGCTGGTGACCGTGGCGCGCATCGGCACGTCGGTGAAAGCGCTGCCGTTGGCGAAGCAGCCGCCGAAGTTCAGCCGCGGCAGTGCCGCGATCCGGTCGGCCACCGCCATGCCGGGTACGGTGACCTGCCCGAACACCGTGAAGCCGCCATTCTGAAAATCGAGATTGGCCGCGTTGTTGCCCAGGTTCACGAACCACTCGGTCGTTGCACTGTTGGGGTTGCCACCCAGTTTCGCCATGGCCACCGTGCCGCGCAGGTTGGAACGGGTGCTGCTGAACTCGTTCACCACCGGCGGGCCGGCCGGGATCTTGGCCGGACCAAAGCCTGCCGACCAGGTGTAGCCACCGGTCTGGATGACAAAACCAGGCACGCTGCGATGCACGAAGGAGTTGGCATAGGCGCCGCTGCGCAGGTAGCCCAGGAAGTTGGCCACCGTGGCCGGGGCCTGGCGGTCGAACAGGCGGATGTCGACCGGGCCCAGCGAGGTTTCCAGCCGAACCATGGTCGACTGCGCCGAGGCTGGCGCAGCCAGGCCAGCAGCAAGCAACAGGGCCGCAAGAAAACGCACGAGGCCGATGCCGGGTCGAGCGGCGGAAGTCAGCAAGAGGGTCGGGTCCATCGATCGCAGGGCCTGGCAGGCAGTGAAAAGCATATCGGTCCATTTTGACCCAGGTCCCGCGCCATGCTGCCGACCGAGCGAACGCGCCGAGCCGACAGCCTCTAGACTCATGCCTTATGCACGCCGACATCCTGACCTTTGCCTTCGTGGCCGCGTTGCTGGCTTCACTGCTCACCAAGCTCTGGCTGGCCACCCGGCAAATGCGCCACGTGGCCGCCCACCGCCACCAGGTGCCGCCGGCCTTCCGCGAGACGGTGACCCCGGCCGCCCACCAGAAAGCCGCCGACTACACCCTGGCCAAGGGTCGCTTCGCGCTGCTGGCGCTGGCCGTGGGCAGCGCCGTGCTGCTGGGCTGGACGCTGCTGGGGGGGCTGGACGCGCTGAACACCCTGCTGCTCAACCACGTGCAGGTGCCCCTGGGCAACCTCGGCTATCAGCTGGCGCTGCTGGCCGCGTTCGTCGTCATCGGTTCGCTCATCGAACTGCCGCTGGACTGGTACAGCACTTTCCGCATCGAACAGCAGTTCGGCTTCAACCGGATGACATTGCGACTGTGGCTGGCCGACCTCGTCAAGGGCAGCCTGGTCGGCGCGGCCATCGGGCTGCCCCTGGCGGCCGGCATCCTGTGGATCATGGGCAATTCCGGCGGCTTGTGGTGGCTGTACGCCTGGGCCGCCTGGGTCGCCTTCAATCTGGTGCTGCTGGTGCTCTACCCCACCGTCATCGCACCGCTGTTCAACAAGTTCGAACCCCTGCCCGACGAAGCCCTGAAAACGCGTGTGCAGGCGCTGATGCAGCGCTGCGGCTTCGCCGCCAAGGGCCTCTTCGTGATGGACGGCAGCCGCCGCTCGGCCCATGCCAACGCCTACTTCACCGGCCTGGGCGCGGCCAAGCGCGTGGTTTTCTTCGACACCCTGCTGCAGCGGCTTTCCCCCGGCGAGGTGGAAGCGGTACTGGCCCACGAACTGGGGCATTTCAAGCGCAAGCACGTCGTCAAGCGCATGGTGGGCATCTTCGGCTTCAGCCTGGTCGGCCTGGCCTTGCTGGGCTGGCTGGCTGGCCAGAGCGGCTTCTATGCAGGCCTGGGCGTGCAGCCCAACCTGGGCAGCCCGAACAACGCGCTGGCGCTGATCTTGTTCATGCTGGTGCTGCCGCCATTCACTTTCTTCATCTCGCCGCTGATGGCCCACGTTTCCCGCGTGCATGAATTCGAAGCCGATGCCTATGCCTGCGCCCAGGCCGATGGCCGCGACCTGGCGCGGGCCCTGCTGAAACTGCACGAGGACAATGCCGCGACGCTCACGCCTGACCCGCTGTATGCACGTTTCTACTATTCGCATCCGCCTGCCAGCGAACGCCTGGCCGCCCTGCCCCCACCCACGCTGAAATCCGCCTGAGCCCCATGCAGACCACCGCACTGTCCCAGCAACGCTGCCTGCCGATGGAAGGCCAGCCGGCCATGACGGCCGAGGCCATCGAACAGCATCTTGCACAGGTGCCGGGATGGGTGCTGGCAGCCGGCTCGATCGAGAAGCGCTACGGGTTCCCGGATTTCCACCGCACCCTGGCCTTCGTCAACGCCCTGGCCTGGATCGCCAACACCGAAGACCACCACCCCGACCTGCTGCTCAGCTATGGCCAGTGCACGGTGCGCTTCAACACCCACGCGGTCGGCGGCATTTCCCTCAACGACTTCATCTGCGCCGCCAAGGTCGACGCCTTGCTGGCTTGAATACCGGCCGGGTGGTCGCGGCACATGGCCGCCAGGTGATGGTGGAAACACCGGAAGGCGTACGTGTGCGTTGCCAGACCCGCGGCAAGAAGAGCGAACTGGTGGTCGGCGACATGGTGCGCTGGGCCGTCACCGGCGACGGCGGAGTGATCGAAGCGCTGGTGCCTCGTCGCAACCTCCTGTACCGGCAGGACGATTGGCGCACCAAGAGTTTCGCCGCCAACCTGGACCAAGTGCTGGTGCTGGTGGCCGGCGAGCCGATGTTCAGCGAAACCCAGCTGGCGCGTGCCCTGATCGCGGCCCGTGCCGAAGGCATCGCCGTGACCATCGGCCTGAACAAGACCGACCTGCCCGCCGCCGCCACCGCGCGCGAAAGGCTGGCGCCTTACCGGGCGATGGGCGTTCCGCTGGTCGAGCTGGCGCTGAAGGCCGACCCGGCGGCGGCTCGCGCCCTGCTGGCCCCGGTGCTGGCCGGACGTACGACGCTGGTGCTGGGCCCCAGCGGCACCGGCAAGAGCACGCTCATCAACCTGCTGGTGCCCGAGGCTGCAGCTCTGGTCGGCGAGATCTCGCAAGCCTTGCAGAGCGGCCGTCACACCACGACCAGCACCACCTGGTACTGGCTGGACGAAGAGCACAGTGCCGCCTTGATCGACTCGCCCGGCTTCCAGGAATTCGGCCTGCGCCAGATCACGCCCGACCAGCTGGCCGGGCTGATGCCCGACCTGGCCGCGGCCCTGGGGCACTGCCGCTTCTACAACTGCACCCACCGGCAGGAGCCGGGTTGCGGGGTGCGTGCCGCCGCCGGGAAGGGCGAGATCAGCCCCTGGCGCATGCGCATCTACGACGAGCTGTATGAAGAGCTGTCCAGGCAGCGGTACTGAGGCTGCAGTACCGAGGCCGCGATACCGAGTTCGCGCAGAGCGGGCGACCCGCAGCCAGCGGGCTAACCCAGCACGTTGGCCAGCGACAGCAGCGCCACCAGCAGCATCCAGAGCACCACCGAGCGCCAGACCAGACCGACCACGCTCTGCAGGTGCCCAGGCTGGGGCGGCACGCCGCCGGTGGAGCCTTCGGCGCTGGCCGTGCCTGCCTGGATGCCGGCGGTGAAGGTCTTGCTGCGGTCGGGCGTGACACCTGGCGCAGCCACGCCGCCCAGTTGCACACCCACGGCACCTGCCGCAGCGGCGAGGATCACGCCTTCGTTCGGATACAGCCAGAGGCCGGCGTCGCGGCGCCAGCTGTTGATCGCTTCCTCGAAGTTGCCGACCACGGCGAAACCGAAGGCCGTCAAGCGGGCCGGTACATGGTCGATCAGCGAGAACAAGCGTCGCGACAGCGCCAGAAGACCGTCGTTGGCGGGTGCATCCATGCTGCGCTGGCGATAGCCCCAATACCGGCTGGAAAACTCTGCCATGCGGTAGAGCACCGCACCCAGTGGCCCCAGGCCCAGAGCCGAAAACACGACGAACCAGAAGAACACGCCAAAGACATGGCGGTGCGCGGCGAGAAGGGCGTGCTCGATGACGTGTCGCAGAAGCTCGGTGCGCGGCATTTCGCTTGCATCCAGATGGCGCCACTCGGCCAGCAGACGCCGGGCCTCGGCTTCGTCGCGGCGCTCGAGGGCGTCGCGGATGTCGGTGTAGTAGTGGCTGAACTGGCGAAACCCCAGCGTCAGGTAGAGCAGGCCGACGTCGAGCGCCAGCGCCAGGAGAAGGCTGTACTGGGCCACGACCAGATAGACCGCGGTGACCAGCAGCACCGGCAGGCCGACCGAGATGCCCCAGACCACGCCCGCATGATGCGGCTTGCCGGCATCGAAGTTGCGCCCTGTCCACCTGACCCAGGCGACGAGCATGTCGTGCACCCAGTTATCCCGCGGCAGCGGCTTGAGCTGCTCGATCAGCAGGGCGAACAGGACGGCAAAAAAGCTCATCCCGGTCGATGATAGCGATGACGCTGCGGGCAAGCCCCCACCCACCAGCAGGGGCTCATGCTGCAGCCAGGAAACGGTAGAGGTTGCGCAGCATCGCGGCGGTGGCGCCCCAGATGAAGTACTCACGCGCCACGCCGTCGGCGCCTGGCCCTCGCCAGGGCATCGACAGGAACTGGCGTTCCAGGCCGTCGAACTCGAACACGTGACGCCGATGGTGGGCAGGCGTCATCAGGAACTGCAAGGGCACTTCGAAGGCCTCGGCCACCTCGAAAGCGTCCAGCGCCAACGCCATTGGCGGCTGGACCACGGCCACGACGGGGGTGACGACGAAGTGCGTCACCGTCGTGTAGACCGGCAGGCTGCCCAGCACCTGAACCTGCCCGGGCGGCAGGCCGACTTCTTCTTCGGCCTCGCGCAGCGCGGTGGCTGCGGCGTCTGCGTCCTCGGGCTCGCTGCGGCCGCCGGGAAAGCTGATCTGCCCGGCATGGTCGCGCAAATGCTCGGTACGACGTGTCAGCAGCACATGCCAGCCGTCGGGGCGGGCGACCAGGGCCACCAGCACGGCAGCGGGCGTGGGCTCGCGTTCGCCGGCGAAGCGACCGTCACCAGGAATCTCGGGCGCCCAGCGCGATGCCATCGGGTCGATGAATCGCCGGCGCAGGCTCGCCGCATCCAGGCCCTGCAGATTCAGCGCCGGCAGGTGCGCGTCCGTTCCGACAACGGGAACGGCGCGGGGGTCGACGATGCGCGGGCGGTTCATGACGGGTTGTGCTGCACCGGAGGCACCAACGACAAAGCCGCCCAGGGGCGGCCTTGTCAGGGTTTGCCGGTCAGGCCGCAGCCTTCGGGCTTCAGGCGAGCTTTTCCTTGATGCGTGCCGACTTGCCACTGCGCTGGCGCAGGTAGTACAGCTTGGCACGGCGCACGGCACCGCGACGCTTGACTTCGACGCTGGCGATCAAGGGGCTGTAGCTCTGGAACGTACGCTCCACGCCTTCGCCGTTGGAGATCTTGCGCACGATGAAGCTGCTGTTCAGGCCGCGGTTGCGCTTGGCGATGACGACGCCTTCATAAGCCTGGACCCGCTTGCGCGTGCCTTCGACCACGTTGACGTTGACGATGACGGTGTCGCCGGGCGAAAAGTCAGGCAGGCTGCGGTTCAGGCGAGCGATCTCTTCCTGCTCCAGCATGGCGATGATGTTCGACATGTTTTCTCCGAGTCGATCTTGCCCAGGGGTGGTGGATTGGGTGTGTGTGTTCTGCAGGCCGTGGTTGAACCATCGGGCGGCAGACCCCGGCAGAGGATCGAAAAGCCTTTGATTATAGCCCGAGGCTTTGCAGAAAACGCTCGTCGGCTTGCTGAAGCTGGCCGGCGGCGCGCGCCTGCTCGATCAGCTCAGGTCGACGGCGAGCCGTTGCAGCCAGCGCCTGCTCTCGTCGCCAGCGTGAAATGCGACCGTGGTGCCCGGACATCAGCACTTCGGGCACCCCCAGTTCCTGACCATCGACGAGCAGCCGCTCGGGGCGGCTGTAATGCGGGCCTTCCAGCAGCCCGTCCTCGAAGCTGTCCTGTTCGTGAGATGGCGCGGCCAGCACCCCAGGCTGCAGCCGCGCCACCGCGTCCAGCAGCGCCAGCGCTGGCAGTTCGCCGCCGGACAGCACGAAGTCTCCCAGGCTGATCTCGTGTGTCACATGGCGGTCGATGACACGCTGGTCGATGCCTTCGTAACGCCCGCACAGCAGCACCGCTCCCGAGCCTGCTGCAAATTCACGCACCTGCGCCTGGGACAAGGGCCGGCCGGTGGGCGTGAAGTTCACCACGGCCGAGTTGGCGCCGCGGTCGTCCGAGATCGCCGACAGGACCCGCAGCAGAGGCTCGGCCAGCATGACCATGCCAGGGCCACCGCCGAAGGGCCGGTCGTCGACACGACGATAGGCGTCGTCTGCGAAGTCGCGCAGCGGCCAAAGGCGCACGTCGACCGCTTTCGTGTCGAAGGCCCGGCGCGTGATGCCGTGCTTGAGGTGCGGCGCGAACAGCTCCGGAAACAGCGTGACGACGTCGAAGCGCATGACCAGGCCCGCGCTTTCAGTAATCGGCTTCCCAGTCGACGGCGATGGTGCCGCCGGCGATGTCCACCCTGTCGACATAAGCGTCGACGAAGGGAACGAGCCGCTCTTCGGCGTCGGCTTCGGCCGGCTGGATGCGCAACACGCAATGCGGCCCGGTTTCGATCAGACCGACCACCTTGCCCAGGGCCAGGCCCTGGCGATTGGCAACCTGCAGGCCGATCAGGTCGACCCAGTAGAACTCGCCATCGTCAGGCGTGGGGAAGCTGGCGCGCGGCACGAAGATGCGGGCACCGGCCAGCGCCTGTGCAGCATCGCGCCCGTCGATGTCGTGCACGGTGGCGACGACGCCGTCGCCATGTTCACGGGCCTGCTTCACGCGCAGCAGTCCGGGCAGCGGCTGCAGGGCCTTGGCACCCGGTGGGCGCGGTAGATCGTTGGGCTGGAGAAACCAGCGCTTCGACGAAAAAAGAGCCTGGGGGTCGGCAGCAAACGGCTTGATCTTCAAGCCGCCCTGCACGCCCCAGGCCCCAATGATGCGGCCAACCTCGACAGCGTCGGCCGGCATCGTTTCGGTGGGTGCGCCCGGCAGGGCGCCCAGTGGTGAGGCTGCCGGGCTCACGTCGCCAGACGGCTTCAGGCGGCGGGAGCAGCCTTGGCCTGCTCGACCAGGCGCGCGACGGTGGGCGACAACTGCGCACCCACGCCAGTCCAGTGCGTCACGCGGTCCAGGGCGACGCGCAATGGTTGCTCGGCACCTGAGGCCACCGGGTTGTAGAAACCGACGCGTTCGATGAAGCGGCCGTCACGGCGCTCCCGCGAGTCGGCGACGACGATGTTGTAGAACGGGCGCTTCTTGGCGCCACCACGAGCCAGCCGGATTACGACCATGATGTGAATTTCCTGCAGTACGGTGCCGACGACACAACCGCGGGGACACACCGGGCGAGCCATCGAGGTGGGCCGCCCCTGCCGGCCGGTGGCCGCCTGTCAGGGCAGCTGCCTGGCCCGCAGGGCCTGAGGCCCGCGGCGGCGCTGTAGATACGCCCGGGATGAAAAGCCCTC
Source organism: Burkholderiales bacterium Ga0077543 (assembly GCA_001464055.1). Classification (GTDB taxonomy): domain Bacteria; phylum Pseudomonadota; class Gammaproteobacteria; order Burkholderiales; family Burkholderiaceae_C; genus Rubrivivax. The sequence goes on from LNET01000074.1 coordinate 77,026, forward strand.
ATGAGCCACACCCCGAACCAACGCCGAAAACCGAGCATTCTAGACTACAGGATTACCAGTCGACACCATGAATCCTGCACACACGCACGCCTTGCCCACTCCCAGGCGCTATCGCTCCAAGTCGATCGCCGCCTGGCTGGCCCTGCTCGGCGGCGCGCTCGGGCTGCACCGGCTCTACGTTCACGGCCTGCGCGACGGCCTGGCCTGGGCCCACCTGCCGCCCACTGCCGTGGGTTGGATGGGGCTGCAACGCCTGCTTGAACTCGGCCAGGATGACCGTCTGGCCTGGTTGCTGATGCCGCTGCTGGGCCTGATGCTTTCGTTGGGTGCGTTCTTCGCCATCCTGTACGGACTGACGCCCGACGAGAAGTGGGACGCCCACCACAACCCGGGGCACCCGGGCCGTGCCACGACCTGGGCTCCGGTGCTGGCTGCGGTGGCAGCGCTGCTGCTGGGAGGCGGCATCCTGATGGGCACGATCACCTACAGCGTGCAGATGTTCTTCCAGTGGCAACTTGAGCCCGCCGTCGGGGCGGTTCAGCCGGGTGGCCAGTCGGGTGTGCAGACCAGGCGTTCCAGCGGCTGATCGGCCAGGCCCGGCAGGGCTGCGGTCAGATCGGCAGCCCACGCCTGCCCGTCGCCCACGATTTCGAGCAGCGGACGAACCACGAATGCACGCTCGCACAGCCGCGGGTGCGGCAGGGTCAGCTCCGCGCTGTGCACGACGCTGTCGCCGTGGCGAAGCAGGTCCAGGTCCAGCGTGCGCGGTGCGTTTCGGAAAGGTCGCTCGCGGCCGTGGGCGTCTTCGATGACCTGCAGCGCGCGCAGCAGCGCCTGGGGCGCCAGGTCGGTGCGAAGGGCGACCGCGGCATTCAGGTAATCGGGGCCGCTGGCGTCGACCGGTGCGCTGCGCCACAAGGATGAGGTCGCCTCGACCTGCGAACCGGGCAGCGCAGATAGCGCACGCCAGGCGCTGACCAGGGTGGCGCGCAAACGTGCAGGGTCGCCCCCCAGATTGGCACCCAGGCCGACAAAGGCGATGACCTGGCCCATGACGACCCCCACCCGCGGCGCCGCGTCAGTCGATACGCGGTGGCGGCGAAAGGTCTGGACCGTCGTCAGGCCGTTCGCTGCTGCTGCTCTCGCCGGCCGGCCGGCGCCTGCGGCGGCGGCGCTTGCGCGCCGGTGCTGCACCGGCTGCCGCGCCCTCGCCCTCGTCGGCGTCTTCGGCGCCGTCATCGGCCGGTGCGCTGCTGCCAGTCGCCACCGCAGCCGCAGGTTCGCGAGCGGCGGCGCCATCGGCAACCGCCGGTCTTGGCCCCGGCACACGACGCACCTTGGGCTGCTGGGTCGCACGCACGTCCGCCAGCAGGGCTTCGCGGTCTTCGTCGCTGCCCAGGTGGAAGTCTTCCCACCAGTCGGCCAGTTCCACCGGCACTTCTCCGGTGTCGGCACGCAGACGCAAAAAGTCGTAGCCGGCACGAAAACGCGGCTGGCCTGCCAGCCCGAGTGCACCGCTGGGCGTGCGCCGGTCAAAGCGCGGCTGCATCAACCAGATCTCGCGCATGTCGCCACCCAGCTTGCCACGGCCCGAGATGTCGCCGATGCGGGCGTCGAACACCGCGTCGACCGCCTGCTGCAGCGCCGGCGTGGGCGGTTCGCCCGCTGTCTTCAGGGCATTCCAGCGGTCCAGCACCTCATGCCATAGCAGGCAGGCCAGCATGAAACTGGGCGCGACCGGGCGACCTTCCTGCACACGACGGTCGGTGTCCTGCAGCGCCAGGCGCACGAACTCGTCGCGCGCCGGATTCGGCTGCGGCGCCGCAAGCACTGCATCCAGCGCCGGGAAGAAGCCGCGGTCCAGGCCCTGCTTCTTCAATTGCTCGATGCTGGCCAGTGCATGGCCGGTCTGCAGCAGCTTGACCATTTCGTCGAACAGCCGCGAAGCCGGCACGTTGGCCAGCAGCGCTGCCATCTGCCTGATGGGCTTGCGCGTGGCGGGTTCGATCTCGAAGCCCAGCTTGGCCGCGAAGCGCACCACACGGATGATGCGCACCGGATCTTCGCGGTAGCGGGTGTCGGGATCGCCGATCATGCGCAGCGTCTTGGCGCGGACATCGGCAATGCCGCCGTGGTAATCGACGACGATCTCCGAGACCGGGTCGTAGTACATCGCGTTGATGCTGAAGTCGCGCCGCGCGGCGTCCTCGATCTGCGGGCCCCAGACGTTGTCGCGCAGCACGCGGCCGCTGGCGTCGACGACGTGGGTCTTGTCGGCGATTTCGTGCTTGCTCGTCTTTTCGTTGCCTGCCACGGTGTCGGCCGCGGCAATGTCCAGGTAGGCCCGAAAAGTGGACACCTCGATCGTCTCGTGCTCGCGGCCGCGGCCGAAGACCACGTGCACCAGGCGGAAGCGCCGACCAATGATGAAGGCCCGGCGGAACAGCACCTTGACCTGTTCTGGTGTGGCGTCGGTGGCGACATCGAAATCCTTCGGGCGCAGGCCGACCAGCAGGTCGCGCACTGCACCGCCGACGATGTAGGCCTCGTAGCCAGCGTCCTTCAGGGTCTTGACCACACGCACCGCGTTGGCGTCGAGCAGCTTGGGGTCGATGCCGTGCTCGGCCAAGGGCACTTCCACACGAGCGCCCAGCGGCACGACGGGAATGTCGGGCACCTCGGGCGCCGCGATTGCGGTTTCGCTCTTGCCCAACAGGCGGTTGATGAATTTCTTGATCATTCGAAGAGCTTCAGGACGGGCCAGCCGCGTTCGCGCGCATGGCGCTCCAGCGCCAGGCTGGGGTTGGTGGCCACCGGGTGGCTCACGTGCTCGAGCAACGGCAGGTCGTTGGTGGAATCGCTGTAGAAGGTGCTGGCCTCGAAATCGCCGAAGGTTCGACCCTGCGCTGCCAGCCAGGCCTGCACGCGCACGATTTTCCCCTCCCGGAAAGCCGCGGTGCCGGCAATGGCGCCGGTGACTTGACCGCAAGCGTCGCGTTCAAGTTCGGTGGCGATCAGCTGGTCGATCCCGAACAGCGCGGCGATCGGCCGGGTGACGAACTCGTTGGTCGCTGTCACCACGGCCATCAGGTCACCTTGCTCGCGGTGGCTTTGCACCAGCCGTGCCGCCGCAGGGTGCAGCGCCGGTCGCACGACTTCGTCGAGGAAGCGGGCCTGTGCCGCTGCCAGTTCGGCGATGCCGCGGTCGCGCCAGGGGCCGGTGGCAAAGTCGACGTAGGCGGCCATGTCCAGGCGCCCGGCCTGATAGTCGGCATAAAACGCGTCGTTGCGCTGGCGGTGCAACTCGCCGTCGGCCCAGCCCAGATGGATCAGGAACTCGCCGAAGGCGTGGTCGGAATCGGTGGGCAGCAGGGTGCCGTCCAGGTCGAAGAGAGTCAGCTTCATGCGGGCGCCAGGTCGGGTTCGGCCAGCAGTGCGCGCACCAGCGGCACGGTGATGCGGCGGCCATTGACCAGGGCGTACTTGTCCAGCGCGTCGAGCAGCCGAACCAGATAGCCCAGGTTGCGCTCGAAGCGCGTGAGCAGATAGTCCAGCACCTCGTCGGGCAGCAACAGCCCGCGTTCGTCGCCCTGACGACGCAGCACCGCGCGAGTCTCGGCGTCGCCCAGGGGCTGCAGTGCCAGCACATGGCCCCAGGCCAGGCGGCTTTTCAGGTCTTCCCGCAGGCTCAGGTCGACGGGCGGCACGCGCCCGGCCGCGGCCACCTGCGTGCCCTGGGCCGCCGCTTCGACGAACAAGGCAAAGGCCGCCTGTTGCGCGGCCCCGTCGAAGCGGTCGCAGTCGTCGATGACGACCAGCCGCCAGTCGCTCGACCAGTGCCAGGGCTGCCGGGTTCCGGCATCGAACCAGCCCACGCCCAGGCCGACGGACTGCAGACGATGGGCCAGGGCGTGCAGCAGGTGGGTCTTGCCACAGCCAGGCGCACCCCACAGGTACAGCGGTGCCGGAGCCGGGGCTGGTTGCTCGCCCTGCAGGGACTCGGCCAGCGCCAGCAGCTGGGTGTGCACGGCAGGATTCGGCCCGGCCAGATGGTTGTCGAATGTCGGCACGGCCACCGGGCCGATGGCCAGGGGAAGCTGTCTCATCGCCAATCAGCGCGCCCGGCCCGTCGCGCGGGCAACGCGCGCCTGCCAGCCGGCCAGTTGCTGTTGCATGCGCAGGGCGTCGTCGGCTTCGGGCCGGTTCTGCAGGTACAGCGCGAGATGGTCGATGGCGTCCTCCAGGCGGCCGAGTTCGCCCAGCACCAGGGCCAGGTCGCGCCGCTCGTCCCAGGCCTGGGGCAGCAGGGTGGCCAGACGCTCCAGCACCGCCACCAGCCGCGGGCGGTCACCCACGCGGCGGTGAATCTCCTTCAGGTTGCGCAACAGGCGGGCCACGATGTCGCGCGGCTCGGCGGCCTGCAGGTAAAGACCCAGGGGCACTTCGTTGTCGCCCGTCAAGCCGAAGCGGCGGCGAAAGGGCGCCAGGCGATCCTCGAGCTCGTCGCGGGACAGGGTCTGCCCGCTGAACGGGTCGAGGATGACTTCGCCACGGGGCATGCGCAGCTTCACCAGGAAGTGGCCCGGAAAGGACACGCCCTGCGCCTTCAGGCCCAGCTGCGTGGCCATCTCGATGTACACGACCGCCAGCGTGATGGGAATGCCGCGCCGGGTCTTGAGCACCTCGTGCAGGTAGCTGTTGCGGCGGTCGTGATAATCGTTGACGTTGCCGGCAAAGCCGAGCTCATGGAAAAAGTAGCTGTTCAGCAGACGCAAGCGCTGCAAGGGCCCGGCGTCGCCCGGCAGGCGGCGACGCAGGCGCTCGGCCAGCAGGTCGATCTGGGCCAGCACGCCCTGGGTATCGAGCCCGGGTTCGTCGTCCTGGCCGACGGCGATGGCAGTCTCGATGACCGACAGGCTGGCGTCTTCGGCCACCAGCGTGGCGAAGTACTCCAGCGCTGTCGGGGTGGCGAAATTCAGGATTCCTGACATGGGCTTCAGTGTAGGTCAGCCCCGGCGCACAAACTGACGCGGCCTCAGGCCCAGCGCCGCGAGCACGGCGAAGTAGAGCAGCGCCACGCCGGCCAGTACCGCAGCCACCGCACCCACGCGGGTGGCCCAGGCGGACTGCAGGCCCACCCAGTCGATCTGCTGCCCGGCCACCGCCAGCACGGCACCCAAGGCCAGGTTCGCAGCCAGAACCTGCAGGGCAAACCGCTTCCAGCCCGGGCGCGGCTTGAATGCTCCCCGCTTGAGAAGCCCTGCCAGAAGCAGGCCGGCGTTGACCAGCGCGCCCAGGCCGATCGACAACGCCAGCCCGGCGTGGCCCAGCCACGGCACGAGCACCAGATTCATGGCCTGCGTGGCCAGCAGCACGCCGATGGCGATCTTCACCGGAGTTCGAATGTCCTGCCGGGCATAAAACGCCGGCGCCAGCACCTTGATGGCCACCAGGCCGAGCAGGCCGACGCCATAGCCCTGCAGCGCCAGCACCGTCATCGACAGGTCGGCCGCCGTGAAAGCCCCGTAGTGGTAGAGAACCGAAACCAGGCCGGTGGGAAACAGCAGCAAAGCCAGCGCGCAAGGCACGGTCAGCAGCAGCACCAGGCGCAAGCCCCAATCGAGCATGTCAGAGAAGCCCTCGGCGTCGTCGCGCCCCTTGGCGGCAGACAACTGCGGCAGCAGCACCACACCCAGCGCAACGCCCAGCAAGGCGGTTGGAAATTCCATCAGCCTGTCGGCGTAGGTCAGCCAGGACACCGCGCCCACCGCCACGTGCGAGGCGATCTGGGTGTTGATCAAGAGCGAGATCTGCGCCACCGACACACCCAGCAGGGCCGGCGCCATCTGACGCAGCACCTGCCGGGTGCCTGGGTGGCGCCAGGCCCGGGCCACCGAAGCCGGCAGCACGCCGATGCGCGGCACCCGGCCAATGGCTGCCAACGCCGGAATCTGCACCAGGGCCTGCAGCACGCCGCCCAGCATCACGCCGCCGGCCAGCGCCAGGATGGGCTCGATGCCCTGCGACTCGAGCCAGGGCGCGCCCCACCAGGCAGCGCCGATCACCGAGAGATTGAGCAGCACGGGCGTGATGGCCGGAACCGCGAATCGTTTCCAGGTGTTCAGGATCCCGGCGGCCAGTGCCACCATCGACATGAAGCCGATGTACGGAAACATGACCCGTGTCATCAGCACCGCCGAGTCGAAATCCTGCAGGCCCGAGCCCATGGCCCACACCAACGCGGGTGCGGCCACCACCCCCAGCACGCAGGTGAACAGCAGCGCCCAGGCCAGGAGCGTTGCCACGGCATCGATCAGGTCGCCGGTGGCAGCGTCGCCGTCTTTTGCCCGCGTGGCCGCCATCAGGGGCACGAAAGCCTGGGAAAAGGCCCCTTCGGCAAACAGCCGGCGAAAGAGGTTGGGAATGCGGAATGCGACGTTGAACGCGTCGGTGGCTGCGCTGGCGCCGAACGTGGCGGCGATCAGCTGCTCCCGCGCCAGCCCGGTGATGCGGGACACCAGGGTCAGCAACGAAACGGTGGAGGCGGCCTTGAGGAGGTTCAACCGGCCAAGTATAGGCGGCGGCACCGATGGTGTTTTGCAACTTGCGCGGGGCTGCTATACTCGACGGTCTTTGCTATTCACCAATCAACCTGCAGCATGGCCACCTCGTCCAAAGCCAAGAAGAAAACAGTCCGTCTCGCCTCGGGTCGCAAGCGCGCCCGCCAGGACGTGGTGCTCAACGCCGCCAACACATCGCTGCGTTCGCGTTTTCGCACCGTGGTGAAGAACGTGGTGAAGGCAGTTGCCACTGGCGACAAGGCCAAGGCCACCGAGACCTTCAAGTCGGCGCAGAGCATCATCGACTCGGTGGCTGACAAAGGCGTCTTCCACAAGAACAAGGCGGCCCGCCTGAAGAGCCGCCTGTCTGCCAAGGTCAAGGCGTTGGCACTGGCCGCTTGAAGGCGCTAGCGAGCCGGCGGCGACATCTCCGTCCGGAACAAGAAAGCCCGCAATAGCGGGCTTTTCGCTTTTTTCAGCCCTCTTGGGCGTCGACCACCTTCAGGCCGTTGTCGCTTGCGAAGTTCATCACGAAGTCCCAGGCCATCGGTTCGAGGTCGCGCAGGGCTTCGTTCACCAGAACACATTTCACGCCGTCGATGACCTGGGGCACGCAGTAAGGCGAGTAGCCGATGTAGGCCTGCTTGCCGCCCAGACCGCCGCCGGGGCGAAAACTGGACATGGCTCCGGCCAGGCGCTCGGCCCAGTCGCTGGGCCGGAAGGTTCGTCCCTGAAGGGTGATGCCCTGGATGTAGTACTGGCGCGGCTTGGAGTGAGTCATCAATCGTGTTCGGGGAAACCCAGGGGATTGTGCCTCGGCCTTGCTGCGTCGCAGCATGACGGAGGGCACGTGGTGTCGCCATTTAGAATCCGCGCCCTGGCCGGCCTTCGCCGCCGACTGAAAAGGGCCTTGCAATGAATGCTCCAGAAACCGCAAAGGCGCTGGCGCGCCCCATGCCCCATGTGCTGAACACCTATGGGCGCCTGCCCATCGCCTTGTCGCATGGCCGAGGCTGCTGGGTCTGGGACACGAACGGCAAGAGATACCTGGACGGTCTGGGAGGCATTGCCGTCAACACGCTGGGGCACGCCCACCCAAAGCTGGTTCCCGCGCTGCAGGACCAGGTGGCCAAGCTGATCCACACCAGCAACTACTACGAGATCCCTCTGCAGGAGCAGCTGGCCGCCAAGCTCTGCGAAATCTCTGGCCTGGACGGCGCCTTCTTCTGCAATTCAGGCCTGGAAGCCAACGAAGCGGCATTGAAGATCGCTCGCAAGTTCGGCCATGACAAGGGCATCGAACGACCGGAAGTCATCGTCTACGAACGCGCCTTCCATGGCCGCAGCATCGCCACGCTGTCCGCCACCGGCAACCCCAAGGTGCAAGCCGGTTTCGGCCCGCTGGTTGAAGGCTTCGTCCGTGTGCCGATGAACGACCTGGCCGCGATCGAGGCCGCCGCGCGCAGCAACCCCAACATCGTCGCGGTGTTCCTCGAAACCATCCAGGGCGAAGGCGGTGTCAACCCGGCGCGCTGGGACTACCTGCAGGGCCTGCGCAAGGCCTGCGACCAGCACGACTGGCTGCTGATGCTCGACGAAGTGCAATGCGGCATCGGGCGCACCGGCAAGTGGTTCGCGCACCAGTGGGCGGGCGTCAAGCCCGACGTGATGCCCTTGGCCAAGGGTCTGGGCTCGGGCGTGCCCATCGGCGCCGTGGTCTGCGGGCCGCGCGCGCTGAACGTGCTGGGGCCGGGCAACCATGGCACCACCTTCGGCGGCAACCCGCTGGCCATGCGTGCCGGCGTGGAAACGCTGCGCATTTGCGAGGAAGACGGCATCCTGGCGAACGCCGCCACCGTGGGCGAAGCGTTGCAGGGCTGCCTGCGCCGCGAACTGGAAGGCGTGGCCGGCGTGAAGGAAGTGCGCGGCGCCGGGCTGATGATCGGCATCGAACTCGAGCGCCCTTGCGGCGTCCTGCTCGGCCGTGCAGCCGAAGCCGGGCTGATGATCAGCGTCACCGCCGACCGCGTCATCCGCATCGTGCCGCCACTGATCCTGTCGCTGGAAGAAGCCGGCGAGATCGTCGCCATCCTGTGCCCGCTGATCAAGCAGTTCCTGGCCGAGCCATGAAGCCGGGCACGCGCCTGATCAAGCATTACCTGCAGTTCAAGGACCTGCGCGCGGAGGAATACAGCTACCTCTTCGAGCGCGCGCGCACGATCAAGACCCGCTTCAAGAACTACGAGCGTTACCAGCCGCTGGTCGACCGTACGCTGGCGATGATCTTCGAGAAGGCCAGCACCCGAACCCGTGTCAGCTTCGAAGCGGGCATGTACCAGATGGGCGGCTCGGTACTGAACCTGACCACCGGCGACAGCCAGCTCGGCCGTGCCGAACCCGTGGAAGACACTGCACGCGTGATCAGCCGCATGGTCGACATCGTGATGATCCGCACCTACGAGCAAGCCAAGATCGAACGCTTCGCCGCGAACTCGCGCGTGCCGGTGATCAATGGGCTGACCAACGAATACCACCCCTGCCAGATCCTGGCCGACATCTACACCTACATCGAGCACCGCGGCAGCATCGCCGGCAAGGTGGTGGCCTGGGTGGGCGACGGCAACAACATGGCGAACACCTGGCTGCAGGCCGCCGAAACGCTGGGCTTCACGGTGCATGTCAGCACCCCGGGTGGCTACGAAGTCGATGCGGCCGTGGCCGGCATCCGCGACACGCGCTGCTACAAGGTCTTCGACCACCCCATGCAGGCCTGCGAAGGCGCGCACCTCGTCACCACCGATGTCTGGACGAGCATGGGCTTCGAAGCCGAGAACGACGAACGCCGCAAGGCCTTCGTCGACTGGTGCGTCGACGAGGACATGATGGCCGTGGCCCAGCCGGATGCGCTGTTCATGCACTGCCTGCCGGCGCACCGCGGCGAGGAAGTCACCGCCGAAGTCATCGACGGGCCGCAAAGCGTGGTCTGGGACGAGGCCGAGAACCGCATGCACGTGCAGAAGGCGCTGATGGAATACCTGCTGCTGGGCCGAATCGGCTGAAGCCAGGCGTTGCAGGGCCAGGGGCCGGCCGACCGGCAGACCCGGCCCGGCCCCGCTACAGCAGCAGGGTGACGCCGGTCTTGGCGTGCAGTTCCTCGGCCGTCACGCCAGGCGCGATCTCCAGCACCTTCAAGCCCTGCGGTGTCACCGCCATCACGGCCAGGTCGGTGATGATCTGGTTGACCACGCCCACGCCGGTCAGCGGCAGCGTGCACTTCGGCAGGATCTTCAGGTCGTGGCCGCCGTCCTTCCTGCGCGCCACGTGCTCCATCAGCACGATGACCTTGGCGACCCCGGCCACCAGGTCCATCGCGCCGCCCATGCCCTTGACCATCTTGCCGGGAATCATCCAGTTCGCCAGATCGCCGTGTTCGCTGACCTGCATCGCGCCCAGGATCGACAGGTCGATCTTGCCGCCGCGGATCATCGCGAAGCTCTCGTGGCTCCCGAAAATGCTGGTGCCGGGCAAGGTCGTCACGGTCTGCTTGCCGGCGTTGATGACATCGGCATCGACCTGCTCGACGGTCGGGAATGGCCCGATGCCGAGCATGCCGTTCTCGCTTTGCAGCCAGACCTCGATGTCGGGGCTGACGAAGTTGGCCACCAGCGTGGGCAGGCCGATACCCAGGTTGACGTAGTAGCCGTCGTGCAGTTCCTTGGCCGCGCGGGCGGCCATCTGGTCGTGGGTCCAGGGCATGGTCAGGCTCCAGCTTTCTCGGTCAGGGTGCGCTTCTCGATGCGCTTTTCGGGGTTCGCGTTCAGGACGATGCGGTCGACGTAGATGCCGGGCAGGTGCACGCCATCGGGTTCGATGTCACCTTTCCTCACAATTTCCTCGACCTCGACGATGGTCAGCTTGCCGGCCATTGCGGCAGCCGGATTGAAATTGCGCGCAGTCAGGCGGAAGACGAGATTGCCCGATTCGTCGGCCTTCCAGGCCTTCACCAGCGACACGTCGGGAACCAGCGAACGCTCCATCACATAGGTGTGGCCGTCGAACTCGCGCAGTTCCTTGCCTTCGGCGACCATCGTGCCGACACCCGTGCGCGTGAAGAAGGCGGGAATGCCTGCGCCGCCCGCCCGCAGCTTCTCGGCCAGCGTGCCCTGGGGCGTGAACTCCAGTTCCAGTTCGCCGGCCAGATACTGGCGCTCGAATTCCTTGTTCTCGCCCACGTAGCTGCTGATCATCTTCTTGATCTGGCGCGTTTCCAGCAACTGGCCCAGGCCGAAGCCGTCGACCCCGGCGTTGTTGCTGACGACGGTGAGGCCCTTGACGCCGCTGTCACGCAAGGCAGCGATCAGGGCTTCGGGGATGCCACACAGGCCGAAGCCACCGACGGCGAGCATCTGCCCGTCCTTGACGATGCCGGCCAGCGCGGCGGCGGCACTGGGGTAGACCTTCTTCATTTTGAGTGGGACTCCGCAGCGAACGGAGTAAGCTGGTTGGGAACGACCGCAAGCGTACTACGCTGTGCACCCGGGCCCGCCCGCAACGCCCTGTCGGCCACCCCGCCCGGGGGCATGCATCACAGCCCCACGGGCAGCGCCCCATACCCAGGACGGGGTGCCGCCCAAGCACCACGGCCTAGCATTTCAATCAAGCCTCGCGCCGGCTTGACGCCTTGTCGTCCCCCGCCCCCCGCGAACCGGGCTCAAGTCAAAGGCATCGCATGGAGCCGCTGAAGCAAAGCTTCGAATCGATCACGCCGCTTGTGAGCGGATTCCTGGGGCCCTATGTCCCCCGCCTTCTGGCTGCGCTGGCCATCCTGGGCGCGGCCTGGCTGGGTGCGCGCCTGGTGCGGCTGGCGGTGCAGAGGGCCTGGGTGCGCACGCAGCTCGACGCGCGGCTGCACACCGAAGGCCTGGGCACCACCCTGGCCGGCGTCGCCGCGGCAGCGGTGTGGTTGCTGGCCCTTCCGGCCTTGCTGGGCACGCTGGAACTCGACGGGCTGCTTGCCCCTGTCAACGCCATGCTGTCGCGGCTTCTGGCCTTCATCCCGAACCTGTTCGGCAGCGTCGTGGTGCTGGGCGTGGGCCTGCTGCTCGCGCGCATCGTCAGGCAGATCGTGACCGGACTGTTGCGTGCTGCCGGTTCCGAAAAGGCGGCAAGTCGCATGGGTCTCGGACAGGCCCTGGGCGACGGCGGGCTGGCCGGGTTGGCCGGCAGCGTCGTGTTCGTGCTGATCCTGCTGCCCACCGTGGTCGCGGCACTGCAGCCCCTGGGGCTGGACGCCGTCACACAGCCGCTGTCCAAGCTGCTCGAAACAGTGACCGGTCTGATCCCACGGCTGATTTCTGCCGCCATCGTGGTGGGCGTGGCGGTATTGATCGGCCGCGCGCTGGCCAATCTGGTCAGCGCGTTGCTGGCTGGCGTCGGGCTGAACTCGCTGCCGGAAAAGCTTGGCGCCGCCCCGCTGCAACTGGCTGGCCGCAGCCTGTCCGAACTCGCAGGCACGGCCGTGATGGTGGCCGTGGTGACCGTGGCAGCCACCCAGGCCAGCGAGATCCTGGGCCTGCCGGTCCTCACCGGAATGGTGGCCGCGCTGGGCGCAACGATGGCCCAGCTGGCCGTGGCCGCGGTGCTGCTGGTGGCGGGCTTGTTCCTGGCCTCGGCCGCGGCACGCGCGTTGCAAGCCAGCCACCTTCGCAACGGCATGCTGCTGGCTCAGGGTGCGCGCGTACTGATCCTGTTCTTCACCGGTGCGCTGGCTTTGCATCAGGCCGGGCTGCCCGGGGAAATCATCACCATCGCCTTCAGCGCCGTCTTCGGTGCACTGGCCATCGGCGCAGGCGTGGCGCTGGGGGTCGGTGGGCGTCATGCTGCCGGCCGCGTGGTCGACCGGGTCCTGGCTTCTTTCGACGTACCGATGGCGGCACCCCTGCCGGCGCCGGTGACGCATCCGCCAAGGGCACCGGGCACGCCTGACGCGCCGAATGCGCCGATTTCGCCGGATGCGCCCATGGCGCCTCCCGCAGCCTGATCGCTTCGGTCCGCCAGGGTCTCGCATGCCTTCCGTGCAACACCTGTTCGACCGCCTGCCGTTGCCGGGACAGGTGTTGCTTGTCGGTTCCCTGCTCAGCGCGATGATCGCGACGCTGCTGGGCACGGTCGCCGGCCAGCGCGCGGAAACAGCCTGGTGGGCGCTGGCAACAGGCGTCATGACGGCGCTCGCAGCCGCCGGACTGGCCCTTCGCAGCACCCGGGCCACCAACGACATCGCCCGGGCCGCGCGCTTGCTCGCACGTGATGACGCATCGGCGCAGTCGCAACTCCCCTACAAGTCTTCGACGGCCGAACTGCACCATGCGAGCACTGCCTTGCGGCGCATGGTCGATGCTGCCCGCCAACGCCAGCAGGCGCTGGAAGCGCGCAATGCGGCGCTGGGTGTGAAACTGCAGTCGCGAACGCAGGAACTGAGCTCGCTGCAGGACCTGTCGATCGGCCTGGCAGCGCAAGGGGACATCACTGAACTCGTCGGCGAGGCCCTGGGCGCGCTGGGCCAGACCATGCACTACGACAGCGCTTCGGTCTGGGCCCGCGAAGGACTTGAAGCGCAGCGGCCGGTGGTGCTGATGGGCTATCGCAGCCAGGACGCCGACATCGCCGACCTGAGCCTCGCCGACCTGACCGGCCTGCGCCTGTCGCGCGCCAATCTGCAGCGTTACGAACAGATCGAAGCAGAAGGCCAGCCCTTGATCGAAAACCAGCCCAGGCAGGGCCTGCTGTCCTGGCTTTGGGAAATGGTCACCGACGACGCCCGCACATCAGCCCTGTACCGCAACACCCGGGCCTGGATGGCGGTGCCACTGAAGGTGCGCGAACAGGTGCTGGGCGTGATGCGGGTGGACCACGGCGAACCGGGCCACTTCGACGCCGAACGCGCGCGACTGCTGCAGGCCGTGGCCAGCCAGACCGCGCTGGCGATGCACCACGCCCACCTTCTGACACGTGAACGCGACATCGCCGTGGTCACAGAACGCAACCGCATAGCGCGCGAGCTGCACGACGCCGTCTCGCAGACGCTGTTTGCCGCAAACCTGCTCGCCAGCACGCTGGCGCGTGCGGAAGGCGCCGACCCGGCCACGCGGCAGCAGGCACTGACGCTGGAAAAACTCAATCGCAGTGCGCTGGCCGAGATGCGCATGCTGATGTTCGAACTTCGGCCAGACGCGATGCAGGGCGCGCGCCTGAACGAACTGCTGCAGCAGGCCGTGGAAGCGCTGGCTGGCCGCAGCGAGATCAAGACCAGCGTGCAACTCGAACCCGGCGACGGCCCGCCGCCGGCGCAGCGGGTGCAGCTCTACCGGGTGGCGCAGGAGGCGCTGTCCAACATTGCCCGCCACAGCGGGGCCAGCCACGTCCATGTGGCCTGGTCTCAACCCATCCCCGGCTTCGGCCGCCTGCGCATCTGCGACGACGGCTGTGGGTTCGACCCCGACTCCGACCGTCCCGGCCACTTCGGCGTCGACAACATGCGCGAGCGAGCAGAAGAACTAGGTGCCAGCTTCAGCGTCGCCAGCCGGCCAGGAGAAGGTACCCGCATCGAACTTGAACTGAGCTGGGAGGCTCGATAACGCCATGTCCACCGAATCCACACGCCCCGCAATCCGAGTCTTCGTCGTCGACGATCACCCCATGATCCGCCATGGCCTGGCAGCCATGGTCCAGGCCGAACGCGAGCTGCTGTGGGTAGGTGACGCCGCAACCGGTGAAGACGCCCTGCGCCTGGCACCGGCACTCAGGCCCGACGTGGTGCTGATGGACCTGGTGATGCCGCAGATGGACGGCATCGCTGCCATCGCTGCACTCCGGCCTCTGCTGCCACAGACCCGCTTCGTGATGCTGACCAGCCTGCTCGAGCCTTCCGAGGTCAAGCGTGCCCTGGATACCGGCGCCTCGAGCTTCCTGCTGAAGAACGCCTCGGCACAGGAACTCATCACCGTCATCCGGGCCACGGCCTCGGGTCACCGTGTGCTGGCCCCCGAGATCACCGACGCCCTGATCGCCGGCGACCGCCGGAACAGCCCGGGGGCCGACCTGACGCAACGCGAGCGAGAGCTGCTTGCACTGATGGCGCGCGGCATGAGCAACCAGGAAATCAGCAATCGGCTCTCCATCGCGATGCCCACCGTGAAGTTCCACGTCACCAACATCCTGGCCAAGCTGCACGCCGACAACCGGACCGAAGCCGTGCTCACGGCGCTCAAGCACCGGCTCGTGATGCTCGACTGAACAACTTGAAACCAGTGCTTACATCTTCATGGGCTCAGCCAAGACGAAAGTCTGGCGAGACCCCAGCTGCCAGACGGTGACAAGTTCGCGCCGCAGCCCCAGGATCGTGGCAACAAAGTCACATGGCCAGGAGCGCGAAGAGTGAACGGATATTTTCAGATGATCGAAGGTGACGACGGTGCCTTCATGTTCACCTTGCGGGCTGGCAACCACGAAACCGTGTTGACGAGTCGGGTGTTCTGGTCGCGCCCGGCGGCCATGGACGGAGTGGCGCTGCTGCGCAGGCAATCCCAGCGACCCGAGTGCTACGTGCGCCACACCGACCCCGACGGTCGCCAGTGGTTCGAGGTGCTGGACGACGCCCAGCACACCCTGGGCCGCAGCGAGCCCTATGCCAGCCGTTCGGGGCTGGCGGCCGGCATGGCCTCGGTCAAGCGAAACAGCGCAGCCACCGGCTTCAAGGGGCTGGTGCGTCGCGCCAATGTCGGCCAGCTGGCGGCCGCCTTCCGCCGGCCATTGCCCAGCCCGCTGGCGACGCCGGCCCTCAACGCCTTGTCCAAGGGCTGAGTGCTCTGCCCCATGGTCGGCACAATGCCGGCCATGATCACACTGCACCATCTCGAAAACTCCCGCTCGCAACGCGTGCTGTGGCTGCTGGAGGAACTGGGCCTGCCCTATCGGGTGCAGCCCTATGCCCGCGACCCGAAAACGATGCTGGCGCCGCCCGAACTGGCGCGTGTGCACCCGCTGGGAAAATCGCCGGTCATCACCGAAGGCGAAGGCGCACAGCGTGTGACGGTGGCTGAATCCGGGGCCATCGTCGAGTACCTCGTCGACACCCATGGCGCCGGTCGACTGCGTCCGCCGGCCGGCACTCCCGAAGCCCGGCGCTACACCTACTGGCTGCACTTTGCCGAAGGCTCGGCCATGCCGCCTCTGCTGCTCAAGCTCGTCTTCGACAAGGTGCGCAGCGCGCCGGTACCCTTCTTCATCAAACCCGTGGTCAAGGGCGTGGCCGACAAGGTCACGAGCAGCTTCATCGCGCCCAACATCAGCCGGCAGCTCGACTTCATGGAAACCGAGCTCGCCAGCCGCGACTGGTTCGCCGGGCCCGAATTCACCGCGGCGGACATCCAGATGAGCTTCCCGCTGGAGGCTGCGGCTGCCCGCGCCGGGCTGAACGCCTCGCGGCCGAGGCTGATGGACTGGCTGGCCCGGATCCACGCCCGCCCGGCCTACCAGCGCGCGCTGGAAGCCGGCGGACCGTACTCGATCCTGGATTGATCAGCGCAACGCGGGATGCAGCAGTTCCGGCACCGGGGCGCTGGCCCGCGTGTTGGCCAGGGTACCGAACGCCGCCTGCGGCAGCGCCTGGGCCAGTTCGGCTGCCACCGCCTGTATCGCGTGCACGAAGGCGCCGGCAAGCGCCAGGTCGAGATCAGCACGGACCAGGATGAGGTTCACCGAACCCACCGTCGTCAGCGGTTCGTCGATGCCGGGATACAGCCCCGCCGGCACCGTCATCGCCTGCAGCAGCGGGTACTTCGCCAGGATCTGTGGCAACTGGCTCGCGGCCGGGCCCAGGAAACGCGCACCACCCGGGGCCTCGGACATGGCCACGAAACCCGGCCAGCCCTCGCCAGCGCCCCACAGCGCTGCTGCATCGCCGGCCAGCACCAGGCGCGGCGACTCGGCCGCCTGGGTGACGTAGATCGCCTCGAAATCGCGATCGATGTCCAGGCCCAGGCCGTCGAACACCTGACGCGCCAGTGTCACCAGGCCGCTGGTGCGCACACCGAAGACGACGCGCCGCCCTTTCAGGTCTTCCAGCCGGCGGGCTGGCGAGGCCGCAGGCACGGCCAGCATGCCGGGGCTGGGGTACATGGCCCACAACACGCGCAGGCCGCTGGCCGGGCCCTGTTGCAGCACTTCGCTGGCTGCCGTGCCCTGGACCAGCGCAGCGTCGATTTCGCCACGCTGCAGCAGCACCAGGTTTTCCGCGGTGCCGCGGGTGCGCTGGGCGCGCAGCAGGATGCGCCCGGCCTGCTGGTTCAGCAGCCGCTCCAGCGTCTCGCCGTAGAGCGCAAAACCACCGCCGGCGGTGGATGTGCCCAGACGCAACACGGGCTCGGCCGCACGGGACACGGCGGGGCAGGCCAAGGCAGCCAGTGTGGCCAGGCAGGCACGGCGGTTCAAACGCGGGCTGAAGCGTGGATTCATGATGGGTCGGGCACCACGCGCAGCACTCGGCCGGTGGCGCTGTCGGTCAGCAGGTAGATCGCGCCGTCGGGTCCGGCGCGCACGTCGCGGATGCGTTCGCCCAGCTCCTGAAACAGAAGCTCCTGTGGCCCGGGAACGCCGCCAGCCAGCGGCACACGGCGCACGCTGCGCTCCTTCAGGGCGGCCACGAACAGGCTGCCGCGCCAGGCCGGGAACAGCGTTCCGTCGTACCAGGCCAGGCCCGCCGGCGCGATCGACGGCGTCCATTCGACCAGCGGCGGCACGATGCCGGGCAGGCTGCGATAGGGCGAGACGCGGGCGTAGGTGTAGTCGATGCCGCCCGTGGTGACGGGCCAGCCGTAGTTGGCTCCGGGCTCGATGCGGTTCAGCTCGTCGCCGCCCCGGGCCCCGTGTTCATGCGCGTAGGGCACGCCGGCCACCACCACCATGCCCTGCGGGTTGCGGTGGCCGATGCTGTAGATCTCGGGCCGCGCGCCTTCACGCCGCACGAACGGGTTGTCGGTAGGCACGCTGCCGTCGGCGCTGATGCGCAGCAACTTGCCCAGGTGGGTGTGCAAGCGCTGCGCGTCGCTGCGCTCCAGGTTGCCGTCGCCCATGCCCAGCATCAGGCTGCCGTCGGCCAGCCAGGCCATGCGGCCACCGAAGTGCTGGCTGTCGGCCTTTGCCGGCTGCGAGGTGAACACCGGCACCACCTCAGCCAGCCCGCGGCCGTCGAAACGCCCGCGGACCACGCGCAGATGGTTCGCCGAAGGCGTTCCGTGGGCCAGCGACAGGTACACCCAGCCGTTTTCGGCAAAGGCCGGATGCGGCAGCACGTCGAAGAGCCCGGCCTGCCCCTGCGCCAGCACGGGTGGCACACCGGCCACGGCTTCGGCGCGAAGCTGCGGGCGGCCGTCGGCCCCGGGCTCGATGAGTCGCAAGCGACCAGGCCGCTCAGTGACCAGCATGCGGCCGCCTGGCAGAAAGGCCAGCGACCAAGGGTAGGCCAGCCCGCTGGCCACGGTTTCCACGCGGTAGGCCGCGGCCTGTGCCGACAACACCACGGCCAGTGTGCCGAGGATCAGGGCAGACAGTTGACGCATCATCAAGGCAGTATGGAACAGATACCCTCGGCCATGACCCTATCCCGACCCTGGACTCGCCACCTGGCCGCCTTGGCCCTGGCCGGACTGCTGGCCGTCGCCTGGGGCTCGGCCGTGCAGACACAGATCAACCTGCAGGCCCTGCTGGCCCTGGGCTTCGAGGTGCCAGCCGCGGTTCGTGCCCGCACCACCTGGCAGGACCTGATCGGTTTCGGGCCGGTCTATGCCGGCATCCTGGCCGCCGGATGGCTGCCGGCGCTGGCCGCGGCAGCCTTCATCGCCAGGCGGCTTCCCGGCTGGCGCACGGCCTTGCTGGCCGCAGCTGCGGGCCTGGGGCTGATCGCCGCCGTTCGCAGCGTCGATGCGCTGGCACCGATGCCGGTGTTCATCGACGCCACACGCGGCCTGCCCGGGCTGCTGGCCATGGCGGCTGGCGCTGCGCTTGCCGGTCTGGTCTATGCCCGCCTGACGCGTCCGGGCCGATGACCGACGAGGGTCAGCCCGAGCTCTGCGTCGTGCTCAATGTCGGCGCTGGCCCGGGGCGTAGCGAAGAGATTGGCCAGGTAGGCGACCGGGTGCTCATGGTCAAAACCAGCCCGGGCCCGCGCCCGAAGCTGCCAGAAGACCGCGAAGTCGACCCCGTGGCAGGGCGGCTGGGCAAAGACCGGGCCCAGGACCTCGACCACCCTCAGCCAACCAGGCACACAGCGCGCACGCCCCGTTCATTCCACACCCAGTTCCCGGGCCATGCGCTGCACCAGCGCCTTCAGCTCGGCCAACTCGCCGGCCATGCGCGCCTGCTCGGACTTCAACGCGGCCAGTTCAGCGCTGGCCACGCTGGCACCATCGGCCGCTTCGCCCAGGCGCTGCGGGCTGCCGGCAGTGTCCAGCGGCACGTCCCCGCACAGCAGATGGGCCCAGCGCGGCTCGCGGGCGCCGGGCGAGCGGTTCAGGCGTACCACGCGAGCCGGCTCCTTGGCCGCCAGTTCGTCGAGGAAACCTTCCACCGCCGAGATGTCGGCGAAGCGGTGCAGCCGTTCGCTGTTCTGGCGCAGCTCGGCCGAGGTTTGCGGCCCGCGCAGCATCAACACTGCCAGCAGGGCCACCGACTGGCGCGGCAAGCGCGTGACAGCGGCCATGTTCTGTTCGTACTTGACGACGCGGCTGCTCGAACCGTCGAACACCAGGCTCAGGCTCTTCAGGCCGTCGACGGCGGTCTGCACCTCGGCGTCGGTGGCTTCGATCACGGGCCAGCGCGCGGTCTTCTGGTTGCAGCCCGCCACCAGGGCGTTCAGCGACAGCGGGTAGGTGTCGGGCACGGTGGCCTGCTTCTCGATCAACACACCCAGCACACGGGCCTCCAGGGGCGTCAGGGCTCTCATCACGCAATCTCCAGCGGAACTTCGAAACAGAAGCGGCTGCCACGCGGCTGGCGCAGTTCAGCCCGAACGGTGCCGCCCATCGCACCGATGATCTGGCGCGTGATGGCCAGGCCCAGACCTGCGCCGGCCCCGGCACGGCGGCCGGCAGCACCCTGGGCATAGGGCTCCCACAGGCGCCCGATCTCGGCCGGTGCAATGCCCGGGCCGGTGTCCAGCACCTCGACCCACAGGCGACCCTGGCCGGGGTCCCAGCGCCCGGCCACCATCACTTCACCATCACTCGTGAACTTGATGGCATTGCCCACCAGGTTGTGCACCGTCTGCGACAGCCGCAGGGCGTCGAAGCGCAGCGGGGCTTCGGCCTGCGGAGCCTGCTGCTGCAAGGCCACGCCCTTGGAAGCTGCCGTCAGCTCGTGCGGGGCCAGGGTTTCGCGCCACCAGTCGCTGAGGTTGTGCACGGCCGGCGCCAGCGTCACGCCGTGGGCCAGGGCGCGTTCGTTCTCGAGCGTGCTTTCCAGCAAGCGGCTGGTGCTTTCGGCCGAGGACTTGATCCATCCCGCGACCTGATCCGAAGACGCCTGCGGGTGGCTGGCCAGCATCAGCCTTGCGCCCCAGCCGATGCTGTCGACCAGGCCGCGGACCTCGTGCGCCAGGTAGGCCAGGAAGCGGCCGCGGGCGGCGTTGGCGGCCTCGGCCTCGGACCGCGCCAGTTCGGCCGCGCGCCGTGCCGCACGCAGGCGCCGGTTGGCCAGCACCAGCAGTGCCAGCGCGGCCAGCAAGGCTGCGGCGATCGGCAGCGCCCAGCGCAGGACCTCAGCCCACTTCAGGCCTTCATCGATGCGCAGCAGCAGCCAGCGCTGGCGCAGTGCCGCCATGTCCGACGGTGTCAGCGCCTCGAAACCCAAGGCCAGCACACGGGCGAGTTGCGGCTGCGCACGGGGCACGCCGAAGTACAGGTCGACGTCGCCGTCCCGCACCACCCCGGTGACATGCAGCCGCCCGGCATGGCGCTGCTGTATCAGGTGGTTCATGGCGAAGGCGTTGCCGATGGCAGCCGCGGCCCGGCCCTGCGCCACGGCTTCCAGGGCCTGGTTCTGGTGGTCGAACAACAGGGCGCGCAGACCCGGGAAGCGGCTTCGCAGTTCGGGCAGCAGGGGCTCGCTGCGCAGCATCGCCACCCCACCCGGGCCGACGAGTTCGCGCAGGTCGGCCGCAGCCAGCGGCGCGACCACCGGCATGACAATGACGGTGGCGGCCCGAAGATACGGGCCGACGAGCAGAAAGGCGCCTTCGTTGGCCGGCGTGCGGGCCAGACCCACGGCGATGTCGATCTCACCCGACGCGGCCATGCGCGTCAGGTCGTCGGCCACCCCACCCTGGGCCATGCCGACCTGCAACCCGGCCTTGCGCATGGCCAGGCTCAACACATCGGCGGCCAGCCCGTTGAACTGATCGCCCGCTGCACCCGGCACGCTGGCCTCGGTCAGCGGCGGCTGCGCCGCGTCGAAGCCCACACGCAGCTTGGGCTGCCGCTGGACCCAGGCCTGTTCTTCCATGCCCAGCAGGGCGGTCTGGGTATCGAACGGCGTGCCGACGCCCTGCGGCAGCCAGCGCCTGGCCAGCAAGGTGCGTTCGGCTGGCGACACCGAGGCCAGGGCCTTGGCAACGATGCTGTGCAGCAACGGGAACTGGATGCCCACGACCGGCCCCGACTGGAACGGCGGCACATGGGGCACACGGCGGATCTGCACGCCCGGCAGGCGATTGCGTTCGATCGTCTGGATGGCACCGAACAGGTCCACGAGGGTGATGTCGGCCCGGCCGTCGGCCACCATCGCCACGCCGGCGGCCTCGGCCTTGACGTCCTGGAGTTGCGCCAGCGGAAAGGCTGCGCTCATGGCATCGGCCAGGGGTGTTCCCAGCGGCACCGCAGCGCGCAGGCCCGGCTGGCGACGCAACTGGTCCACGGCCGGCGCGTCGCGCCTGACCACCCAGACCGCTTCGGCACCGGCCAGCGGTTCGGGCATGGTCAGGAACCGGCTGCGCTCGGGCGTCATGCGCAGCACGGGTGTCATGTGGATCCGGCCTTCCACCATCAGCGCCAGGCCATGGCGGACATCCGGCACAGACACGTAGCGGATCTGCATGCCGGCACGCTGCGCGATCAGCGCCATCAGGTCGGCCGCGTAGCCGCTCACGATGGGCTCGGCTCCAGGCGTGTTGTTCGGCAACTGGACCGAGTAGTAGGCCAGCGGGTGGGGCGTCGGGGGCCCGACGCCTACCACCACTGGAGAGTTGGCCTCGATCCAGGCCCGCTCTTCAGGGGTGAAGTTCAGGGCCAGTGCCGGGCCAGCGGCCCCCCACAGCCACAAGACGAAGGCCAGCCAGCGCCAGCACCAACGCGACTTACACGCCAAACCCATCGTCCGCAGCAATGATGGCGCCGTTGACGAAGTGGCTCTCCTTCGCGCACAGCATCATCAGCACCGCGTCCAGGTCTTCCGGCTTGCCCAGGCGCTTGCGCGGCAGCATCTGCACCAGCTTCTGGCCAGCGTCGGTTTGCCAGTGGTGGTGGTTGATCTCGGTGTCGATGTAACCCGGACACAAAGCGTTGACGTTGATGCCGAAGCGGCCCCATTCCAGCGCCATCGCACGCGTCATGTGGACCACGGCAGCCTTGCTCATGCTGTACACGCCGATCTGCGACAGCACCTTCAGCCCGGCCATCGAGGCCACGTTGACGATGCGCCCGCCGGCATAGGTGCCCGGCAGTTCGCCCTTGCTGCGCGCGATCATGCGCTGGGCCACGGCCTGGGCCACGAAGAACGCGCCACGGGTGTTCGTGTTCATCACGAAGTCGTAGTCTTCGGGCTGCACGTCGACCAGCTTCTGCGTGGTGCTGACGCCGGAGTTGTTGACCAGGATGTCGATCGCGCCCATCTCGGTTTCGGCGTGGGCCACGGCGGCACGGATGCTGTCGGGGTCGGTCACATCCAGACCGACGACGTGGGCGTCGCCGCCGGCGGACTCGATCTCCGCGCGCAGGGTCTTCAGACGTTCCACGCGGCGGGCGGCCAGAACCACGCCGGCGCCAGCGCGGGCCAGCACTTTCGCGAACTGCTCACCCAGGCCGCTGGAGGCGCCCGTGACCAGGGCCACGCGCCCTGAAAGATCGATCTCGTATGCCATGCTTCCACCTTGATACAACGCTTGTCACGATATCACGCAGACCCACGCCAGAGCCCTGGCCGGCAGCTTGAGGAATGGCCCGTCAAAGCGGCCCGGACGGGCTTGTGCGGCATCATTCACGACACATGTTGCAGATCAAGAACCTGGGCAAGAACTTCGGCGCCACACCTGTCTTCGACGGCGTCTCGCTGCAGCTGCAGGCTGGCGAGTTCGTGGCACTGCTGGGCGAGTCCGGCGTCGGCAAGAGCACGCTGCTGAACTGCATCGCCGGGCTGGAGCGGCCCGACCGCGGCAGCGTCAGCATCGCCGGCACCGACCTGGCCGCGCTGGACGACGACGGCTGCGCAAGGCTGCGGCGCCGGCACATCGGCTTCGTTTTCCAGGCCTTCCACGTGCTGCCGCATCTGACGGTGGCGGAAAACGTCGGCCTGCCGCTGCGGCTGCTGGGCCGGCCAGACGACGCCCGCGTGCAGGCCCTGCTGGACACCGTGGGCCTGGCCGGGCTGGGTGCGCGCATGCCGGCGCAGCTGTCGGGTGGGCAGCTGCAGCGGGTGGCCATTGCCCGCGCCGTGGTCCACGCGCCGGGCCTGCTGCTGGCCGACGAACCCACCGGCAATCTCGACCCCCACACCGCCGAGCGGGTGCTGTCGGTACTGCAGGCACAGGTGCGCCAGACCGGTGCGGCCTGCCTGCTGGTGACGCATTCGGCGGCGGCCGCGGCCCGTGCCGACCGCGTGCTGCGGCTGGCCCCGGACGGCGTGCGCGAAGCCGAGGCATCCAGCGCCGCATGAGCGCATGCACGCATGAGCACATGACGCCATGAGCATCGACGCGGCCCGCACGCAGCTGCCCGCGACACCCGTTCAGGCTGGCCACGCCGGCAATGCCGGTCCACCCGGCCAGCCCGGCCGCACCCCCGGAGCGGCGGCCACCGCCGCGCCGGCGTCCGGCTGGCGCCTGGCCTGGTCGCTGATGCTGCCGCTGATGTGGCGGGAATGGCGCCACCACCCCTGGCGCCACGCGGTGGCGCTGCTGGCGGTGGCCCTGGGCGTGGCCCTGGCCTATTCGGTGCATCTGATCAACAGCTCGGCACTGGCCGAGTTCTCTTCGGCGGTGCGCGCCGCCAATGGCGAACCCGACCTGAGCCTGCGTGCGCCCCAGGCCGCGCTGAGCGGCCGGCCAGGCTTCGACGACGCGCTGTTCGAGCGTGTCGCCACCGACCCCGGCGTGCAGCTGGCCAGCCCGGTGCTGGAGGTCGACACCTACGCCCAGGCCAGCGACGGCCGCCGCGTCGCGGTGCGCGTGCTGGGGCTGGACGCCTTGCGCGTGGCCGCCGTCGCACCGAACCTTCTGCCGCAGGCGAACGAGGGCGAGGCGAACCTCGCCTTTCTCGACCCCGACCTCGCCTTCCCGAACCCGGCCGCACGCGACCGCCTGGCGCTGACCGATGGCGCGCCGCTGTCGCTGCAGTCGGGCCCGGCCTGGCTGCGCTGGCGCGTGGCTGGCACCGTGCCCGCGGGCGGCACGCCGCTGGTGGTGATGGACATCGCATCTGCGCAAGCGCGCTTCGACCTGGAAGGCCGGCTCTCGCGCATCGACCTGCGGCTGGTGCCCGGCACCGAACGCGCCGCGCTGCTGGCACGGCTGCAACTGCCGGCCGGTGTGCAGGCCGTGGCGCCCGACGACGCCGAGCAGCGCGTCTCCAACCTCAGCCGCGCCTACCGCGTCAACCTCACGGTGCTGGCCCTGGTGGCGCTGTTCGTCGGCGCGTTCCTGGTGTTTTCGGTGGTGGCCCTGTCGGTGGCCCAGCGCACGCCCGGCCTGGCCTTGCTGGGCGTGCTGGGCATGACCGCGCGTGAACGCCGCGTGCTGGTGCTGGGCGAATGCGCCGCCGTGGGCCTGGCCGGCAGCGCCCTCGGGCTGGCGCTGGGCGCAGGGATGGCCTGGGGCGCGCTGCGCTTCATGGCCGGCGACCTGGGCGGCGGCTACTTCCCCGGAATCACGCCCAGCCTGCAATGGTCCTGGCTGTCGGCCGTCGTGTTCCTGGTGCTGGGCATGTTGTCGGCGGTGCTGGGCGGCTGGTGGCCGGCGCTGCAGGCCCAGCGCATTGCCCCGGCCCAGGCGCTGAAGGGGCTGGGTTTGTTGGACTCGCGCACGCCGCCGGTCTGGTCCGGCCTGCTGCTGCTGGCCGGCGGCACCGCGGCGGCCTTCGCACCCCCGATCGCCGGCCTGCCGCTGGCCGCCTACGTCGGGGTGGCCGCGCTGCTGCTGGGCGGCGTGGCCCTGGTGCCGGCCGTGGTGCACGGCGTGCTGGCACTGCTGCCCACGCCGCAGGGCGCGCTGGCGCTGCTGGCACTGCAGCGCGCCCGCTTCCAGCGCCGCACGGCCACGGCCGCGGTGGCCGGTATCGTGGCCAGCCTGGCCCTGAGCGTGGCGTTGACGATCATGGTCGCGAGCTTTCGCACGGGCGTGAGCGACTGGCTCGACAGCGTGCTGCCGGCCGACCTGTATGCCCGCAGCGCCGGCAGCAGCGCCGCGGGCGAACAGGCCTGGCTGCCCGCCGACTTCGCCGAACGCGCCGCCGCTCTTCCCGGCGTGGCGCGCGTGCAGGCGGCGCGTACACGGTCACTGCAGTTCGCACCCGGGCGGCCGGCGGTCACGCTGATCGCCAGGCCGCTGGCCGACGTGGCCGAAGCCCTGCCCCTGGTCGACCCGCCCCTGCCGCCACGCCCCGGCGAACTGGGCGTGTATGTCAGCGAAGCCATGGTCAGCCTGTACGACGCCAGGCCGGGCACGGTACTGATGCTGCCGCTGGCCGAAACGCCCGTGCCCGCACGGGTGCTGGGGGTCTGGCGCGACTTCGCGCGCCAGTTCGGTGCCGTGGTCGTGGCCGACGCCGACTACCGCCGGCTGACCGGCGACGAGCGCGTCAACGACCTGGCCTTGTGGCTGGCCCCTGGCACCGCCACCGCCGAGGTGCAGGACGGCCTGCGCGCGCTGCTGCCCGACCCGAGCATGCTCGACTTTGCCGCCAGCGCCGAGCTGCGTTCGCTGAGCCTGCGCATCTTCGACCGCAGCTTCGCCGTCACCTACTACCTGCAGGCGGTGGCCATCGTCATCGGCCTGGTGGGCATTGCCGCCAGCCTGTCGGCCCAGGTGCTGGCGCGGCGCAAGGAATTCGGCCTGCTCGCCCACCTGGGGCTGACGCGGGCGCAGGTGGTGGCCGTGGTGGCCGGGGAAGGCGCGGCCTGGGTCGCTGCAGGCGTGCTGGTGGGACTGCTGCTCGGGCTGGCGGTGAGCCTGGTGCTGGTGTTCGTGGTCAACCCGCAGAGCTTCCACTGGACGATGCAGCTGGTGCTGCCCTGGGGCCGGCTGCTGCTGCTGTGCGCGGCGGTCTGGCTGGCGGGGGTGGCCACCGCCGCGTTCAGCGCGCGCAAGGCTGCCGGGCGGGCGGCGGTGCTGTCGGTGAAAGAGGACTGGTAAGGCGATGCAGGCTCGACCAGAGCAGAGTTGTCGACCCAAGCTCATGCCTGCATCGTCGCCTTGTGCGACACGGACGCGCAGCGGGAACAGGGCCAGGGGACGACGACTGCCAGCGCCATCCGCAGCAAGCTAACGACCCCCGGTCCGCGTGGCCAGGATCGTGTTGTGTGGGCCGCCGGCCCAGGCGGAATCGCGATCCGCGGCGTAGACAGCGGTCAGCCGCTTGCTGAAGCCGGTGGGCTGCAAGGTCCAAGTCCGGCCTCCGTCCCGGGTACTGGCCAGGTCGCCACCGGCAGTGGTGGCCCACCCGGTCCGCAGGTCGAAGAAGCTGATGTCCCGACGCTCAAGGATGTCTGGCGTCACGTTCTCGATGGGGCCGACCGGGGGCTCCGAGGTACGCCATGACCTGCCGCCATCGGCACTGCGGTAGCTGCGGTCGGCAAAGAGGATCCAGACCTCCTGATCAGCGCCTCGGCCCACGATCAACAGTCGCTGCGGCACCCGCTCGCAGGCATCTGCCGGCGTTATGCGGTCGTATCTGCGTGCCGCGCCATCGCCGACAACGGCGCGCCAGGTGCGGCCGCCATCCTCGGTGAGATCCACGGCACCACAAAACGCACGGATGCCGGTGTTCCTGGAGACAAAGGCGACGTGGGTGTATTCGTCCCATTGCGGCGACCTGACCTGCCAGGACACACCACCGTCGTCGCTGACGGCGATGGCCGCATCACAAACCGGGGCCGTCGAGAAGGGCAGGCCGGAGTTTTCCGGGTGGCGGCAACGGTGCCAGAGGTCAACCACCAGGAACTGGCCGTCGGCCCACAGGATTCGGCGCGGCTCCCATGGATAGATACCGCCCGGCAAACCGCTGGCCGGCAGGGCGTTGTGCGCCCGCAGGTCCATGCCAACGACTCGCCAGCTGCGGCCCTCGTCGGACGAAATGGCCAGCTTGCCTTCGCGCTGCATCCACAGGTCTCCGTCCTGAGCGCGAAGCAACTGCCCGCTTTGATGAGGCCAGTCCAGATACGAACCATGGGAAGGGCGTCGAACCCAGGGCTGGAGACCCGTTTCCGTGCCCAGTGCCCGCCAGCGCTGCCCACCGTCGTCGGTGCTCAGCAGGGTGCCTTTGTTGCTGAGCGCAAGGCCGCGGTCCGCGCTCACGAAGAGAATCTGGCTGATCGATTCTTCGCCATCGGCCGGCTGCTCCAACGGCAAGGCGGTCCAGGCCTGGCCGTTGTCGAGCGAGCGCCACCACCGGCTGCCGCCGGCCTGCTTCATCAACAGGCCGCCGCCCGAGTCGCGCCTGACTTCATCGATCGTGTTGTTCTGTCCATGCCAGGGCTGCCGGTTGGCCGACCAGGTGCGACCACCATCGTGGGTGATGTGCCAGCCGCGGCCAGCGGCTTCCTGGCTCGAGGTCTGAACCCAGGCCGTGTCGGAGTCGAGAAACCCGATCGCAAACCCGGCTGCAAAACTGAATTGAGCGGGGTCGAGTTCCGGAAGATCAGCCTGCAGCCCTGGCACAGCGCTGCGGGGCAGGTTGACGGTCCGCCAGGTCAGCAGGCCGTCTTCGCTGCGCCAAAGGGTTGAGATGTCCTCGGTGGTCTGGATCGCAGCCCAGGCACCCGTCGGGCCAAAGAGCATGGGATGCGCGGAAAGCGACCGCCCGCTGGCAGACATGGCCGGTGGCACCACACCTTCGACCCAGGCGGCATCGTGCCCGCGCCGCCCCCAAACCCGAGGGGGCAAGGGGCGGCCGACGACGCCGTCCCATCCCTGGTGAAATCGCAAGCCCCAACCGTCCAAGCTCATATCGACACTGGGCCGCTGACCCGTCCACGGGAAAGTGGTGTCGTACACAAAGGTCCGCCCCGCATCCGTCGAGCGAGCTTCGAGATCGAAGGTCCACAAAACACCGTTGCGCTCGACCGTTGCCACCGGCTGGGCCGTCAACTGCCAGCTCAGCCCACCGTCCCGGCTGATCGAGGACAGGAAGTCTGTCGTCGAAGTGGCGAGCTGCAGCCTGGCGCCAGAAGCCACCAGCAATTGCGGCGATGCCACCACCAGCGCGAAGACGTCGGTCAACTGCGTGCTGACCGGGGCCCAGGTCTGGCCGCCATCGACCGTGCGCCAGAGCGGCCGGTCGAAGAGCACATTCCCCCCCACCAGCCATCCCACCTGACGGTCGGTGAAGTAGACCTGGGCGCGTGGACTGGCGATGGCAGGCGCCGGCAAGGGCTGCCAGGTCTGGCCGCCATCCTGCGTCCGCAGCACACGCCCCTTCTCGGAAACCAGCCAGCCGTGCGTGGCGTCGACGAAAGCGACATCGGTCACGACATCGGCGTCTTCGCCGGGGTGCTGGAAACACCAGCCGGTCTGATTCGCGCCGCGGCACTGTTGCCCGGCAACGCGAGCCTGGCCGGGAGCAGATGGGGCGGCTGGGCCGCACAGGTCAGGATACACACCGCACTTGTCGGCCAACACCTGCCCGGCCCAGAAGCTCAGCGTCTCGTAGGCTTGCAGCGATTGGCCCGTGTAGTCGCCCAGCCCGAAGACGCGGCCGTCAGGGGTGACACCCAGGTAGCGCACGCCCCAGGCGCCTGGATAGGCGCGTGCGTTGTAGGTTTCGCCTTGATATTGAATGCTGGGAAATCGTAGCCCGAGGGATCTGGGGAAGAGGTCCGCAAACTTGTATTCGGCCCAGTCCAGGGTCATGTCGGCAGTCACGAGCTGGCTGCTGCCAGCTGCCGAAGACGTCGTGGTCGCCTGCGGCACCGACAAGGCGGCTGCACGCATCTGACCGATGAAGGCGACGGCGCCGGGCGGTGGCGCCAAGGGGCCGGTGGCGCCACCACCGCAGGCTGACAACAGGGCGCAGACGACGGCAGCACACCCTACCCTCCACCCGCGGCTCGCAAGCCTCATCGTTGTCATCCCCTCATCGTCGTGGACGCCATGCACCCGAACGGCAAGCAGCAAGCCGCTCGGATGCAGGTGGTAGCGGGACAACATCTCGCCCCGAAGTGCCATCGCGGCGTTTGTGGCCGAGCCGGGGGCATGAGGAGGAAGCTGCTCACCTGCCTAAGCATGTGAGCGCGTTGCGCAGCCCATGCCCAGGGCTTCATCGGGAAAACCGAGGTGACGAGGATCTCTCTGATCGGAGCGCATCGCGGGCAACGAACAAGCAGGGTTGGGGCCATGCTCCCGCACGGGGCGGCGAAACCCGGCATCCTTCATGCGCTGACCTCGACGAACCAACAAGCCCTGTGCTTTCGAAGCCAAGCTTGCACCGGTCGAGCGCGATTCGTGCAGCCAGGCGAAACTCTCGATTCGAACCGCGGACAGCGGCCCGCAACATCCCCGGGGCCGGTCAACCGCATCCCCGACAGGAAGAGGACACCTTGGAACCTCTAGCAAAGGACAGCCGATGAAACCCTCGTTTTCGCTGCGGCGACCGTGATGACAACCCGCGTGCACCCATGAGCCCGCAGCGCCGCCGGTGGCTGCTGCAGATGGCCCGGCTGACCGGACTGGGCGCGGCCGCCTGCAGTCAGGCCAGCGCAGCACGGGCGCAGGTGGCAACGTCCAAGACGGCGCTAGACGAGACTGGCAAGGGCACTGCCGGAGCCAGGAGCGAAGGCCCCGGCACTGGCGACGCCATCCGCCGCGGCCGCCCGATCGTGTTCCCACGCGACCACGGCGCCCACCCGGGCGTTCGCACTGAATGGTGGTACGCCACCGGCTGGCTGGTGCCCGGCACGGCCGATGTCGCGGCAGCACCGAACGACGCCGGCCTGCTCGGCTTCCAGGTCACCTTCTTCCGCAGCCGCACCGGGCTGGCGTCCACGCTGCCCGGCCGCTTCGCCCCGCGTCAACTGCTTTTCGCCCACGCCGCCATCACCGACCTGCCCGGCCGTCGCCACCTGCATGACCAGCGGCTGGTGCGCTGGTCGGAACAGCCCGACGCTGCCACCGGCAGCGCCAGCCTGGACGACGGCCGCGTGCACATCGGCGACTGGTCGTTTCGGCGCGAAGGCGCGCTGCCCCGGAGCCGCTGGCGGGCCCGCCTGCCGGCGCGCGACTTCGGCATCGACCTGGACCTGGCGACCACCCAGCCACCCGTGCTGCAGGGTGACGCCGGCTTCTCGCGCAAGGGGCCGCAGGAGCAACAGGCCAGCCACTACTACAGCCTGCCGCAACTGGCCACCACGGGCCGGCTGACGCTGCCCGGCCAGGCCGGGCCGGGGCCGGCGCTGAGCGGCCGCGGCTGGATGGACCACGAGTGGAGCGACGAGATCCTGCACCCTGAGGCGGTGGGCTGGGACTGGATCGGTATGAACCTGTTCGACGGCAGCGCGCTGACCGCATTCGTGCTCCGCCGGGCCGACGGCAGCGCACTGTGGGCCGGCGGCAGCTTCCGTGCGGGCAGCCCGGGTGCGGTCAGCCTCAGCTTTGCGGCCGATGCGTTGTCCTGGCAGCCCGGCCGGCTGTGGCGCAGCGGCACCACGGGTGCCCGCTACCCGGTGGAATGGCAGTTGCGCACGCCAGTGGGGCCCTTCGGCGTGCGCGCCCTGGCCGACGCCCAGGAACTCGACAGCCGCGGCAGCACGGGTGCGGTGTACTGGGAAGGCCTGAGCGAGCTGCTGGACGCGGGCGGGCGCCGGGTGGGTTTGGGCTACCTCGAAATGACGGGTTACACGGCGCCGCTGCGCATGGGCTGAGGCCGCCCGCAGCGCACACGCTTGCGCGCGTGGCGCGGGCAAGCGTGCCCGGGCTTACTGGGGCCGTGCGCGGTGGTCGTCGCGCCAGGAACCGGGCGGTGGCGACAGGCCGGCGTCCAGCGGCGCGGCGCGCACGCAATTGCCACCGGCCAGGCGTGCTGCGGCCACGGCGTCTTCGGCGTCGTGCACCAGGGCCTGCAGATTCAGGTGGGCCGCACGCAGAGGTGCCACGCCCACGCTGACCGTGCCGCGCAGCCGGGTGGCCTTGCCCGCACCCGGATTGCCGTCGGGCCAGGCCAGATCCAGCGCTTCGGCACGTTCGCGAATGCGCTCGGCCACATCGAGAGCGCCCGTCGGGTCGGCCTGGGCCAGGAACACCGCCAGCTGCGTTGGCGCCAGGCGGGTGACGAGATCGGCCCCGCGCAGGGTGGGCGAGGTATGCCGGGCCAGCGTGGTCAGGAAGGCATCGGCCGCGGCGGGGCCGTGGGCGTCGCTCAGGCGCGGCGCGCGGTCCAGGTCGACGATCAGCAGCCCTGCGCCAGTGCCATACCGGCGCGCCCGAGCCCATTCGCGTTCGGCCAGTTCCAGGAAGACGTCGCGCCGGAAGGCGCCGGTGTCGCGGTCGCGAACTGGCGTGTTGTCCTGGGGCGCCGGTGCAGCGCGCAGCTGGCTCAGCGCAACGGCCAGGGTGGGCACTGCTGCGGCCAGCAAGGCCAGCGCCGCGCCACAGGCCGCGGCCAGTGATGGCGGAATTCCCAGGGTTTCTGACAGCAACCAGGCCGCCGCAGCTGCAAGCATGGCGCCACTGCCGGCCAGAAGCGCTGCCACCGCCGGCAGCGGCCAGCGCAGCACCCGGCCAGCCGTGGGACGCGGCGCAGGCGAGGCTTGCACTGGCGCCACGGCGGCAGCCGCAGGTGCCACCGTCACGGACGCGGACCGGTCAGAACCCCGGCGTGCTGGCTTGGGCGCCAGGCCATCGCGGGCCGCTGCGGGCTTCGGTGACGAGGAATTGGGTGTGGGGGATGGAGGATCGGGCAACATCTGAAAGCTCACAGTGCCTTATTCGACCACAAGGACCACGAACTGTAGGCCTGCACCCCGCGTTTGTGGGCCAGGGATTGCACGGCGGCAGCGTGCTGACACCCGAACCCGGGATCCAGGCGGCTGGCCGATAGACTCGAACCATGTCCAAAAACACCTCGCGCCCAGCCGCCGCCACGCCCCGCTCACTGTCCGGGCTGGCCCCATTCCTGCGGCCTTACCGCGGCCGCATCGCACTGGCCGGCCTGTTCCTGGTGCTGGCCGCGCTGAGCACACTGGCCTTTCCGGTGGCGTTGAAGGTGCTGATCGACGAAGGCCTGGTCGCCACCGACCCCGGCGAGCGCATGCTGGCGCTGCGCGATCACTTCCTGCTGCTGTTTGTCGTGGGGGCTTCGCTGGGCCTGTTCTCGGCTGCGCGCTTCTACGTCGTCAGCTGGCTGGGCGAACGCATCACGGCCGACCTGCGCGACGCCGTCTACGCCCATGTCGTGCGCCAGAGCCCTGAATTCTTCGAGACCACCCAGACCGGCGAGGTCATCAGCCGGCTGACCACCGACACCACCCTGGTGCAAACGGTGGTGGGCAGTTCGCTCAGCATGGGCCTGCGCAACGTCGTGATGGGCACCGGCGCGCTGATCGCGCTCATCGTGACCAACCCGCTGGTGATGACTCAGGTGCTGGGCATCCTGGTGCTGGTGGTGCTGCCCACGCTGTATTTCGGCCGGCGCGTGCGCAAGCTCAGCCGCGCCAGCCAGGACCGCGTGGCCGACAGCAGCGCGATCGCCGCCGAAGTGCTGGGCGAGATCCCGGTGGTGCAAAGCTACGTGCAGGAAGCGCGCGAAGCCAGCCGCTTCAAGGACTCGACCGAAGCCGCGTTCGACACCGCGCGCAAGCGCACCCGGGTGCGCGCCGTGCTGGTGGCCTTCATCATCACCGCCACTTTCGGTGCGCTGCTGTGGGGGCTGTACCAGGGCACCCAGGCGGTGATTGCCGGCGAAATCAGCGCCGGCCACCTTGGGCAGACGGTGGTGCTGGTGGTCATTTTCGTCGGCGCGGTGGCGGTGCTGTCCGAGGTCTACGGCGACCTGCTGCGCGCGGCCGGCGCCACCGAACGCCTGATGGAACTGCTGGACGCGAAGTCACCGGTGGAAGACCCGCCAGCGCCGCGTGCGCTGCCGGCCACCGCCGGCGGCTCGGCCGTCGGCTTCGAGAAGGTGAGCTTCCACTACCCGTCGCGCCCGAACCAGCCTTCGCTGATCGACTTCAGCCTGCAGGTCAAACCCGGCGAGACGGTGGCCCTGGTCGGCCCCAGCGGCGCCGGCAAGAGCACGGTGTTCCAGCTGCTGCTGCGCTTTTATGACGCGCAGTCGGGCCAGGTGCGGCTGGACGGCGTGCCGGTGCGTGAAGCCGCGCTCTCGGAACTGCGCCAGCGCGTGGGCATCGTGCCGCAGGACAGCACGGTGTTTTCGACCAGCGCGCTGGAGAACATCCGCTACGGCCGGCCCGACGCCAGCGACGAGGACGTGATCCTTGCCGCCAAGGCGGCCTATGCGCACGACTTCATCATGGCCCTGCCTGAAGGCTACGCCACCTACCTGGGCGAACGCGGCGTGCGACTGTCGGGCGGGCAGCGTCAGCGCATCAGCATTGCACGCGCGATGCTGAAGAACCCGCCGCTGCTGCTGCTGGACGAAGCCACCAGTGCGCTGGACGCCGAAAGCGAACGTGTGGTGCAGGCCGCGCTGGAAGCGGCCATGAAGGACCGCACGACGGTCGTCATCGCCCACCGCCTGGCCACCGTGCTGCGCGCCGACCGCATTGTCGTGCTGGAGGCCGGGCGCATCGTCGACACCGGCACGCACGAGGAACTGGTGGCACGCGGCGGGCTGTACGCGCGGCTGGCGGCGATGCAGTTCGACGCTGCAACGCCGGCCCTGGCATAAACTGTGCGCACGCGCCATGCGCATGCTGAATGGAGAACTGCGATGCTGCCGACACGAGACGCCGCCAAGCGTGCCATCAACCTGTCCCTGAACGCGAAGGTGATCGACACCGCCCGCGCACTTGGCATGAACATCTCGCAGACGGTGGACCAACTGCTGGCGGCCGAGGTCGAGCGGCTCTACTGGCAGCGGTGGAACGAAGGCAACCAGAAGGCCATTGCGCACTACAACGCGCGCATCGCCAAGGAAGGGCTGCCGCTGGCGCGGTACCGCAGCTTCATGAAGGGTGGCTGAACGACTCCGGCTGGCCCTGCAGCGGAAGCACGACGAGGCCACCCATGCCCAGGTTCGATGTCTATCGCAACCCCGACGCCTCGGAACGCAGGCACACCCCGTACCTGCTGGACGTGCAAAACGACTTCATCAGCGACCTGCAGACGCGCGTGGTCCTGCCCTTGCGGCGCGAAGCGTCCTTCGGCCCGCGCCCGGAACGGCTGAACCCGCTGCTCGTCGTCGGTGACGACCCGGTGGTGCTCGACACCGCCACCATCGGCGCCGTGCCGGCCAGCGAATTGCGGCAGGTCGTCACCAGCCTGCGCAGCCAGCGCGATCAGATCCAGCTGGCACTGGACGCCTTGTTTGGCAGCTACTGAAGAGCCCTATGAACACCGCCTTCGAAGACTTCATGCGCCACGTCGCCACGAACGGCGTGGCCAAGGCCGACCGCACCGGCACCGGCACCACCAGCGTATTCGGCCACCAGATGCGCTTCGACCTGCGCCAGGGCTTTCCGCTCATCACCACCAAGAAGGTGCACTTCAAGAGCGTGGCGCTGGAGTTGCTGTGGTTCCTGCGCGGCGACAGCAACGTCAAGTGGCTGCAGGAACGCGGCGTGACGATCTGGGACGAGTGGGCCCGGCCCGACGGCGATCTGGGGCCGGTCTACGGCGTGCAGTGGCGCAGCTGGCCCACACCGGGCGGCGGCCACATCGACCAGATCGCCGAGGTCGTGAAGAGCTTGAAGACCAATCCCGACAGCCGTCGCATCATCGTCAGCGCCTGGAACGTGGCCGATCTGCCGCAGATGGCGCTGATGCCCTGCCACGCCTTCTTCCAGTTCTACGTGGCGCCGGCTGACTCGACTTCGGCTCGGGGCAGGCTCAGCTGCCAGCTGTACCAGCGCAGCGCCGATATCTTTCTCGGCGTGCCCTTCAACATCGCCAGCTACGCCCTGCTGACGCACATGCTGGCGCAGCAGTGCGATCTGGACGTGGGCGACTTCGTCTGGACCGGCGGTGATTGCCACATCTACAGCAACCACCGCGAGCAGGTGGCGCTGCAGCTGTCGCGCGAGCCGCGGCCTTTCCCGCAGCTGAACATCCGCCGCAAGCCCGATTCGATCTTCGACTACGAATTCGACGACTTCGAGATCGTGAGCTACGACCCGCACCCGGCCATCAAGGCGTCTGTCGCCGTGTGAGGGCTGCGCTGCGATCGGCGGTACGGGGTCTCTGGTCAAAAGGCCGCTCACGGCTCGTAGCGGACGTTGCACTCTGACTGGGTCCCGTGGGCTGGGCGAGCCGGGTGGCCCCCTCCGTTCATGTCCCCCGCCTGCGGCCGATCAGGTGC
>LNET01000075.1 GCA_001464055.1 Burkholderiales bacterium Ga0077543
GGCGACTTCAACAAGGTCGCCGAACTGCAGTACGGCCGCCTGCCCGAGCTGGAAGGCAAGCTGAATGCCGCGCAGGCCAAGGAAGCCGGCAAGGCCAAGGGCGCCAAGGAAGGCAAAGGCCCGCAACTGCTGCGCACGATGGTCGGCGCCGAAGAGATTGCCGAAGTGGTGAGCCGCGCCACCGGCATTCCCGTCAGCAAGCTGATGCAGGGCGAGCGCGACAAGCTGCTGCAGATGGAAGACAGGCTGCACCAGCGTGTGGTGGGCCAGGACGCGGCCATCGTGGCCGTGGCCGATGCCATCCGCCGTTCACGCGCGGGCCTGTCCGACCCCAACCGCCCGCTCGGCAGCTTCCTGTTCCTGGGCCCTACGGGCGTGGGCAAGACCGAGCTGTGCAAGGCGCTGGCGGGCTTCCTGTTCGACAGCGACGACCACATGATCCGCGTCGACATGAGCGAATACATGGAAAAGCACAGCGTCAGCCGCCTGATCGGCGCGCCGCCGGGCTACGTGGGCTACGACGAGGGCGGGGCGCTGACCGAAGCCGTGCGCCGCAAGCCCTACAGCGTGCTGCTTCTCGACGAGGTGGAGAAGGCCCACCCCGACGTCTTCAACGTGCTGCTGCAGGTGCTGGACGACGGCCGCCTGACCGACGGCCAGGGGCGAACGGTGGACTTCAAGAACACCGTGATCGTGATGACCAGCAACCTGGGTTCCCACCTCATCATGCAGATGGCCGGGCAGCCCAGCGAGGACATCAAGGATGCGGTCTGGGCCGAGGTCAAGACGCATTTCCGCCCGGAGTTCCTGAACCGCATCGACGAGACCGTGGTCTTCCATGCGCTGGACAACAAGAACATCGAGAACATCGCACGCATCCAGCTCAAGCTGCTGGAAGCCCGGCTGGAGAAGCTGGAGATGAAGCTCGAGGTCTCGCCCGCGGCGGTGGCAGAACTGGCCAAGGTGGGCTTTGACCCGGCTTTTGGTGCGCGCCCGCTCAAGCGGGCGATTCAGCAGCGCATCGAGAACCCGGTGAGCAAGCTCATCCTGCAGGGCCGGTTCGGCCCGAAGGACGTGATCCCGGTCGATGTCGAGGACGGCGAGTTCGCGTTCTCACGCGTCGTGCACTGAAGGCCAATGAACGCGGGCGCCGGTGCCAGGCATCGGCGCCCGTGATTGCGTTCACTCGCCGGCCAGCAGCTTCAGCGCCTCGCTGCTGGTGACGTTCTCGCTCATCACCAGGCCTTCGCTCATCACCAGGCCCTCGCTCATCACGAGCCCTTCGCTCATCACGAGCCCTTCGCTCATGACGAGGCCTTCGCTCATCACCAGGCCTTCGCTCATGACCAGGCCGCTGGGCAGCAACTGGCCGCTGCCGTTCAGCACCCAGGTCGCCAACTGGGGCGTGAGCGTGAACACACCCGTCTTGCCCACGAAGGAACTGCTGCCCAGCAGGCCGGTGGCCAGGGTGACGCCTGCGCCCAGCAGCGGGGTGGTGGTCATGTAGGTCATGTCCACCCGCTGCGGGAAGCGGTTGGCAACGATGCCGGTGCCCGACCAGAAGACCGGCTGGGTCCACACGGCAAAGTCGGAGGCCCAGCCCAGCCGCGGGTCCCAGATCGGCTGGTGGGTGTTGAACAGCTTGTCGCCCGTGGCAATGTGGTGCCCGCCGACCGTGACGATGCGCGACCAGTTGAACGTGGTGCCGGCGACGGTGGAACTGCGGGTCGCGGGCAGCGACCTGCCGCTGGCCAGCAGCGAACTGGTGCCGGCCACCAGGGTGCCTGCCGTGATGGCGCTGCTGACGTCGGTGCGCAGGCTCTGCGCCAGCCGCACTGCGCCTTCCAGGTTCAGCTGGCCAGCCCCTTGTTCGACCAGGCTCAGGTTCGCCAGCGGTTGTGCGGTGTACTGAAGGATCGCCTTCACCAGCGGTGGTGTCAGGCCCGGGTTGGCCTGCAGCAACACGGCGGCGGCGCCGGCCACCACGGGCGCGGCCACCGAGGTGCCGCTGAGCATGATCAGGCGCTGTGCGTAGGTGGTCGGCCCGCCGGCGGCCGTGGCCAGCACGGGGTATTCGCGGGTCAGGAAGTTTGCCGTGGGCTGGCTGCTGGAAGCCGCGGTGGAGTTCGCACCGATGATGCGGTTGCCCGGCGCCACCAGGTCAGGCTTGATGACGTTGTCGTACCACTTCCAGGTGCCCATGTCCAAGGCGGCCCGCGTGGGACCGCGAGAACTGAATGCCGTCACGGTGTCGTCGCCGCGCGCATTCGTGCTCCTGAAATTGACGGCGCCCACGGTGATGACGGTCGGGTCGTTGCCAGGCGCCGAGATCGAGCCGTAAGCCTGCTTCAAGGCGCTGTTCAAGCCGTAGTTGCCGGCAGCCACCACCACGGTGATGCCCATGGCCGTGGCCGCACGCACCGCGTGGCAGAGCGGGTCGTAGTCCCAGGGGTCGGTGGAGTCGGCCGCCAGGCTCAGGTTCATCACGCGGATGTTCAGGCTGCGGGCGTTGAACATCACCCAGTTGATGCCTTCCAGGGCGTCGCTGATCGTGCCGGTGCCGTCGGCGCCCAGCACCCGCACGTCGTACAGGTTGGCGTTGGGGGCCACGCCGGTGCTGTTCGGCGACTGGTAGAAGCCCCGTCCGGCGGCGACAGAAGCCACGTGGGTGCCATGGCCGTAGGGGTCCTGGTTCAGGTCGCTGCTGGCGAGGATCATGCTGTCGTATGCAGCCAGTTCCGGACTGCCCGGACGCAGCGAACTCGTGCCGACCACCGTGCCGTTGCTCCAGTTGGCCACATCGGCTTTCAGCATCGACACGCTGCGCAGCACGCGGCTGGTGCCTGCGGCGTTGCGGAAGCTGCGATGGGCCGCCATGACGCCGGAGTCGAGGATGGCGATGCCCACGCCCGTGCCGTCCAGCCCGCTGTAGCTGGTGGTGCTGGAGTAGCTGCGAACGTTGGCGTGCTGGGCGCCAGAGATGGTTTCGAGCACGCTGGCGGTGGACTTCGTGTCGCGGTTCGGGGCGATGCTGACCACGTCGTCGAGCTTGGCGACGCGGCGCACGCTGTGCACCGGCAGCACCACGGTCAGCGTCTTGAATGCAGCATGCACGGTTTGCACGGTGCCGCCCTGGCGTTCGATGTCGGCACGAAGCTGGCTCATCTGCGGATCATCGGCGTCGCTGGTGATGATGGTCTGCACCATCCGTATGCCCCGCACTTCCTTTGCCCAGCGGCCCTTGTTTTTCGTCTTCTTGTCCTTGCCGGGCTTGGCGGCGGAGGCTTCACCCGTCGCGTCTTCAACCTCTTCGAGCAGGTCGGGTGAGATGCGGTTGCGCTGGCCGGCTTTCTTGCCTTTCGCAGCTGCGCCACCCGCCTCACCCAGCCAGACCGGTGCCGCGACGCTGCCCTGCGCGCGGTCGACCTTCGGCGCGACCGCGGTGCCAGCGGTGCCCACCTGGGCCAGCAATGGGGCCGGTGCGGCGAGGGCGAGCGACAGAACCGTGGGCAGGACCCGGCGGGCCCATACGCTGTTGAATGTATTCATTGGATGCGGTCCTGAAGCGATGAGTGGAAGCCACCCAGGCAAATGTCAATACCCGCATCTTAAGGGTCGAACGAAAGTTGTTCTACCTGCCCGCCTGAATCTGGAGTGAATCTGTACGAAAAGGTCACAAAAAGCGTCAAAACCCAGCGCTGTTCGTCGTCTTCACGATTTCCTCAGGAAAGAAACTATACAAATCAGCATGTTACGAATGGCAGGGTGAGAAATGACCGGTGTTTCAGGGAAACTTCAAAATAAGTCCTCAAGTCGACTCCAGTTCGGTCGATATGAGACGACAAGGGATATTGGCGGCCTTGGAAAATTCCTGATCCGGATAATCCGGTCTGGTTTTCGAATCCCGGAAGAATCTCCGGGCGCCGGGAATATCAGCCGGGGACTTCGACGCGTTCGAGCTGTACGCGCGCCACGGTCAGGTGCGTGGCTGAAGCCTGCAGCACCAGGTGCAGGGCAATGCCGGGGTGGCCTGGCACATGCTGCAGCAGCAGGTGGTAGGCGCCCAGGCTGATGGCGGCGTCAGGCCGCGTGGCGCCGAAGCCCAGTGCGCGCGCGACATCGACCATCTCGGCCATGAGCAGCGCACCCTGTTGCGCCAGCCGTTCGCCTGTGGGCGAGCCTCCGGCATGCGCCAAGGGCTGCAGGCTGTGGGTGTCGAAGACGCAAACGCTGACCACGCCGCGGATGGTCAGGCAGCGGTCGGCATAGTTCTGCCAGCGGGCCGAACCCGGTACCGGCATCGGCAAGGGCGGAAAGGGCGGGGTCGGCGCCAGGGCTGGTGTGGCCTGGGCGGGTCGGGGCATCGCGCTTCGCTGCGCAAAGCCCGAGGGCAACTCTGCGGCCGGCGTGTGCTGCCCCGGCGCGGGCGCAGCCACCGGCGGCCGGGGTGCGGCAGGCCTGGTCACGGGCGCGGCAGGCACGGCCGGGGCCGAGACAGCGGCGTTGGCCGGCAGCCCGGTGCCCAGGCGGTCCAGGGGGTCCAGGCCCATCGGCTGCGTCTCGGCTTCCGTCGAGGGCACGGCCGGGCGCTGCACCACCTGGGCGATGTCGGGGTGCAGCCCGCGCCGCCCGGCAGGAGCCCCATGCAGCCGATTCCAGGCGCCGGCGATGTAGGCCCAGACCTGCCGCGGCTTGGCCGCGCGCGGCGCTACATGAACGGCCACCGGCGTGTCGGCGGCCAGCTGCACGCCTTGCGTGGCCAGCGTCGCGTTGCCTGCCAGGGGCACCATCAGCAGTTCGCGGTTCGGCCACAGGCCGCGGGCCATTTGTTCGTGCAGCGGGTGCAGTGCAGTGGTGACGGCGTGCAGCGGCATGTCGCCCACCATCAGCACGCCCAGCTGGCTGTGGGCCAGCAGCACGCGCGCCACCTGCTGGCGGGCCGGGCCGTCGGCGCTGATGTCGGTGGAATAGACCCGCATCTGGCTGCCGTCGGTCAGGAGCACTTCGACGAACTGCAGCACCGCCAGCGCCAGCCCGTGGCCCTGCCGGCGGATCGAAAGCCGCTGGACCCGCGCACCTGCCGAGCCGGCCAGGCTGCCCAGCAGCCGCAGCGAGCC
The DNA here is from genome assembly GCA_001464055.1 of Burkholderiales bacterium Ga0077543. Taxonomy (GTDB): domain Bacteria; phylum Pseudomonadota; class Gammaproteobacteria; order Burkholderiales; family Burkholderiaceae_C; genus Rubrivivax. The sequence continues at coordinate 5,118 of LNET01000075.1, forward strand.
ACTGCAGCCGATGTCGTGCAGGGCCATGAATTCGCTGGCGTGAGCCTGGAATTCACGCTGCAGGGCCCCGGCAACGTCGCCGGTGATGAAGAGCTCGACCTGGTCTTCCGCGATGCGGCGGCCCACGTCGCCCTGGCCGCCCAGGTAGGCGTCACGGTCGCCGACGATCTGGGTCGCTGGAGATGCCAGGTCGGCCCGGGGCACGATGCGCTGGGTATCGGCCCAGGCCGAGGCCGGGACATGCGGGTCGCGGGGGCGGTTCATGATCCTTCAGTCTCCCAGACCTGGGCTCGGGTGTACCAAGCCTTTGGTTGTGTTCATCATAGGTGCCGGCAAGCCGTTGTGGTCATGGCCGGGCCTGGGGTGGCGGTGCCTCCCCTCTCCGTAGAATCGGCATCTGCCGCCAAAGCCTGGGTCCCGGCCCGTGAAAACACCCGATGAGCGAGACAACTTCCTCGAAACCAGTCGCGCCCGTCGTCGTTGTGGGTGCTGGCCTGGGGGGCTTGGCGGTGGCCTTGCAGCTGGCCGACCGGCTGCCGGTGGTCGTGCTGGCCAAACGTTCGCTGGCTGAAAGCGCCACGGCCTGGGCCCAAGGCGGCATCGTCGGCGTGCTGGGCACCGACGACAGCATCGACAGTCATGTGCGCGATACCCAGGACGCCGGTGCCGGGCTGGTGGACGAGCACACCGCCCGGTTCATCGCCGCGAACAGCGCCGCCGCTATTCAATGGCTGGTCGCTGCCGGAGTGCCTTTTTCGCCCGACCCCGACGGCCCGCTGGGCCTGCACCTCACGCGTGAAGGTGGCCATGCGGTGCGGCGCATCGCCCATGCCGCCGACGCCACCGGCAAGGCCATTCACGACGCACTGCTCGAACGCGCCCGCGCCCATCCGAACATCACGCTGCACGAACGCTGGGTGGCGGTGGACGTGGTGACTTCGCGCCACCTCAAGCGCAAGGAGCCGCTGCGCTGCTACGGCGTCTATGCGCTGGACATGGACCGTGGTCGTGTGGAAACCCTGCCCGCCTCGGCGGTGGTGCTGGCCACGGGCGGCGTGGGCAAGGTCTACCGCTACACCAGCAACCCCGATACCGCCACCGGCGACGGCATCGCGATGGCCTGGCGTGCCGGTTGCCGGGTGAGCAACATGGAGTTCATCCAGTTCCACCCGACCTGCCTGTACCACCCGCAGGAACGCAGCTTCCTCATCACCGAGGCCTTGCGCGGAGAGGGCGCCCACCTGACGCTGCCCAGCCTGGGGCCGGGCGACCCCGGCGGCACGCGCTTCATGCCGGCGCACGACGAACGGCTGGAACTGGCGCCGCGCGACATCGTTGCCCGCGCCATCGACTTCGAGATGAAGAAGCATGGCCTGGACCATGTCTGGCTGGACGCCCGCCACCTGGGCGAGCCCTTCCTGAAGGAGCACTTCCCCACCATCCATGCGCGTTGCCTGCAGCTGGGCATCGATATCGCGCGCCAGCCCATCCCGGTGGTGCCGGCCGCGCACTACACCTGCGGCGGCGTCGTCACCGACCTGGACGGCCGCACCGACCTTCCGGGCCTGTACGCGGTGGGCGAGACCACCTACACCGGGCTGCACGGCGCGAACCGCCTGGCCAGTAATTCGCTGCTGGAATGCGTGGTGCTGGGCCGTACCTGTGCCGAGCAGATCGTGCGCAGCGCGCCGGCCACCCTGCCGCGCCTGCCCGCCTGGGACGAAAGCCAGGTCGAGGACGCCGACGAGCAGGTCGTCATCAGCCACAACTGGGACGAGCTGCGGCTGTTGATGTGGAACTACGTGGGCATCGTTCGCACCACGAAGCGACTGGAGCGGGCGCTGCATCGCATCAAGCTGCTGCGCGACGAGATCGACGAGTACTACCGCAACTTCCGCGTCAACCGCGACCTGCTGGAACTGCGCAACCTGGTCGTCTGTGCCGAGCTGATCGTGCGTTCTGCGCTGCGCCGCCACGAAAGCCGCGGCCTGCACTTCAGCCGCGACTTCCCCGACCCGCTGCCAGTCAGCTTCCCCACCGTCCTGACCCGCCCCGCGCGGAGCGGCAAGTGAAGCGCTGCCCAGCCGTGCCTTGAACCAAGCCACCCGCGTCGATCCGGTTCCGCCGGCCCACTGCGGGGCGGCCCCCGCGGGGGGTGGCGAGCGCCAGCGAGCTTTGGGGGTCAGTTCAAGGTGCCGAAGTCGGTCATGGGCATGAGTTCGATGCGGGCGCGGCCGCGCGCCTTGGCGCTGTAGAGCGCCCGGTCGGCGCGCGACAGCAGCTGCTCCAGGCTGCTGCCATGGGTCGGGAAGACGGCGATGCCGGCCGAAAAGCTGCAGCGCGGCAGCTTGCGCCGGCCCATCTCCTGTTGCTGCGCCTGATAGGCCTCGAGCAGGCGCGTCAGCATCGTCTGTGCACCGCTGGCGTCGATGTCGGGCATCACGGCCACGAACTCCTCGCCGCCGTGGCGGCAGACCACGTCGCTGCGCCTGAGCATCTGCGCCAGCAGGGTGGCGAAGCGTTGCAGCACGGCGTCGCCGGCGTGGTGGCCGTAGGTGTCGTTCAGCAGCTTGAAGTGGTCCAGGTCGATCAGCACCACACACAAGGCCGCGGCCTGGCGTCGCGCCAGGTCCAGCAGTCCGGGTGCCATCTCGAACAGGTAGCGGCGGTTGTGCAGGCCGGTCAGCGGATCGCGCAGCGCCTGTTCACGCAGCCGTGCGTGCAGCATCTCGGTTTCCAGCACCTGGGCCTGCAGGGCTTCGTTCAGCTGCACCAGGCGGCGGCGGTCGTGTTCGACGCTGCGGTGCGAGTCGCGCGCCAGGTCGCGCTCGCGCTGGGCCTGGGCCAGTTCGTGGTTGGCCTGCAGCGCCAGGTGGCGCGCGCGGGCGCTGCGGCCCACCAGCTCTTCGTAAACCAAGTGGGCGCGACGCACATGGGCCAGTGCGGCCGGCGTGTCGCCCAGAGCCTCGCAGGCGTCGGCGGCCACGTTCAGCAGTTGCATGAACTCGTATGGCGCGTCCATCTGCTTGCGGGCGGCGCGTTCGTTCAGCGTTCCTTCGGCCGTCTCCCGCGCCAGCGCCGCGTCGCCGCGGGCCAGCAGGCAGCGAGCCTGCAGCCAGGCCCAGCAGGTCACGCCATCGCCGTTGCCCACAGCCGTCACGGCACCATTGGACAGGTAGTGCTGTGCCTGGTCGATCTCGCCCACGGCCAGATGTGCCAGCGCCAGCGGCAAGGCGTGGCGATCGAGGGCGCCGGCGGGCAGTTCGGACTCGTTGTCGAGCAGGTAGCCGGCCATCGCCCGGGCCTCGGCCATCTGGCCTGCCGCGTGGTAGGTGAAGATCAGGTTCACCGCGGCTGTGACGATGTTCATCGCCGAACCCGCGTCGCGCGCAGCGCGCAGCGCCTGTTCGCTCAGCAAGCGTGCGTCTTCCAGGTTGAACAGGTCCTGGTGGTAGCCCCCCAGGTTGGTGAGCGCGGTGATTCGTGGGCCGCTCAGACCACTGGCCTGTGCCGCTTCCACCGAGCCGTAGAAGTCGCGCAGCGCCTCGTCGACGTGGCCCAGCAGCTTGTGCGTGATCGCGCGCGAGTTCAGTGCAATGAAGCGCTCGCAGGGGCCGTAGCCCAGGTCGCCGCGCTTGTCGATGTCGGCCTGGAGCCGCCGCGAAGCCGCGAATTCACCGATCCGCCGCAGCTGGATGGCCTTGACTTCATCGCACAGCGCCAGGCCCCGGCGGTCATGGGCCGGGCCGAACAGCGCGCGTGCGCGCTCCAGCGCCTGAAGTGCGGTCCTGGCGTCGCCAGCCCGCACTTCACCCAGGGCGACGTGCAACCAGCCTTCTGCCGCGAGGCTGCCGCCACCTTCGGCCACCTCGCGACCGATGGCGACGGCGCGCAAGGGGTCCAGGTAGCACTGCTCCCAGGCGACGGCGATGCGGTCGGCGTCGTGTTCTGCAGATTCAGCCACGGGCACGCATCGCGGTGCGGGCCTGCACGAAACCGAAGGCAAAGTCCACTGCCTCCTGCACCTGGGTGTCGCTCTCGGTGCGCTCGCGTTCGGTCAGGTAGAAGGCGAAGTCCACCGCGTGGCGGATGTAGCGCGGCGGCAGCCGGTTCAATGCCACGCAGGCCACGTCGGCCAGCAGTTCCATGTCGTGGCCGATGCCGGGGTAGGCCTCGGCATGCCGCATCACGGCTTCATGGACGGCACGTTCGTTGTGGTTGCGGACAGACGAGAAGTCGGCGGTCATGGGTTGCTCTCTCGGCCGCGCCTGCGGCTCGTTCACCCGTTTTCGGCCGCGTCGCCGCGCTCTGAAGGGTTTGCGGCGCGGCAGGCTTCACAACCAGGCCGCGCTGGCCCAGGCCCAGGCCCAGACTCAGGCCGCACCGATGTTCGGCACGATCGCGCTGCGCGGCTGGGCCACGGCTGCAGGGTTCTTGGCCACGAAGTCCAGCATGCGTTCGATGCAACCCAGCGCCTGGCTGCGCGTGGGTTCAGGCACGAGAACTTCGCCCCGACCCTGGCTCAGGCAGTCGACGACGCCTTGAAGGCCGTTCATGGCCATCCAGGGGCAGTGGGCGCAGCTCTTGCAAGTGGCACTGCTTCCGGCGGTGGGGGCTTCCATCAGGACCTTGCCCGGGGCGAGCTGGCGCATGCGGTGCATCAGCCCGTTGTCGGTGGCGACGATGTAAGCCGGCGCCGTGCCCTTCACCACCGCATTCAACAGCTGGGTGGTGCTGCCCACCACGTCGGCCAGGGCCACCACGCTCTGCGGCGATTCAGGGTGCACCAGCACCAGCGCCTCGGGGTGCTGCCGTTTCAGCAGACCGAGTTCCAGGCCCTTGAACTCGTCGTGCACGATGCAGGCACCGTTCCACAGGATCATGTCGGCGCCGGTCTGTTCCTGGATGTAGCGGCCCAGGTGGCGGTCGGGCGCCCACAGGATCTTCTGTCCCTGGGCCTTCAGGTGCTCGACGATGGCCAGCGCGCAGGAACTCGTCACCATCCAGTCGGCGCGGGCCTTCACCGCGGCGCTGGTGTTGGCGTAGACGACCACCTGGCGGTCGGGGTGGGCGTCGCAGAAGGCGGCGAACTCGTCGGGGGGGCAACCCAGGTCCAGGCTGCAGGTGGCGTCCAGGTCGGGCATCAGCACGCGCTTGTCGGGCGACAGGATCTTGGCGCTTTCGCCCATGAATCGCACCCCGGCCACGACCAGGGTGCGTGCCGCGTGGTCGCGGCCGAAGCGCGCCATTTCCAGCGAGTCGGCGACGCAGCCGCCGGTTTCCAGTGCCAGATCCTGCAGGTCGCCGTCGACGTAGTAGTGCGCCACCAGCACCGCGTCCTGGGCTTTCAGCAGCGCGGCGGCGCGGGCCTTGAGTTCGCTGCGCTGCGGCGGTGTCAGCGGCGCGGGCTGTTTCGCCCAGGCTTGCATCGTGCAGCTTTCGCCGCTGCGGTCCTGGCGCGTGAAGTCGTAGAGTGTCTGCTGGTTCATGATCCGAATGGTACGGCGCTGGCGGCAGTGATGGCGGTCTTGGCAGACAATCGCCGCCTTGGTACCCACTCGCTTCGCTCGGCTGTCGCCATGGTCTCCGTCGCCACCCTGCCTCCGTCGCCGCCTTCGTTGCCCCCCTTGCGACGCGACGCCCTGCTCATCGGCCTGGTCGGTCTGGCGCACGGGGTCAGCCACTTCAGCCAGCTGCTGCTGGCGCCTCTGTTCCCCTGGCTGAAAGCCGAGTTCGGGGTCAGCTATGCGGAACTGGGTTTCCTGCTGACGGTGTTCTTCGCCACGTCCTGCGCGGTGCAGGCTGGCTCGGGCTTTCTGGTCGACCGCTATGGCCCCAGGCCCATCCTCTTCATCGGCCTGGCCCTGCTGGGCCTGGCAGCGCTGGGCTATGCGGCCAGCACCAGCTACGCGATGCTGGCAGGGTTCTCGGTGCTGGCCGGGGCCGGCAATGGTGTGTTCCACCCGGTGGACTACACGCTGCTGAACCGCAAGGTGAGCCCGCAGCGGCTGGGGCATGCCTACAGCACACACGGGATCACCGGCACGCTGGGCTGGGCGCTGGCGCCAGCGCTGCTGGTGCCGCTGACGCTGGCCACCAGCTGGCGCACAGCGCTGGTGTGCGCCGCGGGCCTGGCGTTTGCGGTGATGGCCGTGCTGTGGTGGCGCCGGGCCGAGCTGGACTTGCCTGCTGCCGCGTCACCCGTGCCGGCCGCTGGCGCCCCGGCAGCACCCGCCGCCGCCGCTGAACCGGCGCTGGCCTTCCTGGCGCTGCCCGCGGTCTGGATGTGCTTTGCGTTCTTCTTCTTCTATGCCGGTGCGCTGTCGGTGGTGCAGAGCTTCGCGCCGCAGGCCGCGGGCTACCTGCATGCGGTGCCGGCCCATCTGGTGGCGATGTGCCTGACGGTCTACATGGTCTGCGCAGCCACGGGCATGCTGCTGGGTGGCTTCCTGGTGGCCGACGAATCCCGCTGCGAACGCATCGTCGCCCTGGCCTTCGCGCTGGCTGCGGCGATTGCGCTGACGCTCGGTTTTGCACCCTTGTCGGCGCTTTCGGTGCCGGTGCTGTTCGGGTTGATGGGCCTGGCCACCGGCATCAGCGGGCCTTCGCGCGACCTGCTCGTCAAGCGCTCGACGCCGGCGCAGGCCAGTGGCCGCGTCTATGGCGTGGTCTACGGTGGCCTGGACACCGGGCAGGCGCTGGTGCCGCTGCTCATTGGCGCACTGATGGACCGGGGCGCCTACACATCGGTGTGGGTGGCGCTGGCGCTGCTGCAGGGCACCTTGGTGATCAGCGCGTTCCGGGTACGCCGGGTTCGCAGGGTCCCCCACCCGGTCGCAGCGTCTGCGCCGGCCTCCTGAGCTTCTGCGCCCGCTGGGTTGACAGACCCTGATTTCGCTCGGTCAGTCCCCACGGCCGGGCGGCGGGCAGCGGCTACAGTGCCGGCATGAGCCTCTCGAACACACCTTCCCGCCCGGTCGGCCATGCGCTGGTCGAGGCCCTCATCGCCCAGGGCGTGCACACCTGCTTCGGCGTGCCCGGCGAAAGCTATCTGGCGGTGCTGGACGGCATGCACCAGCACCGCGAGCACATCCGCTTCATCGCCTGCCGCCAGGAAGGCGGCGCGGCCTTCATGGCCGAGGCCCAGGGCAAGCTCAGCGGCCAGCCGGGCGTGTGCTTCGTCACTCGCGGGCCGGGCGCCACCAATGCCAGCATCGGCGTGCACACGGCCTTCCAGGACAGCACGCCGATGGTGCTGTTCGTCGGCCAGGTGGCCAGCGACCAGCGCGATCGCGAGGCCTTCCAGGAGATCGACTATCGCCAGATGTTCGGCCCCGGCACGCTGGGCCTGGCGAAGTGGGTCGGTGAAGTGCACAGCGCCGACCGCCTGCCCGAATACGTGGCGCGTGCCTTCCACACCGCCCAGCAGGGCCGCCCCGGCCCGGTGGTGCTGGTGTTGCCCGAAGACATGCTGACCACCCTGACCACGGCGCCGGTGCTGCCGCGCGCGCAAGCGGTGCGCGCCTGGCCTGCACCTGGCGGCCTGCGTGAGCTGCGCGCCCTGCTGCTGGCCGCGCAGCGCCCGTTGCTGCTGGTGGGCGGCCCGGGCTGGGACGCCGAGTCGGCCCAGGCCCTGCAACGCTTTGCAGAGAACTGGCAACTGCCCGTGGCCTGCGGTTTCCGCTTCCAGGACACGTTCGACAACCGCCACCCGCAGTACGCAGGCGACGTGGGCATCGGCATCAATCCCAGGCTGGCGGCGCGGGTGCGCGAGGCCGACCTCGTCATTGCGCTGGGCCTGCGCCTGGGCGAGATGACGACCGGTGGCTACACCCTGCTGGCTGCGCCCCGGCCGGCGCAGAAGCTGGTGCACATCCACCCCGGGCCCGAGGAACTGGGTCGGGTCTACGCCGCCGACCTGCTCCTGCAGGCCGCGATGCCCGCGGCGGCGCGCGCGCTGGAAGCGCTGACGGCTCCGCCCGTGCTGCCATGGGCCGGGCAGGCCGAGGCCGCGCATGCCGACTACGAAGCCAATCTCGTGGCACCGGCCGTCGCACCGCTGGACATGGCCGTCGTCGTGAAGACCCTGCAGGCGCGGCTGCCGGCCGACACCGTCTACACGAACGGTGCAGGCAACTACAGTGGCTGGCTGCACCGCTACTGCCGCTACCCCGGCCTGCAGCACCAGGGCCGCACGCAACTGGCGCCAACCTCGGGCGCGATGGGCTACGGCCTGCCCGCGGCGGTGGCGGCAGCGCTGCTGTACCCCGAACGCACCGTGCTGAACCTGGCCGGCGACGGCGACTTCCTGATGAACGGCCAGGAACTCGCCACGGCCATGGCCTACGGCGCACGGCGGCTCATCAGCGTGGTGGTGGACAACGGCACCTACGGCACCATCCGCATGCACCAGGAGCGCGAATACCCGGGCCGGGTCAGCGGCAGCGACCTGCACAACCCCGACTTCGCTGCGCTCGCCCGCGCCTATGGCTGGCACGGTGCCTTCTGCGAGCGCACCCAGGACTTCGCGCCCGCGCTCGACGCGGCCATCGCCGCCGGACGGCCGGCACTGATTCACCTGAAGCTCGATGCCGAGGTGAGCACTTCGCGCACGACGCTGTCGGCCATCCGCGCTGCCGCTCTGAAGGCCTGACAACGGCCCTTGAAACCTGTCAGCCCGTTCCCAACTACCGTCTCGAGCCGGTAGACATGGATGTCCCGCCGGCGCCGCCCAGCGTTTTGGAGGACACACTATGTATGCATCCCTGTTGAACCATCCCGACTCCCTGTTCGTCCAGTTCGAGCGTCTGCGGCGCGAACTCGATCAGGTCTTCGGCGTGCCTGGCCTGCCCAGCAGCATCCGTTCCGTCACGCCTGGCGCCTGGCCGGCAGTGAACGTGGGCCGCACGCCCACGAGCATCGAGGTCCATGCCTATGCGCCAGGACTCGATGCGCAGAAGATCGACGTCAGCCTGGATCGCGGCGTGTTGCGCATCACGGCAGAGCGGACCAGCAGCCTGCCGCAGGGCGACGCCAAGACCCACGTCTACGCCCACGAACGTGGTGCCGGCCGCTTCAGTCGCACGGTGGCGCTGCCAGACGACATCGACCCCGCCCAGGTCAGCGCGAGCTATCGCGACGGCGTGCTGCAGGTCAGCATTGCCCGCCGCGCCGCCGTCCAGGCCCAGCGCATTGCCGTGCAGTGATGCACGCCACGCTGCCCGGCCCCCCATCGACCGAAGGAAAACCGATCATGAATCAGCCCCAAGCCACACCCATTGCGGCCACCACCGACAGTGACCACGCGCGCAGCATCTCGCCGGCTGTGGACGTGTTCGAGGATGCCGGCGGCATCACCCTGCTCGCCGACTTGCCCGGCGTGCCGCGCGAACTGCTCGACCTGAAGGTCGAGGGCGACACGCTGCAGATCGAAGGCCGCGTGCAGGCCCGTACCCCCGACGGCCTGGAGCCGGTCTACGCCGAACTGCGAGTGCCGCGCTACCGTCGCAGCTTCACGCTCAGCCGCGAACTCGACACTTCCCGGGTCGAGGCCAACCTGAAGGACGGCGTGCTGACACTGCGCATCCCCAAGCAGTCGCACGCCCAGCCCCGTCGCATCCCCGTTCAGGGCGGCTGAAGCCGCCGCCGACGGCCTTGCGACGCGTTTCCCTTGTCCTGGGCAGCGGCGGTGCGCGCGGGCTGGCGCACATCGGCGTGATCCGCTGGCTGCAGGCCCAGGGCTACACCGTCTCGGGCATTGCGGGCTCGTCGATCGGGGCCCTGGTCGGCGGCATCTACGCCGCCGGCAAGCTCGAGGTCTATGCCCACTGGGTGCAGGCGCTTGAACGCATGCACGTGCTGCGCCTGCTGGACCCCAGCTTCGGCCGGCCCGGCCTGTTCAAGGGCGAGCGTGTCATTCAGGTGCTGCGCGAACTGGTCGGCGACTGCGCCATCGAAGACCTGCCCATCGCTTTCACTGCCGTCGCTACCGACTTCGCCACGGGCGAAGAGGTGTGGCTGCGCGAAGGCCCGCTGTTCGACGCCATTCGTGCGTCGATGGCCACGCCGCTGGTGTTCACGCCCTTTCGGCACGGTGACAGGCTGCTGCTCGATGGCGCGCTGGTGAACCCGGTGCCGATCGCGGCGGCGGGTGGCCATGCGGCCGACCTCTGCGTCGTGGTCGACCTGAGCGGCCCCGCCGAATCGCGCCCTCGGCCCGAACCGGCGCAACAGCGTCATGCCGACCGTGGCGAGCGCAGCCGCATTGCGCACTTCATCGACAGCCTTCAGGCCCGCCGCGCGCCCGCCGCACCCAATCACGGCCTGGTGGACGTGGCCTTCCAGTCGATGCAGGCGATGCAGGACACCATCTCACGCCTGCGCCAGGCGCCGTACACGCCCGATGTGCGCATCGAGATTCCGCGCGATGCCTGCGGCTTCTTCGAGTTCTGGCGGGCGCAGGAGATGATCGAACTCGGCCATGGCCGCGCGGCGCGGGCGTTCGAGCGCCGGGCGCCGACGGGCTGAGACCGTGCTTGTGCTCCGCGGCTTCAGAACGAGTAGCGCACGCCCAGCGTGTAGGCCCGCACCGTGCCGTCGTCACCGACGACTTCGGCGCGCGAACTGTCCAGGGCCATCTCCAGCCGGGTGGACTTGCTCAGCGTGTAGTTCAGGCCCACACCAAAGTAGCCTTTGGCCTTGGACTCCGAGGCGGAGCCGCTGCCCTGGCCGGTGATGCTGGCATTGACTTCGGCCTTCATGTTGATCAGGCCGGCGCGCAGGCCGATGCCGAAACTGTCATTCACGGGCAGGGTATAGGCGCCGCCGATGAACGCACCGGAAGCCTTCAAGGTGGCTGAGAGGCCGCCATCGCGAGCAGTGGCCTTGCCGAAGCTCGCAAAGCCCGCTTCCACCGCAAAGCCGTTGCCGAACAGATAGCCGGCTGTCAGTCGGTAGGCCGTGCCGCTTTCGTCGCAGACCTGACGGGCTTCGCAGTCGATCTTGATGGACGAGGTGCCGGCGTTGGCGCCGACGTAGAACGACTGGGCCATCGAGCCCGCGCTGAAGCAGCCGAGCGCAGCAGCCAGTGCCGTGATGCAGATGTATTTCATTGTGATACCTAATGTTGAGGATGAATGACACACATGTGCCGCAGCGCAGTCTAGCGACGGCTCGTTCCTTTCAACATCGCGCCTTGGGGTGTCGCTCCTCTGGGCGTGGCGTTGCCGCTACTTTGTAAGATTATGTGATCGGGTTCGATGAACGGCCACGAATCCGTGCAAAGGCGAGATGGCTCGCCCCAGGCTCAGCGCAGCCGCCCCATGAGCAGCAGCACCACGCCCAGCGTCGCCAGCCCCGCGGCGGCCCACTCCAGGCCGCTGACGAGTTCGCCACCCAAGGTCACGCCCAGCACCAGCCCGATGACCGGATTGACGAAGGTGTAGCTCGAGGCCAGTGCCGGGCTGCTTCTCTGCAGCAGCACCATGTAGGCCGAAAAGCCGATGATCGAACCGGCCACCACCAGGTACAGCCAGGACAGCAGCGAACGCGTATCGGGTGGCAGCACCGGCCTTTCACCGGCCACCCAGGCGGCCAGCAGCAGCAGCACGCCGCCGGCCAGCATCTGGCTGGCGTAGCCCGCGGCGCCGGGTGCCAGGCTCAGCTGCCGGCCGCCTGGCAGGCCCTGCATCGCCCACACCGTGCCCAGGCTCCAGGTGATGCAAGCCGTGGCCACGGCCAGCAGGCCGGGCAGCGAGGCGCTGAAGCCCTGGCCGCTGGCCAGCAGCGTCACGCCCACCAGGCCCAGTGCGATGCCGCCCAGCTCGAAGCGCGAAGGCCGTACGCCGTAGGGCAACTGCATCAGCGCCACCAGGGCCGGCACCACGGCGATGAAAGCCACCACCAGGCCGCTGCTGACGCTGGTCTGCGCCAGCGCCGTGGCGCCATAACCACCGCCCAGCATCAGCGCGCCCAGCACCCAGGCGCTGAGCCATTCGCCGCGCGAGGGCCAGCGCGCGCCGCGCCAGGCCGCCCAGGCGCCCAGCAGCAGCCCGGCGGCGACGAAGCGCGTGCCCATCTGGAAGAAGGGCGGAAAGCTGACCAGGGCCCACTTGATGGCCAGGTAGGTGCTGCCCCAGATGAACCAGGTGGCTCCCAGGCAGGCCACGATGAGCCAGGGCAGGGCGGAGCTGCGGTCAGGGTGGGGCAAGGTGGCGGCGCCGGTTGTCATGGGGCACCATCTTAGTAAGGCCGATGGCGGGTTTCCATGCGGCTTTGAAGCCGATTCCATCCATTGGGCTTGTGTTTCAAGGTTCTTGGGTGCACAGTCCTTGAAATGACCCAGTCCCCTACCCTCGACGGCTACGACACCCGCATCCTGGCCGAACTGCAGGCCGACGCGCGCCTGACGCTGGCCGAACTGGGCCGTCGCGTGCACCTGAGCCAGCCCGCCGTGACCGAGCGCGTGCGCAAGCTCGAAGCCGCTGGCGTGATCACCGGCTACCGGGCCACCGTGAACCTGGCCGCGCTGGGCTACGGCATCCGCGCCTTGGTGCGCGTGGGCCGTGCCGAGCAGCGGCCGATGGCTCACCTGATGCAGACCTTGCCCGAGGCCGTGAATGCCTGGAGCGTGACGGGCGAGGACAGCTGGATCCTGGAGATCGCCGTCACCGACGTGGCGCATCTCGACGCCGTCGTCACTCAGCTCTCGGCGCTGGCCGAGACCTCCACCTCCATCATCCTGAAGGCCGTGCACGAGCACCGGCCCATGCTGCCGATGACCGTGCCCACGCCCGTCCGCCAGGAGGCTTCGACATGAATCCCGAATTTCTCACCTGCGACCTGTGCGACCTGCACCGCGACAGCCTGGGCCAGCCCGGCGGCGAAGACTTCCGCGTGCTGCCGCCGGTGTTTGCCAGCTACGGCGGGCGCCGCCGCTTCCACGGCACGGTGAGCACGGTCCAGTGCTTCGAGGACAACGCCGGCATCAAGGCCGCCGTCGAAAGCCCCGGCCAGGGCCGCGTGCTCGTCATCGACGGCGGCGGCTCGCTGCGCCGCGCCCTGCTCGGCGGCAATCTGGCGGCCAGTGCGGTGAAGAACGGCTGGGCCGGTGTCGTCATCGACGGCTGCGTGCGCGACCTGGCCGAGCTGGCCGCGTGCGAGCTGGGCGTGCGTGCGCTGGCCGCGATGCCCCTGCCACCGTTCAAGCGCGACGGCGGTCGGCGCGATGTGCCGCTGCGGGTGCAAGGTGTGTGGATCCGGCCCGGCGACTGGCTGTGTGCCGACGAGGACGGCATCGTCGTGAGCGATCGTTCACCGCAGACCGGCGGCGCGGGCTGAGTCCAGCCTACAATGCGCTTTCAGTCGGGGCGTAGCGCAGCCTGGTAGCGCATCTGGTTTGGGACCAGAGGGTCGCGAGTTCGAATCCCGCCGCCCCGACCATCTCACAGCGAAAGCCCGGTGCCGTAATGAAGGCGCCGGGTTTTTTGCCTTCTGGGGGCCTCATCCGGGCAGGCGCTGCAGCACCACGTACAGCCCGTCGACCGGTTGACCCTGGTCGTGCCGCACGGGGCCGTATTCCACGGTCACCGGTTCGAAGCCTTTTTGTCGGGCCAGCGTCAGCAGCTGCGCCGGCACGTGCGCGTAGCGCAGGCTGGGCAAGAGCTGCCAGCCAGGGCCTGCAGGGGTGTCGTCGCAGACTTCCACGGTCAGCGCGAACAGGCCGCGCCGCATCGCGTGCTGCAGCGCAGCGAACAAGGGCTCGGGGTCGCCGATGTAGATCAGCACGTCGGCGGCCACGACGAGGTCGAAGCCCGCGGGCGCGGCTGCCAGGAACTCGACCGCATCGGCCTGCACCAGGTCGTCGTACACGCCGCGCTCGCGCGACCGGGTCAGCATCCTGGCCGAAAGGTCCAGGCCCGTGAGCCGCTGCGTCAGCGGCCGCAGCAGCGGGCCGCACAGCCCGGTGCCGCAGCCCAGGTCCAGCGCCGACTGCGCCCGTTCCTGGCCCAGGCAGGCGCAGAGGCGATCAGCCAGCCCGGTGTGGGCGCAATAGCCCAGTTTGCCGACGAGATGCTCGTCGAAGTCGCCGGCGTAGCCGTCGAACAGGCGTTCGACATAGGCGCGTGGCGGTGCCGGCGGCGGGTCTTGCGAGCCCACGCCGGCGAGGTAGTAGCGGTGCAGTTCGGGGTCGCCGCCGCAGCGCAGGGCTTGCTGGAACGCGGCGCGCGCTTCATCGGTGCGACCCAGCTCGCGCAGCAGGCTGCCGCGGTGGCTCCAGGCCAGCGGGTGGTCGGGCACCTGCAGGGCCAGGCGTTCGAACGTCGTCAGGGCCTCGGCGGGGCGCCCCAGCTGCGCCAGAGCGCTGCCGCGGTGCAGCAGGGCCTCCGGGCTGTCGGGTTCGCCGGCCAGTGCGGCGTCGGCGCTGGCCAGGGCCTGCGCGGGGCGGCCCAGCTGCAGCTGTGTGGCGGCCAGGTTCACCAGGGTCGAAGGCCGGTCCGGCAGATGTGCCAGCGACGCCAGGTAGTGCCTTTCGGCCTGCGTGTAGTCCTGCGCCTGCTGGCAGGCCAGGCCCGCCAGGAACTCGGCTTTCGCCCTTTCGAAGGCTTCGTCGGCGTTCACGTCGCCGTCGCCAGGAAGTGCTCCACCGGCGCCAGCCGCACCAGCTGCTTCGCCTGGGCCAGCGGTGCCGTCAGCCACAGGTCCACGTCTTCGGGTTCGATGGGCACGACGCTGCGCTTGTCCTGCATGTCGGGCGGGCGCTTCGGGTCGGGGCGGTGCATGCGGTTCATCAGCGGGTGCGCGTCGGCATTGATCGTCAGCAAGGTGTAGCTCTCGACGACCTCGCCCGTTTCCTTGTCGACCCAGGTGTTCCACAGCCCGGCCAGGCCCCAGGGCGTGCCGTCGGTGCGGTGGAATCGCCAGGGCACGTGCTTGCCGGTTTCCCAGCAGGGTTCGAAGAAGCTTTCGGCCGGCACCACGCAGCGCTGGCCGCGGGCCCAGGGGTGCTTGTAGCTGGCCTTGGCGGCCAGTTCCTCGCTGCGGGCGTTGCTGGTGGGGTAGGGCAGCTTGGCCGACTTGGCGAACCAGGGCACCAGGCTCCATTGGCCGACGACGAGTTCACGCTGGAAGTGCGTGCTGTCACGCGCGGCGCGGATGAAGGGGCCCAGGTAGCGCGGAAACACCTCGCGCGGCCAGCGCTGGGGCGTGCGGCTGCCGACCTGCCAGTGCCTTTCGATGTCGCCCGCTTCGGGCGAAATGTAGCGTGTGCACATGGGCGTCAGCCCGCCGGGCGGAAGGCGTCAGGCGCGCACCGGCGGCATGGCGGCGTTCATGGCGCGCACCACCTGCGGGTCGTGCGCTTCCATGCGTGCCTTGTCGATGTTCGGTCGCCGCACGGGCACGACGCTGTTGTCCAGTTCGGCGGCCAGCTTGTCGGCCAGACCATGGGCGCAGGCGATGAGCCAGCTGCCGGTTTCGCGGTCTTCCAGGCTTTCCTGTTCCAGGAAGCGGTCGGCGGCCCGGCAAGCTGCGTGCAGTTGGTGCGCGCGCACCCGCACGCTGGACACGCCCCGCTGCAGCGCGACGTCCGCCGAGCCGTCCCGCAGCGCGCGCGCCAGGCCGTCGATGTCGCTGGCCAACTCTGCGGCCAGCCCCACGCCGCACGACATCAGCCAGGATGCAGTGCCCCGGTCTTCGTCGTTGTCCTGCTGGCTGAAGTGATCGGCGGCACGGGCGGCCGCGCGCAGCTGGTGCGCGCGTGCGCCCAGGCGGCGCAAGGCCTGGGTGTTGTCGTCGGCGCCCGGCAGGTCGGTGTCGCGGTGGGCAGAGCGGGCGTTTTGCATGGCATTCGATCTCATGGACGGCACGATGCCTGCATTCTGCATGGGCTCCAGGCCCGTGCGCGGGCAGGCTGTCACGGGCAGCGCTCGTGCCTGGCAGTTCGCCGGCGCGACCCCATGGGTGGGGGGGTTCAGGCAGCGGCATGCATTTGCCGGGCCTGCAGCGGCATGGCCTGCCCAGCAGGACTCGAACCTGCGACCCCCAGCTTAGAAGGCTGGTGCTCTATCCAGTTGAGCTATGGGCAGTGCGCCGATGGATTCTAGGAGGGTGGGCCAAAGTACCGCTGTTGTGCCCGGGCTCGGGTCAGGACGGGCTGGCCCACGAATACACTGCGGCCATGCAACGAGCCCTGATCTTGTTCCTGCTGGCGCCGGGTGGCGGGTCGTCCTGAACCATGCTGGACGGCATCAAACGCTGGCTGAGCGGTGCGTCCAGCGCCGTCCCCACTGGGTATGAAGGCATCGTTGCCTGGGCCCAGGGCAACCAGAGCACCTTCAGAGGTGTGCAGGACGAAGGCTTCGTCATCGACGGGCGGCTGGGCAGCACTGCCTGGCGGCTGGAGTGGGGTCCGTCGCAGCGCCCCTACATCAGCGGCCACGAACTGCGCCTGCGCGCAGACACCGGCGTCGAGCCCGAACTGCAGTTGCTGGTGTTGTCGCGCGAACTCCAGGAACAGCTGGAGAAGTCGATCTTCGAGCAGTACGTCGAAGACGTGCAGACCCGCATCGACAACCAGACCCCGCCCGAAATGCGCTGGCTCGTCATGTTCCCGAAACTGCCCGGCAGCGACATGGTGGCGCTGCGCGAGAACTTCGTGGCGGTGGGCAACGGCAAGTCCTGGTTGCAGAGCTGGCTGCGCGGGGCCCTGTCGCAGGCGCTGGCACTGCGCGCGGCCCAGTCGAACGCGCCCCTGGTGCTGATGATCGGACGCGGCCGGCTGATGCTGCGCACGGCCATGGAAGACCCCACGGTGCCCGAGCTGCAACGTGTGCTGGCGCTGTTCGAGACGGCCTTGCGCGAAGCGAGCAGGGTGGCCAACGACAACCCTCGCGGCCTGTCCGACAGCAGCGCGCCGCCCAGCGGCGGCAGCGAATGGGGCGCATCCACCGCAGCCCGGCCAGGCGACGATTCAACGCCCCGCGGCTGAGCCGCGTTCAGCTGCGCAGCGCGAGCTTGCCGAGCTCGATCTTGGCGATCGCGTTGCGGTGCACTTCGTCGGGGCCGTCGGCAAAGCGCAGCGTGCGCGCATTGGCATAGAAGTACGCCAGAGGCGTGTCCTCGCACATGCCGGCACCGCCGAAGACCTGCATCGCCCAGTCGATGACGTCGCAGGCCATGTTCGGCGCCACCACCTTGATCATCGCGATCTCGGCCTTGGCGGTCTTGTTGCCCGCCACGTCCATCATCCAGGCGGCCTTCAGCGTCAGCAGCCGGGCTTGTTCGATGCGGCAGCGGGCCTCGGCAATGCGTTCCAGCGTCACGCCTTGCTGCGCAATCGTCTTGCCGAAGGCGGTGCGGCTGCCGGCGCGTTCGCACATCAGCTTCAATGCGCGTTCGGCCAGGCCGATCAGGCGCATGCAATGGTGGATGCGGCCGGGGCCGAGGCGCCCCTGCGCGATCTCGAACCCCCGCCCTTCGCCGAGGAGGATGTCTTCGACCGGCACGCGCACGTTCTGGAAATCGACTTCCATGTGGCCGTGCGGGGCGTCGTCGTAACCGAACACCGACAGCGGGCGCAGCACGGTGATGCCGGGGGTTTCACGCGGCACGACGATCATCGACTGCTGCGAGTGGCGGGGCGCCGTCGGGTCGGTCTTGCCCATGAAGATGAAGACCTGGCAACGCGGGTCGCCGGCGCCGCTGGTCCACCACTTGCGGCCATTGATGACGTAGTGGTCGCCATCACGTTCGATGCGGCTTTCGATGTTCGTCGCATCAGAACTGGCCACAGCCGGTTCAGTCATGGCGAAGGCGCTGCGGATCTGCCCGGCCAGCAGTGGCTTGAGCCAGCGTTCACGGTGCGCGGCAGTGCCGTAGCGCGCGAACACTTCCATGTTGCCGGTGTCGGGCGCCGAGCAGTTGAAGACCTCGCTGGCCCAGGGCACAGCGCCCATGATCTCGGCCAGCGGCGCGTATTCCTGGTTGCTGAGCCCTGCGCCCAGGTTGCTGGTGTCGACGCCATGGCTCTCGGCCCTGGGCGGCAGGAACAGGTTCCACAGGCCGGCGGCGCGGGCCTTGGGTTTCAGTTGCTCGATCACCTGTAGCGGCGTCCAGCGTCTGCCTGCCTGCGTGTTGGCTTCGATCTCGGCGAAGTAGCGGCCTTCAGCGGGGTAGACATGCTCCTGCATGAACGCGTTGACACGTTGCTGCAGATCCTGGGTGCGGGGCGAAAAGCCGAAGTCCATCGGGTGTGTCTCCTGGTGCGGGTTCTGGGGAATGCAGGGGCTCAGGCGCGCTGTGCGAACTGCCAGGCCATTTCGGCCAGGGGCCGGGTGCTGGCGCCGGTGGCCCGGGCCTGGGCACTGCTGGCAATGCCGTCGACCACGCGCCTGGCAATGCCCTGGGTGATGCTGGCCAGGCGGAACAGGTTGTAGGCCAGGTAGAAGTTCCAGTCGGCCATCAAGGCCTGCGGGTCGGGCCGGCCGGTGCGTTCGCAGTACCGGCGCACGTACTCGGCCTCCGACGGGATGCCGAGCGCCGCATGGTCCAGCCCGCCGATGCCGCGGAAGGTGCCGGGCGGGATGTGCCAGGCCATGCAGTGGTAGCTGAAGTCGGCCAGCGGGTGACCCAGGGTCGAGAGTTCCCAGTCGAGCACCGCCGTGATGCGCGGGGCGTCGGCGTCGAAGATGAGGTTGTCCAGGCGGAAGTCGCCGTGCACGATGCCCACCTGGCCGGCGTCGCGTGCGCTGGGCGGGATGTGCGCGGGCAGCCAGTCGATGAGCCGGTGCATTTCGGGGATGGATTCGAGCTCCGGGCACTGGCTGGCCAGGAACTGCTTGCTCCAGCGTCCGATCTGGCGGTCGAAGTAGTTGCCCGGCTTGCCGTAGTCGGCCAGGCCCACCGCGGCCACGTCGACGCGGTGAAGCGCGGCGATGACGCGGTTCATCTCGTCGTAGACGGCGCCGCGTTCGGCGGGCTGCATGCCCGGCAGCGACTGCTCCCACAGCACCCGTCCGCCGACGAACTGCATCACGTAGAAGGCGCGGCCGATGACGGCTTCGTCCTCGCACAGCAGGTGCATCTGCGCCACCGGCACGGCACTGCCCGCCAGCGCCTGCATGACGCGGAATTCGCGCTCGATGGCGTGCGCCGAAGGCAGCAGCTTCGCCGCCGGGCCGGGCTTGGTGCGCATGACGTAGTCGCGCCCGGGCGTGCTGAGCTTGTAGGTGGGGTTGGACTGCCCGCCCTTGAATTGCGACACCTCCAGCGGGCCTGCGAAACCAGGCAGGTGCTGCTGCAGGTGGGCTGCGAGCGCCGCGATGTCGAAGGCATGGCTTTCGGCCATCGGACGGGTGCCGGTGTAAGAGTCCATCGGTTCAGCAAACCTTGTTCAACGCTCTGCCGCGGCCAGCAGCTTGTCGCGCGACAGCACCACCAGGCGGGTGGGTTCCACCCGCACCGCTCCGTCGCGTTCGAAACCTTTCAGTTCCTGGTTCACGCGCTGGCGCGAAGCGCCCAGCAACTGCGCCAGGTCTTCCTGCGCCAGCGCCAGGCCGATGCGGATTTCCTCGCCCTGCGGCGTGCCGTAGCTTCTGGCCAGCAGCAGGATCTGCTTGGCCAGCCGGGCCTGCAGCGGCCGTGTGTTCAGGTCCTCGAACTGGTCGAACATCAGCCGCAGGCGGCGGCAGTTCAGGCGCAGCAGGGCGTCGTACAGCTCCACATGCTGTGCCAGCAGGGCCTTGAAGTCGGTCTTGCGCACCACCAGCAGCGTGGTCGGGCCATGGGCGTCGGCATCGTGCGTGCGGGGCAGGCCGTCGAACAGTGCGATGTCGCCGAACCAGGTGCCGGGTTCGACGTAGGTCAGCGTGACCTGCTTGCCCGACAGCGATACCGAACTCACGCGCACTGCGCCAGCCGCCACGCCGCACCATTCCTCGGCCGCCGTGCCGCGCGAAGCCAGTGCGGCGCCGTCTTGCAGCCGGCGCACCAGCGCCCGGGAAAGAATGTCGTTGCGCAGTGCCTGGGAGAGTTTGCCGAACCACGCACCCGCCTCGATGTTGTGACGCTCGTCGATTGTAAGAACGGGGGTATTCATGGCTTGTCTCTGAAGCGACAGCTGTCGCACCCTTGATTGTCTACGCTCACCCTGCAAGCTCCAGGAGAAAGCCATGTCAGCAACTGCACTGCGCATCCCTTCGCGCCGCCACGAAGTCAGCGATGCCGAATGGCGTGTGCGCGTCGATCTGGCGGCCGCCTATCGGCTGGCCGCCCTGTTCAAGTGGGACGACCTGGTCTACACCCACATCAGCGCGCGCGTGCCGGGGGTCGAAGGCGAATTCCTGATCAACCCCTACGGCCTGATGTTCGAGGAAATCACCGCGTCCAGCCTGATCCGGGTCGATGCCCAGGGCGCGAAGCTCGACGAATCGGAATACGAGATCAACCCGCCGGGCTTCGTCATCCACAGCGCCGTGCACAAGGCGCGCCACGACGCCGGCTGCGTGCTGCATCTGCATTCGCTGAACGGCATCGCGGTATCGGCGCAGCGGGGCGGGGTGCTGCCGCTGTCGCAGCATTCGATCTTCGTGCTGTCGTCGCTGGGTTATCACGACTACGAGGGCGTGGCCTTGCGTGACGAGGAGAAGCCGCGCCTGGTGGCCGACCTGGGGCGCAACACGCACCTGATGCTGCGCAACCATGGCCTGCTGACGGTGGGCGCGAGCGTGGCCGACGCCTTCCAGGCGATGTATTTTTTCGAGACCACCTGCAGCATCCAGGTGCGCGCCCAGGCCGGCGGGGGTGAACTGGTGTTCGTGCCGCCGGACATCGTCGCCACCGCCCAGCAGCAGGCGCGGGCCGCCACCCGAGGCGCGGGCGCCAGCCTGGCCTGGCCCGGGCTGCTGCGCCGGCTGGACCGCGAATGCCCCGGCTACGACAGCTGATTCCGCGGGACCCGTGCCGTGCGCCACGAAGTCACCGGCTGGCTGGCAGCGACCTGTGAGTGCAAGTAACCCTTCGTGCTAGAGTCATTTTCGAACTTCGCAGATGCCCTGAACACCCTCGATGCAGACCTTGCGCCTCGGCTTGCCGGCGGCCACCGCGGCCCTGTTGGCACTGGCGGCGCCCCTGGCATGGTCTGCAGGCTTCGGCAACCCGGGGGCCAGCGCCGTGCTCGGTCAAGCACTGGATTTCGCGGTACCGCTGCGGCTGGATCCGGGTGACTCGATAGAGCCGCGCTGCGTCAGCGCAAAGGTCACCGTGGGCGACCGTGAGCTGCCGGCCAACATGGTCGGCACGGTGATCGAGATGACCGGCATGGCCAGCGCCCGCATCCGCGTGCTCACCACGGTGACGATCGACGAGCCGGTCGTGGGCGTCCTGCTGGACGTGGGTTGCCAGTCACGCCTGTCGCGGCGTTTCGTGGTGCTGGCCGACCCTCCTGGGCTCTTCGATGTGGCCCCCCCGACTGCGAAGCCCATGACGCCGGTCCAGGTGGCCTTGCCAGCGGCCGAGCCGGTGATGGCCGCAGCCTCCGATGTGCAGCGCCCGGCGCGCACGCCGACGGCCGAGACCGTGCGCAGGCCTGCCCGTGCAGCCGTGCCGCCGACATCGGCCCGGGAAGGCCGGTCCGAGCGACGCCAGGCCCGCACCGAAAGAGCGCGGTCAGAACCCGGTCGAAGCCCGAACAGGCGCGAAACCACGATGGCTGCCGCGCCGCGGCTGGTGCTCGACGCCAGTCCCCGCGACGCCGAGGTGACCGCGGCCGAGATGGTTGCCGTCGAGCAGGCCCTGCAGGCGGTGGCTGATGCTGCCAGCGCCGTCCGCGTCGCCCAGCGCGCCGCTTCGGCTGCCGAGGAGCGTGCCCAGGGTCTGGCCCGCACGGCCGACCAGCTGCGCGCCGAAGCCCAGGCCCAGCGCGACGCGGCAGCGACGATGCGTGAGCGCCTGGCGCAGTCAGAGTCGCTGTCGAACTGGGTCTGGCCGATGATGGTGGGCCTGCTGCTGCTGGGCGGGCTGGCAGGCTGGCTGTCCTGGCAACTGGCCGCCCTGCGCCGCGAGCAGCGCCTGGGCTGGCAGCTGGCCCAGGAACAGGCAGCAGCGGCTGCACTGGCCGACACGCCCGACGAGCCCATGGCTGCGTCGCGGTCCGTCGTGATGCCTGCGGCCGCGTCGAAGCCGCTGGTTGCCAGCCCTGCGGTGCGGCCCCGCACCCCGTCCAACCCGGCCTGGCCACCGCCGGCGCCGGCAGCGGCGCCACTGCCGGCCGTGCCCGACACCGTGGCGGTGTCCGACTTCGCGCCCTCGACCCAGGGCGAGGTGGCCGACCTGGCCGAGCGCGAGCCGCTGCCTGCCATGCAGCGCACCCTGCCGCTGCCACCAGCCCCACCCGTTCAGACGCCCTTGTCTGCAGGCGAAGGACCGCTGCGCGACCTGACGATCGAAGAGCTCATCGACCTGGAGCAGCAGGCCGAGTTCTTCATCGTGCTGGGCCAGGACGAAGCGGCCATCGACCTGCTCGTCGAACATGCGCGCACCACGGGCGGCAGCAGTCCGCTGCCGTACCTGAAGCTGCTGGAGATCTACCAGCGCCGCGGCGACCATGAAGCCTATGAACGCACCCGCGGCCGTTTCAACCAGCGCTTCAATGCTTATGCAGAGGAGTGGGGCCAGGGCCTGCAACAGGGTCGTGGCCTGGAGGACTACCCTGGCGTGCTGCCGCGGCTCGCACAGGTCTGGGCAAGACCGCTGGACGCCATGGCCGAGCTGGAAGCCTTGCTTTTCCGCAAGTCGCGCGGTGAGCTCTTCGACCTGCCGGCCTACCGCGAGGTGTTGTTCCTTTACGCGCTGGCACGCGACCTTCTGGACCGCGAAGCCGCCGATACCGGCAACGTCGACCTGCTGCTGCCGCTGGCCGACGGCGGCGATTTCGGAGCGACCTCGCCACACCCCTACTTCGGTCTGGACCACGACTCGGTCTTCGACCGCAACACCGTCGAAGACCGGCCGACCTCGCCAGTGGACCTGGACCTCTCGCAGGGCGAAAGCCCGACGCGCATCGTCGACTCGCTGGCCGCCAGCCGGCCGCCTGGCGGGCCAGAACGCTGATTGGGTGGCAGCCGGCGCGCCGCCCGCTGCCGACGGCTAGAGCCGCTGCAGGCGTTCCAGTGCAGCAGCCAGGGTCTCGTCGCGCTTCGCGAAGCACAGACGCACCAGGCCCTGTTCGTAGCCGCCGTCGTAGAAGGCCGACATCGGAATCGCGGCGACACCGGCTTCCCGCGTCAGCCAATGGCAAAAGTCTGCCTCGGGCAGGGCGCTGACGGCGCTGTAGTCCACCAGCTGGAAATAGCTGCCCTGGGTGTGCAGCGGGCGCAGCCGGCTGCGCTGCAGGCCGGCCAGGAACAGGTCGCGTTTGCGCTGGTAGAAGCCGGGCAACTGCAGGTAGGGCGCGGGGTCGGCCATGTAGCGCGCCAGCGCGTGCTGCATCGGCGTGTTGACGGTGAACACGTTGAACTGGTGGACCTTGCGGAACTCGGCCGACAGCGGCGCTGGCGCCAGGACATAGCCCACCTTCCAGCCGGTGACGTGGTATGTCTTGCCGAAGCTCGACACAATGAACGCGCGCGCCGCCAGTGCCGGCACCGAAGCCGCGCTGACATGCGGCAGCCCGTCGAAGACCATGTGCTCGTAGACCTCGTCGCTGATCAGCAGCGTGTCGGTGCCGTCGAGCAGGTGGGCCAGCTGCTCGAAGTCGGCCCGCGTCCAGACCGTTGCGCTCGGGTTGTGCGGACTGTTGACGATCACGAGCCGGGTACGTGGCGTCAGCGCCGCGGCGATGCGCTCGAAGTCCGGTCTGAAGCTGCCGGGTGTCAAGGGCACGCGTACGATGCGGCCACCCGCGAGTTCGATGTTCGGCGCGTAGCTGTCGAAGCAAGGCTCGAGCACCACGACCTCGTCGCCCGGGTGCACGGTGGCCAGCACCGCCGTCAGGATGGCCTGGGTGGCGCCGGCGGTGATGGTGACTTCGCTGTCGGCGTCGTAGGTGCGGCCCGCCAGCGCGGCCGCCTTGGCGGCCACGCGCTGGCGCAGCAGCGGCACACCGGGCATCGGCGGGTACTGGTTCAGGCCTTCAGCCATGGCCTGGTGCACATGGGCCAGCAAGGTCGGGTCGCAGTCGAAGTCGGGGAATCCCTGCCCCAGGTTCACTGCACCATGCTGCTGGGCCAGTGCCGACATGACGCTGAAGATGGTGGTGCCGACCTGAGGCAGGCGGCTCTTCAGCGTGGGGGTGTGGATGGTGGGTGGATGGGGCATGTCGATCACGTGGGTCAAAGCTCGTAGTCGCTGACGGGCGGGTCGCCGGCCATGGCGCGCAGGATCAGCGCGGTACTGAGATGGGGCGACAGCATCTCGGTGAATGCCAGCACGAAATGGCGCAGGTAGGCGCCGCGCTTGAAGGCCACGCGCGTGACGTTGCTGCCGAACAGATGGCCCAGCGGGCGCCAGGCCAGGTCGGCGCCAGCGCCTGCAGCTGCCTCGTCGCGCATCGCGAGCTCGGTGACGATGCCCACGCCCAGGCCCAGGCGCACATAGGTCTTGATGACGTCGGAGTCGATCGCCTCCAGCGCCACCATCGGTTTCAGGCGCGCCCGGCCGAAGGCCTGGTCGATGCGCGTGCGGCCGGTCACGGTGGGCTGATAGAGCACCAGCGGGTTGGCCGCCAGCTGCTCCAGCGTGGGCCGTTCCACGGCCGCCAGCGGGTGGCCCTGCGGCACCACCATCACATGCTGCCATTCGTGGCAGGGCAGGGTGACCAGGCCTTCGTGGGCCGCCAGCGACTCCGTCGCCAGACCGATTTCGGCCACGTCGTCCAGCAGCATGCGTGCCACCTGCTCGGGCATGCCCTGGTGCAGCACCACCTGCACCTTGGGCCAGCGACGGCGCAGCTGGGCCACGGGCTCGGGCAGAAAGTAGCGGGCCTGGGCGTGGGTGGTGGCAATCGACAGCGTGCCCGCGTCCTGCTTGGAGAACTGCTCGCCGATGCGCTTCAGGTTGGCCAGCTCGCGCAGGATGATGTCGACCGACTGCAGCACCAGTTCGCCCGGCTCGGTGACTCGGCGCAGCCGCTTGCCGTGGCGCGCGAAGATGTCGACGCCGAGTTCCTCTTCCAGTTCGAGGATGGCCTTGCTGATGCCGGGCTGCGAGGTGTGCAGGGCCTTGGCGGTCTCGGTGAGGTTCAGGTTGCGGCGCACGGCCTCCTGAACGAAGCGGAACTGCTGCAGGTTCATGCTGCGGGCAGGCTGGTTGCGGGCAGCAGCCCGAGCGCCACGTCGGCCATCGCGGCCGTGACCGCCGGCATCTCACCCACGGCCGGGTGCAGGGTGAAGCACAGCCCGGGGTGGGCCTGGCGCATCTGCTCCATCAGCAGCGGCAGGTCCTTGCGTACATGGCCGCCAGTGCCCAGGAACATCGGCAGCACGGCCACATGCTGGCAACCCGCGGTGGCCAGCTCGGCGCCGGCTGCTGGCAGGCTGGGTTCCATGAACTCCAGGAATGCCAGCCGCACCTGCACGCCCGGCCGCTGCGCCCGCAGTCGTTCGGCCACGGCCTGGAAAGGGCCGGCCCAGCGTGGGTCGCGTGCGCCATGGGCGAAGAGGATCAGGCCGGTGGAGTGGTTCGTGGGGGTCATCGCGTCAACGGTAGCGCACCAGCCAGGCAAATGCGCCCAGCGAAAGCAGCAGGAAGATGCCGCTGGGTGCGGCTGCCGCCATCCAGGGCTCCCAGCTGCGCAGCAGCCCGACATGGCCGGCCAGGTTGTTCAGCAGCACGAAGCCGATGCCCAGCATGATGCCCAGGAAGACCCTCAGGCTGACGCCTCCGGCCCGCGCATGCAGGTAGGCGAAAGGCAGGGCCAGCGCCAGCATCACCAGGCAGGCCAGCGGATACAGGGCCTTTTTCCAGAACAGGATCTGGTAACGCTCATTGGCCTGTTCCTGGTCGCCGAGGTGGGCGCTGTAACGCCACAACTCGGTGGTCGTCATCGTGCTCAGCGGCAGCACGGCCGAAGCGACGACGCTGGCCGTCAGGCTGCTTTGCCAAGACAGGCTGGGCTCGCGCGTGAGCTCAACGCGGGGCTGGTCGAGCGTGCGCGCGTGCGGCCAGCGGGCGATGCCGGCGTCGGTCAGGGTCCATTGGCCCTGGGCGTCGACCCGGCCTTCGCGGGCCTCGATGCGGGCCACCAGGCGGCCGTCGGCGTCGAATTCGTAGATGCGGATGTTGACCAGCAGACCACCGGCGTTGGTGCCCCCGACATTGATCGAAAACGAATGCTCGCCATCGGGCGACATGCGTTTTTCCTTCAGCCAGGCACCGGCGCCAGCAATGGTGATGCCGCCGGCCGACTGTGCCTTCAGCAGCACCGCCCTGCGCTCGCTGTGCGGGGCCACGTAGTCGCCCACGACGAAGGTGATGCCGGCAAATGCCACCCCCAGCACGCCCAGCAGCGACAGCGCCCGCCCCGGGCCCAGCCCGCCGGTGCGCAGGATGGTGAATTCGCTGGATTGCGCCAGCCGCGACAGCGAATAGATTGCCCCGATGAGCACGGCGATCGGCATCAGTTCGTACAGGTGTCCTGGCAGTTCGTAGGCGGCTGCCAGGACCGCTGTCCAGGCGGTCCGGTCGTTTGTGCCGACCCCGTCAAGTTCATCGACGAAGTCGATGAAATAGAACAGCGACAGGAAGGCCAGCGCCACGAACACCACCGAAGAGACGATGTCGGCATACAGCAGGCGACGAACGGTCTTCATGGGCCACTGCCTGCAGCGCTGCGCCGCCACGGCCAGTGCAGCATGGCGGCGTGGTCGCGCCACCACATGAGACCCAGCGCCAAGGCCAGCACGCCACCGTGCAGACCGATCAGGGCCGTGGCCATGGAGACCCGTCCACCTGCCACCCAGGCCTGGCTCAGGTTGGCCATGTTGTAGTAGACGATGAAAGCCAGCAAGGCGAACAGCAGGTTCCAGTTGTTGGCGCGTCGCGGGTTGGTGGCAGCCAGGCCGATGCCCAGCAGCAGCAGGTTGGTGGCGGCCAGCAGCAGGCCCAGGCGCCAGGTCAGTTCGCCTTGATTGCGCAGCGTCGGGTCGCGAATCAACGCCAGCGTGTCCACGGCCTTGGGCGGCAGGCTCTCCACGGCGCGGATGGCGTTTTCCCCGGCCAGCACGCGGTAGGTTTCGAAGCTGGACAGCGTGCGTTCGCCGTCTGCGGCGTGGATCTCGTTGCGCTGGCCGCGTTCCAGCACCAGGAAGCGGTCGTTGCCGACGTTTTCCAGCCGCCCCGAACGTGCCGAGGTCACCGACTCGCCACGCTCGTTGTTCTGCAGGATGAAGACGTTGCGTGCGTTGATGCGGTCGGCAGCGTCGCGTTCGACGAAGAAGACGCGCTGTCCGTCCCGGCTGGTCTGGAACACCCCGGGCGCCACACGCGACAGATCCGAACGCTGCTGGTAGCGGTCGCGCAGTTCCAGGCTGCTGCGGTTGCCCCAGGGCCAGACGAAAAGCAGCAGCAAGCCCACCACCACCAGCACGGGCAGGGCCATCTGCAGCACTGGCCTGACGAAGCGCATCAAGCTCAGGCCGCTGGCAAACCAGATGGCCATTTCACTGTCGCGATACATGCGGCCCAGTGCCACGACGATGGCCACGAACAGCGACAGCGCCAGCATCGTCGGCAGATGCCCCAGGGCGATGTAGCCCAGCAGCAGCACCACGTCCTGTGGCGCCACGGCACCGCCTGCGGCCTGGCCGACGGTACGGATCAGGAACATCGTGATGACGATGGTGAGGATCACCACCAGGGTGGCGCCGAAGCTCCGCGCGAGCTCACGTCGCACAGTTGTATCGAATAACATCCGCCGCTTTCAAGCTGGGTGTGAATTATGGACTTCAAGACACAGGTGGCGGCCCCGAACGGCCTCGCCGGACTGACCGCCGATGCTCTGCTGGTCGTGCTGACCGGCAGCAGCCTGCCGGCCGAGCTGGAAGCTCCGTTGGCCGAGGTCCTGGCGGCGGCCGTCAAGGACGGCGACTTCGCCTGCAAGCCGGGCCAGTGCCTGTATGCACACCGGGTGACGGGCGTGAAGGCAACGCGGGTTGTGTTTGCGCATGCGGGCGACGGCAGCGTCAAGGCCTGGCGCAAGGCGGTCGGGCTCGGGGTGGTGCAACTCAAGGCCGGCGGCAGCAAGACGCTGGTGGTGGCTGCTGCCGGTGGCGTGGAACTGAGCGCCGATCACGCCGAGGCCCTGGTGGCCGCCGCCGAAGACGCTGTCTATCTGTATCGCCAGACCAAGCCCAGTGCGCCGCCTGCACCCAAGCTGCGCAGCGTGGCGCTGGCATGCACCAAGGCGCAGCAGGCAGCACTGGCGGCAGGGCTGGAGCGCGGCGTGGCCGTGGCCGCTGGCGTGACACTCGCGCGCGAACTGGCCAACAGCCCGGGCAACCTGGCCACGCCCACCGGCCTGGCCGATGCCGCAAGGCAGCTGGGCAAGAGCCATGGCCTGAAGGTCGAGGTGCTGGACCGCAAGGACGCCGAGAAGCTGGGCATGGGTTCGTTCCTGGCCGTGGCGCAGGGCTCGGCCGAACCGCCGAAGTTCATCGTGGCGCGCTGGATGGGCGGCACCAAGGGTGCGGCGCCGGTGGTGCTGGTCGGCAAGGGCATCACTTTCGATACCGGCGGCATCTCGATCAAGCCATCGGCCGAGATGGACGAGATGAAGTTCGACATGGGTGGTGCTGCCAGCGTGCTGGGAACCCTGTGTGCGGTGGCGCAGATGAAGGCCAAGGTCAACCTGATCGGCGTGATTCCGGCCTGCGAGAACATGCCCGACGGCAAGGCCATCAAGCCCGGTGACGTGGTCACGAGCATGAGCGGGCAGACGATCGAGATCCTGAATACCGACGCCGAAGGCCGTCTGATCCTGTGCGACGCCCTGACCTACGCCGAGCGCTTCAAGCCGGCGGTGGTCGTCGACATCGCCACGCTCACGGGTGCCTGCGTGATTGCCCTGGGTCATCACCGCACCGGCTTGTTCAGCAGCGACGACGCCCTGGCCGCAGAACTGCTGGCAGCGGGCGAACAGGCACAGGACCCGGCCTGGCGCATGCCGCTGGATGACGAATACGACGAGGGCCTGAAGAGTCACTTCGCCGACATGGCG
This sequence comes from Burkholderiales bacterium Ga0077543, assembly GCA_001464055.1. Taxonomy (GTDB): domain Bacteria; phylum Pseudomonadota; class Gammaproteobacteria; order Burkholderiales; family Burkholderiaceae_C; genus Rubrivivax. Next base: position 34,327 of record LNET01000075.1, read on the forward strand.
AACGTCGGCAGCCGTGCCGGTGGCGCCATCACGGCAGCGATGTTTCTCAAGCGCTTCGCGGGCAAGCTGCGCTGGGCCCATCTGGACATCGCGGGCACCGCCTGGAAAAGCGGCGCCGCCAAGGGCGGCACCGGCCGCCCGGTGGCACTGCTGACGCATTTCGTGCTGTCGCGCGCCGGCTGAACGCGGCCGGTCGTGCGGGTCGTGGAATTCCATACCGGCCTGGCCGACCCGCTGGGCTTTGCGTGCCGCATGCTGCGCAAGGCCCAGCGCCAGGGGCACCGCGTGTTGGTGACCCTGCCTGGCCAGCGCCTGAACGAACTCGACAGCCTGCTCTGGACCTTCGATCCGCAGTCCTTCGTGCCGCACGTGCGGGTACCGCAAGCACAACCGGATCTGGCTGCCCGCACGCCGATCTGGCTGTGTGAGCAGGCACCAGGCGGGCCGGTGCCGCCGGTGCTGCTGAACCTGGGCGCGCCGCTGGCGGACGGGCTCGAACGTTTCCAGCGCCTGATCGAGATCGTCGGCCACGGTGCCGACGAAGCCCAGGGTGGACGCGAGCGCTGGCGCTCGTACAGGGCTCAGGGGCTGGAGATCAAGCACCACGCCGCTGCGGTCAGCCCCGCTGACGACTGATGCGTTGAGGAAATGGCAGGGCACGGCACCCGCCTGCCGCGCCGGGCCCGCACCTTGCTTCCCCTAATGGGGCGGGAAGTGTTTTCGGGTATCGTCCGCGCCTTACCGGTCGACCGTGACACGGGTGTTTCAATGCGTCGATGGTTTCTTCTACTGGAGGTTATTGCATGCAAGTCAAGTTGAACGTGATCGTCGGTGCCCTGGCACTGTGCGTTGGCGGTGCTGCGTTCGCGCAGGATCTGGTGGTCAGGATCGGCCACGTCGGCCCGACCAGTGGCGCCATCGCCCACCTGGGCAAGGACAACGAGAACGGCGCTCGCATGGCGATCGAGGATCTGAACGCCAAGGGCGTGACGATCGGCGGCCGCAAGGCGAGATTCGAACTGCTGGCCGAAGACGACGCCGCCGACCCGAAGCAGGGCACGGCAGCCGCGCAGAAGCTGGTCGACAGCAAGGTCAACGGCGTCATCGGCCACCTGAATTCGGGCACCACCATTCCGGCTTCGAAGATCTACAGCGACGCTGGAATCCCGCAGATCAGCCCTTCGGCCACCAACCCGCGCTACACGCGCCAGGGCTACAAGACCACCTTCCGCGTGGTCGCCGATGACGTGCATCTGGGTGGCACGCTGGGCCGCTACGCGGTGAAGGACCTGAAGGGCAAGAAGATCGTCGTCATCGACGACCGCACGGCCTACGGTCAAGGCGTTGCCGACGAATTCGAGAAGGGCGTGAAGGCCGCGGGCGGCGCCACGGTCGGCCGCGAGTTCACCAGCGACAAGGCCACGGACTTCACCGCCATCCTGACCAGCCTGAAGGCCAAGAGCCCCGACGTGGTGTTCTTCGGCGGCATGGACGCGGTCGCAGGCCCGATGCTGCGCCAGATGAAGCAGCTCGGCATCAACGCCAAGTTCGTGGGTGGCGACGGCATCTGCTCGAGCGAACTGCCCAAGCTGGCCGCAGGCACCATGGCTGACGGCCAGGTGGTCTGCGCCGAGGCTGGTGGTGTCGAGGGCGAAGCCAAGAAGTCCATGGACGACTTCCGCGCCAAGTTCAAGGCCAAGTACAACACCGAGGTGCAGGTGTATGCGCCCTATGTGTATGACGCCGTGAACGTGATGGTGGCCGCGATGGTCAAGGCCGGATCGGCTGAACCCGCGAAGTACCTGCCGGTGCTGGCGGCCACCGACGGCTTCAAGGGCGTCACGGGCACGATCGGCTTCGACAACAAGGGCGACATCAAGAACGGTGCGCTCACGCTCTACACCTACAAGGGTGGCAAGCGCGAGCAGCTGGCCGTGGTGCGCTGAGCTTCCTGCTCTGGCAATGAAGAAGGGGCCCCTCGGGCCCCTTTTTTCTTGGTCGGCTCTCGGCTTTGAGCGGTCATTGGTTTGCGGTGCGCTGAGTGCCTGCATGGTCCCCTTGCAAAGGCGGGTCGGGGCTGGCTGTGGCGCTTAGCTGAGGCGGTCTCCGCTGGCGCTCCGACTGCCCTGCGGTGCTCGGTCCCGCGGCCCCATCGCGGAACTCACTGCGCT
>LNET01000076.1 GCA_001464055.1 Burkholderiales bacterium Ga0077543
GCTTTCGTCGGTGGTGGTCACCATGCGCGGCTGTTCCACCCAGCCGGGGCCGCCGTGGACCATGGCGTGCTGCATGGCGCTGCTGTAGTCGTTGCGCACAGCTTGCATCGCATTCGACAGCCGCGTCATCTGTTCGTAGCGGGCCTGGCCGTGCAGGCGCACCTGTTCCAGGGCGATGCCACTGGTGGCCGGGGCCACGCTGCCGCCGTAGCGCTGGATGAGCTCGGCCACTTGGGGGTCGGCCATGTAGAGGTCGAGCATGGCCAGCTGGCCGGGGTCGCCCATGGCGCGGCCGGCAGGCGGGGGGCCGGCGTTGAGAGCGTGCTCGGTGGTGGCGATGCGCCAGAGTTCGGGGTGGCGGGCCAGTAGGGTGCCGGCGTCGGTGTCGTAGAGGCTGGCCAGGGTCTGCAGGGGTGCACCACCTTGGGCCCGGTAGTGGGCGGCGAAGGCGTCTTCGCTGAATTCGACGTGGCGGCCGGCCGGCTGGCCGTAGACGGGGCCGCTTTCGTCGTAGCCGATGACTTGCGGGGCGGCGCCGGGGTCGGCGATGAGCGCTGACCATGCGGCCGCTTTCGTCGGTGACCATCACGGCGTCGACCCAGCCGGGGCCCTGGCCGGCGCTGGCCTGGGCGGCGGCGCGCTGGGCTTCGTAGTCGCTGCGGATGGCGGTGAAGGCGGTCTCGCGGGCGGCCAGCCAGTCGGCGGTGACAGGGGGTTCGCCGACGTAGGCCGTGGCCGCAGGGGGCGGCGGGGGCACTGCATTCGACAGGGCAGTCAGCGGCGGCGGGTCGTTGGCCGCCACCGAGGCCTGGGCCGTGAACTGGAAGTGGGCCTGCGGCAGCTCGTCCAGGGCACTGGCCATGACCGGCTCGCCCACGGCCAGGTAGTCGGGCGCGAGCGGGGCCGCGGGCAGCCGCAACAGCAGGCTGGCCGGTTCCGGCTGCGCCGCGGCCGGATCGGGGCCCGAAGGCTCGGCATGCGGCTCGGCCTGGAACCCGGCCTGGAACCCGGCCTGGAACCCGGCTCGTGGCTCGGGCGGCTCTGCCGGTTCGAAGTATGCGAGAGCGTGCCGACGCTGAGAGTGCGAGAACTCGATGGCCATGGCAATGCCCCCCGGCAGACCTGTGATGTTCCCGGGAGGCTATGCGCCGACACGACTTCTGTGACCCTCGGATCGTGCCTAGGGTGGCGTTGCACCTGGCCTTGAACACCCTAGGATCGATCCTCAGTGGCGGAGCGCGAAGGCTTGCACTAGGGTTCTGCCACGATGAGCCTGCGCTTCAAGACCAACCTGCTCGAACACACCAAGGCCGTGGGCCGCTGGGCCCTGGCCCGCGGGGTGCACGCCCACGTTCGCGCCACCGACCTGGCCCTGGTGCTGCAGCAGGAAGAACGCGCCTTGCTGCTGCTGCCGCAGTTCGTGGGCCAGCGCGACGGCAAACGGCTGATGTACTTCGACACCCCCGACGAACATGCCCGGGGTTTCGTCGGCTGGCTGCCCTATCGCCCGCTGGCCTGGGACATATCCATCAGCAAGCTGGCCTTCAAGCGCCTGGCCGGGCAGTTGGGCCTGCGCGTGCCCGGCAGCTGGCAGCAACCGGCCGAGGCCAGCGCGCCCTTCCTCGTCAAGCGTGACCGCGGCGCCTTCGGCGACGGCATGAGCGGGCCGCACCTGCCCGCCACGACCGCAGCCCCCGCCAGGGTGGCCGACGGCGAATTCTGCGAAGCCTTCGTCAGCGGCCAGATCGCCCGCGCCTGGTACTGGAACGGCCAGCTGGCGGTGCTGGAAGTGCTGCCCATGCCACAGGTGCTGGGCGACGGCCGGTCCACCCTGGCCAGCCTGCTGCAGCAGGCCAGCCCCGAACCGCTGGCCGACTTCGCGCCGTTCGAAGCCCTGGCCCGCCTGCAGGGCCTGCACCTGGACAGCGTGCCCGCCGCCGGCCAGGCGGTGACCGCCGACTACCGCTACGTGTCGCCGCTGAACCCCACGGTGTACGCCAACCACAACGGCCTGCGGCAGGCCGCCGGCACCCCCATGCTGCAGGCCTTCGTCGACGCCGGCGCACGGCTGTGGCCGCGCATCCCCGGCGCCGTGGGCCCGGCGGGCAAGCAGGCCGCTTTTGTGCTGGACGCCATCGTCGGCGACGATGGCCTGCCCTGGTTCCTGGAAATCAACAGCAATGCGCAGGGCCACCCTGACCTGTACCCGCCGATGCTGGAAGCGCTGTGCGCACCCTGGTTCGACACCTCGGCCACCCAGGCGGCGGCGTGAACGGGCGCACTCAGAGCGGCTGGGGCGGCGGTCCGAATTCCGGTCCAGGTTCCGACCCGAATTCCGGCCCGAATGTTGGCCCGAGCATTGGCTCGAACCGCGACCTGGGCAACGCCAGGGGCCACGACGGCTGGCGCGTCGGCCTGGTCGACGCCAACAGCGCCAGCGAACGCGCCGCCGTGGTGGCGCTGCGCCAGCAGGCCTATGCCAGTGCACGCGAATTCGCCTGGCACGACCTGGCCACGCTGGGCTGGACCGACACCGACGCGCGCAGCGCCGTGCTCGGCCTGTGGCACCAGGACGAGGCCCATGGGCTCCAGACGCTGCTGTCCACCGTGCGTGCCACGGTCTTCCACCGCCTGGACGTCGCCGAGGCCTTCCTGGAACATGCCCTGGACGGGGTGGATGCGCAAGCCCCGGCGCTGGTGCTGTCGCGCGCCGCCACGGCGCCAGGGGAACATGGCCGGGGCCTGCTCGCGCTGCTGCGCGTGGCCTACATGCAGGCCCTGCCGAAACTGGGCGTGCGCAGCGTCCTGGCGGTGGTCTACAACGACGCACCGCGGGTGCGGTCGATGCAGGCTGCGGGGTTCACGATGACACCGCCCCTGCGCAGCTGGGACAGCGAAGCGCAGGCGCTGACGCCGCCGCTGGTGGCACACCTCCAGGAAAACCGCTTCGCTGCAGCGCTGCAGACCGCACTGGCCCTGGCCGCCACCGCGCCGGCCGGCGCGATCGATACCGCCTTGTCACAAGCCGGGCCGATGGCCAAGGCGCTGCGGCGAGCCAGGCCGACCGTCCAGCCCGGGTTGCGGGCCAGCGCTTAGCCCGGCACTTCGCCAGGCGGTGCGTGGGGCCAGCTTCCTGGCGCTCAGCCCAGCGCCGGTGCCAGCAGTCTTCGCGCCAGTTCCTGCGCGATGCCTTCGCGCGCGGCCCAGTCTTCGACCTGGTCTTCGCCGATGCGGCCGACGTTGAAGTACACCGCCTCGGGGTGCGCCAGGTAGAAGCCGCTGACGCTGGCCGCTGGCGTCATCGCCAGGCTCTCGGTCAGGCCCATGCCGATGTCTTCGGCCTGCAGCACCTGGAACATCGCGCGCTTGACGCTGTGGTCAGGACAGGCCGGGTAGCCCGGCGCGGGGCGGATGCCGCGGTACTGCTCGGCAATCAGCGCCGCGGTGTCCAGCTGCTCGTCGGGCGCGTAACCCCACAGGTCGGTGCGCACGCGCTGGTGCAGCTTCTCGGCGAAAGCCTCGGCCAGGCGGTCGGCCAGGGCCTTGAACATGATGGCGCTGTAGTCGTCGTGGTCGGCGGCGAAGATCTTCTCGCGCTTCTCCACGCCGATGCCGGCGGTGACGGCGAAGCAGCCGATGTAGTCGGCGGCCACGCCCTTGGGCGCGATGAAGTCGGCCAGGCTGCGATTGGGCCGCTTCACGCCTTCCACCACCGGACGCTCGGTCTGCAGCCGCAGCGGGTTCCAGCGCAGGGCCACGGTGCTGCGGGTGTCGTCGGTGTAGACCTCGATCGTGTCGTCGTCCACGGTGTTGGCCGGCAGCAGGGCCACCACGCCATTGGCCTGCAGCCAGCGGCCTTCGATCAGGCGCTGCAGCAGCCGCTTGCCGTCGCTGAACACACGCTGGGCTTCATGGCCCACCACCTCGTCGCGCAGGATGTCCGGGAACTTACCGGCCAGGTCACAGGTCTGGAAGAACGGCGCCCAGTCGATGAACTGCGCCAGTTCGGCCAGGTCGTAGTTCTTGAAGCTGCGGCGGCCGATGAACTTCGGCACCGGCGGCGTATAGCCGGCCCAGTCGACCTGCGTCTTGTTGGCGCGCGCCGCGGCCAGCGTCACCAGCGGCGTGGCCTTCTTGGCCGCGTGCAGCGTGCGCACCTGCTCGTAGTCGGCCTTCAGTTCCTCGATGTACTTCGCTGCGCGCTCGTCGCTCAGCAGGTCGCTGCACACGCCCACGCTGCGGCTGGCGTCGGGCACGTAGACGACCGGGCCTTCGTAGTGCGGGGCGATCTTCACCGCCGTGTGCACACGGCTGCAGGTGGCGCCACCGATCAAGAGCGGCACCTTCTTGTTGCGGAAGTAGTCGTCGCGCTGCATTTCGGCGGCCACGAACTGCATCTCTTCCAGGCTGGGCGTGATCAGGCCGCTCAGGCCGATGATGTCGGCGCCTTCTTCGCGTGCCTTGGCCAGGATGTCCTGGCAGGGCACCATCACGCCCATGTTGACGACCTCGAAGTTGTTGCACTGCAGGACGACGGTGACGATGTTCTTGCCGATGTCGTGCACGTCGCCCTTGACCGTGGCGATGACGATCTTGCCCTTGGCCTTGGCCTCGCCGCCGGCTTCCACCATCGCCAGCTTCTCGGCTTCGATGTAGGGCAGCAGGTGGGCCACGGCCTGCTTCATCACTCTGGCGCTCTTCACCACCTGCG
>LNET01000077.1 GCA_001464055.1 Burkholderiales bacterium Ga0077543
CCTGGCGCCCACCACGCTGCTGGCCGAACAGCACTACCAGACCCTGGTCGACCGCTTCGGCAAGTGGCCGGTGAAGATTGCCGAGCTCAGCCGCTTTCGCAGTGCCAAGGAAGTGAAGCAGGCCTTGGAAGGCATTGCCGACGGCACGGTGGACATCGTGGTGGGCACGCACAAGCTGCTGTCCAGCGATTGCAAGTTCGCCCGGCTGGGCCTGCTGGTGATCGACGAGGAACACCGCTTCGGCGTGCGCCACAAGGAAGCCATGAAGGCCCTGCGCGCTGAAGTGGACGTACTCACCCTTACCGCCACGCCCATCCCCCGTACCCTGGGCATGGCGCTGGAAGGCCTGCGCGACCTGAGCGTGATCGCCACCGCGCCGCAGCGCCGGCTGGCCATCAAGACCTTCGTGCGCAGCGAAGGCAGCAGCGTCATCCGCGAAGCCGTGATGCGCGAACTCAACCGCGGTGGCCAGGTCTACTTCCTGCACAACGAGGTCGAGACCATCCAGAACCGCAAGCAAAAGCTCGAAGAACTCCTCCCCGAAGCGCGCATTGCGGTTGCCCACGGCCAGATGCCCGAACGCGAGCTGGAACACGTGATGCGCGACTTCGTCGCGCAGCGCCACAACCTGCTGCTGTGCTCGACCATCATCGAGACCGGCATCGACGTGCCCACCGCCAACACCATCGTGATGAGCCGCGCCGACAAGTTCGGCCTGGCCCAGTTGCACCAGTTGCGCGGGCGCGTGGGCCGCAGCCACCACCAGGCCTATGCCTACCTGCTGGTGCCCGACCTGGAGGGCCTGACCAAGCAGGCCGCGCAGCGGCTGCAGGCCATCCAGGACATGGAAGAGCTGGGCTCGGGCTTCTATCTCGCGATGCACGACCTGGAGATCCGTGGTGCCGGCGAAGTGCTGGGCGAGAACCAGAGCGGCAACATGATGGAAGTGGGCTTTCAGCTCTACAACGACATGCTCAGCGAGGCCGTGCGTTCGCTGCGTTCGGGCAAGGAACCCGACCTGATGCAGCCCTTCGCGGCCACCACCGAGATCAACCTGCACGCCCCAGCCCTGCTGCCCGACGCCTACTGCGGCGACGTGCACGTGCGTCTGGGCCTGTACAAGCGCCTGGCCTCGGCCGAGCGCAACGAACAGATCGACCTGCTGCTCGAAGAGATCACCGACCGCTTCGGCAAGCTGCCCACGCAGGGCCAGACCCTGTTCGACACGCACCGGCTGCGCGTGCAGGCCCGCCCTTACGGCGTGCTGAAGATCGATGCCAATCCAAAGGTGATGAACATCACCTTCAGCGACAAGGCGCCGGTGCCAGCGCAGCGCATCGTCGAGCTGGTGCAGAAGAACCGTGCCATCAAGCTGGCCGGCAACCACAAGCTGCGCATCGACCGCGAGATCGCCACCCCGGCCGACCGGGCGCATTACCTGCGCGACGTGCTGCGTTCACTGGGCCAGCCGCTGGCCACCGTCTGAATGAACACGTCAGGCGCATCGCTGCCATGCGTCTCCATCGGAACCGACGAACCGATCGAGATCCGCGAAAGCGCCGACTCCGGCAAGTTCCTGGTCGGCGCTCCGAACTTCCACACCATCGGCCGCAAGGGCGGCCAACCCGACTACTGGGACGGCGAAACGTGAATCAAGCGAAGACCTGGCGCCTGGCCGACTTCCGGCTGGTGGCCTTCGACATGGACTCGACGCTGATCAACATCGAGTGCATCGACGAGATCGCCGACGCTGCCGGCCGCAAGGCCGAGGTGGCGGCCATCACCGAAGCCGCAATGCGCGGCGAGATCGCCGACTACAAGGACAGCCTGCGCCGCCGGCTGGCGCTGCTGCGCGGCGTACCGGTTTCCGCGCTGGAAGAGGTCTACACGCAGCGCTTGCAGCTGAACCCCGGCGTGCCGGAGTTTGTCGCCGCCTGCCGGGCGGCCGGTCTGAAGACGCTGCTGGTCAGCGGCGGCTTCACCTTCTTCAGCAGCCGCGTGCAGGCCCGGCTGGGGCTGGACTTCGCGCGCGCCAACGTGCTGGAGGTCGCCGACGGATGCCTCACTGGCGCCCTGCTGCCCCAGCCCTGGGGCGAGATCGTCGACGGCGCAGAAAAGCGCCGCACCCTCCTGGACGTGGCCGACCTGATGGGCATCATGCCAGCACAGACCATCGCGGTGGGCGACGGTGCCAACGACCTGCCGATGATGCGCGCGGCCGGCCTGTCGATCGGCTTTCACGCCAAGCCGGCGGTGCAGGCCGAAGCCGACATCGCCATCGTCGAAGCTGGCATGGACCGCGCTCTGGAGCGCGTTCGACCTTAGTCCACCGTCGAACCGCCCTCAGCCGGGGGCGCCGGCGCTGCGCGCGAACACCAGCACCACCTGGTCGCGCAGCGCCTTCACCAGGCCCAGTTCGTCGGCGTCCAGGCGCAGGCTGCCGGCCTCGGCCTTGTCGGCATAGATCAGACCGAACGCGGCACCCTTGTGCATCAGCGGCAGGAGCAGGAAGGTGGGCGCATTGACGGCAGCGCGGTACCAGGCTGGCAGCTTCTGCGCCAGCGGGCCACTGGTGGCGTCGGCGATCAGGGTGTCAGCCCCGCGAGCACACAGCGCTGCAAACAGGTCGCCGTTGCGCGCCTGGGCCGGATCGATGCGCAGCGCGGCGCTCACGACCGTGGCCGCCTCACCCAGACCAAAGCGACCCGTGAGCAGGCCGCTGCGCGGGTCGCGCAGGCAGAACACCACGCTGCGGCAGTTCAGCGCGGCCTGCAGCGTGTCGAGCACCAGGCGCAGCATGTCGTTGAGCTTGACCTGGCCACCCGCCACCGCAGCCTGGACCTCGGCCAGGCCCGAGCGCAGCGCCTGGCCAGGAGGCACAAGCTCGCTGCCGGCCTTCGATGCAGCGGTGTCGGGCCGGGCGATGGCCATCGTCCGGTCGTTGGCGTCGCTGGCGTCGCTGGCCGCGCTGGCAGCCGCCGCCGGCTTTGCCGCAACGGCAGCAGCCGGCGCAGCCGTGTTCTCGATCAGCCGGCGTGCCGGGGAACCGCGCGCAATGTGCAGGTTCATGGCCTGTGCCAGGTGCGAGAGCTTGCCGCGCGCGTCGTTGGCGGTGGCCACCACGTCGCGCGCGCTCAGGCCCAGCGCCGGCGCGTAGAGTTCAGCCGCGGCCAGCAGCGCCAGCTGTTGCGGCGCCCCGTCGTCGGTCAGCAGGGCATCGGTCAACGCATTGGCTCCGCGGCCCAGCCAGCGCAGCCTTTCCACGCCGGGCAGCAGCACACGCCCAGGCACGTCGCCTTCGGGCGCACGCATCGCGCGCTGCAGGTTGTCGGGCAGACCCCAGGCCTTGGCCACGCCCAGGCCCAGGTCCTCGTAGCCCAGGCCGAGCACACGGCGGGCGGCGGCATCACGCGCCGGGGTGCCCTGGGCGCCGACGCGCAGCTGCTGGCGGATCTGCACCGCTTCTTCGGGAAAGTAGTACTCGGTCAGCAGCCGGCCCAGGTTCTGGAACATGCTGCCCAGGAAGGCGTCTTCGCCTTCGCGCGCCAGCGGGGTGAGCTCGCTGGCCAGGGTGCCGGCCATCAAGGCGCGCAAGAACTCCTCTTTCAGTTGCGCGGCATGGGCCTTGTCGCCCATGTGTTCCATCAGCACCACCGACAAGGCCATGTTGCGGATGCCGGCAAAGCCAACCAGCGCCACGGCACGCGACACCGTGGCCACGCCGCCGCCGGCGGCCTGAGCGAAGTGCACGGTGTTGACCATGCGCAGCAGCTTGTTGGTCAGCGCCACGTCCTTCAGGATCTCCGCAGACAGGCTGGCCAGGCTCTCTGTGTCTGACGTGGCCAGGCGCTGGATGCGCACGACCGAATCCGACATGGCCGGGAAGTCGGTCTTGTGGCGCATTCGGCGCAACAGGAACTCCAGCGTGCCATGGGCAGCCTCGACAACCGGCGCTGTGGCAGGGGTCAGCCAGGCCTGCAGCGCGGCATGCAGGCTGGCTGCGCCTTCGTAGCGCTGGCTGGCTTCTCGGGCCAGAGCGCGCTGCACGATGCTGCGCAGGCCGTCGTCGACACGCACGCTGGAAGGCAACGTCAGGTCCTCGTCCTGCACGCGCTGCAGCGCACGCATCGGGTCGCTTTCGCGCAGCAATGGGGCTCCGGCCAGCAGTTCGGCCAGCATCACGCCAGCGCTGAACACGTCCATCGCCGGCACCGGGGCTTCGCCGCGTGCGGCTTCAGGCGACAGGTAGCCCGGGGTGCCCACCACCGCACCTGCATGGGCTGCACCACCTGGGCCTTCGCCGATGCGCGCGGCGATGCCGAAGTCCATCACGCGCGGCCGGCCGTCGGTGCCCAGCAGCACGTTCGATGGCTTCAGGTCGCGGTGCACGATGCCCTGGGCATGCGCGGCCGACAAGGCATCCAGAACCCCCAGCATCAGTGTCACGGCCTCCTGGGCCGGCCAGGCCGGCCGCATGCGGCGGGCTTGCTGCAGCGTCGGTCCCTCGACCAGTTCGAACACCAGGTAGGGCTGGCCGGCGGCCTCGTCGGCTTCGAACACCGGCACCACGTTCGGGTGGGCCAGGCGGCTGACGGCACGGGCCTCGTTCAACCATTCGCTGACCGACAGCGCGTCGGCCGCCGGGTCCAGCAGCTTGAGAGCGACGTCGCGGTCCAGCCGCGGGTCGTGCGCCAGCCAGACCGTGGCCTGTGCACCGCTGCCCAGCACACGCTGCAGCTCGAAGCGCCCGATGCGACGCGCAGGCGCGGCCACGGCGCTCAACGCGGGCTCCTCGCGGCCGCGGTGGCGCGCAGCCCGCTGGGTGCGGGGCGGGCCACGGCGGCAGCGGGCAGCGCGGCGGGTGCAGACAGGCTGGCCATGACGTCCAGCGGGGCCGGCGCGGTCTGCGCGATCGGCGCTGCAGGCAGATCGCTGACAGCCACCTGCAGGTCGCGCAGGCCGATGTCCAGCACGCGGCCGTAGCGCTGCGCCACCCGCTGCAGTGCCCCGGCCACGCGCTGCGGCGGCAAGGCCAGGGCGTCCAGGGCCTCGTTGGCGCAGCTCGCCGCGTAACACAGGATGTCGTCGTCACCTTCGGGCGTGTGCACGGCGGTCGTGCTGGGGTGGCGACGGATCATCGCCAGCACGCTGTCGCCCAGGCCCCACTGGCGCGCCACGGCAGCACCGATGGCCTCGATGTCGGCACCGAGCACCGCAAAAGCCGCACCTTCTTCGGACATGCCCGGCTCCTCCGGGTCGCCCTCGCGGGCGGGCGGCGCAGGCAACATCAGCCGCTTGATCTGCTGGGCTTCTTCAGGGAAGTGATAGTGCACGACCAGCCTGCCCAGGTTCTGCAGCAAGGTGATCAGGTAAACCACTTCGCCGTCGTAGCCGGCCGGCCGCAGGGCCAGCGCCGCGCGGCCGGCGCGCTTGCATCGCTCCACCAGCTTCTGCAAAGCGGCAGCACCGGGTTCGGCCAGCGGGCCGGGCCAGGGGCGCAAGGCCAGTGCAGCGCGGCGTACCCCTTCCAGGCCAAGCATGGCAATCGCCCGCCGCACCGTCAGCACCGGTCCGGCACCCGAGACCTGGGCACCACGCACCTGGGCGGAATTGACCAGGCGCAGCAGCTCGAAGGACAGTGCCAGGTCTTCAAGCACGACCTCGGCCAGTTCGTTGGTGCGCTGGCTCTCCATCAGGGCCAGCCTTGCGGCACGCTCGGCCGCCCCTGGCGACGCGGGCAGCACGCCAGCCAGGCGCAGCCTTTCGGCCAGCAGGGCCAGCGGGCCACCGCCATCACCATCGGATGTCTGCAACCAGCCTTCCAGCGCCCGCAGCAGCGTGCGGGCATTGCGGTATCGCTGGCGTTCCTGGCGGTCGGTGGTGCGGTTGGCGATCGCACGCAGCGGGTCGGCCACCGGCTGGGCCAAGGTCCAGGGCAGGCGGACGATCTCGCGGCCCTGCGGCGGCAGGCGGCCGATGACCAGGCCGATGTCGGGCTCGTCCAGCGCCGGCTGGCCCACCAACAGCTGATGCAGCAGCACACCGGCCGCAAGCACGTCGCGCTCTGCCGCGTCGCGGTGGTGGTGCAGGGCCGGACCGGCTGGCGCAGCCATCTCGCAAGCCACGCCCAGGCCAGCCACGCGCAAGCCGCCGCTGTCGTCCACCAGCATCAGGCCCGGCTGCACATCAAAATGGGCCACTCCGGCTTCATGGGCGAATGCCAGGCCACGCAGCACCTGCACCATCAGCTGCGCAGCTTCTGCTCCGGCCAGGCCTTTGGACGTGAGCCGCTCCGACAGCGGGGCAGCGTCGCGCAGTTCGTAGGCGGCGTAAGGCCAGCCGTCCTGCACGCCCACTTCCTGAACTGGCGCCAGTTCGGGGTGGGACAGGCGCGATGCCTGCCGCATGGTCGTCTGCCAGCGCTGCAGAAGCGCGGCGTCAGCGGGCTGCACACGGGGCAGAACCAGCATCAGCTCCTGTCCGTCGCGCGGGTCCAGCACGCGCCAGGCCATGCTGCGCTCACTCTTGCCGAGCAAGCGCAGCAGTTGCAGCCGGCCGAACATGCGCACGGCAGCGGGCCGCGCGGCATTCGTCGACGCTGGGGGTGTGGGGGCAGTGGGCGCCATGTCGTTCGATTGCACTCTGCCTTGGCAGCGCACGAAACGGCGAACAACAGGCGCTTGGCTGTCCAGTTCGCCGGGCGAGCAGGCAGTCAGCCTATGAGCCCGATAGCCCGCGGACACGGGGCGGCAGGCCCTTCAGGCAGACGCCGTATGACAGAATTCGCATTGCTGTTGTGCTGCGGCAAGCCCGTCGCAGCCGAAGAAACTGCGCGAAAGGCTCCCATGAGCAGCGAACTGATCAAACACATCACCGACGCCTCATTCGACAGCGACGTGCTGGCGGCGGACACCCCGGTCCTGGTCGACTACTGGGCCGAGTGGTGCGGGCCCTGCAAGGCCATTGCCCCCATCCTGGAAGAAGTGTCCAAGGCCTACGAAGGCCGCCTGCAGATCGTCAAGATGAACGTCGACGAGAACTCGGCCATCCCGGCCAAGTTCGGCATCCGCGGCATCCCGACGCTGATGCTGTTCAAGGGCGGCGAACTCGCTGCCACGAAAGTTGGCGCCTTGCCGAAGGCGCAGCTGACCGCGTTCATCGACGGTCATCTATAATTCGTCAACGGTGCCTGGAATTCCAGGCACCGTCTGACCCGCCTTCCCGCGTTTGTCCTCGCCGGTATCTCCGGCTCGAAAGGCTTCACCGCGGGGCCCAGGCAGCACATCACCGACGTCCTCGCCGACGTCAAAAGCCACGACCCGCGTGCAGTCCACGCCGGCCGAACTGCATCCAGAGGGTGCCCATCCATGCACTTGTCCGAACTGAAGGCCCAGCACGTCGCCGAGCTCCTGAAAATGGGCGAAGCGCTGGAGATCGAGAACGTCGCCCGCTTGCGCAAGCAGGAGCTGATGTTCGCGATCATGAAAAAGCGCGCCAAGGCCGGCGAGCAGGTGTTCGGCGACGGCGTGCTCGAAGTGCTGCCGGACGGCTTCGGTTTCCTGCGCAGCATCGAGGCCAGCTACATGGCGTCGACGGATGACATCTATCTGTCGCCGAGCCAGATCCGCCGCTTCAACCTGCACACGGGCGATCTGGTGGAAGGCGAAGTGCGGGTACCCAAGGACGGCGAACGCTACTTCGCGTTGGTGAAGGTAGACCGCGTCAACGGCCTCACGCCCGAGGAGAGCAAGCACAAGATCATGTTCGAGAACCTGACGGCCCTGTTCCCGAAGGAACAGTTCCGGCTCGAGCGTGACGCCTTCAAGGGCGAAGAAAACATCACCAGCCGCATCATCGACCTGGTGGCCCCCATCGGCAAGGGCCAGCGGGCCCTGCTGGTGGCGCAGCCCAAGACCGGCAAGACGGTGATGATGCAGCAGCTGGCCCACGCCATCGTTGCCAACCACCCCGAAGTGCACCTGATCGTGCTGCTGGTCGACGAGCGCCCCGAGGAAGTGACCGAAATGCTGCGCACCGTGCGCGGCGAAGTCATCAGCAGCACCTTCGACGAACCCGCTGCCCGGCATGTGCAGGTCGCCGAGATGGTGATCGAACGCGCCAAGCGCCTGGTCGAAATGAAGAAGGACGTCGTGATCCTGCTCGACAGCATCACCCGCCTGGCCCGCGCCTACAACAACGTGCTGCCCAGCAGCGGCAAGGTGCTGAGCGGCGGCGTCGACGCCAACGCGCTGCAGCGCCCCAAGCGCTTCTTCGGCGCCGCCCGCAACACCGAGGAAGGCGGCACGCTCACCATCATCGGCACGGCCCTGATCGACACCGGGTCGAAGATGGATGAGGTCATCTACGAGGAATTCAAAGGCACTGGCAACTGCGAGATCCATCTGGATCGCCGCATGGCCGAAAAGCGCGTTTACCCATCGATCCTGATCAACAAGAGCGGCACGCGTCGCGAAGAGCTGCTGCTGAAGCCGGAAATTCTGCAGAAGACCTGGATCCTGCGAAAACTGCTCTATCCGATGGACGAGATCGAGGCGATGGAATTCATCCTGGAAAAGATGAAGGCCACCAAGAACAACCACGACTTCTTCGACATGATGCGACGAGGCGGTTGATCCTGAACAAGCCCGGCTCCTTCACAGGCTACAATTCCGGGTTTTTCGCCCCCTGCTCAAGTGCGCTGTGATCACGATTCAACACACACAGCGTGGCTGACCCTTATCTAGAAAGAGGCTCCCCATGAAAGACGGCATCCATCCCAGCTACCGCGACGTCTGCTTCCAGGACCTGTCGAACGGCTTCAAGTTCGTGACCCGGTCGTGCCTGCAGACCAAAGAGACCATCAAGCTCGACGACGGCCGCGAAGTGCCGCTGATGAAGCTGGAGTCGACGAGCGAGACCCATCCGTTCTACACGGGCACGCAAAAGAGCATCGACAACCTGGGTGGCCGCGTGGACAAGTTCCGCACCAAGTTCGCCCACCTCGGCAAGAAGAAGTGAAGATGGCTCGCGCGCCCTGGCGCCGCGAGCAGCACGAAGGCAGCCTCGGCTGCCTTTTTCGTTTTTGCCGCTGTTCCCGGCGGTGCCGCCGCAGCGCGTGAGCAGCCCGAACCCGGCCCTGGTGTCGCAACACGGCGCGCGCAGGCTGCCGCGAGTACCGTTGTGGCTGCTGTGCGCGGCCTATGTGCTGCCGGGCCTTTTCGGCCGCGACCCCTGGCGCAACGCCGACCTCATCGCCTTCGGCCAGATGGTGGCCATGGCCGAGGGCCGCACCTCGTGGTGGGCTCCAGCCCTGGGCGGCCAGGCCACCGACGCCGCACTGCTGCCCCATTGGCTGGGCGCGGCCTTCATTGCGCTGCTCTCGCCCACGCTGGACGCAGCATTCGCGGCGCGCCTGCCCTTCGCAATACTGCTGGGCCTGACCCTGGTCGCCGTCTGGTACACCACCTTCCATCTGGCGCGTACCGAAGCCGCACAACCACTGCCCTTTGCCTTCGGCGGCGAGGCCGACCCCGTCGACTACGCGCGGGCCATGGCCGACGGGGCGCTGCTGGCGCTGATAGCCACGCTGGGGCTGCTGCAACTGGGGCACGAGACCACGCCCGAGATGCTGCAGCTCTTCGCGATGGGGCTGCTGCTGTACGCGCTGGCCGCCGCCCCGCACCGGCTGGTTCAGCCGCGGTTGGCGGTCTTGCTGGCGCTGCCCCTGCTGGTGGCCAGCGGCGCACCGACGATGGGGCTGCTGGCCGGGCTGGGCGGCTTTGTCGTCTGCCAGGCTTCACGTCTCGAACCGGCACGCCGGTTTGCGCCCTGGGTGGCTGGGGCCACCTTGCTGGCCGCGGCATTGATGTGGGCGCTGGGCAGCTGGCGCTGGCGGGCACTGGGCCTTGGCCCGGCCGATCTGACATCGATCGCACGCCAATGGCTGTGGTTCATGTGGCCGGCCTGGCCCCTGGCACTGTGGACCCTGTGGCGCTGGCGCCGCCATCTGTCGCACCGCCATATCTCGGTGCCGCTGGTGGCGCTGGCCGTGGCACTGGGCGCCAACCTTGCCATGGGCGGCTCGGACCGGGCATTGATGCTGGGCCTGCCCGGGCTGGCGGTGCTGGCGGCGTTCGCGCTGCCCACGCTCAAGCGCAGCGCCAGTGCCGCGATCGACTGGTTCTCGATGTTCTTCTTCACTGTGTGTGCCCTCTTCGTCTGGGTGATGTACATCGCCATGCACACTGGGGTGCCGGCCAAGCCTGCAGCCAACATCGCGAAGCTGGCGCCGGGCTTCGAGCCGCAGTTTTCCTGGCTGGCGCTGGCCTTTGCCCTGGCCGGCAGCGCCGCCTGGGTGGCCCTGGTGCGCTGGCGCAGCGGCCGCCAGCGTCAGGCTCTGTGGAAAAGCATGGTGCTGCCTGCTGGCGGTGTGGCCTTGTGCTGGCTGCTGCTGATGACGCTGTGGTTGCCCTTGATCGACTTCGCACGCAGCCCGCGCCCGCTGGTGGACCGCATTGCCCAGGTCGTGCCGGCACAGGCCTGCATCCAGGCGCCGGGCGTCAGCACGGTGGTGGCGGCAGCGCTGGAACACTTTGGTGGCTGGCGTGTGAGCCTGAAATACGAAGCCGGCACCGACTGCCCCTGGTTGCTGCGAGTGACACGTCAGAGGGCCGTGGCGGTGGCATCTTCACCTGAGCCAGACAATGTGCTGTGGGAACTGGTTGCCGAGGAACGCAGGCCCACGGAACGCGACGAGCTGACCCAGCTCTACCGGCGCAGGCCCTGATCAGGCCTTCAGGCTGGTGGCCTCGGGTTGGCGCACACGCACCCGCAAGGCCGGAAGGACCAGCCGAAAACTCGAACCGCGCCCGACTTCGCTGCGCACTTCGATCTCGCCACCATGCCTCTGGGCGACATGCTTGACGATCGACAAGCCCAGCCCGGTACCGCCAGTATCCCGTGAACGGCTGCCGTCGACCCGGTAGAAGCGCTCGGTCAGCCTTGGAATGTGTTCGCGAGCGATGCCGGGTCCGCTGTCCTGGACTTCGATGTCGCCGCCGCCATCAGGTCGCCAATGCCAGCGCAGCCAGATGTGGCCACCTTCAGGCGTGTACCGCACGGCATTGTTCAGCAGATTGCTGACGGCACTGAGCAATTCACCTTCGCTGCCAGCCAGTTCGGCCGCTTCGTCGATCTCGCTGTCGAAGGCGTGGCGGCCGCCCGACAATGCCTTGGCCTCGGCCAGGGACCGCCGCAGCAGCGCCGCAGCCGCGAGCCAACGGTCGGCCCCGGGGTTGGGGCTGCCCTCCAGTTGTGCCAGGGTCAGCAAGTCGCCGACCAGTGACTGCATGCGCTGCGTCTGCTGCTGCATCAAAAGCAGGGCGCGCTTGCGTTCAGCCTCTGAAAGCGGCAACTCGGTCAGGGTTTCAAGGAAGCCCGACACCACGGTCAAGGGGGTCCTGATCTCGTGGGAGACATTGGCCACGAAGTCACGGCGCATGGCCTCGGCACGTTCACGCTCGGTCACGTCCTGGCTCAAAACCAGCTTCATGCCGTCGCCGTAAGGCCGGATGAGCAAAGACAGGCGCAAGCCCAGCGGGGCCGTGAAGACCAGGGGCTGATCGAATGTCAAGGCTTGCAGATAGGCGACAAAGGCCGGGGAACGCACCAGATGCGTCACGCGCTGGTCCCGGTCGCGAACCGGATCCAGCCCGAAATGCTGAGCCGCGACGGTGTTGCACCAGACGATGCCGTCCTCGGCGTCCAGCAGCAAAACGCCGTTGGGTGAAGCCTCGATGGCGTCGAAGAACTGCTGCAACTGGCGCCCGGCATGGGCGATACGCGTGTCGCGGTCGCGCAGCAGACGAAGCACGCGAGATGTCATCGCGCCCCAACGGCCTGGCGGCAGGAGCGGGGTTTCGCCGGCGCCTTCCTGCAGCCACAGCAAAAACTGCCGGGCCTGTTGCCATTCGGCCAGCATGTAAACCGCCAGCCCCAACAGTGCACCCATACATGCCAGGATGCCCGGCACACCCAGAATCCATCCCAGGGTGCCGCCGCCAACGCCGCCACCCAGCAGGGCCACCGCGGGCATCACACTGCGCGGCCAGGGAGATTTCACGCGTTCATGCTCAATCGTTGTTCTCGACCTGGACCGAAAGCCGATAGCCGGAACCGCGCACGGTCTGGATCATTTTCGTGCAGTGGGCCTGGGCCAGCGCGTCACGCAGCCGCTTGACATGCACGTCCACCGTTCGCTCCTCGATGAACACATGATCGCCCCATACCCTGTCCAGCAGCTGGCTTCGGCTGTGAACACGTTCGGGGTGACTGACGAAAAAGTGCAACAGCCGAAACTCGGTAGGACCCAGCTTCAACTCGATGGCGGCGGCGCCGGATCCGGACTGGAAGCTGACGCGGTGGGCGGCAGGGTCCAGGCGCAGGCCACCGACCTCGATGACGGTGTCTAGAGACTCCGGCGCCTTCCGTCGCAGCACCGCCCGTATTCGCGCCAGCAGCTCCTTGGTTGAAAAGGGCTTGGTCAGGTAATCGTCGGCGCCACTGTCCAGGCCGACGATCTTGTCCTCTTCATCGGCGCGAGCCGTCAGCATGATGATGGGCAAAGTGCGTGTACGAGAGTCGGCTCGCCAGCGTCTGGCCGCTTGCAGCCCACTTTGGCCGGGCAGCATCCAGTCCAGCAGCACCACGTCGGGCAGGACCTCGTCCACCAGACGCTGGGCAGTTTCTGCGTCGTGCGCCACCTGCACCTGGTAGCCGGCATGGCGCAGGTTCAGGGCGATGAGCTCGGCGATCGCCTGCTCATCCTCGACGACCAGCACCACGCTCACGTCAACGCGCAGATTTCAGCGGACAACGTTCTCGACCTGGTCGACCGGGGTGTGGCGTACATCTTCGCCCTTGACGACATAAATGATCGCCTCGGCCAGATTCTTGGCATGGTCACCCACACGTTCGATGGCCTTGGCGACGAAGACCAGATCGATGCTGGCCGAAATGGTGCGCGGATCTTCCATCATGTAGGTGATGAGCTTGCGCAGCAGTCCGTCGAACTCTTGATCGAGCTGGTCGTCCTGCTTCAGCACTTCCAGCGCTTGCTGCGTATCCAGGCGTGCGAATGCGTCCAGTGACTTGCGCAGCTGCGAGGTCGCGAGGTTGGCAGCGAAGCTCAGGTCGCCGACGGGTACGCGCAGCCGGCTCGAGACGCCTGCCTGCAGCAGCCGAACCACGGTGCGGGCGATGCGCGCGGCTTCGTCACCCACCCGCTCGAGATTGGCAATGGCCTTGGAGACGGCAATCAGAAGCCGCAGGTCGACTGCAGTGGGCTGGCGCATGGCAATGATGCGCTGCAGCTCGGCGTCGATCTCGACCTCCATCTGGTTGATCCGCTCCTCGATCATCAACACCTGTTCGGCAGTCTCGCCGCTGAAGTTGGTCAGGGCGTAGATGGCCTGAACGACTTGAGCCTCGGCCAGCCCTCCCATCTCCAGAACACGGGTGGAGACGTCACGCAGATCTGCGTCGAATCGGCTGGAAATGTGACTGTTCACGATGGTGTCCTGTTCAGCCGAAGCGGCCGGTAATGTAGTCCTCAGTCTCGCGCCGTTTGGGCTTCATGAACATCTGTTTCGTGTCGCCGAACTCGATCAGTTCGCCCAGATACATGTAGGCCGTGTAGTCGGAAACGCGGGCTGCCTGCTGCATGTTGTGCGTGACGATCAGAATCGACACCTTGGCCCTGATGGATTGGATCAATTCCTCGATGCTACCGGTGGCGATGGGGTCCAGCGCCGACGTGGGTTCGTCGAACAGCAGCAACTCGGGTTCCGTGGCCAGAGCACGCGCGATGCAAAGGCGCTGCTGCTGGCCGCCGCTCATGGCGAACGCCACCTCATCGAGCCGATTTTTCACTTCGTCCCAGAGCGCGGCACCCTTCAGGGCCTGCTCGACCCGGTCGTCGAGTTCGCTCTTGTTCCGCAGGCCACGCACCCGCAGACCGTAGGCCACGTTGTCGTAGATGGACTTGGGGAAGGGGTTCGGCTTCTGGAAGACCATGCCGATGCGCATCCGCACCTCGATGGGGTCGACGTCCTTGGCCAGGATGTTGACGTTATCGGGGAGCAGATTGATCTCGCCCTCATAGCGGTTGCCCGGGTAAAGATCGTGCATGCGGTTGAAGCAGCGCAGCAGCGTGCTCTTGCCACAGCCGCTGGGGCCGATCAGCGCCGTGACCTTGTGCTCCTCGATCGGCATCGAGACGCTCTTCAGGCTCTTGAAGTCGCCGTAATAGAAGCTGAGGTTCTTCACCTCGGCCTTGTTCACCGCTGCCGGCGTAGCTGCCGGGCGGTCGATCGTGTCGGTCACCATTTGATCTTCTTTCGCACTTGGTAGCGCAGGTAAATCGCCAGACCGTTCATCAACAGCGTCATGAACAGCAACACCACGCCGGCCGCTGCGGCATTGATCTGGAAGTCCTTGTTCGGCCGTGAGACCCAGTTGTACATCTGGATGGGCAGCACGGTGAAATCCGACCAGATCCACTGCATGCTCAGGAACGGAAACTCGCTGGTCACCGGCATTTCCGGCAGGAAGGCGATGAAGGTCAGCGCGCCGATGGTGATGATCGGGGCCGTTTGCCCGATGGCTTCGGCCATGCCCAGGATCACACCGGTCAGCATGCCGCCACGAGAATAAGGCAGCAGGTGGTCCCGAACCATCTGCCAGCGGGTTGCCCCGGCGCCATAGGCAGCTTCGCGAATGTGAATGGGCACGGCGCGCAGGGCTTCGCGTGAAGAGACGATCACGATGGGCAGGATCAGCAAGCCCAGCGTGAGCCCGGCCGTGAGGATGCTCTGCCCGAAGCCGAACTGGTAGACGAACAGTCCCAGTGCCAGCAGGCCGTAGACGATGGACGGAACCCCCGCCAGGTTCGTCACGTTGATCTCGATGATGTCGGTGAACCAGTTCTTCTTGGCGTACTCTTCCAGGTAGACCGCAGCGCCGATGCCCACCGGCACCGCCGCCAGCATCACCACCAGCATCACCAGGGCACTGCCGACCCAGGCCGAAAGAATGCCGGCCTGTTCAGCCCGCCGCGACGGGAAGCTGGTGAAGAAGTCCCATGACAAGCGGGGCGCGCCGTCGATGATGAGGTCGAGCAGGGCTGCCACCAGCACCAGTACCGCGAAAGTGGTGAAGAGCACACCCACCGCTGCGAAGATCTGCTGTTTGCGGATGCCCGAGGCGATCCGCTGGCGCAATTCCGCCAGCTCTTTCTCGCGCGCGGCCGACTTGGGGATTTGAGATGTGGTCATGATCAATAGGCCCTGCGATAGCGGCGGCGCAGGAAGTGCCCGGCCAGGTTGAGCACCAGTGTGAGCACCAGCAGCACAAGGCCCGCGGCGAAAATGCTGCGGTAGCCCACCGAACCATGTTCCAGGTCGCCCATGCTGACCTGGGCGATGTAGGCCGTCAGGGTAGCTGCGGCGTCGAGCGGGTTGAACGTGAAGTTGGCATTCTGCCCAGCTGCGATGGCGACGATCATCGTCTCGCCAATGGCGCGTGCAGCGGCCAGCACATAAGCGGCCACCACGCCAGAGATGGCCGCGGGCATGACGACACTGAGTGCCACCTGCATCTTGTTGGCGCCCAAGGCATAGGCTCCCTCGCGGATGGCCATCGGTACGGCGCGCATGGCATCTTCGGCCAGCGAAGCGATGGTGGGGATGGTTGCTACGCCGATGACGATGCCTGGCACCAGCATGTTGAAGCCGGGCAGGTTGGGCAGGATGGTCGCCTGCAACATGGGCGTGACGAACAGCAGGGCAAAGTAGCCGAACACGATGGTCGGCACGGCCTGAATGAGCTCCAGCACCGGCTTCACGGTTTCACGCACGTTGTGCGGTGCGAACTCGGACAGGTAGATGGCGATCACCGTTCCCATGGGAACCGCCACGCAAAGCGCGATGGCAGTGATCGTGAGCGTGCCCGACACCAATGGCAGGATGCCGTACTGCGGGTTGGCAAACAGCGGCGTCCAGACGGTGCCGGTGATGAAGTCCCAAAACGAGACGAACTGGAAAAATCCGATCGATTCGTAGACCAGGATGGTCGTGATGGCGACGGTGGTGAACACCGCCACCAATCCACAGAACATCAAAATGAGCTCGATCACGAGCTCTTTCATGTGCCGGGTCGCCTTGCGCTTGAGACGCGTGGGATCGATCTTGGAGCTTGCCTGTGCGGCGGGTAGTACGGCAGCCAAGGCGCCTCCTCGGGTTGTTCATGCGGCGTCACGCGACGCCACATCTTAGGAGATGGAGCGCCGCCGGAGCCGGCGGCACCCATCTCCCGACCGGATTACTCCTTGGCTTCGAGCGACATCAGCTGCTCGACCGTCAGACCCACCTTGTTTTCGCCGCCCATCTTGGTGCCGACGCGGCCCTTCTGCATCGCCGCCAGGTTGTACTCATAGGCTTTCGGGGGCAGCGGCACGTACTTCACCTCGGAAACCAGCTTCGTGGCGTTCCGCATGTAGAAGTCGGCAAAGGCCTTGACCTCGGGCTTGGCCAGCGACTTCGCATTGACATAGATGAAGATCGGGCGTGACAGCGGCTGGTAAGAGCCGTTCAGCACGTTCGCGGCGCTGGGCGACACTGCCTTGCCGCCCTTCCAGCTGATGGCCAGACCCTTGACCTTGTCCTTGTTCTCTTCGTAGTAGGCATAGCCGAAGAAGCCCAGGGCGTTGGTGGCGCGGCTGACACCCTGCACGATGACGTTGTCGTCTTCGCTGGCGGTGAAGTCACCCCGGCTGGACTTGCTCTTGCCAGTGACGGCTTCGGTGAAGTAGTCGAAAGTACCCGAGTCAGCACCGGCGCCGAACAGCTGCAGCGGGGCATCGGGGAAGGCCGGGTTGGCGTCCCTCCAGCGCATGACCTTGCCCTGGGCGGCCGGCTCCCACATCTTTTTCAGATCGTCGATCGAGATCTCGTTGAGCGGGTTGTTCTTGTGAACGACCACGGTCAGGGCATCAAAAGCCACCGGCAGTTCGATGAATTGAACACCGGCTGCCTTGCAGTCTTTCATCTCGCCGGCCAGGATGGGGCGCGATGCATTCTGGATGTCGGTTTCGCCACGGCAGAACTTCTTGAAACCACCGCCCGTGCCGCTGATGCCGACCGTGACCTTCAGGTTGCGGTTGGCCTTCTGGAATTCCTCGGCGACGGCTTCGGTGACCGGGAAAACGGTGCTCGACCCATCGATGCGGACGGTCTGCGCCTGTGCGGCGCCGGCGATCGTGAACAGTGCGGCAGCGGCCAGCAGTGAAACGCCAAACTTTTGCATGTGAAAACTCCTAGGGGAAAAGACAGATGTGGAAGCTCAAGATGAAAGCATATGAAGATCGCGTGACGACTTCATGACAGAGGCAGAGGCTTTCGTGACAGCATCGTATGTGCCGCAGGGGACAGGAAGGCCTCAGGCACCCCGCTTGCAGGCCTTGCCCTGGCTTTTGCCGCTGTGGTCCAGCGCAATGCCACCGTCGGCCTTCAGATTCAGGGTGTAGCCGTCGCCCACGTACCGGCCGTCTGGCTGCTGCTCGAGTTCGGCAGCACCTTGGTGGGACCGGACCCGGATCGTCTTGCCGCCTTCGGCAGCGCGCGCCTGGAAGCTTTTGCCGTCGGCGCAGTTCAGGGTGACAAAGCGGCCGGCCACGAACCCGTCAGGAACGCTGGGCGCGCTGGCGCAAGCAGCCAGCAAGGCGACGGTCGAAATCGGCAGAACGGCAAATCTCATCGAAACACTCCGGTAGTGGGGACCGGGAGAGTTTCGACACAAGCGGTGACATTTCAGTGAAATGTTCGCGACTGCGATGCCGGCTTCAGGGGGCCCAGGTTGAGAGACGACCTCAGTCTGGCCCGCGGGCAGCAGCCACCAGCCGCTCGGCGGCACTGCGACCCTCCGCGGCATCCAGAGCCTCGACCATGACGCGCAGCACGGCTTCGGTGCCCGAGGCACGAATCAGGACTCGGCCGCGATGACCCAGTTCCGCTTCCACGGCGCGGGTTTCGGCGCTCAGATTGCGGTTGTCCTGCCAGCCCGCAAGGCTGGGCAGACGCACGTTGATCATCGTCTGCGGAAACAGCGTCACGCCCTCCAGCAGACCGGCCAGGGTTCGCCCGCTGCGCCGCACGGCCTGCATCACCTGCAGCGCGCTGACGATGCCGTCGCCGGTGGTGTGACGGTCCAGGGCCAGCAGATGGCCCGAGCTTTCTCCGCCCAGCTGCCAGCCTCGGGCTGAAAGCTCCTCGAGCACGTAGCGGTCTCCGACCCTGGCGCGCACGAGCGGAATACCGATCTGCTTGAGCGCCAATTCGACGGCCATGTTCGTCATCAGCGTGCCGACCACGCCCGGCACGGCCTGGCGCTGCGACAGGCGGTCGGCAGCCATCACGTACAGCAGCTCGTCGCCGTTGAACAGGCGCCCCTGGGCGTCGACCATTTGCAGGCGGTCGGCGTCGCCGTCCAGAGCGATGCCGTAGTCGGCACGGTGTTCGGCCACGGCCGCCACGAGCGCGGCGGGGGCGGTGGCACCAAAACCGGCATTGATGTTGGTGCCGTCAGGTGAACAGCCGATCTTCACGACCGTGGCGCCCAGCTCGTGGAAGACATCGGGCGCGACGTGATAGGCCGCACCATGGGCACCGTCCACCACCACCTTCACGCCGCGCAGGGACAGGCTGTGTGGCACGGTGCTCTTGCAGAACTCGATGTAGCGGCCGCTGGCGTCGTCCAGTCGCCGTGCCTTGCCCAGACTGGCCGAATCGGCCCATTGCGGGGTCAGTTGCAAGGCGGCCTCGACAGCCACTTCCCAGTCATCCGGCAGTTTCTCGCCGCGTGCCGAAAAGAACTTGACGCCATTGTCGGCAAACGGGTTGTGCGAGGCGCTGATGACCACACCCAGGTCCAGGCGCAACGCACGCGTCAGGTAAGCAACCCCGGGCGTGGGCAGCGGGCCGCTCAGCAGCACGTCCACACCGGCCGACGCAAAACCCGCTTCCAGAGAGGACTCGAGCATGTAGCCCGAGATGCGCGTGTCCTTTCCGATCAACACGGTGGGACGCGGCGTCGAGCGGCGCAGCACCTGGCCCACGGCATGGCCCAGGCGCAGCATGAAGTCGGGCGTAATGGGCGGACGGCCCACCGTGCCACGGATTCCGTCGGTGCCGAAGTAGGTTCTGGTCATGGATGGCCGGGTGCAGAAGCTGTGAAAGGGTCAGGCCAGGACTCTAGCCGCACAAGACGCACGGCTTCCCAGACCTTGAGCGCGTCGACCGTGGCCGCGACATCGTGCACGCGCAGGATGGCTGCGCCTTGAGCGGCGGCGGCCAGGGCCGCGGCCAGGCTGCCAGCCAGGCGCCCGGAAACGGGCCGGCCGGTGATCTGGCCCACCAGAGTCTTGCGCGACAGCCCCGCCAGCAAGGGCACCTGCAAGCGTGCTTGAAGGGCCAGCTGTCCCGCCAGCAGCGTCAGGTTGTGCCCGGCATTCTTGGCAAATCCATAACCAGGGTCGACCACCAGCCGCTCCCGCTGAACTCCTGCATCCAGGCACTCACGAAG
This sequence comes from Burkholderiales bacterium Ga0077543, assembly GCA_001464055.1. Classification (GTDB taxonomy): domain Bacteria; phylum Pseudomonadota; class Gammaproteobacteria; order Burkholderiales; family Burkholderiaceae_C; genus Rubrivivax. The sequence continues at coordinate 19,636 of LNET01000077.1, forward strand.
CCTGGCAGCCAGAAAGTCACCCACTTCTGCAACCACGTCTACATAACCGATCTCGGCTTCGGCGCGCATGGTGGCGGGCTCGCCGCGCAGGTGCATCAGGCAGGCGCCGGCCAGCGGATGCTGTGCCAGGGCCGCCATCGCGCCAGGCCGCTGCAAGGCCCGGACGTCGTTGACGATGTCCACGCCCAGGTCCAGCGCTGCGCCCATGACCTCGGGCCGACTGGTGTCGACCGAGATCGGCAGACCCAGCGTGACAGCGTGACGCAGCACCGGCAGAACACGGCGCAATTCCTCGGAAAGGTCGGGCGAGGTGGCGTCGGGTCGGGTCGATTCGCCGCCGATGTCCAGGATGTCGGCGCCCTCGGCCACCAGCTGCTCGCAGTGGGCACAGGCTGCACGCTCGCTGGCATGCTGGCCGCCGTCGGAAAAGGAGTCCGGGGTCACGTTGACGATGCCCATGACAAGCGGTCGCGACAACGCAATTCTGAAGCGGCTGGTCTGCCAGTGCATGCGGACACCTTTTGCAAACGCCGACGGGGCCGAAGCCCCGTCGTTTGGTTGGCCTTGCCGGACGTTCAGGCCGCGGCAGGAGCACTGTCGGTGCCCACCGACGGGGTCGACCCACCACCGGGCGGCTTGGTCGAAGAAAGGGTCCAGTCCTTGGGCGCACGCGGGGGCTTGCCGGCCATGATGTCGTCGATCTGGTCGCTGTCGATGGTTTCCCATTCCAGCAGGGCCTGCGCCATCGAGTGCATCTTGTCCTTGTTGTCCTCGATGTGCTTGCGCGCGATCGTGTACTGCTCGTCGATGATGCGGCGAATGACGCTGTCGACCTTGCGCATGGTTTCTTCCGACATGCTGGTCGTCTTGGTGACGCTGCGACCGAGGAAGACCTCGCCTTCGTTGTCGGCGTAGACCATCGGGCCCAGTTCGTCGGTCATGCCGTAGCGCATGACCATGTCGCGGGCGATGGCGGTGGCCCGTTCGAAGTCGTTGCTGGCACCGGTGGTCATCTGGTTCATGAACACTTCTTCGGCGATCCGCCCACCGAACAGCACACTGATGGTCGACAGCATGCGTTCCTTGTCCATGCTGTAGCGGTCGCCTTCGGGCAACTGCATCGTCACGCCC
>LNET01000078.1 GCA_001464055.1 Burkholderiales bacterium Ga0077543
CTACGACTTCGCCTACAAGCGCCCCTTCACGCCGGAAGACCTGGTGGCGATCGAAAAACGCATGGGCGAACTGGCCGCGAAAAACGAGCCCGTGCTGCGCCGCGTGCTGCCGCGCGACGAGGCGGTCGCGTACTTCAAGAGCCTTGGCGAACACTACAAGGCCGAGATCATCTCCAGCATTCCGTCAGACCAGGACGTGAGCCTGTACCGCGAAGGCAAGTTCGAAGACCTGTGCCGCGGCCCGCACGTGCCCAGCACGGGCAAGCTGAAGCACTTCAAGCTGATGAAGGTGGCCGGTGCCTACTGGCGCGGCGACCAGTCCAACGAACAGCTGCAGCGCATCTACGGCACGGCCTGGCCCACGAAGGAAGCGCTGCAACAGTACCTGACGATGCTGGAAGAGGCCGAAAAACGCGACCACCGCAAGCTTGGGCGCGAACTGGACCTGTTCCACATCGACGAACACAGCCCGGGCACGGTGTTCTGGCACCCCAAGGGCTGGACGGTGTGGCAAGAGGTGGAGCAGTACATGCGCCGTGTCTACCGCGACAACGGCTACCAGGAAGTGAAGGGCCCGCAGATCGTCGACCGTGTGCTGTGGGAGAAGTCGGGCCACTGGGAAAAGTACCGCGACGCCATGTTCACGACGGAATCGGAGAAGCGCGAATACGCGCTGAAGCCGATGAACTGCCCCGGCCACATCCTGATCTTCAAGCAGGGCATCAAGAGCTACCGCGACCTGCCGCTGCGCTACGGCGAGTTCGGCCAGTGCCACCGAAACGAGCCGTCTGGCGGCCTGCACGGCATCATGCGGGTGCGGGCCTTCACGCAGGACGACGGCCACATCTTCTGCACGGAAGATTCCATCCTGCCCGAGTGCCTGGCCTACACGGCGCTGCTGCAGAAGGTTTACAAGGACTTCGGCTTCACGGACATCATCTACAAGGTGGCCACGCGGCCGGCCGCGCGCATCGGCTCGGACGAAATCTGGGACAAGGCGGAAGGCGCGCTGATCGACAGCCTGAAGGCGTCGGGCTGCCACTACGAAATCGCGCCCGGCGACGGCGCCTTCTATGGCCCGAAGATCGAATACACGCTGAAGGACGCGCTGGGCCGGCCCTGGCAGTGCGGCACGATGCAGGTCGATTTTTCGATGGCCGAGCGGCTGGACGCGGTCTACGTGGCCGAGTCGGGCGAGCGCAAACACCCGGTGATGCTGCACCGGGCCATTGTCGGCAGCCTGGAGCGTTTCATCGGCATCCTGATCGAACAGCATGCCGGCGCGCTGCCGGCCTGGCTGGCGCCGGTGCAGGTGGTGGTGTCCGCCATCACCGAACACCAGGCCGATTGGGCCGGGGAAGTGGCCAAAACGCTGGAAAAACAAGGAGTTAGAGTCTCCCTGGATTTGCGCAACGAGAAAATCGGCTATAAAATCCGCGAGCATTCGATGCAGAAGGTTCCGTTCATCCTTGTCGTAGGTGACAAGGAAAAGGCAGACGGGGCCGTTGCCGTGCGCGCCCGGGGTAACCAAGATCTCGGCGTGATGCCGCTGGCAGACTTCCAACAGAAGATCAGCAGTGACATCGCCTCCAAGGTGTAGGTCACCGGGCGCGCGTCAGATTTTTTTGTGGCCCGCTTTGCCTGCGGGTTGCTACAGGAGCTGGAACTATCGCTACCTTCATGGACCGCCGCGTGCCCAACGCGGAGCGCAAACACCGTCTGAACCGGGAAATCATGGCGCCCAATGTGCGCCTGAACGGGGTCGAAAACGAGCCGCTGGGCATCGTCAGCACGATGGAAGCGTTGCGCATGGCTGGGGAACTGGACGTCGATCTGGTCGAGATCGCGGCGACGGCGGATCCCCCGGTGTGCCGGTTGATGGACTACGGCAAGTTCAAATACCAGGAACAGAAAAAGGCCGCTGAAGCGAAGAGCAAGCAGAAGGTCATCGAGATCAAGGAAGTCAAGTTCCGTCCGGGCACGGACGACGGCGACTACAACATCAAGATGCGCAACCTGCGTCGCTTCATCGCCGAAGACGGTGACAAGGGCAAGGTCACGCTGCGCTATCGGGGCCGCGAGATCACCCACCAGGACATCGGCATGCGCATGCTGGAACGCATCCGCGACGAACTGGCCGATGTGGCGGTGGTCGAGAACATGCCCAAGCTCGAAGGCCGCCAGATGATCATGGTGCTGGCGCCGAAACGGAAGTCGTAGCAGCAGAAGTTCAGAAGTTTTGCGGCCCTGGCGGCAACGTCAGGGCGGCAAGAAGAAGCGGTGGCATTCCGATGCAACCGCCAAGAAGCGGTTGCAGGCCAACAAGTACACCGGAATCCCGGCGTCGCCTGCAGCAGCACACATAGCAAGGAGCAGCAATGCCCAAGATGAAGACCAAGAGCGGCGCCAAGAAGCGCTTCCGCGTCCGCCCGGGCGGCACCGTCAAGCGCGGTCAGGCGTTCAAGCGCCACATCCTCACCAAGAAGAGCACCAGCCGCAAGCGCGACCTGCGCGGACCGGCCAACGTGCACGCGTCCGACATGGGTGGCATCGCCAAGATGCTTCCGATGGCCGGTCTCTGACACCACCCACAACGCACTAGGAGAAACACATGCCTCGCGTCAAACGTGGTGTAACGGCACACGCCCGCCACAAGAAGATCCTCAAGCTCGCCAAGGGCTACCGCGGCCGCCGCAAGAACGTCTTCCGCATCGCCAAGCAGGCGGTGATGAAGGCCGGCCAGTACGCTTACCGCGACCGGCGCACCCGCAAGCGGGTGTTCCGGCAGCTGTGGATCGCCCGCATCAACGCCGCCAGCCGCGGCCTGGGACTGACCTACAGCAAGTTCATGGCCGGCCTGAAGAAGGCCAACATCGAGATCGACCGCAAGGTGTTGTCGGACATGGCCATCCATGACCCGGCTGCGTTTAGCAGCATCGTCGACAAGGTGAAGGCTCAACTGGCTTGAATTTCCTGCTGCCTCGCGCGAAAGCGCATGGCGGCACGTTCCAGCTGCTCGAAGGCCGTCACCCGTGGACGGCCTTTTTTCTTGCGTCTGAGTGTCTTTGCAACCATGAACGACCTGGCAGAACTGATCGCCGCGGCCGAAACCGACTTCGCCGCCGCCCCCACCCCCGCAGAACTCGAGAACGCGAAGGCGCGGTTTCTGGGCAAGTCCGGCCGTCTGACCGAGATGCTGAAGGCCCTGGGTGCCCTGAGCATCGAGGAAAAGAAGACTCGCGGCGCCGAGATCAACCAGGCCAAGCAGCGCATCGAGGCGCTGCTCACGGCCCGCCGCGACGCGCTGGCAGAAGCCGAGATGAACCGGCAGCTGCAGGCCGAAGCCCTGGACGTGACGCTGCCCGGCCGCCAGCGTGGCGGCGGCAGCCTGCACCCGGTCAGCCGCACCATCGAACGCATCGAGGCCATCTTCGCCAGCATGGGTTTCGATGTTGCCGAAGGCCCCGAGATCGAAACCGACTGGATGAGCTTCACGGCACTGAACAACCCCGAGAACCACCCGGCGCGTTCGATGCAGGACACCTTCTACGTGGACATGAAGGACGAGCAGGGCCGCTGGCTGAACCTGCGTCCGCACACCAGCCCGATGCAGGTGCGCTACGCCCGCGCCCATGCCGCGCGCCACGCTCAGGCGCTGGCCGCGGGGCAGCCCATGCCCGAGGTGCGTGTCATCGCCCCGGGCCGCGTGTTCCGGGTCGACAGCGACGCCACGCACTCGCCCATGTTCCACCAGATCGAAGGCCTGTGGCTGGGCGAGAACGTCAGCTTCAAGGACCTGAAGGTGGTGTTCGCTTCGCTGGTGCGCGAATTCTTCGAGACCGACGACTTCGACGTGCGTTTCCGGCCGAGCTTCTTCCCGTTCACCGAGCCCAGTGCCGAGATCGACATTTCTTTCCGCAGCGGACCGCTGGCCGGCCGCTGGCTGGAAGTGGCTGGCAGCGGCCAAGTCCATCCGAACGTGGTGCGCAACTTCGGGCTCGACCCCGAACAGCAGATCGGCTTTGCCTTCGGCATCGGCGCCGACCGGTTCGCGATGCTGCGCTATGGCATCGACGACCTTCGCCTGATGTTCGACGGCGACCTGCGCTTCCTGTCTCAGTTCGCCTGAGCGCGCAGCCCACGACGTTTCTCGAGAAGACATCCCATGCAATTCCCCGAAAGCTGGTTGCGCGAGTTTTGCAACCCCCCGCTGGACACGCAGGAACTGGCCGAACTGCTGACCATGTCCGGCATGGAAGTGGAAGACCTGCGCCCGGTGGCCCCGCCGTTCAGTGGCGTGGTCGTGGCCGAGATCATCAGCGCCGACCAGCACCCTCAGGCCGACCGCCTGCGCGTGTGCATGGTCGATGCCGGCCCGTTTTCGCCCGAAGGCCCGCTGCAGATCGTCTGCGGTGCGCCGAACGCCCGCGTGGGCATCCGCGTGCCGCTGGCCATCGTGGGTGCCGAGCTGCCGCCGGCCGCCGACAGCAAGGACGGCAAGCCTTTCAAGATCGGCGTGGGCAAGCTGCGCGGTGTCGAAAGCATGGGCATGCTGTGCTCGGCGAAGGAACTGCACATTGCCGACGACCATGGTGGCCTGCTGGAGTTGCCGGCCGACGCACCCCTGGGCGTGGACGTGCGCGAATGGCTGGCGCTGGACGACACGGTGTTCACGCTGAAGCTCACGCCCAACCTGGCGCACGGGCTCAGCGTTTTCGGGGTGGCGCGTGAAGTCGCCGCCTTGACCGGTGCGCCCTTGCTGGCGCCGCGCATCTTCCCGGTGCCGCAGGCGCACGACCAGCAATTGCCGGTGGACGTTCAGGCCCCTGACCTGTGCGGTCGCTTCAGCGGCCGCGTGCTGCGCGGTGTCGACCCGAAGGCCAAGACGCCGGCCTGGATGGTGGAACGCCTGGCCCGCTGTGGCCAGCGCAGCGTCACGGCGCTGGTCGACATCTCGAACTACGTCATGTTCGAGTACGGCCAGCCCAGCCACATCTTCGACCTGGACAAGATCGACCGGCAACTCCTGGTGCGCTGGGCCCGGCCCGGCGAAAGCCTGAAGCTGCTGAATGGCAGCACCGTGGAACTGGACGAAAAAGTCGGCGTGATTGCCGACGCGAGCCAGGTCGAGTCGCTGGCCGGCATCATGGGTGGCGACGCCACGGCCGTCAGCGACGACACGAAGAACGTCTATGTCGAAGCCGCCTTCTGGTGGCCTGAAGCGGTGCAGGGCCGGTCGCGTCGCTACAACTTCAGCACCGACGCGGGCCACCGCTTCGAACGCGGCGTGGATCCTTCGCGAACGGTCGAGATGATCGAACGCATCAGCTTCCTGGTCCAGCAGGTGTGCGGCGGCGCGGCGGGCCCTGTTGGCGACCAGACGCTGCAGCTGCCCGAAGCCACGCCTGTGACGCTGCGTGTCGCCCGGGCTTCGCGGGTCATCGGCATGCCTGTGACGCAGGCGCAATGTGCCGACGTGTTCCGCCGCCTGGGCCTGCAGTTCAGTGAAGGCGATGGCAGCCTGACGGTGACGCCACCGCCTTGGCGTTTCGACCTGAAGATCGAGGAAGACCTGATCGAGGAGGTCATCCGCGTCGTCGGGTACCAGCAACTGCCCACCACATCCACCCTGGCGCCAGTGACGCCGCGTGTTCGCCGTGAAGGCCAGCGTCATCCGAATGCGCTGCGCCGGCAATTGGCGGCGCTGGGCTATGCCGAGACCATCAACTTCAGCTTCGTCGAAGCGCGCTGGGAAGCCGAACTGGCCGGGAACAGCGAACCCATCCGCGTCCTGAACCCGATTGCAGCGCCGCTGGCGGTGATGCGGTCCAGCCTGATCGGCAGCCTGGTGCAGGTGTTGCGCACGAACCTGGCCCGCCGCGCAGAGAGGGTGCGTGTGTTCGAACTGGGCCGCGTTTTCCTGCGCAACCCGCAGGCCAGCGCAGGTGCCCTGGGCGTGGCCGGCATCGACCAGCCGCAGCGCCTGGCCGGGTTGGCGTTCGGCCCGCAGGCAGCGCTGCAATGGGGCGAGCGCGAGCGCACTTGCGACTTCTTCGACATCAAGGGTGACCTGGAAGCCTTGCTGGCGCCGCGCCGGCCGGTGTTCGAAGCGGCCAGCCACCCGGCGCTGCACCCGGGCCGTTGCGCGCGCGTCCTGCTGGACGGGCAGGCCGTGGGCTTCGTTGGCGAATTGCACCCGCGCTGGCGCCAGGCCTATGAATTGCCGCAGGCGCCGCTGGTCTTCGAGCTGGACCTGGGGTGTGCCCTCGAAACACCCGTGCCGGTGTTCGAAGCCGTGCCACGACAGCAACCGGTCTGGCGCGACCTGGCCCTGGTGCTGCGCGATGGCGTCAGCCACGACGCCCTGCTGGCCAGCCTGCAGGCCGACCCGGCTGGCTTGGTGCGTTCTGCCCTGCTGTTCGACGTGTACAAGCCCACGGCAGCTGCCACCGGCATCGATGTCGGCGAACGCAGCCTGGCGGTACGGCTGGAACTGCTGGACCCTGCGGCAACGCTGACCGAAGAGCGCATCGACGCTGCCGTGGCGAACGCCGTGGCCCGCGTGCAGACGGCCCTGGGCGGCCGGTTGCGCGCCTGAAGCCCCGATAGCGAGGAAGACACCCCATGGCCAACGACGAAGATCAAGACGCTGCCCCGGACCGCGTGTTCCTGCCTACGCTGGAAACGCCCACTTTGACCAAGGCCGAGCTGGCGGAATTGCTGTTCGACAAGCTCGGCCTGAACAAGCGCGAGAGCAAGGACATGGTCGAAGCCTTCTTCGACATCGTCCGCGACACCCTGGTGGACGGCCGCGATGTCAAGCTCTCGGGTTTCGGCAACTTCAACATCCGGCGCAAGGCGTCGCGTCCGGGACGCAACCCGCGAACCGGCGAGTCGATACCGATCAAGGCGCGCAATGTCGTCACCTTCCACGCCAGCAACAAGCTCAAGGCGACCGTGCAAGGTGACGCGCCGCTGGCTGACGAGTTCGAGTAGAGTCTGAGCCCCACCGCCGATCCCATTGATTTCAATGGAGAAACTTCCCAGCACCTTGCCGCCGATGCCGCCTGGTACCAGCTTGCCGGCGATCCCTGCAAAGCGCTACTTCACGATCGGTGAGGTCAGCGAACTCTGCGGCGTGAAGCCGTATGTGCTGCGTTACTGGGAACAGGAATTCACGCAGCTCAAGCCGATGAAGCGGCGTGGCAACCGGCGCTACTACCAGCACCATGAAGTGCTGCTGATCCGGCGAATCCGCGACCTGCTCTACGACCAGGGCTTCACGATCAGCGGTGCGCGCAACCGCCTGGGCGATGTGCTGCCGCGCATCAGCGCAGAGCTTGCGGACGGTGACGCCGAGCTCGTCGCAGAGGCTGCGCGACCTGTCCTCGAAGGTCCGCCCGGCCAGGGGATCGAACCCGCCTTGCTTCGCGCCGAGCTGTTGTCGATCCGCGACCTGCTGACGGCATGAAGCACCTGCCTGCGGGAACGCTGCCGGTCGTCGTATACTGCGAGGCTCAGTCGGGGCGTAGCGCAGCCTGGTAGCGCACTTGCATGGGGTGCAAGGGGTCGCGAGTTCGAATCCCGCCGCCCCGACCAAAGAAAAGCCGAAGCCCGGTTCCGCAAGGAGCCGGGCTTTTTGCTGGGCGCAGCCCGAGGCGGGCTTACGTGGGCAGGGTGTACTTGAATTCGTAGGTGTGGCGGCCTTCGCCAACGGCGAGCTTGAAGGTGCCCCGGATGCCCGAGAGCTGTTCGGTGCCCGAGTCAGGAACGACACTGATCGCCAGGCGTTGCGCACCCTGGTCGAGAGTGCCGGAATGCTGGAAAACGAAGCTGCCCTGGCGGCCATGCAGGCTGCCGCTGAAGCGCTCGACCGCGACGTAGCCGGCCGAACTCTTGACCGGAGTCAGGGCGGTGAGCATTTCGCCGTGACCAAATCCGACCATGTCGCCCTCGAACTGCTTCGACAGCGACATGCGCCCCAGCGCGACACCGCAGTCATCGTTCGCCTTGCCGATGGGTGTCATCTTGACAGTGAACTGGCCGCGGGCGACGGTGGGCATGTCGGGGCTCCGGAAGGTGGCGCCGCTGATGCCGGCACGAACGCCCGGATCATGAAGCCGTTGTTCGTCGGCTGGATGTCAGCGGCGATGACCCGGGCGGCGCGTCCTGGCCACGCCGGCCTCAGAGCTGGACGCCGCGTGTCAGCGCGCCGTCGACCACCAGGTTGGTGCCGGTGATGAAACTCGCAGCCGGGCTCGCCAGGAAGGCCGTGGCATTGGCCATCTCTTGCGGCGTGCCCATGCGCCCTGTCGGGTTCAGCGCCAGGGCCTGGGCAAACAGCGCCGGATTCCCCTGCTCGATCTGCGTCCACACGCCGCCCGGGAAGTAGGTGTTGCCGGGCGAGACGGTGTTCGCACGGATGCCCTTGCCGGCCAGCTGGAAGGCCAGGCCCTGGGTGTAGTGGACGATGGCGGCCTTGAAGGCGCCGTAGGGGCCTGCGGCGAAGTCGATCTCGCGCGCCGAAACGCTGCTGATGGTGACGATGGCGGCATGCGCGCTTTTTTCCAGGCTGGGCATGGCGGCGTTTACCAGGCGCACGGTGCCCATCATGTCGACCTCGAATCCGCTCTTCCATCCGGCTTCGTCGTTGCCGATGGCCAGGGCACTGACGTTGGCCACGACGATGTCGATGCCGCCCATCGCGGCACCGGCTTCGGCGACGAAGGCTGTCAGCGCTGCTCCGTCGCCGACGTCCACGGCAAAGCCGTGGGCGGCATGGCCGCGCGCCTTCAGGTCGGCTGCAACTTGCGCCACTTCGGCGGCGTTGCGGGCGCAGAAGGCCACGTGCGCGCCTTCCTGCAGCAGGGTTTCGACGATCGCGCGGCCGATGCCCTTCGTGCCGCCGGTAACGATGGCCTTCAGGCCGCTGAGTCCGAGATCCATGTTCTGTCTTTCCTGTGGTTGGGGTTCAAGGCAGTGTCAGGTATTTCTTCTCGACCCCGGCTGCCACCGTGTACTTGGGGTCGACGAAGTTGCCCAGTCGCACCCGGCCGCATTGGCTGAGCATCATGTAGGCGTCCCACTTGTCGTAGCCGTATTCCTTGGCCATCCAAAGCACCAGCTCGTGGTACGCGATGCGGGTGGCGTCCTCCAGCGGGCGGGCACTGCCGATGGCCATGATCTGGTGTTCGGTTTCCAGCCGCGGCCAGTCGATCTGCCAGGATTTGATCAGGTCGACATGGATCGTCGTGCGACTGGCGTATTCCACGGCCGTGCCGCAGACCTCGCCGTCACCCTGGCAGGCGTGCGCGTCGCCGATGAACAGCCGCCCGCCTGGGCTGCGCACCGGCAGGTAAGTGACGCTGCCCGGGCCCATGTCGGGCACGTCCATGTTGCCGCCGTGGTTGTCGGGCGTCAGCGTGTTGATCGAATCGATCTCGGGCGACAGGCTCAGCGTGCCGATGTGCGGCCGGTAGGGCAGGGTGACGCGCTTGCTCCAGTAGACGCCGTCTTCGTCGAGGTCGATCTTGCGCGTGATTTCGGGCAAGGGGTCGTTCAACAGCGCCGTGAAGTCGGTGCCGGTCAGCGCGCCGAAGCGCGGGATGAGGCAACAGGTGCCGCGCGGGTTGCTTCCGCGGGGCAGCATGGATTCGATGTGCACCGCCACCACGTCGCCCTTCTCGGCGCCCTCGATCATGATCGGCCCGTTCTGCGGGTTCAGGAAGGGCACGCGCAGCTTGGCGCTGGGCAGGTCCTGCTCGGTCTGGATCTTGCCGTCGAATGCGTCGCGCGTGTCGACCACCACACGGTCGCCGGGCGCGATGTGCATCACCGGCTGTGAATACGGGCCGATGGTGTAGTGGAAGACGCCCTGCTTCGCCTCGCTCAGCTCGTGCGTGGTGCCCACGGCGCCGCGGGCCACGCCGCGTCGGTGCATGATCGAATCCTTCAGCCAGCTCATTGCCATCTCCTTCAAGTGCGTTGCCTGCTGCGAGCGCCTGGAACCCCGTCGCAGGCCGGGCTCGGGCGCTGGCAGGGTTCCAGTGCATTGTGATTCTTCACCAGGATGGGCCTCATCCCGACACGCCCACGCCCACGCCCACGCCCACGCCGATGTCGCGTCAGCCGACGGTCTGGCCGGCGCGTCGGAGCAATGCCTTTTCGACTTCAAGCACCAGCAGCAATGCCACTCCCGCGGCCAGCACCTGCAGCCCGCTGGCCCATGACAGCGGCTGCGTTCCGAACCAGGCCTGCATGAACGGGGCATAGGTGAACAGCAGCTGCAGCAGCAGCACCAGGCTCACTGCCAGCAGCACACGAGGCGTGCCGCGCACGCCTTGCAGCGTGAACGAAGGCGCCTTCAGGTAGCGCACGCTGAACAGGTAGAACACTTCCATCGCCACCAGGGTGTTGATGGCCATCGTGCGTGCCTCCTCGATGCTGGCTCCTTGCGCCAGCGACCATTCGAACATGCCGAAGATGCCGGCCAGGAACAGGGTCGAGACGAACACGACGCGCCAGACGAGAAAGCCCGACAGCATCGGCTCGTCGGGCCGCCGCGGTGGCCGCCGCATCACCTCGGCTTCGGTCGGCTCGAAAGCCAGTGCCAGTGCCAGCGTCAGCGAGCTGATCATGTTCACCCACAAGATCTGCACCGGCGTGATGGGCAGCGCCATTCCCAGCAGCACGGCCACCAGCAGCGACAGCGACTCGCCACCGTTGACCGGCAGCATGAAGGTGACGGTCTTGCGCAGGTTGTCGTAGACGGTGCGGCCCTGCTCGACGGCGGCCGCGATGGAGGCGAAGTTGTCGTCGGTGAGCACGATGCTGGCCGCCTGCTTGGCCGCTTCGGTGCCCTTGCGGCCCATGGCCACGCCCACATCGGCCTGCTTCAG
>LNET01000079.1 GCA_001464055.1 Burkholderiales bacterium Ga0077543
CGCCCACAAGCTCCACAGCCTCCCACCACCCATGTTCATGAACAAAAAGTCAGGAACAGCCGGGTTCTATGGAGGCGACAAGTATTTTGACGCGGGGGGCCATTGCCCTGGCGGACATTCGTCGAATTGAGACCGGCGACGTCGAGAAGATCGAAGCCGACGGCAACGCCTGGGTCGCTCACATCACTCTCGACAAGGTCTGGTTCGAGGGCCTTTACAGCCAAGGCTTGGGCGGCGATGTGAGTTTTGCGCAGTACAAGCTGGCGATACAAACTTACGTCCGCTTCCTAGCCGACCCCGAGCGCAAGCCCATCGAAGTGTCGTTTCCTGAAAGCTAGGGTGCATGTTCTGGGCGCCTTGACAGCCGTTTCCCGAAAGCAAGGCCGGGCGGCGGATCTGCCCCCACCGTCCGTCTTCGAACCCCACGCACCCCACCCGGGCGAGGAGCCCACGACCAACGCACTGGCCAGATTGGACCCAGCGCCAGCGCTGGCCGTCGTCGAAGCCAGCGACCAGGTGCTGGCGTTCTGAAGCCGGAAGCCAGGCAGCGGCAGGCGAACTGAACCGCACCGGGTTTCGATCTGGCCTGCTGGCTTGGGTCAAACCGGGTGGGTTTGACTGCACACCGCGTGCCGCCAAGCAACCCGGCGCGGCGCCGGGGCTTCAAGTCCAGCGCCACCGCGCACCACCTCAACGACTGCCATCAGCCGCCTCTGCGGCATTCGTGCGCCAGGCCTTCGGGGCTATGAACCCGCACCGGCCAGGGCTGTCGGACTGCGCCTCAAGGCCCCCCAGACCTTGTCCGGGCTTGCCACCGTCAGATTGGATTCCGGCCGGGATTGCCGCTAGCGTTAGAACCGCGAGGCCCTGCGCCTGGCGCCTCAGCCGCCGAATTCCAACCCGCGGCCGCCGCCCTTTCGGCGCGCCGGCCGCGCACTCACGAACGCCGATGGACAGCCGTGAACTTGGACTGGTGCTCGCGCGCCACCTCCTGGGCGTGGACGACCTGCACTACGGGCTGTGGGGCGACAGCGACCTCACGCCCTCGATGGCCCAGCTGGCGCTGGCGCAGCAGCGCTACAACGACCTGCTGCTGGCACGCATGCCCGCCGCGCCCGCGCGCGTGCTCGACGTGGGCTGCGGCACCGGCCACCTGCTGGCGCAGATGCGCCTGCGCGGCCTGGCGGCCGACGGCGTGATCCCCTCGCCCACTCTGGCGCAGGCCGTGCGCCAGCGCTGTGCGGCCGTGCTGCCGGGCGCAGACGCAGGCGCGGTGCAGGTGCATGAGTGCCGCTTCGAGGACCTGGCCGTGCCGCCGCCGGCCGGGCGCTACGACCTGGTGCTGTTCTCGGAAAGCTTCCAGTACCTCGACCTCGGGCAGGCGCTGCCGCGGCTGCCGGCCTTCGTGCGCGAGGGCGGCACGGCGCTGATCTGCGACTTCTTCAAGACCGCGGCCGAGGGCGACGGCCAGCCTGGCGACGGCAGCTTCCGCGGCGGGCACCCCCTGGCCGACTTCCTGCGGCGCATGGAGGGCACCCCGTTCCGCCTGGTGGCCGACGAGGACCTGACGCCGCGCATCGCCCCCAACCTGGACATCGTCGACGACCTGCTGATGAACCGGCTGCGCCCCAGCGCCGACGCCATTGGCCAGTACCTGCACGAACGCCATCCCTGGCTCACGCGCATCGCGATGCGGCTGGCGCGGCGGCGCCTGGAGCGCCTGCGCTACAAGTACTTCTCGGGCCATCGCAACCGGCGCGTGTTCGAGCGCTACAAGACCTACCGTCTGATGACCTGGCAGCTGGCCGAGCACAGCGAGCGGTCGAGCATGCCGATGCGCCTGTGACGCCCACGCGGCGCAGGCCACGAAGCCGGGCGATCAGCTCGTGCGTGACCGGGAATTCACTCCCCCGGGACAGGTTCACCGCTGCGCACGGCGACAAAGCGGCCCCAAGCCAGCCGTGAACGCACAGCCCCTCACCCCCCCTCACCCCAACACCACCCGCCGCCCGAACGGCAGCACCGCCCCCGCATTCGCCTTCGGCACCGCCCACAGCACCGGGCAGCCCGGCCGATAGCGCGCCGGCCCGTCCAGGTCGGTCAGCACCACCACCAGGTCGGGCCGATGCTGCGCGGCTTCTTCCAGCAGCGGGGTGAAGTCCGTGCCGCCCCCCTCGAAGCGCAGCGCCTTCAACAGCCCGGCCACCGTGGTCTTGCCGGGCTGGTGGTGCAGCACCTGCTGCACCCGGTCGTCGCCCACCACCAGCACCAGGGCCGCGGCCAGGCGGCGCGACAGGGCTTCGATCTCGCGCCCGAAGTGCTGCATCAGGCCGTCGTCGATCGAACCCGACACGTCCACGACCAGCACCAGCCGCGGCACGGGGCGCGTGCTGCTGCGGCCGGGTTCCCAGGGCATGCGCCGCGATGGGCCGGCTGCACTGCCACGGCGCGGCTGGCCCGCCACGCCCACGGCGCCGCCCCGAATGCGCCCCTGGTTGGCCAGGTAGGACCGCGAAGGCCGCGACCACGAGGCTTCGGGTTCCTGCGCCAGGGCCCGTGCCACCTGCGTGCGCAGCAGCTGTTCCCAGGGCGTGTGGCTGCGCGGCAGGTCGGCCAACAGTGCGCGCAGCAGCGACATCGCACCGTCGCCGGCGTGGGCGCGCTGCAGTCGTTCGCTCCAGTCGCGGGCCTGTTCGGCTTCCACTTCGGGGGCCGACTTCGCGCCCGGGTTCGGCCGCAGGTCCTGCTGGCCCTTGCCGCCGAAGGCGCGGGTGCGCGCGGCGCGCGGGCCGTCGCGCTTGCGGCTGGGCTGCATGCGCGACGGGGCCTCGCGGTCGTCCAGCGTCCGGTACAGGGTCTCCAGGTCCCACTGTGCCAGCGCGGTGTCGGTGTCCTGCTCCAGCGCCAGCGTCGCGGCCAGCAGCACCGGCAGCTTCACCGCCCCGGCCGGCAGGTCCAGCCAGCCCAGGTGCGACAAGGCGCTGTTGACGATGGCGTCGGCACAGGTGTTGAACAGGCGCAGGTCGACGTCGCCCACGCGCTGCTGCAGCTGCAGGTAACGCTGCGGGTGGCGCAGCGCGATGTGCAGCACCTGGTGCGCCACCCAGCCCGCCTGTTCGGCCAGCGGCAGCAGCGCGAATGCCGGGCGGTAGTGCAGGGTGTGGCCGTCGGTCCAGACGGGGGTGTCGTGCTCGTCGCTGCCATCGCTGTCCTGGTCTTCGGCAGCGCTCAGGTCATGGTGGTGCACCCACAGCGCCAGGCCGCCGCTGGAAGGCGCGAATTCCACCAGGCGCTGGATGGCGCGCGTGCCGCGATGGCCGCCACGGCCATCGTGGGCAGGCTCGCCCGGGGTCGCCATGTCGGGCTTCAGGCCAGCCCGTCGCGCCGGCGTTGCTCGGCGTAACGCTGGTAGGCGGGGCTGTCCAGCACCGCGCCTTCCAGCCCGCCTTCCAGCGCGCGCTGCAGCAGCAGTTCCATCGCCAGCGTCTGCGCCTCGCGCAGTGGCAGGGCCGCGCCCTGGCCGATCTGGCCGCGCACTTCGGGCAGCTGTTCGATGATCTCGATGGCCCGCTGCACCGTGGCCGCTTCGGTGCAGGCGGCCAGCAGGCCGTAGACCAGGCCGTACAGGCCGTCCAGCGTGCGCGGCAGCAGGGCCACGGTTTCCGGGCCGGGGCGTGCGGCCAAGAGGCGCAGCACGTCGGCGCCGGCCTGCAGTTCGCGCAGCACGCCGAAGAACTCGGCCGCGTTGGCCGCGCCGATGCGGCCCTGCACGAAAACGCGCTGCGCAGCCTCGCCCAGGCCCGACTTCAGCACGCTGGAAACGTCTTCCCAGCCGCGCGGACTGGCGCCGACGAGGTGGTCGTTGGCCAGCTGGGCCTGGGTGTCGTCCAGGCGGTCGGGGCGCACGCGCAGGTAGGCCATCACCTCGGGTGCGAAGCCCTGGGCCACGGCATGGACCAGGAACGCGTCGATGGCGGTCTGCACGTTGAAATGGAACATGCGGTCGGCCAGCGCCGTGCCCATGTCGTGGCTGACGGCGCCATGGAAGCTGGCGTTGCCCGCAGCCACCACCTGCCAGCCGTCGGGCAGGCGGTAGTGGCCGACACGGCGGTCGAGGATGAGTGAATAGGCGCTGATCTGCAGCCGCTGGTCGGCGGCGGTCAGCTCGTCCAGGAACAGCAGGCCTTCGGGCTGGTCGGCACCGGGCAGGAATTCGGGCGGGAACCACACCGTCTTGCCCTGCACTTCGTCGGCGTAGATGGCGCCGCGCAAGTCAACGGGTTCGATCGTGGTCAGGCGCAGGTCGACCAGGGGCACGCCGAAGTGTTCGGCCACCTGCCGCACGACGCTGCTCTTGCCCACGCCGCGCGGGCCCCACAGCATGGTGGCGCGGTGGCGCAGCCGCGGGTGGGCGAATTGCTCAATCAGTGCCGCCTTGGCGGTGGCGATGCTGACGGGTGGAATGTTGAGCGGGTTGCCGTTCATGCGGGTTGGCCTGGAAGAGGATTCTTGGCATCTGCAGCCAGCGCTGGCGGCGCGGCGGCCCAGGCATTGGCCGGCAAGGCCCGGGGCAGTGGCGGCAGTTCGATGCGCGGCAGTTCACGCATGGCGAACAGCCACACCAGCAGCAGCGGCGGCGCGTTGAAGATGAGCATGCGGAAGACCGAGCCCGGCCCCAGCTCCAGCAGCGGCACCGCGGCCGCACCGCCAATCAACCCCAGGCACACCAGCAGCGGAAACGCGCGCCGCAGCGCCACGCGCCAGCGCGCAGCGCGGAACTGCGCATGGAAGGCCGCTGGCGCGGCGCCCAGCACCTGCACCAGGTGTTCGATGCTTCGCCGGAACTTGGCTTCGGCGTCCAGCCCGCGCGCGCTGCCGTCACCCCGCAGCCGCAGGCTGGCACGCCAGCCCCCGCTGTGGCGCGACAGGCGCGACCAGTCCAGGCCCAGCACCGCCAGCAGGTCTTCGGGCAGGGACACCGGCGCCGCATGGCCGCCGCTGTCGGGGCGCAGTTCGAGTTCGGCGGGCACGTTCTTCACGCGCGACACCGTCATCACCACCGCCAGCCCGGCCACGCGGGCGCTGGCGCGCAGTAGGGTCAGCACCGGTTCGGTCTGGCCGCGCGGGGGCGCCTGCAGCTTGTGCCCCAGCGCCACGCGCACGCCACCGGCCTGCTGCCACTGGCGCGCCGGGGGCAGCGCCTGCACCCAGGCCAGCAGTTCGGCCGGGGCTGCGCCTTCGGCCTGCAGGCTGGCCAGGCCGCCGGCGGGAGCACTGGCCTGGCCGCCAGAGCCGCTGGCGGCCGCCGCATCGGCGGCCAGCAGCTGCCGCTGCAGCTGCGGCCAGGCCGCATCCCCGGCGTACAGCAGCAGCTGTTCGCGCAGCGCAGGCGCCTCGCCATCGGCCGCCAGGGCCCGCGCGCGAAAGACCAGGCGCCGGGCGCTGCGGTCGCTGGCCGGCATGTCCACGCCATGGCCGGCACGGCTGAAGGGCTCGGCCAGGCGCAGGATCTCGTGGTGCGTCAGCGGCGGCGGGCCCGGCGGTGGGGCCACCGGCGCGACGGCGGGCGCGGCAACGCGTTCAGCGCGCAACATCGTCGGCGGGCGGGGTGGGCATATTCGGCAGGTCGGGCAGATTCGACACGGCAGGCGCGGCCGGCGGCTGCGCCTGGGCAAGAGCCAGGCCCGCGGCCGGCAGGGCGCCCGCCAGAGCCGCGGGCAGGCTCGGGGGCCGGCCCTGGGTCAGCCGGGCCAGCACACGCTGGCCGCTTTCGGCCACCTTCTGCATGGTCGCTTCCAGCAGGGCCATGTCGCGCAGGCTCTGCGCAAAGGCGCGGTACTCCTCCGACTGCGCCTCGGCCACCGCCAGCGGGGGGGTGTTGTCCTGCAAGGCGGCGTTGACGCGGGCGAAGCTGTCCTGCACCCTGGCCAGCGGTTCGCGCAGCGCTGGGCTGGCGGCGGCAGGCACCTGGCCGGTGGCGGCCAGCGCGTCCAGCGTCTGCACCAGTCCCTGCAGGTGGGCACCGAAGGCGCCGCCTTCACGCGCGGCCAGCAGCTGTTGTTCCAGCCCTGTGCGTGCCCCATCGCCCAGGGTGCGCAGCGAACTGTCGCGCAGGCCGTCGAGCTGGCGTTCCAGGTGGCGGTTCAGGGCGCTGAGGCGGGCGCCGACCTCGACGACCTCGCTCAGGATCTTGTCCAGGTCGCTCACCACCAGGGTGATGCGGTCGAGGAAATGGTTCAGGTCCTGCGCGAGTTCGCCGAATTCGTCGGCCGTCTTCACGCCGGCACGGGGCGACAGGTGGTCCATCACCCCCTTGGCCAGGCCCGACACGGTGCTGCGCAGCGCCAGCAGGGGCTCCATGCGCACCTTCAGCAGCAGGAAGAGCACGATGGTGTGCACCAGGATCTTCAGGCTCAGCGCGCCGGCGGTCAGGCGCACTTCCTGCCACCACAGGCTTTCCTTGCGTTCCAGGTAGCTGCGCACGGCCACCACGCCCAGCACGTCACCCACCTGGGCCTTGACATGGCAGCCCAGGCAGAACTGCTCGGCCGTCAGCACCACGTTGGCCTGCTGGTGCACGCCGTCGCCCCAGCGGGGCATCAGGCCCTGCACGTCCATGTTGCGGGTGATCTTCATCGACTCGACGGTCACCGCGCTGGGCAGCACGGCAATGGCCAGGCCCAGGTCGCTGTAGTTGCGGTCCAGAATGGGGTAGACCGTCTGCGCCGCCAGCGGCCCGCCGGAATTGAGCATGATCGACTTCACGTCGTTGGCCAGTTGCTGCGCGGCCAGTTCAACGCGCTTGGGCTCGGACTGGGCGAAGTCCCAGCGCAGCGCCAGGTAGCGGATGGCCAGTTCCACCGCCGCCACCAGCAGCAGCAGCAGGAAGAAGTCCCGGATCATGTGGAACATGAAGGACTGCTCGAAGCGGCTGCTGGGGGCGTTCGCGGCGGACATGGTTGTTTCCGGCAAGACGGCGGCGGCACCGCCCGTGGCCCGGATGATGACGCGACTGGCCAGCCCGTGCTGGCCTGGGGCGGCTGGCCGGCCTTGCCCACGGCCCTGGGGTCGCCGCAGCCGCGGCCGAGTCGTCGATCGCCTGCCGATTCAGGGTGCGCCCCGGTTCAGTAGCGTTTTTGCTTACACCTTCGCACTGAAACTGGTGACTTTTGGCCGAAAGTGTGTTTCGAGCCATCGACTTGCGGGGCTGCAAATCCAAACCGGACCGGCGATAGTCTCCACCACCGAGTCATCCCGCACCGTTTCCGAAGGTTTCATGAAAAACATCCTCGCCGCCGTCGCCCTGAGCCTGCCCCTGCTGGCCTCGGCGCAAACCAACCTGCTGTTCAACGGCAGCTTCGAACTCGGCCTCTCGGGCTGGGATGTCAACAACGGCGGGGGCGAGTTCCCGGTCAGCACCGTCACGTACGGCGTGCTTCCTGGCGCCTTCAGCGAAATCGTTCCGCCCGACAATTTCGCTGGTAGCCTGAGCCCGGATGCTGTGGGCACCCGGGCCGTGTACTTCGTCGACGACGTCGCGCTGCAATCCATCTCGCAGACCTTCACCATCGCTGCCGCGGGCCTGTACAACGTCGGCGGCTCGTTCTATGCGCCGACGAACGGTTCGTTGAACCCCGGCGACGTGTTGGTGACCTCCATCATCGCTGGCATCGAAGGCAGCTCGCTGATCGGTTCGCTGCCCGTCGCCACGTGGATCGGCGGCAACAACGTCTTGGCACTGCAACCTGGCCAGTACAGCTACACGGTGAGCTTCGCCCCCCAGGGCGACGGCTTCGGCAAGGACATCCTGCTCGACCGCCTGTACGTGGCCGCCGTGCCGGAACCCGGCACCATCGCCCTGCTGCTGGCCGGCCTGGGCATCGTCAGCGTCACTGCCGCGCGCCGCCGCCGCGACTGAACCCGGCACGCGCCGCAAGGCGCTGCAACCCAAGAAACGCCCCGGCCCGCCGGGGCGTTTTGCCTGGTGCGGCACCGCTTATGCTTGGCCCACTGCACCGCACCTTGAGCCCTGCCATGAGCACCCCCATCGTCCACCACATCACCCACCCCCTGGTCCAGCACAAGCTCACGCTGATGCGCCAGAAGGACCGCAGCACCAACAACTTCCGCCGCCTGCTGCATGAGATCGGCATGCTGATGGCCTACGAGGTGACGCGCGACATGCCCACCCAGCTGATCGAGATCGAGACGCCGCTGGAAACCATGCAGGCACCGGTGATCGACGGCAAGAAGACGGTGTTCGTCGTCATCATGCGCGCCGGCGCCGGTTTCCTGGACGGCATGCTCGACGTGGTGCCCGGCGCCCGGGTGGGCCACGTGGGCCTGTACCGCGACCCGAAGAGCCTGGTGGCGGTGGAGTACTACTTCAAGATGCCGCACGACATGGCCGACCGCGACGCCATCGTGCTGGACCCGATGCTGGCCACCGGCAACAGCGCTGTGGCCGCGGTGGAGCGGCTGAAGGAGACCCGGCCCAAGTCGATCCGCTTCGTCTGCCTGCTGGCCGCGCCAGAAGGGCTGAAGCGTTTCCACGACGCCCACCCCGACGTGCCCGTGTACACCGCCGCCATCGACCGGCAGCTGAACGAACACGGCTATATCGTGCCGGGGCTGGGCGACGCCGGCGACCGGCTGTTCGGCACCAAGTAGCCGGCGCCCCGCTCCGGCCTATTCGACGCGGCGCACCCGCGGCGAGCGATTGTCGCCGTCGAAGTCGAGGTAGAACGCGCCCAGCGCGCCCTGCCGCACCACCACGCGCAGGCTCTTCAGCTCGACGAAGGCGCTGCTGTCGTCGGCAATGCGCCAGACCTGGCCGTTGGCCAGGCGGATGCGCTGGCCGGCGCGCCAGCCGCCAAAGCCTTCCGGCAGGGTCGACGCGATGCGGGTGGGTTCGGCTTCACCGGGTTTTGCAGGCAGGCCGAATCGTTCTTCGGGAGCCTGCGGCGACACCGGCACGGCAGCAGCCGGCGCGGACTGCGGCCGGGCGGTCGCGGGGGCAGCAGTGAGGCCGGGCGCAGGCAGGGTCGAAGCGAGCCGCGGCACTTCGCGGTCGTAACAAGCCAGGCGCGCTGGCGCGTCGGTCAGTTTCTGGCAGGCCAGCAGCCCTTCGTAGCTGCCAGCCTGGGCCAAAACCGCCGGAGCGGCTGCCAGCAGTGCAGCGGCCGCCAGGCCATGGGCAAGGGTGTGATTGATCTGTCGGTTCATGGAACTTGACGCCTCGCAGCCTGCCAGGCTATCACCCGTCGCTCGCAGCGTCGAAGCCAGTCAGTACACGCCCATGTAGTCACGTTTGCCGATGGCTATACCGTTGTGGCGCAGGATGGCATAGGCGGTGGTGACATGGAAGAAGAACTGAGGCAGACCGTAGTTGGCCAGATAGGTTTGACCGATCAGCCTCTTCTCCTTCGGTGTACCGGGACGCAGGATGATCTCTCGGCTTTCGCTGCCTTCGAACTGCGACGCGCTCAGGCCGTCCAGAAAGCTCACCGTCTGGGCCAACAGGACGTCGAGATCGGCAAAGCTCTTCTCTTGCCCCTCCTGGGTGGGGGCCTCGACACCCGCCAGGCGTGCCGACACGCCACGCGCAAAGTCGGCTGCTATCTGCACCTGCTTGGTCAATGCAAACATGTCCGGGTAAAGGCGCGCCTGCAACAAGGCGTCGGGCTCGATCGAACGGGCCGTGGCGTGCGCACTCGCATGCGCCAGTTCGGCCTTGAGCGCCATCAGCATCTGCTTGAAGACAGGAACGGCGAAGGTATACATTGGACTGGTCATGGTCGTTCCTTGGCAGGGGTGAAGCCAGACGGCGACAGCTTGCGAAGTGTGCTCCCGCCGGGTCGGAAGGCCAGACGCTGCGCCAATGGCCGGAAGATTCAGTGTAAGGGCGCGCCAAGGGTCTCGTCATGGTGAACAGGCGGTCGGCGGCTGTTGACCGGGCTCCGCTGCCGAGGTCGGAAGACGGACCTCTGGCAGTCCCTTGCGTCCAGCAGATGGAAGGCACGATACGCCGGCCCTGAGGAAGACCTTGAAGTCTGCTGCTTACTCTCCTGTCGTCGACGGTTTCTCCCAGCGCGGTGCTGCGGTGCGTTACGCCGAGCAGCGGCCGCCACACGACCTGGCCGACGTGGTGCACGTGTTCTGGCAGTTGCGCACGCTGGCCCCGCTGCCTGCCGACTTCCACTACCACGCGGTGCCTGACGCCTGCGTGAACCTGCTGTTCAACCAGATCGATACCGATGTGGCCGGAATCACGGCCTTGCACACCGAGGCCACCACGCTCAAGCTGGGAACCGTCTTTCATTACGTGGGGGTGCAGTTCTTTCCCGGAGCCTGGCAAGGTGACCGCGCCGAGATCCAGGACCGCTACGTGGGCACCGCCTACCAAGGCGGGCTGCCGCTCGTGCACTTCAACCGGCAACTGGCAGGGCTGGATTTCGTCGCCATGGGTCCGGTGCTGGCGGAACTCGTGCGCTGGTGCATGGCCCAGGGGCAGGTGCGGGGCCATCCGCTGACGGCCGCCATCCTGTCGCGGCTGGACGCGATCCGCACGGTGTCGGACATGGCGGCGCTGGCCGGCGTGTCGACACGGCAACTGCAGCGCACGCTGAAGCAGGTCACCGGGTTCGCACCGCACGATCTGCTGAAAGTGCTGCGGCTGCAGCAGTCCTTTCGCCGCCATCATCTCGACCTGTACGCCGATCAGTCGCACTTCACCCACGCCTTCCGACAGGCCATCGGCTACACGCCGGGCCAGTACCGCAAGGCCTTCGGTGTCCGATTTCCACAAGACGGCGACGAGGGTGATGACTAGTCTCGCGGCTCCCTTGTCATTCAGGAGCATGCGATGCAAAAGCCCAACGCGATTGGCTGGTTCGACCTTTACGTCGACGACATGGGTCGAGCCACCACCTTCTACGAGACCGTCTTGCAGCGCCGGCTGGTGCCCATCGGCGACCCGACAGGCGAAACCGTGATGCACGGCTTTCCAGCCGACATGGGCGCCTACGGCGCTGGCGGCGCTCTGGTGCGCTCGCCGCATGGCCGCCCGGGCCCGGGCGGCACCATGATCTACTTCAGCGTGGATGATTGTGCGCTGGAGGCTGGCCGCGTGGCGGCGGCCGGCGGGCAGTTGTTGCGCCCGAAGTTCTCCATCGGCGAATTCGGCTGGGTGGCCCTGTGCGCCGACACCGAGGGCAACCTGTTCGGGCTGAGCTCGATGCGCTGAAACCCGGCGGCGGGCTGCGCCACCGCCGCGACTGCCGGGCGCGTCCACACGGACCGTCCTGCGGCAGGCTCATCCGAACCCGGCAAACTCACGTACAACCCCATTTCATTCTTTCGAGCTCCGCGTTCATGCGCCTGCACCCCCTTGCCCTGGCCACCCTGGCCGCCTGCACCTGCCCAGCTGCATTCGCCAACCACGGCGGCCCGGTCACTGGCGCGCCGCAGACCGTCATGGTTCAGGGCCACTACGACAACGCCGTGGGCACGCAAGACGCCGCCTCGGCCGGCACCATCCGCCGTGAACTGCTGCAAAGTCGCCCGGCGCAGCGCCCGGGCGAGGTGCTGGAATTCGTGCCCGGGGTCATCGTCACCCAGCACAGTGGCGACGGCAAGGCCAACCAGTACTTCCTGCGCGGCTTCAACCTCGACCACGGCACCGACTTCGCCACCCGCATCAATGGCATGCCGGTGAACATGCCCACCCACGGCCACGGCCAGGGCTACAGCGACCTGAACTGGCTGCTGCCGGAACTGGTGGAGCGAGTGGAATACCGCAAGGGTCCGTACTTCGCCGCCGTGGGCGACTTCGCCGCCGCCGGTTCGGCCGACATCCAGTACCTGGCCACGCTGGCCCGGCCCTTCGCGCAACTGACGCTGGGCGAAAACGCCTACCGCCGCGGCGTGGCCGGCGGCAGCATGGCGCTGGCCGAGGGCATCACCCTGCTGGGTGCCGTGGAAGCCGCCAGCGCCGACGGGCCGTGGACCGTGCCCCAGAACCTGCGCAAGCTCAACGGCGTGTTCACGCTCAGCGGTGGCACGCGGGCACAGGGCTGGCATCTCACGGCGATGGGCTACAGCGCACGCTGGACGGCCACCGACCAGGTGCCGCAGCGCCTGATCGACGCTGGCCGCTTCAACGGCCGCCCGTTCGGCCGCTTCGATTCGCTCGACCCGACGACCGGCGGCGATAGCCACCGCAGCAGCCTGTCGGGCGAATGGCACAAGGACGGCCCGGCCGGGCGCACGAACCTGTCGGCCTACGCCATCCGCTACGACCTGGACTTGAACTCGAACTTCAGCTACGCCCTGGAACGCCCCGATGACGGCGACCAGTTCAAGCAGACCGACCAGCGCACGGTGCTCGGCTTCGACGCCGAGCACATCGTCAACCACGACCTGGGCGCCTTCCCGGCACGCACCCTGGCCGGCATGCAGCTGCGCCACGACCGCATCCGCGTGGGCCTGTACGACAGCGCGGCCAGGCGCATCACGGCCACCGTGCGCGAAGACCGCGTGCGCCAGACCCAGCTGGGCCTGTTCGCGCAGACCTCGGTGGAATTCACGCCCGAGTTCCGCGCCGTCTTCGGCCTGCGGGCCGACCGGCTGCAGGCCGATGTCGACGCGCTCACGCTCCCGGCCAACGGCGGCCGCGGCAGCGACAGCCTGGTCTCGCCCAAGCTCACCCTGGTGTATGCGCTGACGCCCAAGACCGAGGTCTTCCTGAACACCGGCCGCGGCTTCCACAGCAACGACGCGCGCGGCTTCACCGCCCGCATCGACCCGAAAACGGGCGACGCCGTCGACCCGGTGCCGCCCCTGGTGGCACTGAGCGGCGCCGAGGTCGGCCTGCGCACCGAAGCCATCCCCAGGCTGCAAAGCTCCATCTCCGTCTGGGGCCTGCGCTCGGCCTCCGAGCTGGTCTACATCGGCGACGCCGGTGCCACCGAGGCCAGCCTGGGCAGCCGCCGCCGCGGCGTGGAGTTCAGCAACCGCTGGCAGCCCTTGCCCTGGTTCCTGTTCGACGCCGACATTGCCTTCAGCCACGCCCGGCTGAAGGACGGCAGCCGCATCCCCAACAGCGTCGACCGCGTGGCCAGCCTGGCCGGCACGGTGAAAGACCTGGCCGGCTGGACCGGCAGCCTGCAGTGGCGATACCTGGGCAGCGGCGCACTCACTGAAGACAACAGCGTGCGTTCCTTGCCTTCGTCCACCTTCAACCTGCGCGTGACCCGTCACTTGGGCAAGCAGGCGGCGCTGACGCTGGATGTCTTCAATCTGTTCGACCGCGAGGTCAACGACATCCAGTACTTCTATGAGTCGCAGCTGCCTGGCGAAAGCCAGGCCGTGGCCGACCGCCACGTGCACCCGGCCGAACCGCGCAACCTGCGCCTGACCCTGCAGATGAGCTTCTGAGCATGGCCCACCCGAACGCCATGCCCAGCCTGCTGGCGGCCGCCTTGCTGGCGCTGGCCGGCACGGCCCATGCCCACGACAGCTGGCTCGCACCGCTGCCCCCCACCGACCGCGGCGAAGCCGTGTTTGCCTTCGGCACGGGCAACCAGTTTCCGGTGCAGGAGATCACGATCCCGCTGCAGCAGCTGCGCAGCACCGGCTGCCGCAGCGAAGGCCTGCGGCCCACCGCCATGCGCTGGGTCGCCGACCGGCCCACGGCCGTGGTGCTGCGTTCGGCGCGGCCGGTGCCCGTGACGGCCGCGCTGACCTGCTGGGCGCAGCTCAAGCCCATCGACATCGAGATCGACGACGCCACGGTCGAGATCTACCTGAAGGAAGTGAACGCGCTGCCCGCGGTGCGCGAACGCTGGGCAGCGATACAGGCCCGCGGCCTGCGCTGGCAGGAAACCTACACCAAGCACGCCCGCATCGAGATGAATGCGGCTGAAGGCACGGTCCCGGCCAACGGCGGGGCCGACAGCGCGCCCATCGAAGGCCTGGGCATGGACATCCGCATCGAAAGCCCGCAGCCGCTGCGCGCAGGCGACATGCTGCGCGCGCAGCTGCTGCGTGACGGCCAGCCCCTGGCCGGCCTGCCGGTGGAACTGCGCAGCGACTTGAGCCCCATCGGTTTCTGGCGCACCACCGACGCCGAAGGCCGGCTGCAACTGCCCGTGCCCCTGGCCGCGCGCTGGCTGCTGCGTGCCACCGACCTGCGTCCCGCCGCGGGCCATGCCGACCAGTGGGACAGCCGTTTCGTGACGCTGGCATTCGAGGTTCTGTCCAGGCGCTGAAACAAGGCCGCAGGCTGGCAGCCGAATGCGTGCCGGTCGGCCCCCGAAACGGGGCTGGCCTGCACGCTGGAGGCGCCTGAACGCCCTCGTCAGTTCACCGGCAGCGGCGCCGCGGTCTCGCTGGTCGGCGGTACCGCGGCGTCGATGTTCAGCGGCGCGTCGCGTTCAGACGGCGCCAGGCCGCCGATGAAGGCCACGAAAGCCTGGATCGACGCCGTGGCGCCGGGCGGCACCACGCCGCTGGGGGCCGCCGGTGCAGCAGGTGCCTCGGCATCGTCGTAGGACGACGAGCCACCGCAGGCCGCCAGCAGCGTGGCGGCCCCGATCAGCAAGGCGGGAAGGGTCTTGCGCATGCTCATTTCCTTCTTCGGCTTCAACGGCTGCCCGGCAGCGGCGTGTTCAGGTAGGGGAAGCCCGGCAGCAGCGGCACCGCGGCCTGGTCGACGGCGTCGTGCAGCGCGAAGGCGGTGTTGCCCAAGGGCACCTGCGAAGGGTTGCAGGCCGCACCAAAACCCAAGGCGTTGGTGTTGCCATTGGCCATGCACAGGCCGCCCATCACCGCCACCAGCGAGATGTCGACGACGTCGTCCTTCGGCCGGCGGCCGTTCGGGTAGCCGGCGTTGTCGCTGCCGCCGGCCAGGATGTTGCCGACGACGCCCAGCCGGTTCTGCTGCGCGAAGGGCACGGGTGCGATCGAGGTGTTCAGGCGCAGCATCTCCGAGGCCACCCCATTGGCTGGCCGGTTCACGCCCGTGATGCCGGTGAGGAAGGTGGTGACGAGGTCGTTGCGCGGAAAGTTGCGCGGTGCGGTGTTCGGCAGGGCCAGAGCAATCTCCAGCAGGGCCGGCAGGCTGGGGTGGGTCACGTACTCGGCAAACTGGCCGTCGCCGCTGGGCACCGAGGCATTGAACTTGTCCTTGTCCTTCAGGCCGATGACGACCTCGTTGACCAGGGGCATGCCCAGGCGCGAGACCTGCACCCAGGCGCCGCCGGGCTTCTCGCTGGCCTGGTGGCCAGCAGGCGGGCTGGGGTTCAGCAGGCGGGCCTGGCGCAGGCTGGCGCTGGTCCAGCCGCCGACGACGGGCTCGTTGCCGGCCACCAGGCAGCTGCGGTGCACCTCCACGGCCAGCGAAGTGACGTTCTTGTCGCCAATGGTGTTGGGCAATGCGCCGATGTTGGCCGGGTTGGTGATCACGGCCACGGGGGCGTTGACCAGGTCGAAGATGGTGCCTAGGTTGACGGCGAAGCTCTCCTGGCGCTGGCCCACGAAGACACGGGCCGGAATGCCGCAGCCAGGGATGTTGACGGTGTGGATGTGCCGCGCGGCATAGCCGGCGTAGTCGGGAATCGTCTTCACACCGATGTTGTCCACGGGCTTGTCGAACGCGGTCGCGCCGGTGGACGCATTCGTCACCGCGCTGGCGCTGCCGGTGCGGCGGTCGCCGCGCACCAGGGTCACGCTGAAGGTTTCGGCCAGATTCAGGCTGGCGTCGCGCACCTGGGTCACCGAACCCGCCTGGACCAGCGGAATCGCGACGTTCCTGCCACCCACGGGCAGCGTGATGCCGGCACCGCCTGCGGCCAGGGTGTTGGTGAAGCGGAACTGGAAAGTCAGGTCTTCCTTCGCGTCGCCGTTGTTGTCGACGTGAATCTCGTACAGCGCGTTCGGGTCCAGGCTGAAGTAGTTCGGGCCGCCGTAGGCGTCCTGCAGCGGCTGGTAGTTGGCGATCAGCGTCACGAAGTCGCTGCGGCCGGTCTCGTAGCTGCGGAACATGTAGAAGTCGGTGCCGTCCACTTTCGGGCTGGTGGTGATGAACGGGGCTTCGCGGTGGCTGGAAGCGCCCGCGCTGGCGGCGCAGGCCAGCAGCACGGCGGCCAGCAGCGGGGTGGTGGCAAAGCGGGTCGAGGTCATGGCAGATTCCTGGGGCTGGGCGTTGGGCTGGAATGGAGTCACGCTGTGCGGTGACCTCAGCCCATACGCGGCCTTCGGAAGACTGGATGCAAGGCCGGCGGGTTCAGCCTGCTGCTGTTGCGGCGGCAGGCAAGCCGTAGGGGTCTTCGAAACCCAGCTTGAGCAGGATGCTGGTTTCCAGGCTCTCCATGGCCTGGGCGTCGGCTTCGCCGGTCTCGTGGTCCCAGCCCTGGGCGTGCAGCGTGCCGTGCACCAGCAGGTGGGCGTAGTGGGCCTGCAGCGACAGACCCAGGTCCTGCGCCTCGCGTTCCACCACGGGGGCACACAGCACCAGGTCAGCCTGCACCACGGGAGCCTGGGTGTAGTCGAAAGTCAGCACGTTGGTGGCGTAGTCGCGGCCGCGGTAGCTGCTGTTCAGCGCCTGGCCTTCTTCGGCACCGACGATGCGCACCGTGATCTCGCCCGGCGCCAGCAGCGCCGCGCGAACCCAGCGTGCCACGCGATGGCGCGGCAGCAGGGCGCGGTGGCGCGCGTCTGCGAACTGCAGCGAAAGCTGCAATGGCGGCTGCCTGGTGCGGGGCTCGGAGGGCCTTGCCGGGTGCGCCACCGTCAACGCCCGGCTCCAACGCCCGGATCAGCGCCCGGCATTCGGACCCGGGCGCACGCGGTCGTAGGCTTCGACGATGCGGGCCACCAACGGGTGCCGCACCACGTCCTGCGCACCGAAGTGGGTGAAGGCGATGCCGTCGACACGGCGCAGGATGTCCTGCGCGTCCACCAGCCCGCTGGGCTGGTCGGCAGGAAGGTCGACCTGGCTGGTGTCGCCGGTCACCACGCATTTGCTGCCGAAGCCGATGCGCGTGAGGAACATCTTCATCTGCTCGCGCGTGGTGTTCTGCGCTTCGTCGAGGATGACGAAGGCATGGTTCAGCGTGCGCCCGCGCATGAAGGCCAGCGGCGCGATCTCGATCAGCTGCTTTTCGAACGCCTTCGTCACGCGGTCGAAACCCATCAGGTCGTAGAGTGCGTCGTACAGCGGGCGCAGGTAGGGGTCGACCTTCTGCGCCAGGTCGCCCGGCAGGAAGCCCAGGCGTTCGCCGGCTTCCACCGCCGGGCGCGTGAGCACGATCCGCTGCACACCCTGGCGTTCCAGTGCGTCCACGGCGCAGGCCACGGCCAGGAAGGTCTTGCCGGTGCCGGCCGGGCCGATGCCGAAGGTGATGTCGTGGCGCAGGATCTGGCGCAGGTACTGCGACTGGTTGGCGGTGCGGCCGCTCAGGTCGGCGTGGCGGGTGTGCAGCACCACCGGCGCGTCATCGTCATGGGCGACGGAGCCGCGTTCGCCCACGGCCGCCAGCGTGGGGCCGGGCAGCGCCTGCTTCAGCGCCAGCTGCAGGCTGCGTTCGCCAATGGGCGCGCGCGCACGTTCGTACAGTTCGTCGAGCAATTGCGCCGTGCGCTCGACGGCGTCGCGTGCGCCTTCGATGCGGAAACTGGCGTCACGCCGGGCCAGCGTCACCTGCAGTGCCGTTTCGATGCTTCGCAGGTGCGCATCAAGTGGCCCGCACAGATGGGCCAGGCGGCGGTTGTCGGCAGGTTCGAGTTCGTGGCGTCTGATCACGGCGGGCTTGGGCATTTGCACACGGGACCTTCATTCTGGCAGCAGGGGCCGCCGGCAGGGGGCCGGCCCGCCGGGCAGAATCAACGGCTGCATGCCGACGACCCTGAAACTGCTGTCATTGCTGTTCCCGCGGGCCTGCTGGCTGCTGGCCTGGTGCCTGGCCGCCCTGCTGCCCGTCCAGGTCCAGGCCCAGACCTTGACCATCACCGCCGCTCTGGCTGCGCCCGGCGAAACGGCGCTGTTCCCTGCCGCCAGCCCGGCCCAGCCCGTGGCCCTGCCCGACGAATGGGCGGCCACGCGCTACGGATTCGCCGGTTCGCTGTGGTACCGCGTGACCTTCACCCCCCCGGGCAACCTGGCTGGCGGCGAACTGCTGGCGCTGTACATCGATCATGTCTGCAGCAATTACCGGGTGCTGCTGAACGGCCAGGAGATCGCCAGCGGCGGGCGCATGACGCCGCCGCTGACGCACAACTGCAACCACCCGCAGCTGATCACCCTGCCCGGCGCCTTGCTGCGTGCCGAGGCCAGCACGCTGGACATCCAGGTGGCCGGACACCGGCTGGCCGAGGTGGGCTCGCGCCAGCGCGCCGGCGGCTTGTCGGAACTCGTGATCGGCCCGCAAAGCGAGATGGCCGCCCGCCACGCCCAGCGCACGGCCCTGTCGGTGACGGCGCCGCAGGCGGTGGGGGCGACGCTGATGCTGATGGGCGGCTTCATGTTCGTGCTGGGCTTCATCAACCGCCAGGAAAGCCACCTGGCCTACTTCGGCGCGCTGTC
Organism: Burkholderiales bacterium Ga0077543; assembly: GCA_001464055.1. Lineage (GTDB taxonomy): Bacteria > Pseudomonadota > Gammaproteobacteria > Burkholderiales > Burkholderiaceae_C > Rubrivivax. The sequence continues at coordinate 18,584 of LNET01000079.1, forward strand.
GGTGGGCTGGGCCCTGCTCGACCTGCGGCTGTGGCTGCGCACGCTGCCGCTGTCGCATTCCACGGCCGAATTCCTGCTGATCACGGTGCTGGGCTTCATCACCTGGGCGGCGGTGCAGTTCCTGCTGCGCTATGGCGGCGTACGCCTGGCCACGGTCGACCGTGCGCTGCCGGCGCAGGCTGCGCTGCTGCCGCTGAGCCTGCTGATGGCCGGGCCCGAGCACCTGCGCAAGGTGGCCACGGTCTGGTATGCGGTGCTGCTGGCCGAGGTGGTGGTGGCTTCGGCGTGGTACCTGTGGCGGGAAAGGCCGCGCCGTTCCTTCTGGCTGATGGGCCCGCTGCTGCTGGCCATGGCCGTGGCCGGCATCATCGAACTGGTGGCCCAGCGCACCGGCCAAAGGCCTTTGGCAGCCCACGTGGCGGCCCTGATCGCACCCGTCTTGTTCGTCATCGTCGGCTTGCGGCTGGTGCAGCAGCAGGGGCGCGCGCGCCAGACCATCGAACAAGACAAGGTGCTGCTGGAGCAGCGCGTGGCCGAAGCCGCGGCCGAGATCGAGAACAACTATCGCCAGCTCAGCGAACTGCGCGTGGAACAGGTGACCGAACGCGAGCGCAAGCGCATCGCCGCCGACCTGCACGACGACCTGGGGGCCAAGCTGCTGACCATCGTGCACACCAGTGAGAGCGAGCGCATCAGCACCCTGGCGCGCGAAGCCCTGGAAGAGATGCGCCTGTCGGTGCGCGGCCTGACAGGCAAGGCCGTTCGCCTGGGCGACGCCCTGGGCGACTGGCGCGCCGAAGTCGTGTCGCGGCTGAACCAGGCCGGCATCGAAGGCGAGTGGGACGCACCCGAAGACCTGCCGCAGCGCCTGTCGGCCCGCGCCTACGTGCAGACCACGCGCATCCTGCGCGAGGCCACCAGCAACATCATCAAGCACAGCAATGCCACCCTGTGCACCATGAAATGCAGCATCACCGACGGCGACCTGCTGTTCGTGGTGCAGGACAACGGCGACGGCATCGCCCCCGAAACCGAAGGCCGCCTGGACCGAGGCCACGGCCTGGCCAGCATGAAGAACCGGGCCAAGCAACTGCAGGGGCAATGCCTGATCGAGAGCAGCCCGGGCTACGGAACCGTGATACGCCTCACGGTTCCGCTGGACCGCGCCACCGAGGCCTCCTGAAAGACAGGGCCACGCCGATAAGATGACATCCGATCGAATGGGAAACCCCGCATGAAGACGATTCTGCTGCTCGAAGACCTGCCCGAGATCCGGGTCTGGTTGCGCAAGCTGGTGCTGCAGGTGTTTCCCGGGGCCCACCTGTCGGAAAGCGCACGCGTCGGCGACGCCATCGAACTGGTCTCGGCCGTGAAGTTCGACCTGGCGCTGATCGATCTGGGCCTGCCCGACGGCAGCGGTGTCGACGTGGTGAGCAAGCTGCGCGAAGTGCAACCCGACGCCCAGAGCGTGGTCGTCAGCATCCACGACGACGACGAGCACCTGTTTCCGGCGCTGCAGGCCGGCGCCTTCGGCTACATCCTGAAGGAACAGGCGCGTGAGCTCATCACCGAGCAGCTGCAACGCATCAGCCAGGGCGAGCCGCCACTCAGCCCCAGCATCGCCCGCCGGGTGATGGCCTACTTCAGCGCCAAGGCCAAGCCGCAGCCGAGCAACGGCCACGCCATGCCCAACGTCAACCTGACCGACCGCGAAAGCGAAGTGCTGCTGCGCGTGGCCAAGGGCTACACCCTGCCCGAGATCGGCGTGCAGCTGGGCCTGAGCCGCCACACGATTGCCGACTACGTGAAGCAGATCTACCGCAAGCTGAACGTGAGTTCGCGCGCCGAAGCGGCGCTGGAAGCGCAGCGGCTGGGCTTGTTCCGCTAGACCGGTTCACACGCCGCCTCGACCTCGTCCAGGCTGCGGGCAATGTGCGGGCCCAGCACCCGGGCGCCCTGCTCGGTGACGAGCACGTCGTCCTCGATGCGGATGCCGCCGAAACCCATGTGGCGGCCCAGCGCGTCGTAGTCGATCAGGTCGGCATGCAGGCCCTGCGCCTGCCACTGTTCGGCCAGCCAGGGGTTGAAGTAGATGCCCGGCTCCACCGTCACCACGAAACCCGCCTGCACCGGGCGCGCCAGGCGCAGGTAGCGGTGGCCGGGCAATGGGCTGCGCGCCTGGCCTTCGCCGTAACCCACCTGCGCTTCGCCCAGGCCTTCCATGTCGTGCACGTCCAGGCCCAGCAGGTGACCGGTGCCGCAGGGAAAGACGATGGCGTGCGCGCCGCGTGCCACGGCCTCGGCCGCATTGCCGCGCATGAAGCCCAGGCCGATCATGCCGTCGACCAGCACACGGCAGGCCTGTTCGTGGACCTCGCGGTAGGGCACGCCCGGCCGCAGCAGCGCGATCGCTTCCTGCTGGGCCGTCAGCACCAGGCGGTACAGGTCGACCTGCAACGGGGTGAAGCGGCCCGAGGCCGGAATGGTGCGGGTGATGTCCGAGGCGTAGCCCAGCGGCGATTCCGCGCCGCTGTCGTTGACGACCAGGTCGCCGGCCTTCAGCGTCTGGTCGTGGCGGTGGTTGTGCAGGATCTCCCCGCGGCGGCTGAAGATCACCGGGTAGGCCATGTGCAGCCCGCGTGCCGCCACCAGGCCTTCCATCGCCCCCACCAAGGCCTGCTCGGCCACGCCCACCCGGGCGCTGCGCAGGGCCAGCAGGTGCATGTCGCGCGTGGTGTGCAGGGCCTGTTCGATCTGCGCCACTTCGTCGGGCGACTTCACGGCGCGCATGTCGATCACGGCGCGCAGCAGCGCCGCGCTGATGCCGCTGCATTCGCTGCCGCCGTCATGGCCACGCGCCACGGGCAGGCGGTGCACGCTGCGGCCCTGGGCCTGTGCCTGGTCCAGCAACGCCTGCAGGTCGGCCAGCGGCGCGTGCCGGTCGATGCCGGCGCTGGCGGCGTGCTGGGCGCGGCTGGCGGTGGGGCCGGTCCAGACGATGTCGTCGGGGTGCGGTTCGGGGGCGAGCAGCGTGGCCTGGCCGCTGTCGCAGTCCAGCAGCAGGGCGATGTCGGGCAGGGCCAGCCCGCTGAAGTAGAGCAGGGTCGAGTCCTGCCGGAAGCGGTAGCAGTTGTCGCGGTAGTTGATGGGGCTCTCGGCATGCCCGGGCAGCAGCACCAGGCCGTGGCCGACCCGGCGCGCGAGTTCGGCGCGGCGTTGGCGGTAGGTGTGTTCGTCGATCATGTGAAGCGCGCAGGGTTGAAGGGCCGCAGGTCCAGGGGCGCCGGGTGGCCGGCTGCCAGCGCCGCCACGATCTCGGCCGTGGCGGCCGATTGCGTGAGACCCAGGTGGCCGTGGCCAAAGGCGTAGGTGATGCGCGCGTCGGCACGGGCCGGGCCGATGGCGGGCAGCGAATCGGGCAGCGAAGGCCGGAAACCCATCCAGCGCGTGCCGCCTTCGGTCTTCAGGCCGGGCAGGAAGCGCCGGGCTTTGGCCAGCAGCACGTCGGCGCGCCGGTAGTCGGGCGGGGCCCGCAGGCCGGCCAGTTCCACCGCACCGCCCACGCGCACGCCGCCGGCGATGGGCGTGACGACGAAGCCATGGCCAGGGAAGCTGAGCTGGCGTTGCAGGTCGAAGGCCCCGGCAGGCAGCGTGGTGTTGTAGCCGCGCTCGGTTTCCAGCGGGATGCGCTCGCCCAAGGTCTGCGCCAGCCGGTGCGACCAGGCGCCCGCCGCCACCACCACGCCCTGCGCCTGCAGCTGCCGGCCGTCGTCCAGCACCAGGGCCACGTGGCCGGGCCGGGGCTGCAGCGCCTGCACCGTGGCCTGGCGCAGCCGCCCGCCGGCCGCTTCGAACGCGGCGGCCACGGCCTGGCACAGCTGCAGCGGGTCGGTGATGGTGTGCCAGCCGGGCACGAAGGTGGCGGCCACCAGCGCCGGGCTCAGGCCGGGTTGCCAGGCGGCCAGGGCCGCCGCACCGTGGGCGTGTTCGAAAGCGATGCCGTGTTCGGCGCGCAGCTGCCAGGCCGGCAGCGCGGCTTGCCACTCGGCTTCACTTTCGTACAGATGCAGGTTGCCGCCCGTGCGCAGCATGTCGGCGGCCCCGGCGGCCTGCAGCAGGCGCAGCGTGGCCGGCGCGGCCAGCTGCATCAGGGCCACCTGGGCCTGGATGCTGGCCGCAAAAGCCGCCGGCCGGCTGGCCCGCCAGAAGCGCAGCAGCCAGGGCAGCAAGGTCCACAGGTAGGCGGGGCGCAGCGCCAGCGGGCCCAGCGGGTCGAGCAACCAGCGCGGCACCTGGGCCAGGATGCCGGGCGAAGCCATCGGCAGCACGTCTGAAAAGGCATAGGCCCCGGCATTGCCGCGACTGGCCTCGGCGGCCACGCCCTGGCGGTCGAGCAGCAGCACGGCATGGCCCTGGCGGCGCAAGGCGAAAGCGCAGCTGAGACCGACGATGCCCGCGCCGATGACGACCCGGTCGGCCTGCAGTTCGGCCGGCGTGAGCGGGGGCAAGGCTGGCGGCTGCGCCAAGGCCGTCAAGCCAGGCCCCAGGCGAAGGGGTCCTTCGGGTCGAAGACCAGGGTGGCGTCCAGCGTGACATGGGCGCTGCCGTGGATGAAGGGCAACACCTGCCCGGGTGCATCGGCTGCGGGCTGATAGTGCGCGTCGAAGACGCTGCCGATCACGCTTTCCTGGTGCCACACCACGCCGGGTGCCAGGTCGCCGTCGGCGGCCAGGCAGGCCAGCTTTGCGCTGGTGCCGGTGCCACAGGGCGAACGGTCGTAGGCCATGCCCGGGCACAGCACGAAGTTGCGGCCATGGTGGCGCGGGTCCTGGGCCGGGCCGACGAGTTCGATGTGATCGATCTCGGCGCCGCCCGCGCCCGTGATGCCGGCGGCCACCAGTGCCCGGCGCATGGCTTCCGATCGAGCCGTGAGCAGCGCGACATTGCCCGCCGACAGGTCCAGGCCATGGTCGGCGCACAGGAAGAACCAGTTGCCGCCCCAGGCCACGTCGCCATGCACCCGGCCCAGGCCCGGCACGTCCACCGGCACCGCCTTCGCATGGCGGTAGGCGGCGACGTTGGCCACCGTGACGCTGCCGTCTTCATGCAGGGTGGCCTGCACCGTGCCCACGGGGGTGTCGATGGCATGCACGCCGGGCTGGATGCGCCCCAGGTAGGCCAGCGTGGCCACCAGGCCGATGGTGCCGTGGCCGCACATGCCGAGATAGCCCACGTTGTTGAAGAAGACGACGCCGCACAGGCTGCCGGCGTGTTCGGGCGGGCACAGCAGCGCGCCCACCAGCACGTCGGAGCCGCGCGGCTCGTTCATCAGCGCGCGCCGCCAGGGGTCGTGCTGGGTGCGAAAGCGCTCGCGCCGCTCCGCCAGCGGGCCCGTGCCCAGGTCGGGGCCGCCGCTGACGAGCAGCCGCGTGGGCTCGCCACCGGTGTGGGAGTCGACGATGCGGGCGGGGGTGGGGCTGGGATCCTGGCTCTGCGTCATGGCCCATAGGATTGCATAAAGTCCGGGTTGCGATGCACCTGCAGACCTGGCCGGCCGCAGCTGCAGCCCCGCCACCCAGCCACCCAGCCCACCAAGGACCGACATGAGCGCAGCCGTCAACTGGCAAGGGGTCTTCCCCGCCGTCACCACGCAGTTCCACGACGACTTCTCGCTGGACATCGACGCCACCGCCCGGGTCATGGCGGCGCTGGTGCGCGACGGCGTGTCCGGCCTCATCGTCTGCGGCACGGTGGGCGAGAACACCTCGCTGTCGCGCAGCGAAAAGGCGCAGATCATGGAAGCCGCGGTGGCCGTGGCTGCCGGCCGCGTGCCGGTGATCTGCGGCGTGGCCGAATTCACCAGCGCCTTTGCCATCGACACCGCGCGCGAGGCGCAGCGCCTGAAGCTCGACGGCATCATGCTCATGCCGGCCCTGGTGTATTCGTCCAAGCCGCACGAGTCGGCCGCGCACTTCCGCACCGTGGCCAAGGCGGTGGACCTGCCGGTGATGGTCTACAACAACCCGCCGGTCTACAAGAACGACATCACCCCCGACATCCTGGCCAGCCTGGCCGACTGCGACAATATCGTCTGCTTCAAGGACAGCAGCGGCGACACCCGGCGCTTCATCGACACCCGCAACCGGGTGGGCGACCGCTTCGTGCTCTTTGCCGGCCTGGACGACGTGGTGGTGGAAAGCGTGGCCATGGGCGCGGTGGGCTGGGTGTCGGGCATGTCCAACGCCTTCCCGCGTGAAGGCGAGACGCTGTTTCGCCTGGCCCGGGCCGGGCGCCTGGCCGAACTGATGCCCTTGTACGAGTGGTTCATGCCGCTGCTGCACCTGGACGCGCGGCCCGACCTGGTGCAGTGCATCAAGCTCTGCGAGCACCTGGTGGGCCGGGGCACCTGGCGCACCCGGCCGCCGCGGCTGGCGCTGCAGGGCGAAGACCGTGCGCACGTGGAACAGGTGATGGCCGCGGCCCTGGCGCGCCGGCCGGCGCTGCCCGACGTGGGCCTGCCCGCGGGGGGCTGACACCACCAGCCGCCGGCCGGCTCAGCGTTCCTGGAACGCTTCCTGCGACTTCAGCAATGGCCGCAGCAGGAAGCCCAGCACCGAACGCTCCCCGGTGCGGATCTCCACCTGCCCGGTCATGCCGGGCAGCACCGGCAGGACCTTGCCACCACCTTGCAGCGTCGAGCCGTCGGCGTGCACCATGGCGCGGTAGTAGGTGCCTTCGGGCGTGGCGGCGCGGTCGGGGTCGCCCAGGGCATCGGGGCTGATCGAGTAGACCGTGCCTTTGAGGCCGCCGTAGACCGTGAATTCATAAGCCGACAGCTTGATCTGGACCTTCTGGCCCACGCGCACGAAGCCGATGTCGGCCGGCTTCACACGCGCTTCGACCAGCACGCGCGGGCCCAGCGGCAGGATCTCCATCACCGGCGCGCCGGGCGAGACGACACCGCCGATGGTGTTGCTGCGGATCTGCTTGACCACGCCCCGCACCGGCGAGGTGAGCGTGGTGCGCTTGAGCATGTCGTCGCGCACCACCAGCTGCTCTTCCAGCAGGGCCAGTTCGGTCCGCACCCTCACCAGCTCGCTGGACGCGTCCTGGCGGAAGCGGTTCACACGTTCCTGGGCCTGCAGGTTCAGGTCGTTGACCTGGCGGCGCAGGCGCATCACCTCGACTTCGCTCATCAGGCCCTTGGCCGACATGCTCTCGGCCACGCCCAGCTCACGCTGCAGCAGCGCCACGCTGCGCCGGGTGCTGGCCACGGCCTCGTCGACGGCCCGCTCGCGCGCGCCGTAGCTTTCGGTTTCGCCCTGGACGATGGCGCGAGACGCCAAGACTTCGGGCGGAAACACCAGCGGCCTGCCGCTGGCCTCGGCCTGCAGGCGGGCCACCGCGGCTTTCAAGGCCAGGCGCTTGGCCTGGCCTTCGGCCTGCTGTGCCTCGAAGCGCGTGGGGTCCAGCACCGCCAGTGGCTGGCCCGGCTGCACCTGCTGGCCTTCACGCACCATCACCTGCCGCAGGATGCCGCCTTCCAGGCTGGCGATGACCTGCTCCCGGCCATCAGGCACCACCCGGCCATTGGCCCGCGTGACGATGTCGACTTCTGCCGTGGCCGCCCAGCCTACCGCCACCACCACCACCACCAGCATCAGGTAGACGGCATACATCGCCGCCGGCGCCGGCTCGACCACCTGCGCGCCCCCGACGGCGCTGACGTAGGGCACATCGCTGCTGCGAAGCTCGGGCCGGCGCTGACGCTTGAACAGGCTCACAGCGCCGCCTGCCGTTCCTGCGGCTGCGCCGCGGGATGCTGCACCACGTTGCTGGCGGGTGCGGCGCCGGGCGGGCGCGCGCCGGACAAGGCCGCCAGCACCTGGGCCTTCGGCCCGTCCATCACCAGCTTGCCGGCGTCGATGACGGCGATGCGATCGACGAGTTCCAGCACCGCCGGGCGGTGCGTCACCATGATCAGCGTGCAGCCCCCGCAGGCCGCCTTCAGCTGGCGCAGGAAGGCGACCTCGCTTTGTGCGTCCATCGAACTGGTGGGCTCGTCCATCAGCAGCACCGTGGGCTTCATCACCAGGCAGCGTGCCAGCGCCACCAGCTGCCGCTGGCCACCCGAGAGCAGGGTGCCGGCCTCGCCCACCGGCAGTTCCCAGCCCTGCGGGTGGGCCGCGACGAGACGGTCCAGGCCGGTCAGGCGCGCGACTTCGGCCAGGCGGCCGGCGTCGGCGCCCGGGCGGTCGAGCAGCACGTTGTCGCGCAGCGTGCCGCTGAACAGGCGCGGGTCCTGGCTGACGAAGCCGACCCGGGCGCGGTAGTCGGCCGGGTCGATCTGCCGCAGGTCCATGCCATCGGCTTCGACCATGCCTTCGCTGGGCAGGTACAGGCCGGCCAGCAGGCGCAGGATGGTGCTCTTGCCGGAACCGATTCGGCCCAGCAGCGCAACCCGTTCGCCGGGCGCAAAGCGCAGGTTCACGCCCTTCAGCACGCGCGGGCCGCCGCCGGGGGTGGCGTCCTGGACACCGCTGCCGGCAATCGGCTGGCTCGGGTAGGAAAACGACGCGTCGATCAAGCCCAGCGCACCGCTCAGCTCGCGCTTGGGCACGTAGGTTCGGCCGGGTTCACGGTCGACGGGCTGGCGCATCACGTGGTCCAGTGCGCGCATGGCGGCGCGTGCGCCCTGGTAGCGCGTGGCCAGCTGCACCACGCTCGACAGCGGCGCCACGGCGCGCGTGGCGAACATCACGGCGCCGATCAGTGCGCCGCCGGTGAGTGTCTTGTCGGCGATGAGGAAGACGCCGATGACCATCATCACCATCGTGATGAGTTGCTGCGACACGGCCGAGATGTTCATCGTCCAGGCACTGATGCGGCGTGAATGCAGCATCGCGGTGGCGGCTCCGGCAGTGGCTTCTTCATAGCGCCGCAGAAAGCGACCCTGCGCGCCGGCAGCCTTCACGTCTTCCAGGCCGTCGACCGACTCGACCAGCACGCCATGCAGGTCGGCCTGCTCGGCCTGGTGGGTGTTCATCGCGCGCCGCAGGCTGCCCTGGATCAGCACCGACATGCCGATCAGCAGCGGAATGGCCAGCACCAGCACCCAGCCCAGCGGGCCGGCAATGACGAAAGTCATGGTCACGAACAGCAGGATGAAAGGCAGGTCCGACAGCGCCGCCAGCGTGGCCGAGGCAAAGAACTCGCGCACCTGTTCCACCTGCGCCAGGTGGTGGGCATAGGCACCGCTGGACGCCGGCCGGTTTTCCATGCGGATGCCCAGGGTCTGGCGGAACAGCGTGGCGCCGATGATCAGGTCGGCCTTGCGGCCGGCCATGTCGATGAGGTAGGCGCGCAGCTGGCGCGAGATCAGGTCGAACACCAGCGCCAGGGCACTGGCCGTGGCCAGCGCGCCCAGCGTGACGAAGGCCTGGTGCGGAATGACCTTGTCGAAGATCACCGACGTGGCCAGCCCCGTCACCAGCATCAGCACGTTCGACAGCAGCGCTGCCAGCAGCGCGCCGCGGTAGTAAGGCACGAAGCGGCGCAAGGTGCCCCAGAGCCAGTGGCTGCCGGGGTCGCGCAGCGCAGCCGCGTCCTGGCCTGGGCCCTGCCCGGCAGCCGGCGTCGCCAGCGGCGTGGCCACCAGCGCGATGCCGGTGTATTCCTGCAGCAATTCGTCTTCGCTGGCGGTGCAGGCGTGGTGCTCGCGGCCGGGCATGACGATGTCGTAGCGGCGCGGGTCGTCGGCATGGCGGGCCACGACGATGCAGGCATCGCCTTCCTTGAGCAGCAGTATCGCGGGCAGCAGCAGGTGGTGCATCGCGGCCAGCGGGCGCTGCACCAGGCCGGCGCTGTAGCCGGCTTGGTGCAGGGCCAGGAGTGCCTGGTCCGGGCCCAGCCGGCCGGTGCGCGCCTGGCCGGCCAGCAAGGACTCGGGCGTGCGTTCGCGGCCGTGATGGCGCGTCAGCCAGCTGATGGCGTGCGCCAGCGCATCGTTGTCGCTGTCCCAGCCCGTTTCCGCGGGCGGGGGCTGGGCAGTGCCGGGTAAAGGGGCGGGCTCGCTCATCGCAGGGCTTCAGCGGGGCAGTGTCAGCAAAGCCGCGGCAGGGCCCTGGCGCGGGTGGCTTGGACCAGGTCTTCGAAGGCCGACTCGATGTCGCGCACGATCTGCGGCACGTCGAACAGCGGGCTGGTGCGCGCGTGTTCGGCCAGGTAGCGCTTGAGCGAGGCCACGCGCGCGGGCGTGCGGCCCAGCGTGATGGCCAGGCGTTCGTAGTCGGCCAGGCTGTCGGTGACGAGGTCGGGCAGGCCCACGGCGTGCAGCAGGCTGCCGGCCATGCGGCTGATGTAGGTGCGGCCGGCGCGGGTGAGGATGGGCGTGCCCATCCACAGCGCGTCGCTGGCGGTGGTGCCGGCGTTGTAGGGGAAGGTGTCCAGCACCAGGTCGGCCAGCTGGAAGCGCGCCAGGTACTCGGCCGGCGCGACACGCGGCGCGAACACCAGGCGGCTGCGCGCGACGCCGGCCGCGTCGGCCGCGTTCAGCATGTTCGCGCGCGCGGTGTCGTTGTCGGCCAGCAACCACAACACGCTGCCAGGCACGGCCTGCAGGATGCGCAGCCAGGCGGCGAACATCTCGGCGGTGAACTTGTGGTTGTTGTTGAAGCTGCAGTAGACGAAGGCGCCTTCGGGCAGGCCGTAGGTGCTGCGCAGCGGCAGCGGAGCCACCTGGCGCTGGCGGTCGCTGACCTGGAAGCAGTGCGGCAGGTAGACGGGCCGTTCGGTGCAGTAGGGCAGCAGTTCGGGCGGCATCACGAACCGGTCGGCCAGCATCCAGTCCACGCCCGGCAGGGCGCTGGTGCCGGGCAGGCCCAGATAGCTCAGCTGCACCGGTGCCGCGCGCCAGCCCAGGATGCCCGGGCGGGCTCCGCTGGTCAGGCCCTGCAGGTCCACCAGCACGTCGATGCCGGCCTGGGCGATGAGCTTGGCCGCGGTCTGGTCGTCGACGCCGGCCAGACGCACATGATGGTCCAGCGCCTTCAGGATGCGCTGGCGCTGCGGCTGCTGCGATTCCACCGTCCAGTCGAAGGCCCAGATCTCGAAACGGCTGCGGTCGTGCAGTTCGAACAGCTCGGCCGTGAGCAGGCCCACCGCATGGGTGTGCAGGTCGCCGCTGAGGTAGCCCACGCGGATGCGGGCGTCCTTGTCCGGGTCGCGCGCCGGCGCCTGGCCGTGCAGCGGCAGCACTCCGGTGGGCTTGGCCACGCGTTCGTGCACGAAGCGCTGCGCCGTCAGCAGCTGCAGGGCGGGGTCGTCGCTCAGGCCCATCATCGCCAGCAGCGAGGTGCCCAGCAGGAACTGGTTCGGCGTGACTTCGCCGACCGGCAGGTCGTGCGGCCAGGCGCATTGCTTCTGGCGGATGTGGATGTAGTGCTGGATGACGTCGAACTGGCCGGCGCGCAGTTCCAGGCTGCGGCGCATCAGGGCTTCGGACTCGGGGAAACGCTTGGCGGTCTCGAGCATGCGCGCGCTGTTGTTCAGCGCGTGCAGCCGGTGCTCGGTGGACGGGGCGGGCTCGGCGTCGAACACCTGGCGCCAGGTGGCCAGGGCGGCGTCGGTCTCGCCACGGCGCTCGTGCACATGCCCCAGGTTCAGCAGAGCCGGGGCGAAGCCAGGGGCAAGGTCCAGCGCCTGGCGGTAGGCGGCTTCGGAAGCTGCTTCCTGGCCCAGGGTCGACAGCAGGGTGCCCCAGTTGAAGCAGGCCACGTGGCGCAGCTGCGAGGTGCTCGCCGCAATCCAGGTCTCGTACAGCTTCGCCGCCTGGGCCGGCTGGCCGGCCGCCTGCAGCCGTCCGGCCTGGTCCATCAACGCGGGCAGGCTGAGCGTGGCCATGTCGGCCACGGGAGGGCCGGCCGGCGCTGACTGTTCGGTGATGGTGTGCATGGGGCCGCAATGCGGAATGACAGTTGTTCCGCATGCTATGGAGCCGGGGTGCGCGCCAGCGGGCGAACAGCAGCCCGAAAGCGGGTCATTTCCCGTGACGGCCACCCAGGGAAAGATGGGGCGGCGGCGGTTGGCCGGCCTGCAGGAGGCTGCGCACGCGCAGGGCTGCGCAAGCTGCGCGGCCGGCTGGTTGATCGACCAGCGCTCCGGGCGAAACGACTTCAGGCTGCCGTTCGAAGTCTTTCCCGCCCGCCCACCGAAGACGAACCCCTGACTACCGGTTCATCCAGCCCATTGCCGACGGCAGCCAGGTGGCAATGGCCGGAAACAGGAACACGATCACCACCGCCGCCAGCTGCATGTAGATGAAGGGCCAGACGCCGCGGTAGATCTCGCGCGTCTGCACTTCCGGCGGAGCCACCCCGCGGAAGAAGAACAGGCTCCAGCCTACCGGCGGCGTGAGGAAGCTGGTCTGCATGTTGATGCAGATCAGCGCCGCCAGCCAGACCATGTCCACACCCTGCGACACGAAATAGGGCAGGAACAGCGGCAGCACGATGTAGCTGATCTCGGCCCACTCCAGCAGCACGCCGGCCAGGAACAGCACACCCATGAAGAACAGGATGTCGGTGGTGGTGCCGCCGGGTATGAGGTCGAACAGGCCCTGGATCAGCCGCTCGCCGCCCAGCCCGCGGAAGGCCAGGCTGAAGGCCTGCGCCGTCATGATGACGAAGAAGATCATCACGCTGGTGGTCAGCGTGTCGCGGCAGGTGTCGCTCAGCACCTTCCTGTTCATCTTGCCGCTCAGGGTGACGATGAGCAGTGAACCCAGTGCGCCGATGGCCGCTGCCTCGGTGGGCGCGGCCACGCCGCCCATGATCGAGCCCAGCACCGCACACACCAGCAGCAAGGCCGGCGCCACGCCCTTCACCAGCCTCACCAGGAGTTGCCCACGCGACAGGGCGGCACGCTCGGAAGCCGGAATGGGCGGCGCCTTCTCGGGGTTGCGCCAGGCGTAGATGAGGATGTAGGCGATGTACATGCCGCCCAGCATCAGGCCGGGCATCAGTGCGGCGGCGAACAGCGTGCCCACCGACTCGTTCATGATCTCTGCCAGCAGCAGCAGCACCAGGCTGGGCGGAATGATCTGGCCCAGCGTGCCGCTGGCGCAGATGCTGCCTGCGGCCAGGCCGTGGTCGTACTTGTACTTCAGAAGCGTGGGCAGGGCGATCACGCCCAGCAGCACGATGGTGGCGCCGACGATGCCGGTGGTCGCCCCCATGATGACGCCGAAGATGACGATGCCCACACCCATGCCGCCGGGCACGCGACCGGCGATATGGCCGATGACCTCGAGCATGTCCTGGCCCAGGCGCGACTTTTCCAGCATCACGCCCATGAACACGAACATCGGCAGCGCAAGCAGCGACTGGTCGGTGGCCACGCCGTAGATGCGCGCTGGCAGCAGGTTGAACAGGCTGTCGCCGAAACCGATGAAGCCGAAGACGATGCCGGTGGCCGCCGCCGCATAGGCCACCGGCACCCCGATGAGCAGCACGACGACGAAGGCCACCAGCATGGCCAGGGCGAGCAGTTCAGTGCCCATGATTTTCCCTGGCTGCTGTGGGTGCCGCTGCACCGGCCAGGCGTGCGCCCGTTCTGACCACCGTGGTCACGGCCACCACGGCCAGCAAGGCATAACCCGATACCACCAGCGACTTGACGGCCCAGCGCCAGGGCAGGCCACCCGGGTCAGGCGAAATCTCGGACAACGAGAAGGAATGCGCCGTGAACTTCCAGCCCAGCCAGCAGACGAACAACGAAAAAGGAAGCATCACCAGCAGGGCCGTCAGGAACTCGATCCACAGCTTGGTGCGTTCGCTGTAGTGCTGATAGAACAGGTCCACGCGCACCTGCGAACCGCTGAGCTGCATGCTGGAGATGCCCCACAGCGCCACCACGGCCAGCAGGTGCCATTCCAGTTCCTGCAGCCAGACCGTGCTGGCGTTGAAGAAGTAGCGGCCCAGGGTATTGCCGCTGATCAGCAGCACCATCACCAGGGTCAGCCACGAAGTCCAACGGCCGATGCGGTGGATCACCGCATCGGCAGCATCTGCCAGACGCAACATCCCGGCTTAACCGCGCGAACGCGACAGGAAGGTCTCTTCGCTGATCTCGGACCAGCGGTCGTGCTTCCTCTTGAAGGTGAAGAAGGAGTCGTGCACCTTCTTCGTCATCGCGTCTTTCGCAGCGGCTTCGTTCAGCACGTCGGCCGTGGTCTTGCGCAGCGCCGTCACCACGTCTTCGGGCAAGGAGCGAACCACCACCTTGTCGCGGTTGACCAGCTGGTCCAGCGCATCGGCGTTGCGCGCTTCCAGCAGGAACAAACCTTCCTGGTTGGTGGCGTCGGCTGCAGCGCGCACCACTTCCTTCAGGTCGGCCGGCAGGGCGTCCCAGATCTTGCGCTGCATCACGATTTCCGACACGGTGCTGGGCTCGTGCCAGCCACTGCCGTAGTAGTTCTTCGCGGCGTTCTGCAGGCCCAGGCGGGCGTCGAGGAAGGGGCCGACGAATTCGGCCGCGTCGATGACGCCACGCTCCAGCGCAGGGAAGATCTCGCCGCCGGGCAGCTGCCGCACTTCCACGCCCTGCGCTGCATAGATGCGGCCGGCCAGGCCGGGAATGCGCATCTTCAGGCCCTTCAGGTCGGCCAGGCTCTTGATCTCCTTCTTGAACCAGCCCGTCATCTGCACCCCCGAGCAGCCGGCGGCAAAAGGCATGACGTTCAGCGGCCGATACACCTCTTCCCAGAGCTGGTTGCCGCCGCCGAACTGCAGCCAGGCATAGTGGCCGAGGAAGCTCATGCCGAAGGGCACGGTGGCAAAGTACTGAGCTGCGAAGGTCTTGCCCGACCAGAAGTAGGACACGCCGTGATTCAGTTCGACCGTGCCGCTTGAAACCGCGTCGAAACCTTCGAAGGCTGGCAGCAGTTCGCCCGCCGCGAAGATCTGGATCTTGATGCGCCCGCCAGACATCTTGTCGCAGCGTTCGGCGAAGGCCTGGGCACTGCCCGGCCCTACCTGGTAGAACGGAAGCCCCGCGGGCCAGGTCGTCGTCATGCGCCAGCGATAGGTCTGTTGCGCGTGAACCAGGGCCGGGGCTGCCAATGCAGCGCCCGCCAGTCCAGCCGATCCGAACTTGAGCGCCGACCGGCGGCGTTGCAGAACTGTTTCGTCCGTCATGAGAATTCCAGGATTGGTCGATCAAACAAAAGACAACCACGTTGAACTGCACGGCGCAGCCATGTCGGTTCGAACGCGGCAAGTTGGCCAGCCGCGCAGCGTCCGGCCCAGGCCTCAATAGGTCTTGTAGGGCAGGAACTTGCCGCTCATCGTGATGCTGACCCGGTCGCCGGCCGCATTCGGCTCGCGCTGCAGGTCCATCCTGAAGTCGATGGCCGACATGATCCCGTCACCGAACTCTTCGTGGATGAGTTCCTTGAAGGTCGTGCCGTACACGCTGACCAGTTCGTAGAAGCGGTAGATCAGCGGGTCGGTGGGCACGCTGGTGGGCAGGCTGCCCTTGTAGGGCACCACCATCAGCCACTTCTTCTCTTCGCTGGTCAGGCCGAAGATCTCGCCGACCACGCTGGCCTGCTGTTCGGTCAGGGTCATCTGGCCCATGCAGGCGGCGGTGACCCATTCCTTGCTCAGGCCCACCTGCTTGGCCACGTCGCACCATTTGATGCCCTTGCTGACCTTGGCGGTGATGATTTTCTCGGTGACGTCGATGCGGCTCATGTCGTTCTCCTGTTGTGCGGGCTGTGAAGGGATGGAATTCAAGCGACGTGCCGCAGCGGCACGACCTTGGCGTGGGGCGATGGCTCGGGCTCCGGGTCCAGGCCCGGGGTCACGACCGGGGGCCGTGCCGGCGCGCGGCCGTGCGACAGGTCCTTGCTGCGCGCCACCAGGAAGTCGACCAGGTGGTTGCGGATGCGGTAGTACTGCGGGTCGTGATGCAGGGTGGCGCGGGTGCGGTCGCGCGGCATCGTGTTCTTCACGATCTCGGCCACGCGGGCCTGCGGGCCGTTGCTCATCAGCAGGATGCGGTCGGCCAGGAGGATGGCTTCGTCGACGTCGTGCGTGATCATGAACACGGTCTGGTGCGTCTCGGCACAGATGCGCAGCAGTTCGTCCTGGATGGTGCCCCGGGTCAGTGCGTCCAGTGCACCAAAAGGCTCATCGAGCAGCAACATGCGCGGCTGGATGGCGAAAGCCCGGGCAATGCCCACCCGCTGCTTCATGCCACCAGACAAGGCGCTGGGCTTCTTGTCGATGGCCGACGCCAGCCCGACCAGGGCCACATACCTCTCGACATGTTCGGTGACCTGCGCCCGGCTCCAGTCGGGCCACTTGCTGCGCACGGCAAAAGCGATGTTCTTGCGTACCGTCAGCCAGGGCATCAGCGCATGACCCTGGAACACCACGCCGCGGTCCAGGCTGGGCCCGGCGACTTCGCGGTTGTCCATGAACACATGGCCCATGGTGGCGCTTTCCAGACCGGCCAGCACGTTCAGGATGGTGGTCTTGCCGCAGCCGCTGTGGCCGATGATGCAGACGAATTCGCCCTGGTGAATGCCGAAGTTGACGGCGTCGAACACCGGCTCGGGCGAACCCGGGAAGGCCTTGCCCAGGCCTTCGACCTTGAGGAACGGGGTGGGTTCAGTCGACATAGGTCACTGCCTTTTGCAGACGCGCAAACATCATGTCGAGCAGCATGCCGACGACACCGATGACGAGGATGGCGAAGATGACGTTCGGCAGGCTCAGGTTGTTCCACTCGTTCCAGACGAAGTAGCCGATGCCGGTGCCGCCCACCAGCATCTCGGCAGCCACGATCACGAGCCAGGCGATGCCCATGCTGATGCGCATGCCCGTGAGGATGGTGGGCGCTGCCGCTGGCAGGATGACTTCGAAAGCCTTTCGCAGCGGGCTCACCTCCAGCGTCCGCGCCACGTTCAGCCATTCCTTGCGCACGCTGGCCACGCCGAAAGCGGTGTTCAACAGCATCGGCCAGATGCTGCAGATGAAGATGACGAAGATGCCGCTGACCGCACTGTCCTTGATGATGTAAAGCGCCAGCGGCATCCAGGCCAGCGGCGAAATCGGCTTCAGCACCTGGATGAAGGGGTCCAGCGCGCGGTACATCAGCGGGCTCATGCCGATGACGAAGCCCAGCGGAATGGCCACCAGCGCTGCCAGCGCATAGCCCAGTCCCACGCGGGCCAGCGAGTGCCCCAGCTGCAGGCCCAGGCCCTTGTCGTTCGGGCCGTTGTCGTAGAAGGGGTCGCCCAGGTGGTGCAGCGCCGTGCTGCCCATCTGCCCCAGCGTGGGGAAGCCGCTCTTGCCCACGGCCGATGGATCGGCCATGCCTGCGGGGTCCTTGCCCATGAGCTTGGCGTACTCGATCTGCTCGGGAGTCATCGCCGCCGCGGGCGCTGCCGGCGCCGCCGCCGGTGAGCTGGTGGCGAGATGCCACACGCCCAGGATCAGCAGCAGCAGCAGCACCGACAGCAGCGTGGCCTTCAGGGATTCACGGCGCGCAGCGTTGCGCGCGGTCAGCGTGGCGGCATTCATCGCTGCAGCCATCAGGCGGTCCTGCTGATGGCGAAACTCTTCAGGTATTCGGTCGGCTTGGCCGGGTCGAATTCCTTGCCCATCACCCTGAACTTCTTGTAGGCCCCTTCAGGCACCGGCTGGCCCAGTTCCTTCATGTGCTTCTTGGCGTCGGTCAGCAGGAACACCCTCTCGGCAATCTGCCGGTAGTTCACGTCACCCTTGACGTAGCCCCAGCGCTGCATCTGCGTCAGCATCCACACCGCCATGCTCTGCCAGGGCACCGGGTCGAAGTCGGCGCGCTCGGGCACGTTGCGCACATTGCCCAGGCCGTCGGCGAAGCGGCCGGTCAGCACCTGCTGCAGCACGGCTTCAGGCTGATTCAGGTATTGCGCCGGCGCAATCACCTTGGCGATGAGTTCGCGGTTGTTGGGCTTTCGCGCCATGTCGGCGGCCGTCAGCACGCTGCGGAACAGTGCGGCGAAGGTGTTGGGGTTCTCCTTGATGAAGGCTTCCTGCACGCCGAAAGCGCAGCAGGGGTGGCCGTCCCAGATCTCGCGGCTGAGGATGTGGATGAAACCCAGTTCCTCGAACACCGCACGCTGGTTGAAGGGGTCGGGGCCGAGGAAGCCGTCGATGTTGCCGGCGCGCAGGTTGGCCACCATCTCGGGCGGCGGTGTCACGCGCAGCTGCACGTCGGTGTCCGGGTTGATGCCGAATTCAGCGAGGTAATACCGCAGCAGGAAGTTGTGGATGCTGTAGTCGAAGGGAATGGCGAACTTGAAGCCCTTCCAGTTCTTCGGGTCGCGGTTGTTCTTGTGCTTGTTGGCCAGCACGATGGCCTGGCCGTTGATGTTCTGGATGGTGGCCACGTTCATCGGCATGGCCTGGCTGCCCAGGCCCATGCTGATGGCCAGGGGCATGGGGCTGAGGAAGTGCGTGGCGTCGTACTCCCGGTTCATGATCTTGTCGCGGATCAGGGCCCAGCCGGCGGTCTTCATCAGCTGGACCGTCAGGCCCTGCTGGCGATAAAAGCCCAGCGGGTCGGCCATGATCAGCGGGCTGGCACAAGTGATGGGAATGAAGCCGATCTTCAGGTCCTTCTTTTCCAGCGGCTTCCTTTCCTGCGCCATGGCCTGCAGGCTGGCGATGGGCATCACGCTGGCGATGGCGGCCATCGCGGTGCGCCGGCCCACGGCCTTGAGGAAGCCGCGGCGCAGGTTCTCGTTCGGGAACAGCGCCTTGATCAGGCTGGCTTCCATGAACTGTCGGCCCAGGGTTTCGGTGTCGGGAGCGACAGCGGCATGGTCCTGGGGCGCGTGGTCGGCGCCGCAGCCGCACTTCAGCATCAGCGGGCGGTCGGCGTCGTACGGGTCGTAGGCCGATGCGGCGGTGAGTTGGCGGTCTGGCTGGCTCATCGAAAGGGCTCCTTCAAGGCTGGGTGAACTGTAGGAAGCAGGTTCCGTGCGCGCCATCGCGCTGGGCGGCGATCCGGCGTCAGGCCTCGTGTGAACCCTTGTAGTGCCAGCCCTACAGCGCAGCCGGGTGGGCGGGTTTCTTGCATCGCGCTGGGCCCCATGCCGAACACCCCCCACGCCCACGAACCCGGCGCCACCGAATGGCGGGCGCAGGAACTGCTGCTGCTGACGCAGGTGATGCGCGGCGTGGGCCGCAGCCTGGCGCCGGAAGTGGTGCTGCGCGAGATGCTGCACCTGATGAGTGAACTGCTGGGCCTGAACCGCGGGCGCATCGTGCTGGCCGACAGGCCGGGCGACACGCTGGCCGACGGCTCGGGCAGCGCAGCCCATGCGGCCGAAGGCACTTCGCGCATTCACCATGCCTACGGCCTGACCAAGGCCGAGGCAGCGCGCGGCATCTACGCCCGCGGCGAAGGCGTCACCGGGCGCGTGCTGGCCACCGGGCAGCCGGCCATCGTGCAGGACGTCGACGCCGAACCGGTGTTCCTGTTCCGGGTGGTGCCGCGTTCGCGCCTGCCACCCGAAACCGTGGCCTTCATCGCCTTGCCGATCGAAGTCGAACGCCGGACCGTGGGCGTGCTGGCCTGCCACCGCATCCGCAGCCGCCACCGGCAGCTGAGCGACGACGTGGGCATCCTGCGCATCCTGGCCACGCTGGCCGGGCAGCTGCTGCAGCTGCAGCGCATGGTGGCTGCGACCACGGCCACGCTGCGGGAGCGCAACGACCAGCTCACACGCGCACTGGAAAGCGCGGCGGCGCGCTACGGCATCGTCGGCACCTCCGCGCCGCTGCTGCGCGCCTTGGGCGAACTGGAGCGGGTGGCCTCGGCCAGCGCCAGCGTGCTGCTGCTGGGGGAATCGGGCACCGGCAAGGAACTGTTTGCGCGCGCGCTGCATCTGTCCAGCCCGCGCCGCGACGAACCCTTCATCAAGGTGAACTGCGCGGCAATCCCGGAAGCGCTGTTCGAAAGCGAACTGTTCGGCCACGAACGCGGTGCCTACACCGGCGCCCAGGGCGAACGCGCGGGCTGGTTCGAACTGGCCGATGGCGGCACCATCTTCCTCGACGAGATCGGCGAACTGCCGCTGGCGCTGCAGACCAAGCTGCTGCGCACGCTGCAGGAAGGCACCATCCTGCGGCTGGGTGGCAAGCGCGAGAAAAAGGTCGACGTGCGGCTGGTGGCCGCGACCCACCGCGACCTGGAACAGGAAGCCGCGCAGGGCAGCTTCAGGCGCGACCTGTTCTACCGGCTCTACGTCATTCCCATCCGCCTGCCTTCACTGCGCGAAAGGCCCGAAGACATCCCGCTGCTGGCGCTGCACTTCCTGAACCGCGCCAACCAGGCGCACCAGCGCAACGTGCATTTCAGCCACGAGGCGCTGGCGCGGCTGGCACGACACCGCTGGCCGGGCAACATCCGCGAACTGGCCAACGTCATCGAACGCGTGGTGCTGCTGTCGGACACGTCGGCCGTCACCGGGCAGGCGCTGGAGCCGATGCTGCAGGGGCAAAACGGCAGCACGCTGCTGCCGCCGTCGCCACCACAGACATTTCCCACGGAAGGCCCGCTGGTGCGGGACTACCGCCGCGCCGATTCGCACCCTGCCGTGCAGCTGCAGGAGGCCCTGGCCCGGCACGGCGGCAACCAGTCGCGCGCAGCGCAGTCACTCGGCATGACGGTGCGCCAGTTCGGCTACCGTTTGAAGAAGCTGGGCCTGCCGAAAGTCTGACCGGGCTGCCCGGTGCATGGTCTGAAGGGTCTGTCCGCAGCGGCACCGCAGCGCCGCCGGTTCACCAGATGCCGCGCCGACCGCGTGCCGGCGCCCGGTGTCGGGAGCTGCTGCAGTCCTTGACGATGACTCCTGCCGGGTTGCGGGAAACCATGGCGCTGCGACTGAGCCAGCTCAATCGCCAGCGTCCGAGGCTTGCAGACACTGGGCTGGCTGGCGCACACAGCGCTGGCCTTGAGCGCCCGTCATCACAACCTGGAGTTCCAAATGAAGAAATCGTTGATCGCATTCACGCTGGCCGCGCCGATCCTGGCATCTGCTTCCAATCTGGTTCAAAACGGCAGCTTCGAAGTCGGCACCGTAGGCGAACCCGGCTCGGACTGGACCCTGTCGGAAGGCATCCATCTTTTCTCGCCGGTGCAAATCCAGTACTTCCCGCACCCGGGTGCGGCGTTCGGCGAAGACGTTCCAGCCGACGATTCTGCGAGCTTGAGCCCGGATCCCGTGGGCGAACATGGCGTCTACTTCGTCGACGACACGGCAGCGTCGATACTGATGTCCACCCAGTTCGTCGCACCCGAAACTGGGCTGTACCACTTCGGTTTCAGCGCCTATGCGCCGGCCAATGGCTACACGAACCCCGGCGACTCGGTCTTCTCGCTCACACTGGGCGCCTTCGCCATCGGTGGCGCTGTCAGCAGCCTGGGGTCGACGACCTGGAGCGCGCAGAGCGGCCTGGCAGACCTGGTCGCGGGCCAGAACTACAACCTGGTGTTCAGCTTCACTGGCGGCGGGCTGGGCAGCGCCAAGGACATGGTCGTCGACCGTTTCTATGTGGCCGCCGTGCCCGAGCCCGGCAGCGCCGCCCTGATGCTGGCCGGGCTGACTGCCGCGATGGGCTTGGCCCGGCGTCGGCGCCCGGCAGGGCGCGGCGCTGCAATTCAAGCAGCCGGTTGATGCCATGCCGATGGCCGCGGCCGGCGCCGAACTGTTCGAACGTGGCGGCGGCTGCCGAGCCTCTGCAAGCAGTCTCGAGCAGCTCAGCCCTGCCCGGCCCAGTCTGCGCTGAAAGGTTCGCGGCGGGATGCGCAGATCAGCTGCCAGCTCAGGCACCCTCAGCGGGCTGGCCAGGTCAGCTACCCGTCGCAAGCAGGTCGCACGGACCGTTTCGGGCCAGGCCGGGTCGGCGCCAAGTTCGCGAACGCTGGGCTCCATTGAGGAGGGCTGTGTGTGGGCCGCAGCGTCCTGCCACGCGAGTTCGAACCGTGGGGTCTTGATGGCACGCAGCCCGGCCGTTTCGCGGTCGGCGCGCAGGAACAGCCGCCGATAGACCAGGAAAAGCAAGGCCAGGCCACGGTTCACCTGCTGGTCCGAGCCCGGATAGGCTTGCTGCGAGACCCCAACCCCAAAACCGCCGATCTCCCAAAGCGGCAGTGAGGCCGCTGCCGACTGGCCCGTGGCGGGTAGAGACACCATGCAGATGGCGGCAAGCCACAGGCAAAGCGGGCCGTGAACCCCAAGACTAAAAGGCTGCATCTTGAACCCCTCAGTTTGGAGTTGCGATGTTGTTCTGGCACATACGGTTCGTCTCGAAGAGCTGCGCCACGCAGAGGTCGGCGAGCAGCAGCAACCCGTGAACAGGGCCTCCGGGCCTCAAACAGACAACTGGGGATGCCCTACAAGCGCGAGGTGAAGCACTCGTCGGCGAGGCCAAACTCGGCCCGGGTGGTCCAGTGGCCGTCGGCCAGCTCATGCTCGATGGCCGTCACGAAGACATCGCCGCTGAAGCGCTTGCCCAGGCCCGAGACAGTGACGAGCTTGCCGGGCAGCGCCAACGCCGAGCCCCGGAACTTCATGCGCCCATGAATGCGCGCCAGTGCCGCCCAAGCGGCCGTCGGCACCCCGCTCAGCGGGTTGGGGGCAGCCAGCTCAGCCTGCCACTCCAGGAGGTCGCGGCCCCTGGCCACATCGAGCACGGCGGCCGCCGAGGCCTGAGGCGCCCGGGCAACGATCTGCCCGTCATGCGTGAGCACGAGCAGGCCGGCCTGTCCAGCACGTGCCATCGCCAGGTCCCAGTCGGTGCAGTCCTGCTGCACGATGGCAGGGTGTTCGATCGGGGTGGCTTCCACGTCGGTGGCCAGGCCGCTGGCCTGCGCAAGCCGGGCAATGAGCTGGCCGTCAGTCAGGTTCAGGTGCCTGGCGTTCTTGCGGCCCAGCGTCATCTGGACGGCCTTGTCTCGGCACTCGACCACCAGCTTGCTCCCACCGTCGCCCGCGATGCAGGTGCCCAGACGCGTCACCGCACCCTCGAAGATGGGCGCAGTGCTCCCGTCGTAACCGGCGGCGATGCGCACCAGCACACCGGGCTTGAAAGTGCCGGCATCGGCCAGCGGCCACTCATCCGTGGACATCTCGCCCTCCATCAGCACCAGGCGCGCCGAGGCCACGCTGCCAAAAGCCCGACGCACCTGCAGGGAAACAAGCAGCGCATCCTGGGGCAGCCAACGGCCGTCACAGTGCACCTGAAAGCAGGGCAAACCTCCACGGTCAGGCGTCGGCAGGTCGGCCATGGGGTTCAGTCTCCGTTTTCAGATGCTTGCAAGGTGGCGCTGCGCGCAGCGCGATCGGCGGCCGGCCGATTCGGCTGGGGTCATGGCTGCTGCATCTTCTGCTCGAAAGTGAACTGCATGAATTCCGCCGGCCGGGTCATGGCCACCAGCACCGTGACGCGCAGGATGCCATCCAGAAGGTCCTGCTGCGTCATCGTCTGCCCGAAGCCCAGCTGGACGCCGAAGGCATCCTCGGGGACTGCTCCAGCCAAACCACCGCGCTTCCAGATGCCCGTGAGGAAATTGTCGATCATCGACTTGATCGTCGTCCAGGTGTTCGCATCGTTCGGCTCGAAGACAAGCGCCTTGGCGGCAAGCCTGCAGGACTCTTCCAGCATGATCATCGTGCGACGCACGTTGATGTAGCGCCAGTCAAGGCTGTTGCCGTCCAGCGTGCGTGCGCCCCAGACCAGCACGCCCTCGCCAACGAAGCTGCGGATGGCGTTGATGGACTTGCCCGACGGTGCGTCGTTCAGCAGCTCCTGGTCGTCATGCGAGAGCACGACGGCGGGGCGCACCACATCTGCCAGGCTGACGTTGGCGGGCGCCTTCCAGACGCCGCGCATGTTGTCCACCATGCAGTAAATGCCGGCCATGGCGGGGCTGGGCGGCAGCAGGTTCAGCTGCAACTTCATTTCGCCCAGCAGGCGGTTGAAGCCCGGGCTCAAGACCTCCAGGGTCTTGTGGAGCTCATGCTTCCTGTCGGCAATCCAGGCACTGGCCTGGGTGTCGTCGACCACGGAGGCCGGTGCCGTGCCGGAGGTGGCGGACGCCAGGGTCTGCTTGTAGGCCTGCTTCCATTGCTCCTGCGTGCGACCGACCTCGCCGAGGGTGTCCCAGATCTTTTTCTCTTTTGGCTGGCCAGGACCAGGCTCTTGCTTCAGGCCGAGGTCTTCTCGCAGCAGCTCGAGCAAGTCGCCAGCATTCGAGACGTTTTCGTAACCGACCTCCCGGCTCTGCACGATGGAGGTGTGCAAGAAGGGGTAGTAAGCCGCGGCAAAGTCCAGGAAGTCCAGGCCCAGGTGGTCGCGGAAGTTGTCGACCGGCCTGTCCTCGAGTGCCTTGTGGCCGCCATAGATGTCGAGGATGGCCACGCGGTTCTTCATGGTCTGGCCGCAATGCTTGAGCATCGCCTGCTGCACGCCGATGCACGAAGCCTCGTCGGGCAGCAGCACGGCGTCGGGCACGACCACCAGGGTGGGCTCCTGCTCCGACTCCAGCGCCGCAATGCCGGCTTCCAGCGCGCCTTTGTCGATGACCGCCTTGTTCTTCTGTTCGTCCTGGCCATCCCCGTAAGACCCCACGGAAACGATCCAGCACGGGCCGCCACCGTTGCCAAAGAACTGCTGCATTCCACGGTAGAGATTGAAGCGGCCGGCTGACTGCACGAGCTTGTAGCCCTTGCGCGCCGCGCCGACATGGAAGGCGGCATCGCTGCCGTCGGCGGCTGCTTCCTTCAGGTCGAACACCGCGCGTGGCGCCTGGCCGAAGGCCTGGCGATATTCGGCCATCGAGGAGATGCGCCAGGGCTTGCCCGCGAGCGGTTTGCCGCGGTTCTCGGCCTTCTCGGTGTAGCCCACAAAAGCGGGCACCGCCGTGGCGACCTCGACGATCGAATTCGGGAAGGCGTTTTTCTCGACGATGTAGACACCGGGGGTTTTCATGACGGGCATGTGGAGCCTCCTTCGTGATCCAGATTCAGGGCGTTCCGTCCGCAGAGGGGCCGTCACAGGTTCTGAGCCGTCGCTCGACGCTTGCGCTGGACTGTGACGCAAGCCCGTTCAATCGATTCCAGCAGCAGGGTGGATAGATCTCGGCCATCGGCAGCGGCCAGCAAGCTGTGCATGATCTTCCATGACTCGGTGGCACCCCTCTTTTTGTCGACATTCGTCGACAGTTTGTTGGCCTTTGTCGCACGGCAGTTCCGGCGCAGCCTGCTCGATGGCAGCCCTGGCGAAGCCCCGGCCCCTGCGTTTCCATAGGTGCCAGCAGCGCCAACGTGCCGGCTGGAAACAACATGGCACGCGCGTTGCGTTATTGCACCGTCCACCTCGCCATCACCACCCACTTCCCAAACCGCCAGGAGCCCCGCATGAGCCCGTCGCCGACCCTTGTCTCCCCTGTCGAACTGCAGGCCCTGATGGCCGCCGAACCCACCGTCGTGATCGACACACGCGACGCCGACACCTACGCTGCCGGCCACGTGCCGGGCGCCATCAACATGCGCGAGATCTTCACCTATCTCGCCACGTCCACCGCCGAAGGCCTGGAAGCGCTGAAGGCCACCTTCGCCGAAGCCTTCGGCGCCGCCGGCCTGAGCGGCAAGGAAACCGCGGTGTTCTACGAAGACGCGCTGAACAGCGGCTACGGCCAGAGCTGCCGTGGCTACTACCTGCTGACCTGGCTGGGCTACCCCAAGGTGCGCGTGCTGAATGGCGGCTATTCGGCCTGGAAAGGCGCCGGCCTGCCCACCAGCACCGACATCGTGAAGCCCACGCCCGCCAGCTTCCCAGCCGGCCCGACGATGGACGTGATGCTGACCAAGGAACAGATGCTCTCGGCATTGGGGTCGGACGTCGTGCTGCTGGACGTGCGCGACATCGACGAATGGACCGGCGAAAGCTCGTCGCCTTACGGCAAGGACTTCGCGCCCCGCAAGGGCCGCCTGCCGGGTGCGAAGTGGATCGAGTGGTACCGCTTCATGAAGCCCAGCCCGATGGGCCCGCAGATCAAGAGCCCGCTGGAAGTACAGGCCGAATGCGCCACGGCCGGCATCGCGCCCACCGACACCGTCTACCTGTACTGCTTCAAGGGCGCACGCGCGTCCAACACCTTCCTGGCGCTGAAGCAGGCCGGCTTCACCGACGTGCGCATGTACTTCGGCAGCTGGAACGAATGGTCGCGCGACCCGGCCTTGCCCATCGAGACCGCGCCGCCGGTGGTGACACGTGCACCGAAGCTGGCCGTGGCCGCCTGAACCCGAAGCCTGCACATCCACAACGAATTCGCTGAAACCCGAGGAGACAAGCATGTCCGCCGTGATCGAACCCACCACCGTCAAAGCCTATCTGCGCCCCATCGACCGCGATGGGCTGATGAAGTTCGCCGCCGCCGGCCGCGAGAACCCCGCGCGCCGTGGCACCAACAAGGTCAAGACGGTGATGGAAGGCCAGTACCGCTCGCTCAGCTACGTCGGCCACCACGCCCCGGTGGTGGTCGACGAGCCGCCGCACCTCTTCGGTGAAGACACCGCGCCGGCACCGGGCGAGATCGTGCTGTCGGCGCTCGGCGGCTGCCTGGCGGTGGGCATCACGGCCGTGGCCACCTGGAAGCAGGTGAAGCTGACGAAGCTGGAACTGTTCCTGGAAGGCGACATCGGCAACCCCGCCGCCTGGGGCGCGGGCGGTGCCGAGATGCTGCCGCCGCAGATGGGCTTCCAGGCCATCCGCGTGAAGGTGGCGGTGGAGGGCGACGCCACACCCGAGGTGCTGGCCGACATCGTCAAGCACGCCAACTTCTATTCGCCGGTGGCCAATTCCATGCGCAACCCGATCGCGATGTCGGTGCACATGGCCTGAGCCTGACGACAGCCCGACAGCACAGCCCATCACAGAGCACCCACTCATGAGCGCAGTCCTGGAAGAACGCCCCTCGCCCGCCGCAGCCGACCCGGTGGCGGCCCTGCTGGATGCCGTGCGCACGCTGGCCGATGGTCCCTTGCGCGACGCCACCGACGCCACCGACCGCGGCACCTACCCGCGCGAACTCATGCACGCCCTGGGCGCAGCCGGCGCCTACCGCGCGCACATCGGCCCGGGTGCCGCGCCCGGCGACTTCGCCACCGCCATCCGCGCCATGGCCGAGGTCTCGCGCGTGTGCGGGGCCACCGGCTTCATGGTGTGGTGCCAGCAGGTCTGCGGCCTGTACCTGCAGCAGTCGGGCAACCCGGCGCTGACGGGCGACTTCCTGCAGCGCCACATCAGCGGCACCCAGCTGGGCGCCACCGGCATGAGCAACCCGATGAAGGCCTATGCCGGCATCGAACCGCTGCTGCTGAAGGCCACGCCCTGCGAAGGCGGCTACCGTGTCAACGGTACCCTGCCCTGGGTCAGCAACCTGGGTGCCGACCATTACGCCGGCGTGCTGGCCGGTGTGGAAGGCATGCCTGCGGGACAGACGCGCGAGGTGATGTTCCTGCTGCGCTGCAACGCGCCCGGCGTGGAGCTGCGCAACTGCCCCAGTTTTTCGGCGATGGAAGGCACCAACACCTGGGCGTTGCGCCTGACCGACCACTTCATCGGTGCCGACGAGATCATCGCCGACCCGGCCAAGCCCTGGATCGCGCGCATCCGCGCCGGCTTCATCCTGCTGCAAACCGGCTTCGGCCTGGGCGTGACGCAGGGCGCCATCGACTCGATGTGGGCGGTGGAACCGGCACTCGGCCATGTCAACCAGTTCCTGGAAGACCGGCCCGACGAGTTGCAGGCCGAGCTCGACGCGCTGTGGGAACGCATCGAGACCCTGAGCCTGACGCCGTTTGCGCAGGAGAAGGACTACTTCATCGACGTGCTCGACGCCCGCGCCCACGCCAGCGAACTGGCGCTGCGGGCTGCGCAGTCGGCCCTGCTGCATGCCGGTGCGCGGGGCTACCTGCTCAGCAGCGAGGTGCAGCGCCGGGTGCGTGAATCGCACTTCGTGGCCATCGTCAGCCCGGCCATCAAGCACCTGCGCAAGGAAATCGCGCGGTTGTCGGCGCCGGAGCTGCCGGCGTGAGTGCCTTGCCTGCCGCCACCGCCGAAGTGCGCAAGATCGACTTTCGCAAGTACATCTGCCATGTCTGCGGCCTGATCTACGACGAAGCCCGCGGCGACGCCGACAGCGGTCTGGCGGCCGGCACACGCTTCGAAGACATTCCCGAGGACTGGGCTTGTCCGATCTGCGGCGTGGGCAAGGCCGATTTCGAGCCCTACGTGCCCGAACCTGCGGTGGCGCGCAGCCTGCGCCGGACGCAGACCGGGGTACGAGGTGCGCACGGCGCACGCGGCGCCCAGCGCACCAGCGAAGGGGTGATCATCGTCGGCGCCGGCCGGGCCGGCTGGGCGGTGGCGCAAGCCCTGCGCGAAGCCGATGCACAGCTGCCCATCACCGTGCTCAGCGCCTGCAACGGCGACGTCTACGACAAGCCGATGATCTCGGTGGCGGTGGCCCGTGGCCTGGCCCCTGACGCCATGGCCCGCGAAAGTGCCGCACAGGCCGCGGCCAGGCTGAACGTGCGGCTGCGCTGCGGCACGCAGGCGGTGGCCATCGAGCCGCGCATGCGCCGCCTGCGCACCACCCGCGGCAGCCTGCGCTACAGCCATCTGGTGCTGGCGCATGGTGCCGAGTCGGTGCTGCCGCCGGTGCTGTCGGCGCAGCAGGTGTGGCGCATCAACGACCTGGCGGCCTACCAGAAGCTGCGCACGGCGCTGCAGGGCGGGCCTCAGCGCCTGGCCATCGTCGGCGCCGGCCTGGTGGGCTGCGAGCTCGCCAACGACCTGGCCTTGGCCGGGCACGCCATCACCCTGCTCGACACCCAGCCTCTGCCGCTGGCGGCGCAGCTGCCCGCGGCCGCCGGGCAGCGCCTGCTGCAGGCCTGGCAAGGCCTGGCCATCGCCTTCCTGGGCGGCGTTCAGGTGACGGCCATGACCGCCGGTGTTGCCAATGCGCCAGGCCCGGGCGCACGCTGGCGCCTGCAACTGGCCGACGGCCGCTGCATCGACGCCGATCAGGTCATCGCCGCCACCGGCCTGCGCGCGCCCACGCGGCTGGCGCGCAGCGCCGGGCTGGCCTTCGACAGTGCTGCCGGCGGCATCGCTGTCGACGCGCAGACCGACGCCACCAGCGTGCCCGGCATCTATGCCCTGGGCGACTGCGTGGCGGTGAACGGCCGCGCCAGCCGCTACATCGAGCCCATCGCGCGGCAGGCACGCGGGATTGCCGCGGCCATCCTGGGCCTGCCCTTGCCGCAGGCGCCCGGCAGCAGCCCGGTGCTGCGCGTGAAGACGAGTGCGATGCCGATCACCGTCACTGCGTCCGGCACCGGCAGCGCCACCGGCCCGGCCGACTGGCAGACCACCCAGGACGACGCCGACACCCTGTGCCTGCAGCGCCTGGACGCGCAAGGCCAGACCGTCGCCCGGCTGGTGGCACGCCAGGCGCGCACTTCCCCCTGACGCCGCCATGAAAAAAGCCCGCTGGCTTCACGCCAGCGGGCTTCGTGCTTCCGATGCTGCCGGAGCAGCACCCGGCATCAGCTGGAAGGCAGCAAGACCGAATCGATGACGTGGATCACGCCATTGGTGCAGTCGATGTCGGTCTTCACGACGTTCACTTCGGCATTCAGCTTCACGCCACCGGTGGTGCTGATCTTCAGGCCGCCGCCATTGACGGTGGTCGCGGTCTGGCCGTCCATCTTCATCACGTCGGCGGCCATCACCTTGCCGGCCACCACGTGATAGGTGAGGATGGCCTTGAGCTTCGGGATGTCCTTCAGCAGGCTGTCCACGGTGCCGGCCGGCAGCTTGGCAAAGGCCTCGTCGCTGGGCGCAAACACGGTGAAGGGGCCGGCGCCCTTCAGGGTGTCGACGAGACCGGCTGCGGTGACGGCAGCGGCCAGGGTCTTGAAGGTGCCAGCGGCGACGGCGGTGTCGATGATGTCATGCATGTGAATTACCTCGGTTATCAAAAAGGATTGATCCGAAATTCACCAATTAACTGTCAGCGTGTGAATTCAACAAATCAAACTGGACAATAAGCCCATCGGCCCCGTGACCTGGCGGTAGGGCCATCGACACCTGTGATGCACATCAGCCGGTGCGCGGCTCCACCCGCTGCCCGTTCACCGGGTCGAACCAGTGCACCTGATCGGTGGCCACCTTCAGCGCCAGCATGTCGCCGGGCCGCGGTGGCGTCAGCATGCCGTCGATGCGCAGCGTGAAGGCGCTGCCGCCAATGCGGCTGTACACCAGGCGCTCGGCGCCCAGCATCTCGAGCATCTCCACCTGCATCGGCCAGCCTTCGGCGCCGGGTCCGGTCAGCACGGCCGCATGTTCTGGCCGCACGCCCAGCAGCAGCGCGCCGTCACGTGGGGCCGGCGCCGGCAGGGCCAGCGTGGTGCTGCCGACGGTGAAGCGCGAGCCCGCGGCCTGGCCGGCCAGCAGGTTCATCGGCGGGCTGCCGATGAAGCCGGCCACGAAGGTGGTGGCAGGCTTCAGGTACACCTGCTCGGGCGTGCCGATCTGTTCGATGCGGCCGGCGTTCATGACGATCATGCGCTCGGCCAGGGTCATGGCCTCGACCTGGTCGTGCGTGACGAAGAGCGAGGTCACGCCCAGCTCGGCATGCAGCTTCTTGATCTCCAGCCGCGTCTGCGCGCGCAGCTTGGCATCCAGGTTGGACAGCGGCTCGTCGAACAGGAACACCTGCGGCTGGCGCACGATGGCGCGGCCCATGGCCACGCGCTGGCGCTGGCCGCCCGACAGCTGCCTCGGCTTGCGGTCGAGCAGGTGCGACAGCTCCAGCGTCCTGGCCGCCTTCTCGACACGGGCCTTCACCTCGGCCTCGGGCAGCTTGCGGATGCGCAGGCCGTAGGCCATGTTGTCGAAGACCTTGAAGTGCGGGTAGAGCGCATAGTTCTGGAACACCATGGCGATGTCGCGCTCGCTGGGCTCGATGTCGTTGACGACGCGGCCGCCGATGGCGATCTGGCCGCCGCTGATGGCCTCCAGGCCCGCCAC
Source organism: Burkholderiales bacterium Ga0077543 (assembly GCA_001464055.1). Classification (GTDB taxonomy): domain Bacteria; phylum Pseudomonadota; class Gammaproteobacteria; order Burkholderiales; family Burkholderiaceae_C; genus Rubrivivax. The sequence continues at coordinate 49,744 of LNET01000079.1, forward strand.
CATGCGCAGCAGCGTGCTCTTGCCGCAGCCGCTGGGGCCGACGATGACGACGAACTCGCCGTCGGTGATCTCGGCGTCCACGCCGTGGATCACCGGGTTGGCCGTGGCCCCGCTGCCGTAGCGCTTGACCACCTGGCGCAGGCTGATCGCTGCCATCGTTGTCGGTCCTTCCTTGTGCTGCTTTACTTTTCGCTGTCGACCAGGCCCTTGACGAACCAGCGGCGCATCAGCACCACCACCAGCGCCGGCGGCAGCACGGCCAGCAGCGTGGTGCCCATGACCTGCGGCCAGTCGGTGGTGGCGTCGCCGGTGCCGATCATCTTGGTGATGCCCACGACGATGGTGTCCAGGCGGTTGTCGGTGGTGATCAGCAGCGGCCAGAGGTACTGGTTCCAGCCGTAGATGAAGAGGATGACCGACAGCGCGGCGATGTTGGTGGCCGACAGCGGCAGCACCACGTCCTTGAAGAAGCGCAGAGGCCCGGCGCCGTCGATGCGCGCGGCCTCGACCAGTTCGTCGGGCACGGTCAGGAAGAACTGCCTGAACAGCAGGGTGCCGGTGGCGCTGGCGATCAGCGGCAGCGTCAGGCCGGTCATGGTGTTGATGAGGCCGAGATCGCTGACGACCTCGTAGGTGGGCATGATGCGCACCTCCACCGGCAGCATCAGCGTCAGGAAGATCAGCCAGAACGCCAGCATGCGGCCGGGGAAGCTGAAGAACACGATGGCATAGGCCGACAGCAGGCTGAGCACGACCTTGCCCGCGGTGATGATCAGCGCCATGAGCAGGCTGTTCCACATCATCTGCCACACCGGCGGGCTGAGGTAGGTGCCCTGCAGGCCTTGCAGCAGGAGGGTGCGGTAGGTGTCCAGGCCGTGCGGGCCGGGCAGGATCGGCATCGGGGCCTGCGCCACGTCGGGCGGTGTCAGGGTGCTGGCGACAAACGCGATGTACAGCGGAAACGCCGTGATCACGATGCCCAGCCACAGCACCGCATGGGCCAGCCAGGCCATGCCGGGGCGCAGCGGGTCGGCGTCGCTGGCCGTGGCGCCGTTCATCCGTAGTGAACCCGGCGCTCGACGAAGCGGAACTGCAGCACCGTAAGCGCCACCACCATCACCATCAGCACCACGCTTTGCGCAGCGCTGCCGCCGAGGTCGAGGTTGTGCACGCCGTCCTTGTAGACCTTGTAGACCAGGGTCTCGGTGGCCGCCGCCGGGCCGCCCTGAGTGACGGCGTTGATGACGCCGAAGGTGTCGAAGAAGGCATAGACCAGGCCCACCACGAGCAGGAAGAAGGTGGTGGGCGACAGCAGCGGGAAGATGATGGTCCAGAAGCGCCTCATCGGCCGTGCGCCGTCGATGGCGGCCGCTTCGAGCAGGCTTTTCGGGATGCTCTGCAGCCCGGCCAGGAAGAACAGGAAGTTGTAGGCCACCTGCTTCCAGGCCGAAGCGAAGATGACCAGCCACATCGCGTCCGAACCGTCGAGCGTGGGGTTCCAGTCCACGCCCAGCGCCTTCAGCCACCAGGCCAGCACGCCGATCGACGGGTTGAACATGAAGAGCCAGAGCACGCCGGCCACCGCCGGTGCGATGGCATAAGGGATGAGCATGGCCGTGGTGTAGGCCGTGGCGCCGCGCACGACGCGGTCGGCCATCACCGCCAGCACCAGCGCCGGCACCATGGCCAGCACCGTGACGGCGGCCGAGAAATACAGCGTGCGCCAGAAGGCCTGCACATAGCCTTCGTCGGCGAACACGGCGCGGAAGTTCTCCAGGCCGACGAACTGCACGCTCATGCCGAAGGCGTCCTGCTGCAGCAGGCTCATGTACAGCGCCTGGCCGCCGGGCCAATAGAAGAACACCAGCGTCACGGCCAGCTGCGGCCCGAGCAACAGCCAGGGCAGAAGGCGGTGGGGAAAGACGACGCGACGTTGCATGGCAGCGCGATGCTAGCGGCTGCAACGGCCGCAGCTGCAAGCAAACGAAGGGCGGCCCGTGCCGGGCCGCCGCCGGGGTGCCGCCGTGGCTTGGATGTTCAGCTGGCGGTGCGCTCGAAAGCGCGCAGCAGGGCGTTGCCGCGGCGCTCGGTGTTGCGCAGGGCGTCGGCCGGCGTCTGGTTGCCTTGCAGCGCCTTCTCGACCTCTTCGTGGAACACGTCGCGGATCTCGGTCCAGCGGCCGAAGCGGTAGCCGTTGGTGTTTTCGCCCTTGGTGGCGTTGATGAGGCTGAGGATGGGCACGTCGCGGCCCGGGTTCTTGGTGAAGAAGCCTTCGTCCTGCATCGCCTTGAACGAGGAGTTGGTGGCGGGCAGGAAGCCGGTGGTCTTCGCCCACTCGGTCATGACCTTGTCGCTGCGCAGGTAGTTCAGGAACTGCGCGACACCGCGGAACTCGGCCTGGCTGCGGTTGGGGGCGTTGAACACCCACATCGAGGCGCCGCCGACGGTCGTGGCGAAAGGCGCGCCTTTCACGTCGGGCCAATGCGGCATCTGCGCCGTGCCGAAGGCGAACTTGGCGTCGCGGGCGATCGCGCCCAGGCCGCCCGAGCTCTGCGTGAGCATCGCGCATTCGCCGCTGATGAACTTCGCGGCGGCGTCGTTGCTGCGGCCGCCGTAGTCGAAGCTCTTGTCCTTCTGCATGTCCACCAGCGTCTGCAGCTGGCGCTCGAGCAGCTTGTTGTTCGCCAGCTGCAGCTTGGCGTCGAGCCCGCCGCGGCCGTTGCCCTGGGTGCCGAAGGCGATGTTGTGGCGCGACGCGAACTGCTCCAGCATCACCCAGGCCATCCAGGTGGTGGTGTAGCCGCAGGCGGCGGCATTGGTGCTGCGGATCTTCTTGGCCGCGTCGATGAGCTGCGGCCAGGTCTGGGGCGGCTTCTCGGGGTCGAGGCCGGCCTTGCGGAAGGCGTCCTTGTTGTAGAACAGGACCGTGGTGCTGACGTTGAACGGCATCGACAGCAGTTCACCGTTGGGCAGGCCGTAGTAGCCCTGGGCCGGCCCGATGAAGTCGGCCGGGTTGAACTGGAGCCCGGCGCGCCGGAAGACCTCGCTCACAGGCACCACGGCACCCTTGGCCTGCATCATGTCGCCGCTGCCGGCGTCGAACATCTGCATGATGTGCGGCGGGTTGCCGGCACGGAACGCGGCCACGGCAGCAGCGCGCTGCTCGGGGTACTGTCCCTTGAACGACACGACCACGCGGTAGTCGCTCTGTGTCTTGTTGAAGTCTTCGCCAAACCGGGTGAGAAGCTCGCCGTTCTGGCCCGTGAGACCCATCCACATCTGGATTTCGATGGGGCGCTGTTGTGCTGCGACCGGCAGGGCAACGGCGGCGCCGATGGCAGCCGCCAGGACGGCGCGGCGCAGCGGCCGGAAATTGGAGATCAGGGGCATGGGGTTTCCTCGGTCTGGGTTTTGTGCAGGACGCTGTCGCACGGCGAAGCGCGCAGGCCTGGCGGCCGCGAGTGTCGGGCCGAAATATGACAATCGTGTTGTCGCGGCATGCAGCCTTCTTCGCAATCGGGGATAGCCCGTTCGGCACGGGTAGCCGCCTGCGGCGCAGGGCCCCTGCCCCCTCAGCAGCCGGTGCGCCGGGGGGCCCGACTCGCGTTAACCCTCGTTGTGCACGGCAGACACAAGCCCACAGACCTCGCACGGCTCCACGCTGCCTGTGACATCGCCTCATGCCGACGCGGCAAGATCCAGCTGACAGGTGCGGGTCGCGTGGCGCGCGAGTTGCTACTGCGAAGACTCGATCACCGGCCGGAGCCCCCAGCGACGACATGCCCGCACCCGCACCCCTCGTCGAAGCCCGCGGGCTCGTGAAGCGCTTCGGCGCTCTGGTCGCCAACGACCATGTCGACCTCGTCGTGCAGCCCGGCGAGGTCCACGCCCTGCTGGGCGAAAACGGCGCCGGCAAGTCGACGCTGGTGAAAATGCTCTACGGACTGCTGCAGCCCGACGAGGGCCGCATCGCCTGGAACGGCCAGGCGGTGTCGCTGGCCAACCCCCAGGCCGCGCGCGCGCTGGGCATCGGCATGGTGTTCCAGCACTTTTCCCTGTTCGACGCGCTGACGGTGGCCGAAAACGTGGCGCTGGCCCTGGACGGCAACGAACCCGTGCCGGCCATCGCCGCGCGGCTGGCCGAGGTGTCGCGCGCCTACGGCCTGCCGCTGGACCCTTCTGCCGAGACCTGGCGGCTGTCGGTCGGGGAACGCCAGCGCATCGAGATCGTGCGCTGCCTGATGCAGGACCCCAAGCTCCTGATCCTGGACGAGCCGACCTCGGTGCTGACGCCGCAAGAGGCCGAAGGCCTGTTCGAAACGCTGCGGCGCATCCGTGCCGAGGGCACAGCCGTGCTCTACATCTCGCACAAGCTCGAAGAGGTGCGCGCCATCTGCGAGGCCGCCACCATCCTGCGCCACGGCAAGGTGGTGGCCCGCACCGACCCCCGCACCGAGACCGCAGCCCGCCTGGCGGCACTGATGGTCGGGGCCGAAGTCGCGCATGTTCGGCACGAAGCGGTCGTCGCGACCGGGCCCGTGCGGCTGGCCGTGGACGGCCTGAACCTGCCCGCGCCCGGCACCCATGGCACGGCCTTGAAGGACATCAGGCTGGCCGTGCGCGGCGGTGAAATCCTGGGCATCGCCGGTGTCGCCGGCAACGGGCAGGACGAGCTCTTTTCCGCACTCTCGGGCGAGCAGACCGCGGACCGCGCCGAGCTGATCGTGATCGACGGCGCCGCGGTCGGCCGCGACGACATCAACCAGCGGCGGCGCCGCGGCGCGGCCTTCGTGCCCGAAGAGCGGCTGGGCCACGCCACCGCGCCGCGCTTCACGCTGTCGGAAAACGCCCTCGTCGCCGGCCACGCCGCCAACGGCTTCGTGCGTCGCGGCTTCATCGACAAGGCCAGGACACTGGCCTGGGTCGACGCGGTGACGCAGGCCTTCGACGTGCGCAAGGGCCCGCGCGACCCCGAGGCCAAGGCGCTGTCGGGCGGCAACCTGCAGAAGTTCGTGGTCGGGCGCGAGCTGCTGCGCAAGCCTGGCGTGCTGGTGGTGGCGCAACCCACCTGGGGCGTCGACGCCGGCGCGGCCAGCCTGATCCGGCAGGCGCTGGTCGACCTGGCGCGCCAGGGCAGCGCCGTGCTCGTGATCAGCCAGGACCTGGACGAACTGCTCGAAATCGCCGACCGGATCGCGGTGGTGTTCCACGGCCACCTGTCCGATGCACGCCCGCTGTCGGCGCTGACGCGCGAAAGCATCGGCTTGCTGATGGGTGGCTCCGGCCTTCAGAAGGAAGCCGCCTGATGCGCATGGTTCTGGAACGCCGGGCGCAGGTGTCGCTGAGGCTGCTGCTGCTGTCGCCGCTGGCGGCGGTTGCGCTGACCGTGCTTTCGGGTGCGCTGATGTTCGCCGCCATGGGGCTCGACCCCTGGCAGGCGCTGCATGTCTACTTCATCATGCCGGTGTCCGACGCCTGGGGCCTGCAGGAAGTGGCGGTAAAAGCCACGCCCCTGGTCCTGATCGCGGTGGGCCTGGCGCTGTGCTATCAATCGAACAACTGGAACATCGGTGCCGAAGGCCAGTTCGTCATGGGCGCCATCGGTGGCGGCTGGGTCGCCATCCTCAGCCATGGCGTGCCCAACGGGCCCTGGCTGCTGCCGGCCATGCTGCTGTGCGGTGCGCTCGCGGGTGCATTCCTCGCGCTGATCCCGGCGCTGCTGAAAACCCGCTTCGGCACCAACGAGATCCTCACCAGCCTGATGCTGGTCTACGTGGCGGGTTATCTGCTCGACTGGCTGGTGCGCGGGCCCTGGCGCGACCCCGACGGCTTCAACATGCCGCAGACCGTCACCTTCGAGCCCGAGGCGACGATCCCGCTGCTGCTGGGCGAGGGGCGGCTGAACCTCGGCACGCCGATCGCCATCGTCGTGGTGGTGCTGGCGGCCATCCTGGTGGCACGCACGCTGAAGGGCTTCGAGATCAGGCTCGTGGGCGAAGCCCCGCGCGCCGCGCGCTTCGCCGGCTTCAACGACAAGAAGCTGACGATCACCGTGTTCCTGATCTCCGGCGCGCTGGCCGGCCTGGCCGGGGTGATCGAAGCCGCCGGCACGGTACGCCAGCTGCAGCCGTCGATCTCGCCGGGCTACGGCTTCACCGCCATCATCGTGGCCTTCCTGGGGCGGCTGAACCCGGTGGGCTGCCTGGTCGCGGGCGTGTTCCTGGCCATCACCTTCATCGGCGGCGAAAACGCGCAGATCACGCTGCGCCTGCCGCTGGACGTGACGCGCGTGATCCAGGGCATGCTGCTGTTCTTCGTGCTGGCCTGCGACAGCCTGGTGGCCTATCGCATCCGCTTCGTTCCCAGGCAGGCCATCGCATGAGCATCGCCGAAGCCATCCTGCTGACCTGCATCACGGCAGCCACGCCGCTGCTGCTGGCCGCCATCGGTGAACTGGTGGTCGAACGCTCGGGCGTGCTCAACCTCGGGGTCGAGGGCATGATGATCATGGGCGCGGCCACCGGCATCGCGGTGGCCATCCTCACGGGCTCCAGCGCGCTCGGCGTGCTCGCAGCCATCGGCGCCGGCATGGCGCTGGCGACGCTGTTCGCGCTGATGACGCTGGGGCTGGCCGTCAACCAGGTGGCGTCGGGCCTGGCGCTCACGATCTTCGGGCTGGGTTTGTCAGGCGTCATCGGCGCGCCTTTCGTGGGCGTGCAGCGCGAAGGCATCGGCAAGATCGACATCCCCGTCCTGTCCGATATTCCCTTCATCGGGCGGGTGTTCTTCGAGCAGGACCCGTTCGTCTACCTGTCCTTCATGCTCGTCGGCGGCGTGTGGTGGTTCCTCACCCGCAGCAAGTCAGGCCTGATCCTGCGCGCCTGCGGCGAGAACCATGCTTCGGCCCACGCCCTGGGCTACCCGGTGCTGAAGATCCGCTTCATGGCCGTGCTTTTCGGTGGCGCCTGCGCTGGCCTGGCAGGCGCCTACCTGAGCCTGGTGTACACGCCGTTCTGGACCTCGGGCATGACGGCGGGGCGCGGCTGGATCGCGCTGGCGATCGTGGTGTTCGCCAGCTGGCTGCCCTGGCGCGCGGCGCTGGGTGCCTATCTCTTCGGCGGGCTGACCATCCTGCAGCTGCATGCACAGGGCTTCGGCGTGCCGGTGCCGTCCCAGCTGCTGGCGGCACTGCCCTACCTGCTGACCATCGTCGTGCTGGTGGTGATCATGCGCGTGCGCAGGGGCGGGGCTGCCGGGCCGGGTTCGCTCGGCATTCCTTTCGTGCCCGACCGCTGAGTGTTTCGCGCTGTCCCCTCCGGTACGATCTTTGCTCGCTTTTTCAACCCGTCCCGTGTCCATCTCGACAAAAGAGGCCCCCATGTCCATCACACGTCGTCAGCTTGTCCAGGGTGCCGGTGCGTTTGCCAGCGCCGCCGCGCTCGGTGACCGCGCCTTTTCGCAGGCGAACCCGCTCAACGTCGGCTTCGTGCTGATCGGCCCGGTCGGCGACTTCGGCTGGTCGACCATGCACGACCGCGGACGCCGCCGCATGGAAGAGGTGCTGGGAAGCGCCGTGCGTTCGACCCAGGTCGAGTCCGTCGCGCCGCCCGACTTCGACCGCGTCGTCAATCAGCTGGCACGCAACGGCGCGCGCCTGATCTTCACCACCTCGTTCAGCTATTTCCAGCCCACCGTGCGCGTGGCGCCGACGCTGCCGAACGTGTTCTTCGAAAACGCCACCGGCACCTCGACCCTGCCGAACCTGTCGATCTACAACTCCCGGTTCTACGAGGGCCGCTACGTCCAGGGCGTGATCGCCGCGCGCAAGTCCAAGTCCAAGCAGATCGGCTACATCGCCTCATTCCCGGTTCCTGAAGTCATCCACGCCATCAACACCGTGATGCGCGGTGCCTGGTCGGTCGATCCGGCCATGAAGGTGCGCGTCGTCTGGGTCGGCGCCTGGTTCAACCCGGGCCGCGAGGCCGAAGCCGCGCGCGCCCTCATCGACCAGGGCTGCGACGTGCTGTGCCAGCACACCGACAGCCCGGCACCACTGCAGGTGGCCGAAGAACGCCGCGTGTTCGGTTTCGGCCAGGCTTCGGACATGACCCGCTTCGCACCGAAGGCCCACCTGACCTCGTCCATCAACAACTGGGGCGACTACTACGTCAGCCGTGCGCGCGCCGTGATCGACGGCAGCTGGCGCCCGGGCGATGTCTGGGGCGGACTGAACTCCGGCATGTTCAGCCTGGCGCCGTTCACCAACATGACGCCCGAAGAAGTGGCCGAGGCGACCCGCGTGCGCGACGCGCTGGCGGCCGGCACGCTGCACCCTTTCGACGGCCCGATCGTGCGCCAGGACGGCACCACCGTCATCCCCGCCGGCCAGCGCCTGAACGATGCCCAGATCCGGTCGCAGAACTACTTCTATCGCGGCATCGAAGCGACGATGCCCGGCTGACCAGGCGTCGCGGTCTTGGCGCCTTGGGTCAGGCGCCATGCACGCCCTGGTTCACCGCGTACAGGGCCAGTTCGACATCGTTGCGCACACCGGTCTTTTCCAGGATGCGCGCGCGGTAGGTGCTGACGGTGTTGGACGACAAGGCCAGCGCGTCGGCGATCTCGCCCACGCTGCGGCCCTGGCTGAGCAGCCTGAACACCTGGTATTCACGTTGCGACAGCCGTTCGTGCAGCGGCTGGTCGGCCTTCGCCCCGGCGCCCACGGCGCTGGCCAGCTGTTCGGCCACGCTGGCGGTGATGAACAGGCCGCCCAGGGCCACGCGGCGGATGGCTTCGATCATCTGTTCGCTGTCGGCGCTCTTGTTCAGGTAGCCGGCCGCACCCAGCTTCAGGCTGCGCACGGCGTACTGCCGGTCGGGGTAGGTGGACAGCATCAGCACCGGCAGCTTGGGGAATTCCTTCTTCAGCTGCTTCAGCACGTCCAGCCCGTCGCGCTGCGGCATGGCGATGTCGAGCAGCACCACGTCGATGCCGCCCTGGCGCACCCGGCCCACCGCGTCGGGGCCGTTACCGGCTTCGAAGGCCAGCGCGATGTCGGGCGCGTCGGCCAGGATGAGCTTGATGCCCTGGCGCACGATCTGGTGGTCGTCGCAGATCAGCACCTGGATCATGTGTGCCCCTCGCCCGCGGAGTACCGCGGTCGGTCCCCCGAGGGGACGGCGCCCGCCTTGGGGCGGCCCGGCGGCGGGCGCTTCATGTCTGCCCCTCGCCCGCGGGGTACCGCGGTCGGCCCGGCGGCGGGCGCTTCACGATGACCCCGCCTCTTGCTCTTCCGACAAGGGCATCACCAGCCGCACGCGCGTGCCCTGCCCCGGCGCACTGTCGATGCTGAGCCGGCCGCCGAAGTGCCCGGCACGTTCACGCATGCCCAGCACGCCGAAGCTCTGCGGGTCGGCCAGTGCCGCTGGCGCCGCGCCCACGCCGTCGTCGCGCACGTCGATGTAGAGCACCGCGTCGGGCGGGCCGTCGACATGGATGCTGATGCGCACGCTGCGCGCCTTGGCATGGCGCGCCACGTTGGTCAGCATCTCCTGGAAGATGCGGAAGACGGCGATGGCCTGCCCGCCCTGCGGCGGCAGCACGCCCGCTGCCACGTGGAACTGCAGCGTGGCGTCGAGTTCGCTGGCGTCGGAGAACGCGTTCGAATAGCTGTCGCGGAATTCCTGCGCCTGCCATTCCAGCGCCGCCCACAGGCCCTGGTGGTCCAGGATGCTGGGGCGCAGGTCGGTGATGATGCGGCCGACGTTGTCGACGGCGGTGTCGATCAGCCGGCCCATGCTCTGGCACTTGGCCTGCAGCTCGGCCTGGTCGCCCGACTCCAGGCCCACCCGGCGGTGCAGCCAGTGCGTGTCCATCTTCAGCGCCACCAGCAGCGAGCCCAGTTCGTCGTGGATCTCGCGGGCGATGCGCTTGCGCTCGGTCTCGCGCACGGCCTCGATGTGGTTGGCCAGGTCGCGCAGTTCGCGCGTGCGTTCGGCCACGCGCTGCTCGAGTTCGTCGTGGCTCTTGCGCAGCAGTTCGCTGGCACGCTTGCGTTCGGTGATGTCGACGAAGGTGGCCACGGCACCGCGCACCTGGCCGTTCTCGATGATGGGATGGCTGCTGTACTCGGCCGGGAAACAGCTGCCGTCGGCACGCCACAGCACTTCGTCGTCGATGCGGCAGGGCAGGCCCTGGCGGAAAGCCCTGAAGATGGGGCATTCACATTCCGGATAGTGGCGCCCGTCTGCATGGGTGTGGTGCATCAGCGCATGCATGTTGCGGCCCAGCACCATGTCGGTGCTCCAGCCCAGCATCTGCGCCGCTGCGCGATTCACGAAAGTGCAGCGGCCGTCCAGGTCGACGCCAAAAATGCCTTCGCCAGTGCTTTCCAGCAACAGGGTCAGGCGCTCGGCCGCCTGGGCGGTGGCCGCTGCGGCCGCAGCGGCGGGTGACAGATCGGGTGACATGCACCAAGGCGGCGCAAGGCGCATGCCAGGGGCAGCGGCCGGAAAAACTTTCGCAGCCGATGTCGATCGATGCCGCGCCCGCGCATCACTGTGACGAGCCCGCCGCCGGGCGCGGCTTGTCGGGCGCGGCGCGAGCCGGTAGCGTGCGCCGACCACCCCACCCCCGCCGGACGAGAAAGCCCGACCATGGAATACACGCTGATCTTCAACGCGACCACCGCCGACGTCGCCCAGGGGCAGGACCCGGCCACCGCCCCCGCCTACTGGGCGGCGTGGAACGCCTACATCGGCGCGATGTTCGGCGCGGGCATCGTCAAGTCCGGCAACGGCCTGCAGCAGCGCGCAGCCGGCAGCACGCACGCCCAGGGCTGAAACCAGGCGCCGCCCCGGGGCGGCACCGCAAACCTCAATAGATCTCGGGCACGATCAGCTCGGCCGGCACCGGGCTGCGGATGTAGTCGGGGTTGCGCAAGCGCGCAGGCAGTTCGATGCCCGGGCGTTCCACCTCGGTGTAGGGCATCTGCTGCAGCAGGTGATGGATGCAGTTCAGCCGCGCGCGCTTCTTGTCCACGGCCTGCACCACCCACCAGGGCGCCTCGGCGATGTGGGTGCGTTCCAGCATGGCTTCCTTGGCGCGGGTGTAGTCCTCCCAGCGGCGCCGGCTTTCCAGGTCCATCGGGCTCAGCTTCCACTGCTTCAGCGGGTCGTTGATGCGGCCCAGGAAGCGCAGGTGCTGTTCGTCGTCGGTGATGCTGAACCAGTACTTCAGCAGCTGCACGCCGCTGCGCACGAGCATGCGTTCGAACTCGGGCACGCTGCGGAAGAACTCCTCGACCTCGGCCTCGCTGCAAAAGCCCATCACGCGCTCGACGCCGGCGCGGTTGTACCAGCTGCGGTCGAACAGCACCATTTCGCCGGCCGCCGGCAGGTGGCTGATGTAGCGCTGGAAATACCACTGGGTCTTTTCGCGGCTGTTCGGTGCCGGCAGCGCCACCACGCGCGCCACGCGCGGGTTCAGGCGCTGGGTGATGCGCTTGATGACGCCGCCCTTGCCCGCCGCGTCGCGGCCTTCGAACAGGATCACCACCTTGTGGCCGGTGGCCGCCACCCAGTCCTGCAGCTTCACCAGTTCGCCCTGCAGCCGGAAGAGTTCGCGGAAGTAGCGCAGCCGGGCGGCGCGTTCGGTGGTCTGGCCGCCCTCACCGCCCTCGCGGGCGTCACCACCCTCACCGTCTTCGGTGAGCAGTTCCATCTCTTCGTCGTAGCCGTCCAGCAGTTCCTGTTCCAGGCGCTGCAACAGGCGGGCATGTTCTTCGGGGTTCAGGTGTTCGATGCTCATGCCCCGAACGCTGCGCGTTTCAGGTGACGGTGTCGTGACAGGCCGCCAGCAAGGCGCGCAGCGTGTCCAGGCTGTCGGCTTCGTGCAGCGGCTTGTCGGGCCGCGGTCGCAGCATGCGCGGGAAGCGCACGGCGATGCCGCTCTTGTGGCGCGGGCTGGCCTGGATGCCTTCGAAGCCGATCTCGAACACCAGGCTGGGCCGCACGCTGCGCACCGGGCCGAACTTCTCCAGCGTGGTGGCGCGGATGACGCGGTCCACGGTCTTGAACTCCTCGTCCGTCAGGCCCGAGTAGGCCTTGGCAAAGGGCAGCAGCTGCAAGGCGCCCGCCACCGCCGGCCGGCGCGCGGCAATGGCCTCGACCACGGCCTGCGCTTCTTCGGCACTGGCCGGCGGCCGGCTCCACACCGCGAAGGTGTAGTCGGTGTAGACGCTGGCGCGGCGGCCATGGCCGGCCTGGGCATAGATGAGCACGGCGTCGACGCTGAGCGGGTCCACCTTCCACTTCCACCACACCCCGTCCTGCTTGGTGCGGCCGCTGCCGTAGCCGGCGCTGCGCTGCTTCAGCATGAAGCCTTCGACACCCCGTTGCCGCGAACCGGCGCGCAAGGCCGCCAGTGCCGGCCAGTCGGCGGCCTGCACCAGGGGCGCGGCGCGCAGACCCTGGCCCTGCAGCAGCGCTTGCAGGGCCGCGCGGCGGGCGTGCTGCGGCTGGCCGCGCAGGTCGCTGCCGTCGGCCTCCAGCAGGTCGTAGGCCAGGAACTGCACGGGCGCGTCGGCCAGCAGCTTCTTGCCCAGGGTCTTGCGGTTGATGCGCTGCTGCAGCAGCGCGAACGAGGCCGGCTGTTCTGCGCCTTCGGGCCAGACCAGCAGTTCGCCGTCGAGCACGCTGCCGTCGGGCAGGGCCTGGGCGCGCGCGGCCACCTCGGGGAAGCGCTCGGTCACCAGTTCCTCGCCGCGCGACCAGATCCACACCTGCCCGGCGCGCTTGACCAGCTGCGCGCGGATGCCGTCGTACTTCCACTCCACCTGCCAGTCGGCCACCGGGCCGATGGCTGCGTCGAATTCCGCCAGCGGCAGTTGCAGCGGGTGGGCCAGGAAAAACGGATAGGGCTGGCCGGCGTCCTGCAAGGGCGAGGCTTCGTGCGACAGCAGCGCCTGGAAGCGCGCGGCGCCGGGCATGGACCGTGCGTCGGTGTAGCCCATCATGCGCTGGGCCACCAGCTTGGCGTCCAGGCCGGCGTGTTCGGCCAGTGCGCGCTGCACCAGCAGCTTGCTGACACCGACGCGGAAACCGCCGCCGATCAACTTCACCAGCAGGAAGCGGCCGCTGGCGTCCAGCTCGTCCCAGGCGGCCAGCACACGCGCCGCCTGTTCTTCGGCCGGCAGCCCGCGCAGCGGCAGCAGGCGCTCCTCGACCCAGAACGCCAGGCCGTGGTCGCTGCCCGCCTGGCCGGGCGGCAGCACATGGGCAATGGTCTCGGCCAGGTCGCCCACGGCCTGGTAGCACTCGTCGAACAGCCAGTCGTCGATGCCGGCGCGGCGGCAGGCCAGTTCACGCAGCACGGCCGTGGGCACCACCTGGCGCGGCTTGCCGCCGGCCAGGAAGTAGGTGGCCCAGGCGGCGTCGGCGGCCGGTGCGGCGGCGTAGTAGCGGCGCAAAGCCGCCAGCTTGGCACTGGTGGCGGTGCTGGCGTCGAGCTGGTCGTACAGGGCGGCAAACAGGCGCATCGGGCGATGATGCCCGGGCTGGCAACCCCCAGTGCAGCGCCCCGGTGGCCCAGGCCATGCCGGGGCCGAACAGGCCGCCGGCCGCGCGGGCGGCCTCGGAACCTCAGCGCGCGCCGGCCACGCCGGCCATGTCGATGCCGGCCGTCACCACGTCGGGCCCGGGCTCGGCGGTGCGCACCACCGTCACCGGCACCGGGCTGTGTTGCAACAGGGCCAGCGCCACCGAACCCAGGCCGTCGGCGTCGGGTTCGGCCATGCCGACAGCACCCATGAACACGGCGTCGGCGCCGTAGTTTTCGACCAGTTCCACCAGCAGCGTGGCGGGCTCACCGCCGGCAACTTCGCTTTCGTAGTCGGCGTCGGCTTCGTCGAGCAGGGCTTCGGCAGGCGCCAGCAGGTCGGCGCCTGCGCCGCGCTTGATGTCGGTCAGGGCCTCGGTGTCGTGCGCCAACACCACTTCGTACAAGGTGGCCGATTCCTGCACGTTGATGAGCACGAAGCTGGCCGGCAGCCCGGCGCGGCGCAGCTGAAGGGCATGGCGAACGGCGGCCAGGGCCGCTGGCGAGCCGTCAATGGGCAACAGGATCTTCATGGGGCGCTCCGGTGGCAATCAGGCCCTTATCTTGCGCCAGGGCGATGGCCTCACCCGCCGCGTCGCCGCCTTCGCCACCAAATTCCGTCTGGAAGCTGCCGGCCTGCAACCCCTGCTGCTGCAGCCAGCGCACCATCACCGCCTCGTAGCCGTGGGTGACGATGACGCGTTCGGCCCCGGTGGCGGCAATCGCGCGCTGCAGCCCGGGCCAGTCGGCGTGGTCGCTGAGCACGAAGCCGCGGTCCAGCCCCTGGCGGCGGCGCGCGCCGCGCAGCTGCATCCAGCCGCTGGCAAAGGCGTCGCCAGCGTCGCCGAAGCGTTTGGCCCAGGCGCTGCCCAGCACCGCGGGCGGGGCCAGCACCAGCGCACGTTTCAGGCTGGCGGTGTCGCCGATGTCGCTGACCAAGTGGGTGTCGGGCAGGCGCACGCCGGCTTCGCGGTAGGCCCGGTTCAGCGGTTCCACGGCGCTGTGCACGACGATGGGGCCGATCGACGCGTCCACCCCCGCCAGCAGGCGCTGCGCCTTGCCGAAGCTGTAGCCCAGCAGCAGGCTGGCGCGGCCGGCGGCGGCATTGCCGGCCCACCAGGCGTTGATGTCGGCCATGACCTGGGCCTGCGGGCGCCAGCGGTAGATGGGCAGGCCGAAGGTGCTTTCGGTGATGAAGGTGTGGCAGCGCACCGGCTCGAAGGGCGTGCAGGTGGCGTTGTGCTCGGCGGCTTCGTCGTCGGCACCGCGGGTGTAGTAGTCGCCGGAAGCCACCCACACCTGGCCTGCGTGTTCGATGCGCACCTGGGCCGAACCCAGCACGTGCCCGGCCGGGTGCAGGCTGACCTTCACCTGCCCCTGGGCGCCGTTGATCGTGACGACCTCGCCGTAGGCCAGGCCCTGCAGCCTGATGTCGCCCAGGCGTGAGCGCAGTACCCCGGCACTGACGGCGGTGGCCAGGTAGTGGCCATGGCCGCGCCGCGCGTGGTCGGCATGCGCGTGCGTCACCACCGCCCGCGCCACCGGGCGCCAGGGGTCGATGTGGAAATCGCCTGCCGGGCAGTACAGCCCCTGCGGGCTGAGCACGACCAGGTCCGGACGGGCCCCGTTCAAGCGCCGGGCGCCAGGAAGGTCTTGCGGATGTCGAGCGAACCGCGCACGCCGACATCGGCCCGGTGTTCGGCCAGCCAGCGGTCTGCCGCGGCCAGGCCCAGCGCGTGCAGGGCCTGCAGGAAGGCGATGTTGGTGTTCATCTTGCTCGAAGGGCCCAGCGGTGCCAGGCCGGCGTCGTCGGCCACCATATGCAGGCGCAGGTTCTTGTAGTCGCCGCTGCCCAGCCGGCCTTCGGCCACCAGTTTCTGCACGAAGGCGATGGCCCGCAGTTCGCCCAGCAGGCCGGCGTTGAAGGTGATCTCGTTGACGCGGTCGGCGATTTCCTCGGCCGTGTCGGGCACCGACGGGCGCGACAGCGCGTTGATGCGCACCAGCAGCAGGTCGGTGGCTTCGCTGCAGTAGATGAGCGGCCACAGAGCGGGGTTGCCGCTGTAGCCACCGTCCCAGTAGGCCTCGCCGTCGATCATCACCGGCGCGAACAGTTGCGGCAGGCAGGCCGATGCCAGCAATGCCGGCACGTCCAGGTCGCCCTTGCAGCCCGGCCCGCGCACGTTGTCGAACACCCTGGCCTGCCCCGTGCGCACCTGGGTGGCGGTGACGAACACGCGCAGCGGGCTGGCCATCAGCATTTCGGGCCGCACATGGCGTTCGACGATGCGGCGCAGCGGGTCCAGCCCCAGCGGGTTGAACTGCTGCGGGCTGAACAGGCGCAGGAAACCGTTGAACCAGGCGTAGAACGGGTTCTGGTTCAGGTTGAACAGGCTCAGGTCGACGTCGGCCGGCGCCGGCATGGCGGGCACCGCCGTGCCGAAGCAGGCCTGCTGGCCACCCACGTCGTGCCAGAAGGCCGCCAGTGCGGTGCGCGCGCCGGCGCGCCCGCCCGCGGCCCAGCCGCAGGCCAGCACGGCAGCGTTCAGGGCCCCGGCGCTGGTGCCCGAGACGGCGGCGATCGGCAGGCTCTCGTCCTGCAGCAGCCGGTCGAGCACGCCCCAGGTGAAGGCGCCATGCGAACCGCCGCCCTGCAGGGCCAGGTCCAGCGGGGCGGTGGCTGCGGCCCGGGCCGGGCGGCGACGCGGCGCAGGCGTGCTGGCGGGCTTCGCAGCGCGGGCGGGCCGGGCCGTCGGGGATGGCGGGGTTGCCGGGGTTGTCGGGGTCGTCCGGGTCTTGGCCATGGCGGAAAGGCACCTGAAAGCGGGGGAAGCCATGAGCCTAGCGCGACTGAGCGACGGCGATACTGCAGGCATGCGTGATACGAAGGAAAGTCTGCCGGCCATGATGACCACACGCATTCCAGGTGACATCGAACCCTGGCAGTTGATGCTGGACCCGCGCGGCCGCATCGCGCGAAGCACCTGGTGGCTGTGGGGTGTGCTGGTGCCGCTGGGCGTGGGGCTGCTGCTGCATGCGCTGCTGGGCATTGCACGGATCCGCGCCGAGCTGGCTGACCATCTCGTCAATCTGCTGCTGTTGTGGCCGACGCTGGCGGTGTCCATCAAGCGCTGGCACGACCGCAACCACAGTGGCTGGTGGGTGCTGGTGATGCTGGTGCCGGTGGTGGGCTGGCTGGTGGCGCTGGTGGTGAACGGCTTTCTCCGCGGCACGCCGGGGCCCAACAGGTTCGGCCAGGAGCCGCGCTGAGCAGCGCACGAAGACGGATATCACCGCTCTCCAACCACGGCGTCCGCCCCAGGACCCAGCCTCCAGCCCCGCGGCAGTGCAGCCGGGGGCACATGCGTCAGTAACGCCCGGTGATGCCCGCCAGCCGCAGGTAGACGTTCGCGGCCCAGGCCACGGCAGCGCGGCGCAGCCAGCTGCGCATGCCGCCGCCCCGGGCCGGGCCGGGCTGGACTTCCTCGGACACCGCGAAGGCCGTGTCGAAGCGCTGGCCGAGCGCCAACGCAAATTCGGGGTCTCGAACCACGACGTTGGCCTCCAGGTTCAGCAGCAGCGACAGCGGGTCGATGTTGGAGCTGCCCACGGTGGCCCAGTCGTCGTCGACCAGGGCCACCTTGGCGTGCAGGAAGGCCGGGGTGTATTCGAAGATGCGCACGCCGTGCGACTGCAGTTCGTCGTACAGCGCGCGCGCCGCCAGCGCGGCAATGCGGTAGTCGACCTTGCCCTGCATCAGCAGCCGCACCTGCACCCCACGCCTGGCGGCGCCGCGCAGGGCGCGGCGGAAACTGCGGCCCGGATAGAAGTAGGGCACGGCGATGTCGACGCGGCGCTGCGCCCCGCGGATGGCCTCGACGTAGCTGCGTTCGATGGCACGGCGCTGGCGCAGGTTGTCGCGCACGACGAAGGCCGCCTGCATGGGCTGGCTTGCCGTGCCGGCGATGTCGGGCCTGGAGCCGCCGCGCAACTGGCGCAGCAGGTCCAGGGCCTGGCGCGCCGGCCGCTTGGCGCGCGCCAGGGTGCGCACTTCCTCGCGCCAGGCCCGGGCCAGGTGGGCACGGGCCCACATGGCCCGGGCCGTGGCATGCACGTTCTGGGCGAGCGGGCCGTTCACCTCCACCGCGAAGTCCAGCCTTGCCGTCTCGGTCCAGCCGTGGTTCATGTCGTGGCGGTCGTCGATGATGTTGATGCCGCCCACGAAGGCCACGGTGTCGTCACAGACGCACAGCTTCTGGTGCAGCCGGCGCAGCTGCCCGGGCTGCAGCCAGGCGTACCAGCGTTCGAGCGGCCGGAAGACCTCGAGCTTCACGGCCGCACCTTCCAGCGCCTGGCGCAGCATCGGCAGCGTGGCCAGGCTGCCGAAACCGTCGATGACCACGTGCACGGCCACGCCCCGGCCAGCCGCTTCGCGCAGCGCGGTGACGACGCCCTGCGCCGCCGGGTCGTCGTGGAAGATGTAGGTGGCCAGCCAGACCTCGTGCTGCGCTGCTTCGATGGCCGCACACATGCGCGGAAACAGCGCGTCGCCGCCTTCCAGCAGGCTCACCCGGTTGCCACCCACGAAAGCCGGCGCCGGTACCGCCGTCCAGGCACGCAGGCGGGCGAGTTCTTCGCGTGCGGGCATGGCCGTTGCGCCTAGGCCAGCTGCAGCTCGGCCACCAGCGGCAGGTGGTCGGACATGCGGGCCCAGCTGACGCCACGCGGCACCATGGTCGAAGTGCAGGCCAGGCCACGCAGGTAGAAGCGGTCCAGCGCGAACACCGGCGCCAATGAAGGAAAGGTGGCCTGCTGCTGGCGCGCGCTGGCCGGGGCCACGGCGCGCGACAGGCCCAGTTCGGCCATCGGGCCGTCGAGCTTCTCGCCCCAGTCGTTGAAATCGCCGGCCACCACCAGGATTTCGCCAGCCGGCACCTGCTGTTCGATGTAGCGCGCCAGGCGCTGCACCTGGCGCACCCGGCTGGCGTGCACCAGGCCGAAGTGCACCACCACCGCATGCACCGGCACGCCGTTCCAGGACACCGGCACGTGCAGCAGGCCGCGCTGTTCGAAGCGGTGGTCGCTGACGTCGCGGTGGCCGATGTCGCCCAGGGGCCAGCGCGAGAGCAACGCATTGCCGTGTTCGCCCTGGCGCGTGACGGCATTGGTGCGATAGGCGACCTCGTAGCCTTCGGGCGCCAGGTACTCGGCCTGGCCCTGGGCCGGCCAGCCGAAGGAAGTGCGGTCGAAACGGCGCGACTCGCCGTGGTGGAACAGCCGCACTTCCTGCAGGAACACCAGGTCGGCGTCCAGCGCCTCGATGCCCAGGCCCAGGTTGTGGATCTCCAGCCGCTTGCGCAGCCCGACGCCACGCACGCCCTTGTGGATGTTGTAGGTGGCCACGCGCAGGCCGCTGATGCCGGTGTAGGGCGGCAGCAGGGTCGACTGCAGCGGCTGCAGCTTGCTCATGGCGCAGCGGCGGCGAAGTCCGCCAGCTGCCGGATGGCTGCCGCGTTGCTGGGCGAAAAGCAGCGCTCGGCCGCCTCGTGCCAGGGCAGCCACTGGTATTGCAGGTGCTCACGCGGCGCCAGCACCACCGGCGTCCCGGCGGGTACGGTCAGGCCGAAGACATGCTCGGTGTTGTGCGTCACGCCCGGGGCATAGCGGTGGCGCCAGGTGGGGAAGATCTCGTAGACATTGGTCAGGCCCCAGTCGCGCAGTTCGCCCGTGGTGATGCCGGTTTCCTCCTGCACTTCGCGGCGCGCCGTGTCTGCCAGCGGCTCGTCTTCGGCGTCGAGCGAGCCGGTGACGCTCTGCCAGTAACCCGGGCGGTCGGCGCGTTCGATCAGCAGCACGTCCAGTGCCGGCGTGTGGATGACCACCAGCACCGAGCGCGGAATCTTGGGTGGGCGCGGCGGGTTCTCAGACACCGCTGACCACCGTGTCGAGCGCATCGACGATGCGTGTGGCTTCGGCACGCAGGCTGGCCACCGGCGCCGACAGCATGCGCGCCGGCACGGCACCCGCCTCTTGCGGCACCAGTTGCAGGCTGTGGCCCAGCACGTCGAACTGCGGCACCAGGCGTGGCGGCAAACCGGCCATCTTGCGGCGGGGCAAGGCCAGGGGCACGACCAGGCGCGTCGGCACCCCGTGCAGCAGTGCGCTCTGGATGTCCACCAGAAAGGGCACTTCGTCCCGGCTGCTGGCGATTGGATTTCGGTAGACGTCCCACTGGGCCATGCCGTTCACCAGGTGCGGAAGTCTTCGTTCCAGATGCCGATGCGCTCGAAACGGGCGTTCTGCTCGTCGACCCAATCCTTGTAGCGGGCGTAGAACTCGTCTGCCGTGCGCGGCGGCGCTTCGGCCATGGCCTGCCCGCGGCTGGCGGCGACCAGGGCGTCGTAATGCGCCGCCGACAGCAGCACGCTGTGGCGGCGGCCCTGCTTTTCGATCACCACGGGCTCGCGCTGGCAGTGGTCCAGCATCTGGCCCAGGCGGTTCTTGGCTTCGGTGGCAGTGACTTCCATGGCGGGGTCCCGTTCAGGCAACCCAGCCATATTAGCTAAACCAGACCCCTGGTGCGGAAGATCAAGCCGCCGGCGCCGTGTTGCGCAGCCGGATGTGCAGTTCCCGCAACTGTGCTTCGTCGACCATGCTCGGCGCCCCGGTCAAGAGGCACTGTGCGCGCTGTGTCTTCGGGAAGGCGATGACGTCGCGGATGCTCTCCGCACCCGTCATCAGCGTGGCGATGCGGTCCAGGCCGAAGGCCAGGCCGCCGTGGGGCGGCGCACCGTACTGCAGCGCGTCGAGCAGGAAGCCGAACTTGAGCTTCTGCTGCTCGGGCGTGATGTTCAGTGCCTCGAACACGCGGGCCTGCACGTCGGCACGGTGGATGCGGACCGATCCCCCGCCGATCTCCCAGCCGTTCAGCACCATGTCGTAAGCCTTGGCGATGCAGGCCCCGGGGTCGGTCTTCATCAGCTCGTCGTGGCCGTCCTTCGGCGCCGTGAACGGGTGGTGCACGGCGTTCCAGCGCTTGGCGTCCTCGTCGAACTCGAACATCGGGAAGTCCACCACCCACAGCGGCGCCCAGACGTCGTTGAACAGGCCGTGCTCGCGGCCGAAGTCGCTGTGGCCGATCTTCACGCGCAGCGCGCCCAGCGCGTCGTTCACCACCTTGGCCTTGTCGGCGCCGAAGAAGATGAGGTCGCCGTTGCGGGCGCCGGTGCGGGCCAGCATCTGCTCCAGCGCGCCGTCGTTCAGGTTCTTGACGATGGGGCTCTGCAGGCCGTCGCGGCCCTTCGCCACGTCGTTCACCTTGATCCAGGCCAGGCCCTTGGCGCCATAGATCTTCACGAACTCGGTGTAGGCGTCGATCTCGCCGCGGCTCATTTCGCCGCCACCGGGAATGCGCAAGGCCGCGACGCGGCCGCCGGGCGTGGTGGCCGGGCCGCTGAACACCTTGAAGTCCACCGACTTCATGATGTCGGTGAGCTCGGTGAACTCCAGCTTCACGCGCAGGTCGGGCTTGTCGCTGCCGTACTTGTGCATGGCGTCGGCATAGGTCATCTCGGCATACACCGGCAGTTCCATGCCCAGCGTCTTGCGGAAGACGGTACGGATCATCGCCTCGGTGATGGCGCGGATCTCGTCTTCACCCAGGAAGCTGGTCTCGATG